>JALQWG010000009.1:15581-56160 GCA_023260135.1 Candidatus Altimarinota bacterium | reverse complement strand
GCAAAGAGCGCAAAAGAACTCTGATTCGAAGTAGAAGTACTCCGTTCCGGAATTGCCGCTGTGAATGCTCCAGGTCTTCCAAGTGGAGAAGATAAACTCCGTGAACTCGCAAATATGTGAGTAAGAATTGTTAGCTAAAATAAGTGTAATAACTACATTAATAAAATTCATATGAAAAATACTCTCCCATACACACTCTCGAATTCTTTTGCTGCTGCTCGTGACGAGGCAGAAGTAGATAACCTCCTCAATACTGATGTCTACAAGTTTCTGATGCTCGATTTTATACTCGCGCATTCCGAATATCGTGACATGCGAGTGAGGTGGAAGATGACTATCCGCAACAAGGATGTTCGTATCGCAGATATCGTTCCAGAATCAGCTATCCGTGAGCAGCTCGATGCAACTCGTGCCATCAAGTGAGTGAGTCAGGCATGACTCTCATATATGCGTGGTATGCACGTAGGGAATCGAGCTATGCTCAGAGAAGAGACTCTTGGATTTTTGTCTGGATTCCAACTCCCAGAATACAGTCTCGAATCAGATGGAAACGGTGGATATACTCTCGAATTCGAGGGAACATGGGCAGAATCTACACTCTGGGAGATATATGCACTCAAGATCGTCAATAGTCTCTACCTCTACCACTATGCAAAAAAAGCTGAGCTCAGTCCCATCGAGTGGAATGGTGTTATGACTCGCATGTATGGCAGACTCTATGATAATATCGAAAATGTTCGGTCTGATTCTCGAATAACTTTTTCAGAATTCGGCACTCGTAGAGCAGCAAGTACAGATATCCATAGGCAGGTGAATGCTATTCTCGCATGATCCCTCCCTGGTCAATACCTCTGAACGTCCAATGTGATGATATCTATGGAGATGGGCAATGCGAATCCGAAGTGAACCAATGCACATGAGCTCCGTATGATTCCGACAGCTTTTGAGGATACGTCTGAGGGCATCATCTCGAAGATGTATGAGATAGATAGGCAGTGGCAGGCTCACTTTCCTGAACTCGGAATACTCCTGCCTGATACGTTTGGTTCATCGTTTTACTTCGCTCATGCTCCTGAGGATATTGCCCGAGCTCATACTGGTTGTCGTATTGATTCCAAGGATCCGATGATTGCGATTCCAGAGTATCAGGAATTCCTGAGGAAGTGGGATATCGACCCCAAGACAAAAATCGCACTCCCAAGTGATGGACTTACATACGATGTCATCCAGAGGGTGACAGACAGATTCCATGGTACAATCGGTACTCTCACCAATGGCTGGTGAACAGAACTGTCGAATAATACTAAGGGAACCATACCGAGAGAACGAGAAAGGTTCTGACCATTTGGTTCTATGTCTATCGTAGTGAAGCCTGATACTGTCTGGCGTCCAGATCTGGGTGGGTGGGTCTCATGTGTGAAGCTCTCTGATAACCCGAGCAAGGCAATGGGTTCTCCTGAACGAGTAGTACTATTTAAGAAAACATTCTGAGTTGAGGGCATGGAGAGGCAGGAGGTGGTAGTATAGTATCATTTACAGCGTAAAAAATCTCATTTTATTCAGATGAGATTTTTTATTGCAAAAAATCAAATTCTGCTATACTACTCGAGCTAAAATTCCTTCATTCTCAAAATTCTCTCTTTGCATTGAATAAACGCAAGGGCAACTGAATAAGTTGCTCAGCCCTTTTGTTTTTAATGCAAACTGGGAAGGAATTTTAGCGAATTACGAGTGACGACTTCGGTTGCCCTTTTAGTTTGCTAAAATTCCGATACATTCATGAAGTTTTCTTTTAGCATTTACTTTTGTAAGTGCTTTTATTATGTCCACACATGACACTATCGAGCCAAGTTATGAGATATATGCACATACTGTGACTGAGATGAAGCATCTCCTCCTCGATATGAAGTCACAGAAACTCGATATCGACTGGAAACAAAAGGCAGAAGAACTCGAAAAAGAGCTCAAGTCACTCAAAAAGAACAAAAACTATGGACTCTTCTGGAAGGAGAAGAGAGAAGAATTTGACACCAAAACTCAGGATGCACTTCCAGTATTGCGAGAAGTCCACGAACTCGCGATATCACAAGACGATACTCAGAGTAATATAGTCATCGAGTGAGACAACTATCATACCCTCTCTGTCCTCTCATATACGCACAAGTGAAAAATCGATGTCATATATATCGATCCGCCCTACAATACAGGGAACAAGGACTTCATCTACAATGATAGATATGTAGACAAGGAAGATGACTTCCGCCACTCGAAGTGGCTCTCATTTATGGAGAAGCGACTTAAGCTAGCTAAGGAATTATTGAAAGAGAATTGAACAATTTTTATCTCAATAAATGATAACGAATTTGCTCAACTCAAAATGCTTTGCGATGAAATATTTTTTGAGGAGAATTTCTACTGACATTTTACATGGATATGTAAAACAAAACCCGTTAACATGTGAGAGGCTCGATTTAAACCACAAAAAAATACTGAATCAATATTGGTATATGGTCGTATTGAAATCAGTAGACACACAAGATTTATTCTAAAAGAATGAGTAGAAAAGAAATATAATGATATTGTCAATAGTAGAAGATGTAGATTGGAGGAAATTGCGCAGAGACGCAACTTATGAAGACTTAAAAGAGATACGATGCTCTATGCAATACTCGGAATAGAACCGAAAGAGTGATACAGATGGCAATTGAGTGAATGAAGATATAAACAATTACTTGAAGAAGAGAAAATAATTCTAAAGAATAGTAAATTATACGAGGTAATTTTTGAAGATGAAGAAGCTGAGTCAGTTTCATATGAGCCAATGTGGACTCATCTTGAAGACGTATGAACATCAGAAAACTGAAAGAGTGAACTGTCAGAAATTTTATGAGTTTGAAATTGATTTGAGACAGTAAAGCCACTAGATTTAATAAAAAAGATATTATTTCATTCTGGCGACTGAAACTCTCTCATTCTCGACTTCTTCGCTGGCTCTGGTACGACAGGACATGCAGTACTCGAGCTCAATAAGGAAGATGGAGGGAATAGGAGATTCATCCTGTGTTCCAATCGTGAGAACACGAGCGAATATCCAGACAAGAATATCTGTCGAGATATCACCTACGAGCGAGTGAAGCGAGTAGCAACAGGATATACCAATAGCAAGTGAGAGTCTATAGAGTGACTCGGGGGCAATATCCGATATCTGGAGACGGACTTCATCCCGAAGCATAAGGGCACAGATAATCTCCGCAATCGTATGGTTGAGAGATGTAGTGAGATGCTCTGTCTCAAGGAGAATATATGGGAACCAGTTGTGAATCTATCTGATGAGAATATGAGATTTTACGAGCGATGAGATAAGCATCTTGCAGTACTCTTTGGATTATTTCGATTCGAGGAATTCTCAGAGAAGCTCAGGAAGCTCGACAAGCCAATCTCTATCTATGTATTTTCCCGTGGGCAGATGACGGTCGATGACTTCGAGGATATAGGCGTTCCATATACAGTCGAGGAGATACCAGATCCAATACTCGCCGTGTACAAAAATATTTTCTGACTCTAAAACTATGAAAGTAGCACTCAAGCCATACCAGAGAGAAGCAGTTGAAAAACTCGTATGACTCTCGGAAGCTCTTCTCTCTATCTGATGAGAACAGGAGATAGTTTTCCGCGCTCCGACGGGGAGCGGGAAGACAGTAATGATGACGGCTTTTCTCGAGCGATTCCGTGAGGAGGAGGTATGAGATTTTGCATTCGTCTGGGTGAGTGTGAATAATCTCCACACACAGAGCAAAGAGAGTCTCGAGCGACACCTCTCAGAATGACACTTCCGTCTCTATGAGCTCTCTGATATTCGTGAGAAGCTCAGCAAAAATGATATTCTCTTTTTTAACTGGCAAAGTGTCACCAAGAAGGCTCGAGCAAGTAACAAGGACAAGGATATCGAAGCAGGAGACTATACCAATATCTTTATGCGAGACAATGAATCTGACCGCAATCTTCCGACTTTTATCTCCAATACTTTGGAAGAGTGACGGCAGATTATTCTTATTATCGATGAGAGTCAATTATACTTAAGTGAAGAGACAGAACGGCTCATCGCGAGTGTCATCAAGCCCTCACTTCGTATAGAGGTATCAGCAACACCGATGAAAAATCCACAGATAAAAGTCGAACTCTCAGAAGCTATCACTGCAGAGATGATAAAGAAAGACATCGTTATCAATGAGGGATTTGGTTCTATCAATCTCCTCGATGCGACCAGTGATGAGATAATTATCTCGGAGTGAATGCGGAAGCAACAGGAGCTCCGTGAGGCGTATCAGAGAGAGTGAAAATCCATCAACCCGCTCCTCCTCATCCAACTTCCTGGCGAGACTGCAAAAGTGAGTGAACTCGAAACTCGAGAGATAGAAAAAGTAGAAAAAGTCCTCCGTGAAAAATACAATATCACACGAGAAAATAAAAAACTCGCTGTCTGGCTCTCAGAAGATAAGACAAAAGACGTACTCGAGTGAATACAGGAATTCGATAGTTCGGTTGATGTTCTCATATTCAAGCAAGCAATCGCGACGGGTTGGGATTGCCCGAGAGCCTCTATCCTCCTGATGTTTCGAGAGATCAAGTCTATCACATTCGAGATACAGACAGTTGGACGTATTATGCGTATGCCAGAATTGCGTCACTATACGGAAGAGGTACTCAATCGCGGATATGTCTATACGAACTTCTGAGAGATCAATATCGAGAAGTGAGAAGCAAAGGAATATATCAAGCCTCGTTCGAGCCTGAGACGAAGTGAATACAAAAACATCATACTTCCTGATAGTATCTATAGAAAAAGACTCGATTACAATGATCTCGCACCAAAAGAACTCTATAGACAGACCTTTTATGATACCCTACTTTCTGATATAAGCTGAACAAGAGAAGAGTCTATAGATATCCTTCGCGACAAGCTCATAGAACGAGGTGTGCGATTTGATAAGCAATACAAAGTCGAGATACTTCTCGAAAAGACTATTATCTGAGTAGATGAGTGGGATGGACTTGTGAAGAAGTGAAAGACAAAAGTAAATGAAGATATATTACAAGGTTCATTTGATATATACATAAAAAAGCTCGTTTCTGGATACAATAAGTCTCGTTCTTGGCAGACTCTTGTGGATGCTTTTTATGAGTCATTTGAGAACTTCTTTGGTATTGTTTCGGCATCAGAGATACAGAAAATAGTTCTGACAAATACAGATATATTCGATACTATTGTTCGCAAAAGTTTCGAGGTTTTTGAATCAAAAAGAGCAGCAAATATAGAAGCAAAAGAAAAGAGAAAAGTGTATAATTTTTCCATTCCAGAATATGAGTCATATTCAGAAAAATATGAGATACGAGAATATACAAAGTCTATTATGAATCCTTGTTACTCTCGTGACGAATCCAAAAATGAGACATACTTTATCGAAGAATATCTCGAGAAAAATCCAGAGATAGTATATTGGTATAAAAACGGGGTTTCAAAGGCAATATATTTTGGTATTGAGTACAATTACGAATGAAGGAAAAGAGTATTTTATCCTGATTTTATAGTACAATATAAGAACGGGAAGATTGGTATTTTTGATCCAAAAGATGGGAACACTGCGAGTAGTCTTGAGACGAGACTCAAGGCAGAAGCACTCCAGATATATATCCGAGAACATTCTGAGTTACCACTTATCTGAGGTATAGTGATAAAACATAAGGAAAATCTCTTACTCAATTCCGAGGAGGAATATAGTTATAGTGAGTCATTGGGTGGGTGGAAAAGTTTATAGTTTTTTATTATCTTTTCTTTTGACTTTTTTAAAGAAAAGAATATATAGTGTATATATAACACTTAATAAGTGAAGACGAGCCAATAATCGGCTCATATATTTTCCTCTATAATAAGTGTTATAGTTACAATTATTATTCCTTAATTTTTTATCATATGGATACAATGAGAGATGGGGAAGTGCTCCAGATGGAGTCACGTGGACTGGACTATCAGGCGGTCGAGGCTTCACTCGTCGAGCAACTCAAGGTGTATTGTCAGTCGGCTCGTCAGCGAGGATATGTTGTCGGAGTGAGTGGAGGAGTGGATAGTGCGGTCGTCTCGACACTCGCTGCCAAGACTGGACTCCCTGTGTATGTCGTCGAGATGCCGATACATCAGCGAGAAGCCGAGGTGGATCGTTCCGGTGAGCATGTTGCTTGGCTCGTAGAAAACTATCCCAATGTCGTAGCATGGAAAGAAGATCTCTCAGATGTATATGACCTCATGCAGGCGAAGATAGCGCGTGTTGCAAGCGTCCTCGGTGCGCCGAATGGGACAAAGCTCGCACTCGCCAATACTCGTTCCCGTGAGCGCATGGAGTGGCTCTATGCGATGGCTGGATCACTTGGACTTCTCGTCGCTGGGACAGGGAACAAGGTAGAGGATTATGGTATCGGATTTTTTACGAAGTATGGTGATGGTGGTGTCGATGTGAGTCCGATAGGTGAACTCTATAAGTCAGAGGTCCGAGCGCTCGGTCGTCATATGTGAGTACAACCAGCACTGACAGAGGCAGTACCAACTGATGGGCTCCATACAGATGGTGCGACAGATGAAGACCAGATAGGTGCTACGTATGATGAGCTCGAGTGGGCGATGAGTGAACACGACAAGATACTCGCGCCTCTCGCTACATGGAAGGGGCATGATGAGTATACTCTAGAGCAGATGGCAAATATGGGATGAAGAGAATTCGATGACCTTGTATACAACCAAGATGCATACAAGGCAGTAGAGTGATATAGATTGGAGAAGGGTTATCCATACGCTATAAGTCATGTTCTTAATCGATACGAAGACAGGGCACGCTCAGTTATGGATATATACCTCACTCGTCATTATCAGAATACACATAAGATGTCTATGCCACCAGTATTTGCAATTCCAGAATAAAAAGTTATAGTAAAAACATATGTCCAATCACTCTACAACAGTATCTGTAACACATGATCATCTGACATTCGTCTATGATGATCGTACGAGAAAACTCTCAGAAATCCAAGAATTCCTCGAATCATGAGCAGTGGAAAAACTCAAGGTATCCATCCATGAACGTACGTATGTCGTCCTGGGTGGAGATGGACTCTTCGTTCATATGGCGAAGATTGCTCATCAGGAACAAGTAGATATCCTCGGTATCAACTTCGGAACCAAGGGATTCCTCCTCCATGATAGAGATGTTTTTGAACAAGATGCGTTTGAGTTCGAACCACAGGAATACCCTATCCTGCATGTAGATGTACAGATAGACGATGATCATATACATGGTCATGCATTCAACGAAGTGTATCTCACTCGTGCGGGTGATGCGAGTTCCGTCTCGCTGGAGTTATCTCATCGAAACAAGAAAATTGCGAACTATCGTGGTGACGGTATCATGGTATCGACGCCAGCGGGTTCTACAGGCTGGAGTCGGAGCTACGGAGGAGTGATACTTCCTCATGATGCGAATCTCAATGTTCTCACTCCTGTAGGTGGATTCTCTCCTCATGATTTTCACTCAGTTCCACTTCCTGACAAGGGTCGTATCCGTGTTGCTAATGATACCTCACGTGAAGCACCTATGGATATACTCGTAGATAATCATCGAATCGTATCGATGGAATCTCGGTCTATGCAGATACTTATCGAGCGCGCATCTCATGGGGTCAATATACTTATCGAGAAGTCATATCGTGAACGGTGGGATAACAAGCCATATCTCGAACAGTGATTCCAGAATCATAAAAACCCATAAAATATGAATCATCCGAATAACATCTGAGACTTACATTTTCACGACACCACTTCTGATGCAACAGTTACTCCGGCAGAGAGATTGGCACAGATGGGGAAGCTAGATTGATGGAAAAGATGAGTCTGGGCAGCAACGAATCATGATAGATATACTCGAGAGTTCGTTATTCCTGCTCGGGAACAATGATTCCAGGTCCACTGGGCGACAGAGATATCTGCACACAGTGATGAACTCGCTCTATCACTCCATATCACAGCATATTCTGCGGCTATCTCACAGAGACTTGAGTCAGTGCTCGATGGTGTTCTAATGGGAAGAAAGTGAAAAATCCTCTGACAGCTTCAGAAGCTTCGCATGAATGGATTTGATATTGTGGATAGAGAGTTTTTTGCATGGATAGAGTCTCGGCGTATGTCTGCAGATAGTGCTACCAACTACCATATCGCACAATATCTCTGGACTCAGGAGGCCAATAGGCACCTTTCCTATGCACTGACGGATTGAGTTGTGGACTCTGAGATACTTTTTATGAATGAGTGCCTCAAAAAAGAGGGTGACTATAACGATATAGGATACCATGAGGTTCCATGCTATGAACCAGAGGTTCGTGATATAGTTCCACTTGCTCATCGAGAAGATATCATCCTCTCAGTTGCTCATCCCAATGTCTCGTTCGACAAGTACCTCCGCAAGAACTATGGTGCTACTGATGCAACTATTGTCTCTCTTTTTGAAAAGTATATTGTTCCGAGATTACTCGAACTTGGACTCAAGAATTTTGAGATCAATGCTATTGCATCATACGAGTGGGTAGAGTGCCTCGAGAGAGTCACGAAGAGGGTCGGATGAATACTGACCTACTGAAGTGATAATCATGGAGGACTCGAACCGAACTCAAAACATGGAATATTCTGAGTGCAGAATCGATATCTCACGCCCGAGATGATACAACCGATACAAGGGGGACTCCGAGAGTTCTATCCCGCTCGACAATACTAAAAACCAGATAATCTCTGGTTTTTTTTGTTCAAAAATTTGCGTTTTGAGAGGTGAATATGGTAGGATGAATGTTATAATAACTAAAAGATTATGACATCACTCAAGTCAGCACTCGCTCAATCAGGAGTTGTAGATATTCCAGAGATTCTTAAAAAGGATTTTTTTAAGTGTATTCGTGTGGATAAGGAATTACGTTCTGTATTCACCGGCAAGTCTCCAGATACTGAAACAAAAAGAAATAAATATAGTGATGCATTTAATTCTTGGATGCACAAGTATAATGAATGAAGAAAGACTGCAAATAATTGAGCTATCCCTGAACACAAGATGCCGACAGAACTTATTGATTGTGCTGAAACTTTTTGATACAAAGGTAAAAGAGAGCTCCTTCCAGCATGGGAATATATCAAATACCTCTTACAAGAGGAAGGAATACGTGAATTCGTGGATGATTCTGAGCATGAACCCTCTCTTCATGAACTCACACTCTCGACACTAGCGCTTGTACAGGGTATTATGTGACAAGATAAGGATAAAAATGCAAATTCAGTTCGTGAACTCCAGGTAAAGCAGCTTCTCATGGCGTTATGAGTGAATGTCCGTTGAACTCGAAAAATAGATTCCATGATTACGCGAGCTATTGAGGAATTAAAAAAATGAGATGAATCAAAGTGGGATCAGGAAGCAATTGTAAAGTTGGCACGATCAATAGTTAATAATGTAGACTAAATATATATATTTTTATTTGCTTTTTTATTATTCCTGAATATAAGTGTATATATAACACTTAATAAAAAAGAATATGAAAAAGCACCAGGTAGTGATGTATGGGGGAGCGTTCAATCCTCCTCACCTCGATCATACATGAGAGGATGGTATCGTCGGGAGACTCCTCGATACTGTGACAGAGAGGGTTATCATTATTCCGACAGGGAAACGTGAGGATAAGTGATATCATGGAGTATCTGAGGCTGATCGTATCGAGATGCTCAGGCTCGCAACACAGGAGTATGGGGATAGAATCGAGATAGATAGTATCCTCCTCGAGTGAAGGGTTGAGTCTACTACTCTCGCTCAGGCAGGTTATCTCAGGGAGAAGTTCTGATACGATGTGGCACAGGTATTTGGATCAGATGTAGCACCACGGATGCTCGAGTGGGATCCAACAGGGTATATAGCATATGAACTCCCGAAGGTATTTGTCGCTCGTCCAGGACATGAGATACGAGGTGTGGGGAACTATGATACGCTCGAGTTCCAGTCTCGGGGATTCTCGAGTACAGATATCCGTCATGAGGTTGCTCGTATTCTCTCTGGAGGAGTCTCAGTTGATGCACTCAGGAACAAGGTGCATGCAAGTGTCTTGGATTATATCCTAGAGAACCAACTTTTTTCTCCTCTATAATAAGTGTAATATTAACAATTAAAATATATGAAAACACCAAAAATTCAATCCAAAGAGATTATGCAGAGTGGGAGATTCCTCTCACTCTCTCGACTCATGCTTGCTCATCCAGATGGGAGAGTCACTCCATACGAAGTTGTAGAGCGCAATACAGACAAGGTCTTCTGAATCGTGAGTGTCCTCCCCATCACAGAGCAAGGCGATGTCATCATGATACGACAGTATCGTGCTCCACTCGATAGAGTCGGGCTCGAGTTCCCAGCATGATGTGCAGAGGTAGGGAAGCATGACACACTCGAAGATGCTGTACATGCTGAGCTCCGAGAGGAGACGGGTTATATTGCAGGTAGACTTACTCATATCGCAGAATTCTCATCATCATCCGGAATGACCAATGAGACAGTGCATGGATTTGTGGCTGAAAATTGCCAGAAGGTGAGTGATATACTCATGCTCGATGAGAGTGAATATATCGAACGAGTGAGTGTTCCATATACTGAGTTCGATCAGTTTATCCTCTCTGAGATGGCTCGTGGCGCTATCATCGAGCCCAAGATGCTCGCTATGATGATGCTATGGCGCAATATCCTTGCAAAAAAATAAAAATACCTATAATAAGTGTATATTCTTACACTTATTATGTCCACACTCAATCCTACCTATACAGATGATATATTTCATCTCTCTATTCCTGTGCTTGCAGTGGATATCGTACTTTTCACACTCTATAGAGATGAGCTCTGTGTGGTATTGGTTCCCGGTCGCAATGAATGGGCGAAGGGGAGACTCACTCTTCCTGGAGGCATCATCGGAAGAGGTGAGACACTTGATGAGGCTGCAGATCGTATCCTCGAACGAGATACCAATATCTCATGAGTCTACAAGGAACAACTCTATACATTCTCGGGCAAGAATCGAGATGATCGATGAGATGTGATATCGTGTTCATATTATACATTGGTCGGGGCTCAGGCATTTCTCTCTCGGATAGATCTGACTCGAGTCTCACTCATGCCATATACAGAGGTCTCACGTGATACGGTTGCCTATGACCATGCAGATATCATAGCGTATGCATATCAGCGCCTCAAGTGGAAGATGGAGTACACAAACGTTGTGAAGAGTATTCTCCCAGAGAGATTCACACTTCGTGAACTCCAAGAGGTCTATGAGACAATATTTCAAAAAGAATTCGATAAGCGTAACTTCCGTAAAAAAATACTTTCTCTCGATATGCTCATCGAGACAGCCGAGTGGGACAAGGAAAACTCAAAACGTCCTGCCAAGCTCTATACCTTTTCTGATACTGAACTCAAGATAATAGGAATTCTCTAGCTATGATCTATATTTTCGGTGCTGCATTCGACCCACCACATGTGGGACACTCTGCTATTGTCAGAGCTCTTTTGCATTACAAAAATCCGGAAAAAGTTATCCTCATGCCGTCAGGGAAACGTAATGATAAGAGCTATAATGTGAGTGATGAGCATCGTCTCGCGATGCTCGAGATGTTTTGCCAGGAGATTAATGATTCACTGGTTTCTGTCACTCTGACAGAGGAAGAGTCTGCTCAGAAAGACTGAATTCAAGAAGCTGGGCAGATGCTTCATTCTTCAGCATGACAGGAACGGAGGGTTATTATCGACGATTATTTTATCCAGAATTGGGAATGAGAGATGATAACTCGAGATGTCGATGTATATGCTCGTGAGAAGTACGGTGATGATATAGTTCATGTATTCGGTACTGATACGATTGAGTCTATGCCTGAGTGGGATGAGGAGTGATATGCAGCGAGGGTTATAAAAAAGCTGTTTGTGCCACGCTTCGGCCACCCTGAAGAATGAAGCGATCCAGGAAAACAAAAATGAATTCCTCATAGTGACTGGATTGCTTCGTGCCTCGCAATGACTGAGCAGGGAGGCATTGAAAATTACTCTCTCTTCACTGATTCTCATATTCCTGAGATATCCTCGACTGAGATACGTGCGAGCATACCAGAACAGACGAGTCTCGGGGCACTCTTCGATGAAAATCCAAAATTCATCATCAAGTGACTCTCATCACAGATATCACGATATATACTCGAACAGAGACTCTATCGTCCAAAACCTGAACAAAAGCCAAAAGTCCTCGTCCATGTCTGTTGTGGTCCAGATGTCACGATGCCGATACTCCAACTCCGTGACGAGTACGATGTGATATGCTTCTGGTATGATCCGAATATCCAACCAAAATCTGAGTACGACAAGCGCTATGAGGCGTTCGTCAAAATCTGTGAGATAGAAAGTATCCCGTATATTAAGGGTGCTTATGATGTGGGCAATTTTTTCACGCGGATTCGTGGAGTCGAGCATACACCTGAGCGAGGGGAGAAGTGTACATATTGTTATGATATGCGTATGATGGTCTCTGCGAAACTCGCCAAGAGACTCAAGATTCCGTATTATACTTCGAGCTTGAATACCAGTCCAAAAAAAGACCTCGAAAAACTCTTCAAGATGGGGCATCTCTACGGTGAAAAATACGGAGTCAAATTCCTCGATATACCATTTCGCAAGCGTGGAGGATTCGAAAAATCGGTAGATTACACACGTGAACACAATATCTACCGACAGAACTATTGTGGATGTATATATTCTATCAGAGAGGGGGGAGATTCTGATATGAAGAGGCGGATGGTGGGCTAGGCTACCAATGAGAACTCATGGTCGTTAGATCAATTTTGTAGTATTCTTATATAAGAATCACGTGTAGACTTTTTTATATCTGCCCATGGTGTTTTTTGGAGCTCTGCAGTTCAAAAACACTTAAATTGCTTATTTCCATTGAGTTGATGTATAGCCCATTCTGGAAGCTCAAAACTATCAGTAACACTATTGACCTCTATTTCTCATAAGGTAAGTTGAATTTTTAATTCATCTATATAGTCTCATCTTCTTGCCATAAAATCAATATCCCAGAGTCGTTCATCAGGTCATCTTACATTGTATCTATTTTTTAGTACTCATCATTCAGGAGATACCCCTAGTATGAGTTTTTCTGCGAGATCGTATGATATAGCTATATCGTGCTCTTTGTAGAGCTTGAACCCATTTTGTGATTTAAATTTTTCTTTTAGGGTGAGTTGGCCAGTTTTCTTGTCAGTTCTGGGGTCTATAATTGAGCGTACCCTGAGTTTTACCCGTTGACTTTTATCTATTCCCTTGTAGATGCGTCATAACTCTTGGACAGCTTCTCTGTATTCTCATTTTATAAAAATACCATACCAAAATCTGCCAACTCTCTTTTTGAAGTCAGTTATAACTTCCTCCGCTTTTCCTGTAGATATTTCTGCCTGATGGAATTGATTATAATTCGCGGGAAGGATGAGTCCACGACGAGGGTCGATAGCCCATCTCTGTTCCACTTCATTGAATTCTGTTATGTGTGGTCTTTGTGACATATGTGCCTCACTATATACAGTTTTTTACTATTTCCAAATATAAATATACTATCATAATATATACTCATAATAGTATATTAATGAGAATTGTTCTCATTATCTTTTGATTTTTATATAAAAGTATATAAAATCTCTCAGTTACATAATAAATCTACTATATATGACTGACCATTATCAGAAATCCATCGAACTCCACAAAAAATACCAAGGAAAGCTCAGAACTGAGGCTATCGCACACATCGAAACACGAGATGACCTCTCATGGGCGTATTCACCAGGTGTCGCTGAGCCTGTTCGTGAGATAGCTGCTGATCCAGCGAAGATGTATGACTACACGCTCAAGTCTCGAACTGTAGCAGTTATCTCTGATGGTTCTGCGATTCTCGGACTTGGCAATCTCGGACACAAGGCATCTATGCCAGTGATGGAAGGGAAGTGTGTGCTTTTTAAGGAATTCGCATGAGTCGATGCATTCCCAATCATCGTCGATACACAGGATCCAGATGAGTTCGTCACGACAGTGAAGCATATTGCTGATACGTTCGGTGGGATCAATCTCGAGGATATCGCAGCACCGAGATGCTTCGAGATAGAGGATAGGCTCAAGGCTGAGCTCGATATCCCAGTCATGCATGATGACCAACACGGGACTGCTATCGTGGTGCTTGCAGGACTCATCAATGCACTCCGTGTTACAAAAAAACAAAAAGAAAACATTAAAGTGGTGCTCAATGGTGCAGGAGCTGCTGGTGTCGCGATTGCGAAGCTCCTCCGTCTCTACGGTGTACGTCACTTCATCGCGTGTGACTCAAAGGGTATCATCTCAAAAAATAGGGAAGGACTCGATATCTCAAAACAGAAACTCCTCGAATTCACCAATGAAGAAAATATAACAGGAACTCTTGCGGATGCTATGGTTGGAGCGGATGTGTTCATCTGAGTCTCTGCTGCGGGTGCCCTCACACTCGATATGGCGAAGACGATGAACTCGGATGCAATAGTGTTTGCTATGGCGAATCCAACTCCAGAGATCATGCCAGAAGTTGCCCGTGAGGCTGGCATACGCATCATCGGAACAGGACGCAGTGACTATCCGAATCAGGTGAACAATGTCCTCGTATTTCCATGAGTGTTCAAGTGAGTGCTCCAGTATAGAAAAAAAGAAATCACCGATGAGATGAAAATCCGAGCCGCAGAAGCAATCGCATCATATGTCACTACTCCTACTGAGGATATAATACTCCCAAATCCATTGGATAAGTGAGTAGCAGACGTCGTCGCAGAGGCGATGAGATAAAAAGAAACCCTCAATATGAGGGATTTTTTATGCGGGAAAATCCGAGTTTTTCAACGTGTTTTTTCTGTGAAAGTTGTGTGAACTCGCTTGCTAATGATTCTTACCTCCCTATAATTTCTCTTGCTTAGTATTTTTTAACTCTATTTTCTATGCGCAAGATACTCGTATCCCTCGCTGTCTCGACACTTACACTCATGAGTGTATCTGCTACATATGCATCATCTGGAACTACAGATAATCGATGATGTGCTGGTTCTGGAACTATTGCATCTGAGCGATGTGCTGCTCGTGCTCGCCTCCTCGAGGTCCGTGAAGCCAACAAGGCACGCCAAGAAGCGAACAAAAAACTTCGTGCAACCAATACTGGCGCACTTCATGAATTCCATAACACCAATAGTGGTGCTATCCGTGAGACTACCAAGTCTCTCACTGGTACTGATCGCGATGCATGGAAGGATGCACGTGACGATCGCAAGGAGCTCGTACAGTCTCTCTCAGGAAAGACTCTCGAAGAGAGACTCAATTCTCGCTCTGAGGTAGAGGATGCAACTCGTGCAACCATCGAGGCTCGCTACAAGAACAATCCTGAGCTCCTCGCCAGTCGTCTCGCAGTCTATGATGCGAACAAGGCTCGTCGTGATCAGATAGTGACGAATCGCCTCACTTCACTTGCTGAACGCAGTGGTGCTCGTGCCGAGCAAGTATCTGTATTCGTGAAGACTGTCGAAGCAAAACTCGCAACCCTCACAACAGAACAGAAGGCAAAAATCAGTACAAAAATCGATGAACAAATAGTAAAAATCAACGCATCAAAAGTCCTCACTGCTGAGTCAAAAACATCTATGGTTGCAGAACTCACAGCCCTCAAGGCAAAACTCCAATAATAATTTTCTTGTCTACTAAAAATCCCCTACGAAAGTGGGGGATTTTTTTGGTTTTATATTAATTATATGCTATAATTGTGTCATGAATGCAAAATGTCCATATCACCATAACTGGAGTTCAGAAGGTTTTTTTAACGATAAATCTTGAACGGTAGATGCTACTACTTCACCTACCGATGAGGTACGCAGAAGATTTAGATTACTTATGGAATGAGGACAGATTAATATCGATTCTCCTGAATGAGAACAAGCATATTTTGCATTTCAGATTGCTCAACTAGGGAATGAATTATCAAGAATGCATTCACAAATGAGCTTATATTTAAGTGAGTTTGATAATAGTGAGGCTTCTTATAAAGATATTGTGGATGAATTGTGAATTCAGCTAAAAAAGATATGAAGGAATTTCTGGCTAGAGATGGATGTTCCTGAGAATTTTGTAAATCGATTGGTGGCATGATTAGAGACATTTCATTCATTTATGAAGCGAGCTGTTTTGTTTTCAGAACTTGATATTGGGGGCAATAGAATTTTCCCGTATCAAAAAGCTGTACAACTTGCCTCTACCCATATTGAAAGAGCTAATTATATGGCAAGAAATCCTGATATACTTGCTTGGGATACTATTTTCTTTGATCTACAGATTGATACCTCAAAACAATTTCTTGGTTATCCAGTAAGTGAACGACCGTTGTATAGGTGTCCAGTATTGCATTCTTGAAAGTTCAGAGAATTTATCGATATGTATTTCTCCATATTATGTCAGGCATGGGAACAATCATCAGATAGACCAAAAATAGTAGATTGGAGTAATCATGATGTTTAAAAATTCCACCACTTTTTGTGATGGAATAGTTTGAACTAACTTCTCGAGAAGAGTCTGCGGAGAAATCCATGTTTTTCGCTGTCTTCCTCGATACGGATAATCTCCAGTATTCCGAGGACACAGATCATGATGAATCCGTATTTGTATCCGTGGTGCGAAGTCATGAATTCTGA
This sequence comes from Candidatus Altimarinota bacterium, assembly GCA_023260135.1. GTDB lineage: Bacteria > Patescibacteriota > Gracilibacteria > BD1-5 > UBA2023 > JABFSX01. The sequence goes on along the minus strand of JALQWG010000009.1, from coordinate 39,317 downwards.
TATCTGTCCACCGAACTGTGTCACGAGGATGAGGAGTATGAATATCGTCACCATGAGCATACGTCCATTGGCTCTTGCCCAGTCAGCGAATGCACTATGATCTGGACGGAGGTACTTGGTCTGGAGTATCGCAAATCCACCAACAACCACGATGAGAAGGAGTGTGAATATACTCGATTCCGGCACTCACATAATAGTTGGTTCTGCCACCTTGGTGAATCACTTCTCGAGCATATCGAGTGCGGTGAAGAGGATGATGAAGAGTCCGAGCCACTGGATAGATGGAAAACGCTCGAGCATCTTCGCTATCCAGCCAGAAGCAACAACCATGAGGATAATAGAGATGATGAGACCAATTCCGAGATTGACCACGTTCCCATGACTGGCACCTGCGACAGCGAGGACATTATCGAGAGACATGGCGACGTCAGCGATGATGATCGTCTTGATAGCCTCACCGAATCCTGTTGCTGATTTTCCACCTTCTTCGTGGTGTTCATGTGCGCGTATCTCACGGTAGAACTTCCATACGACGTAGAGGAGGAGTACTGCTCAGAGGAACTCGAGTCCTGGTATCTTCATGAGGAGGACAACTCCGAGTGAGAATATGATACGCAGTATCGTTGCACCTGCCACTCACCAGAATATCGCCTTGCGTCTGAGTTCTGGGGGGAGGTTCTTGGTTGCCATACCGATGAGGATGGCATTGTCTCCACTCATGACGAGGTCGATGAGGATGATGTTGAGCAGTGCAAATGCTCCTGCCGAAGTGAAAAGATGCATGAAGTCTGACTCCAGTGCCATGATGAATTCTGACATAGTATTATTTGGTTATGTATGACTATGATATCCAATCCTCGGAAAATGCAATTTTTTTGACAGGAAAAAGAAGAAGTGGTAGAGTAGAGCTAATGAATAATTATCACTTAACAATGAACAATTATGTGAATTGAAGTATTTGATAGGTTTAAAAACGAAGAGCTATCTCCAGATATGATGGCGCAAGAACAAAAGCGTAAAGATGGCAAGATGGTTAATCCTGCGGACGGTAGGGATGTATGAAATCCAGATGAACCTAATAAAAAACCAGAAAAGGAAGGCGATAAAATGGAAAAGAATGACAATGAAAAAAGGCCAGCTTCACCTGAGGAGATGCGAGAGAGGATGCGTCTGGAATATTGACGTATAGAGCTTGCTGTAAGTGAAAATCCAGATTGGCCTCCTGCAAAATGAAATCCAGAGGCAGAGATACAGCTAGCTTGAGATTTGGAAAAATGATTGAATTCTGTGGTATAAAAAATCCCCTCCAATTTTGGAAGGGGATTTTTTTATGGGATGCGGACTTCGTCGAGGATACGAGTAGTCACCTGCGATGAGTTATATCACTCGGAGAGTGCCTCGTATGAGAGTCAGATACGGTGGTCGAGTATATCATGGGCAAGATACTTGATATCCTCAGGTATCACATAGTCACGTCCCTCCATGAGTGCGCGGATGCGACTCGTGCGGATGAGTGCGAGTCCTGCACGGGTAGATGGGCCGTAGGAGAGCAATGGTGAATGGTGAATGGTGAATGGTGAATTGCCCTGTCATTTCGACCGCAATCATCCTGTCTCTGTGGATGATGAAGTGGAGAAATCTTGCCCCGACTCTGTAAGCTTCCGCAGAGAAGAGAGGATATCTCCGACATAGTCATATATTTTCTCATCGACTCGGATACTTCGAGCTATATAGTCTATCATCTCGAGGAGATCTGATGATTCTAGCTTCTCCCCCTTGTAGGGGGAGTCAGTGGAGGTATCCTGAGTACCCCTCCCATCCTCCCCTACAAGGGGAGGAGTTCCACCTGCCTCCTGCATGAGGATTTTTTTCTCATCATACTTGCTCGGATAGTCGAGTACGATACGCATGAGGAATCTATCGAGTTGTGCCTCTGGAAGTGGGTACGTCCCCTCGTGTTCTAGCGGATTTTGCGTAGCAAATACAGCAAAAGGTGACGGAAGTGTGAGGGTCTCATTGCCGATGGTGACCTTTTTCTCTTCCATCGCTTCGAGAAGTGCAGATTGTACCTTGGGCGGAGTACGGTTGATCTCATCTGCGAGGAGGATGCTCGTGAATATCGGTCACCGACGCACTTCGAAAGTTCCCTTGCCTTGACGGTATATCTCACTCCCTGTGAGGTCAGATGGGAGGAGATCAGGAGTGAACGATACACGTCCCGTATCGAGTCCGAGTACGCGCGCAAAAGTGCGAATCGTCTTGGTCTTGCCAAGTCCAGGAACTCACTCGAGGAGTGCATGACCTCCCGCGAAGAAGGTGATGATGAGCTTCTCGATGAGAGCATCCTGGCCGATGATATCTCTCTGTATCTCGGACTTGATCGCGTGGAGTGTGTCGTGGATGTGAGTGAGGGCAGGATTCAAAGGAGTGGAGAATGAGGAGTTAAAAGTGAAAAGTACGGAACTACGGAAAATATAAGAAAAGAATATGAAAAAAGAGGATTTTTGCAAAAAAGAAAAATCCTCCAAAAATGGAGGACTATCGGGTTATTGCTTACTCATTGTTGCCACTATGGTTCCTGGGTTATTTGAATAGGTAAGCTTACCTTTTTCATAGGTTTCTAATAGTTCACGAGTTTTTACATTTCGAACCTCGCCTGTATAGAGCTCATTGTTTTTGAATACTCCACTTTCTTCTACTTGGATGAGGTCATTTACGTATGTTGCAGCTGTTTTTGTTCGAGAATCATAGTCTACTGCTCTGAGTCATTGTCGCTCACTTATTCTTGTTCATGGCCCATCTGGCATAAGCTTCGGACCATAATTAATCTCAATTTGCGTATAGGTCTTACCACGATAGATATAAGTAGCAGACTGATTTTCTCGGTCATATTTTCATGTGATTCCGTATTTTTTCAGGTTTGTGATATTTCACGCTTCATCTACCTTCACCCCAATACTATTTTCAGAATCATGATAGTATCACTTGAGATCAGGGAGTTCGCCCATATCTCATGAGTTCTTAATTGTATCGCTGACAATCAGTTTTCCTCATTCGACTTTTACTGCTGATGGTATTTTTTCAGCCGATCGAGAAGTATTTGTAGTATCTCTTGATTTATTTTTTTGTAGTTCTGCTTGTATCTTTGATTGTGATTCCTGAGAGATTTGAGTGTAGTTTCTCATAAAAGATTCAAGTCCTCGACGAGTATTTGGTCAGATGAGTCCATCTACTTTTCATGAATCATGACCGAGATCGTTGAGTTTTCTCTGGATACTTTTGAGTGATTCTCCATTTTTGAGATCATTATCTTTGATATATTTGTCGAGACTTGCTGCTCCTGTTTCGGTATTTTGTTTTTCGTAATGGTGCATATATGTATAATGGTGAGTAATTAATAGTAATATAAGAATATTATGTATTTATGAGAACTACAAAGGACCTAGAAAGCTAAGTTGATGTTTGTTTTTCAAAAAATTCTTTTACGGCAGTCTGACTTGTTATATTTCATTCATTATTGAGTATTCATACGTTTTTTAATAGCATATTCATTTCAGTTTTTTTATTACTTAGGTCTGTAATTTTTGAGTAAAATGCTCTAGTTATATCATTGATATTGAGTGTAGGTATCCTCTCTCAAAAAAGTCATTCATATATACTTGAGAGGAGTTTCTTTTGTTCAATTATGGATTTTTCACCATCTGTACTGGTTGCTATATCTTGTCGAGTTCTTAGGACGTCTTTGATATTTTTGATATAGGGGAATAGACTGTCGAGTCAGACTCGATCGAGTAATGCCATATCATCAATATATTCTTCAGATTCTGTTGCAGTAAGTCACTCTACTATGGCACTACCATTCTTTCATCGTATAGTATAAGAATCTGGTGATATGGCTACTAACTGGTATGAACTAGTAAATGCGGTATCAGAATCTAGTATTTCTGAGAATGATTTTGATTCACCAATATTGAGTTGAGATATCTCATAAGAGACTGGAGATTTTGGGTACTCTACATTTTCTATTACATGCTCATTCATAAACTTGTATGCTCGTATACTTTCTCTAGATTCTTGTTTTCAGGATACTGTGGATATATAGTCTATAGCATCTGATTCACTATTTCCCTCTATGACTCTTGCATAGCTTCTGAGTTGCCTTTCTTGTGAATTCTTTAGGTTCTCGATATATGCGAGAAGTTTTTCTTTTTCCTGAGATTCTGGGAGTGCACTGATTTTCTTGAATAAGTTCTGAACGTGGGCAGGATTCTCGAGCATCTTTACTGTGTATCAGTATTTTCCGAGTAATGCTGAAAAATCCTTATCTTCACTCAAGTATTGTAATTGTTCCTTTTTTTCCTGGTCTGCCAAATAGGCATTTCCTAATTCAGTTTCTGTATTTTCAAATTCTCATTTTTCTACACTCTTTACAGCCTTCATACCGTTTTTCGTGACTGCCACCTCACGACCTTTAGAGCCCGCTATATTTCTCGTATTAGTTCATCGCTTGATTATTGTTTCTAGTAGTGGTTGTAGTGTATTACCTGCAGGGAAGAGATCGGGATATTTTCATATCAATGTCAATAACTTCTTTGCCTGTTCAACGGTAAGAGTATCTATATTCTGGTACTCACGTATTTGGAGCAGTTTTTTGATGTCAAAGCTCTTATCTTTTCATTGTATTATCTTTTCTATATCTCAAGCGGTTTTATATGTATTGTTCTGTCTTGCTATACGTAGAGATTCCTTTAGTTCTTGATCGATTTCATTCAGTATTTTTTGTAATTTTTGTTCGAATCCGATATATCAATTCGGATTATCAAAACCGATAATATTATAGAGTTCTCTTCCTGAAAATACTCAGTCTTCTCAGAGTTTTATGAATTTTTCCAGACTTATCCCAGGCAGATCTGACTTCATCTTTTCATAGAGCTTCATGCTATAATCTCTATTAATCTTTTCATCGATTTTTGCTGTTATGTGTCATTCAGCTTCTTTTTGGAAGAATCTTAATATCTCCCCTCACCGTCAAGGTGGCGAGTCTACCTTTAACAGGTTTGTATTCTTTGTTTTTAATATATACTCACCAATTGCCCATAGTTTTTCCTTTCATTGTTCTCTCAGTGTTGCCTCCCAATATGTAGTTCACATGAGCTGGTTCCATGCATTCTTATTTATAGACTCAGGGCTGCTAAATAAACTTTCTTGTGTTATGGCAGTATATCCTCACTTTTGTGAACTAAATGCCACTGGTGATGATTTCTTATCTCTTGCAGATATATTCAGTGCTTCTTTTACTGCCAAGATATAATCTTCTCTCGTTCTTCATTGCCACATTCCTGATAATGTCGAGCCATTTAATACATTATCTTTTGCAGCCATCTCTGCTGTTGCCATCATTGCAATAACATCCACCATCCTTGGGAGAATAAAGCTTGCGTATTTGTTATATGTTTCATTTTTATTGTCTCCGATATATTTATTTCTGAGATTTTTTATTTGTAACTGAATATCGCTACTTGATTTTCAGTTTTCAAATATTTTTCACAAACTTTCGAGGTTTATCTCTAAGCGAATCTTTTTCTCGTATTCCAAGGCCTCTTTTTTGAGCTGTTCTTGTGTAAGTTTATACCTTTCGAGGATGCTATCTGGTTTTTGGGTAATTCATGTTTTTACTGTGGTCGAAAGAACATCCCTAAGTGCAGCCTTATACATAGTTAATTCCTCTTGCGGAATTCATCTTGTGTCTATTTTTCCTGTATATTTATCAAATTCCCTTGTTTCAACAATATATAGGATGGACTCAAGAAATGCTTTGTATTCTTTTAGTTCATCTCATCCTATGAGATTTATTTTCTTGAGTTCGTCTTTGAGATTATATCCTCAGTTTACTATATTGACCCCCAATTTTGCCTGTTGTGGGTGCTCAATACAGTAGTCTATAATCTTGTCAGAGTATTTTGTAATAGGGTTCTCTTCTCTAAATTTTTTTGCTCTTTCTGACATCTTTACTAGATCCTCCGCATTCGTCTTCCCATCGATTCATATTGCTTTTGAGAGTGCACGTATTGAGTCTGCTGCACTGGATTTATAGTTTCATTTTTCATCAAAAATATCCCTCATGAAGAGTCTATATTCTTCTGCAATAATTCAATAAGGTGTTCATTTTTTTATATTTTTTCATTGTATATTGAGATTATCTAATTCTGTTTTTAATATTTCTTCTGCGCTTTTTTTCGTACTTGTTCGAGTAAATACTTTTACGAGTAATTCTTGTCACCATTTTTTTGCCTCAGTTTTTTCATTATTTTCTTGCTGTCTTCGATTCTTTTCTATCCCTCAAATACCCTCACCAATATAGTGTGGGCATATAATTCGTCGCATAGATGAGTTATCTCGGAGTGTATACATAGTTCCAATACTCACAAATTCTCTCACATTTGTCTTTTTTTTGCAAAAATATCGCTTTTTTTCTCATTTCCACTATACTTCGCGAGAACTTTTTCTCCTATGTCCACTCCAAAACTCGAAAAACTCTCATTCACCCTCCAGGCAACTGACGGATACGCGCGTGCAGGTATCGTCCACACGCCACATGGAGACATCCATACTCCGATATTCATGCCGGTTGGGACTCGTAGCGCGCTCAAGTGACTTACAACTGACCAGATTCGCGATATCGGTGCTGAGATCATGCTCGTGAATAACTATCACAGTTATCTCCGTCCTGGAACTGAAGTGATCGAGTCATTTGGTGGACTGCATAACTTCATGGACATAGACTTCCCGATACTGACTGACTCTGGAGGATTCCAGGTGTTCTCACTTGGACTCGGGATGCAGAATGATTCATGAGAAAAACTCGCAAAAGTCACAGAAGAATGAGTCTATTTTCGCAGTTATCTCGATGGCTCGAAACATTTTTTTACCCCTGAGTCTGTCATGGACATGCAGTGTGCGTTCGGGGCAGATATCATCATGGCGTTCGATGAGTGTGCACCAGGGGGATCAAGTAAGGAATATGCTCATGCTGCCATGGAGCGTACACATCGCTGGGCAGAGCGATCCAAGGCAGAGTGGCTCGCCAATGAGGAAAAACGAAGAGAGAAGTGACTCTATCCGCAGGCGCTCTTCGGTATCATCCAGTGAGTAGTGTATGACGACCTCCGTGTAGAGTCAGCAGAATTTATAAAAAATCTCGATACTCCAGGGGTGGCAATCGGTGGACTCTCGGTCGGTGAGTCCAAGGAAGACATGTATCGCATCATGGATGTCCTCGCTCCACACCTTCCAAAGTCCAAGCCTCACTATCTCATGTGAGTCGGGACACCAGAGGATCTCGTCGAGGGGATGTATCGCGGAATCGATATGTTCGACTGTGTTCTCGCGACGCGTATCGGCCGACATGGCGAGGCGTTTAGTTCATATGGCAATATCAAGATCTGAGGCGAGAAGTACAAGTTCTCTCAAGACAAGATTCCGATGCTTCCAGAACATGAGACAAGCGTATCGAGGAGGTACTCACTCGCATACCTCCGTCACCTCGTGAATGTCTGAGAGGCAACAGGAGGACTCCTCCTGTCTCTTCATAATATCGAATACCTCCTCAATCTGACCAAAACTGCCCGCGTAGCAATCCTCGCAGGCAAGTATGATGAGTTCAGGGAGAGATTCTGGAGTGTGTACCCAGGGAGGATAGGATAGTGTGGATATAAAAACACAATACTCAATCAAAAATCAAAAATTCCCTTGAATAAGATTCTCTATTGTGCTATACTTCTCTCACTTTATTTTTTCAAAAAATTTTCTATGCAATTCGATCACCACCCATTCATGGCAGGACATCCAGAACTCCAGGATAAGATCCACGAACTCAAGAAGTCCAATACTCACTTCGCAAAACTCCTCCGTGAATACGACGGGATATGTCTCGAGATCGGTCGTGCTGAGAGTGAGGTTCCAGGATACTTGATGTCTGACCTCGAACTCGAACAGCTCAAGAAGGAACGTCTCGCACTCAAGGACGAGATGCTCGCTATGGTAAATGCATAATAAAATCCCCCAGATTTTGGGGGATTTTTTAGTAGAGTATCTCGGTTGGTTGTGTCTCTGGTATATCAGCACCTTCATAGTTCCACTCCTTGAGCCATTTTTTCATCTGTTCTATCTCTGCCTGCTGGACGGTGATGATATTGCGTCCGAGATTGACGAGTTCTGGCTTGTTCGATCGTTCGAGCGCCTGTGCCATCTCGATCGCTGCCTCATGGTGTGGGATCATTCACTCGAGGAAGCTCTTATTCAGGTCGTCTCATTCCTTGCCGTAGAGCATCTGTCCCATATCAGTGAGGGTCATCTCACGTGGATCATGCTCTGTGTGAGAGCTATAGCCTCTGGACTTATCTTCTCAGTCGTGTCCTCATGAGTTCGTCGCGAGGAGGAGTATATTGAGTCCAACACTGATGATAAGGAGTGTTGGGAGCCATTTTTTCGACCAACTAGGAGATACTCCTGATGGTGAACTGGCAGATTCAGGTGGAGTGTTTTTTCTTGATCTTGTAGTTGTAGTTTTCGGTTTTTTTGATTCAACTGGTGTTTTTACTTCTGAGTCCATATTGGTGTGAGTTAAGATACTATTATTGTATAGATTCTCCCCAAAACACAAGCGCGTCAAAAATTTTATATGGACGACTCTGCATCTCGTGTCCGTATTATTTTTTGGAGATTGATTTTTTCTATTTTTCACTATAATCCGCGCATCCGAACTACAATTCGCATATATATTCTTACCCGCAAGTAACTATGTCCTCTCAGCTCAATGCTCGTCACAAGCCCAAGTACGAGCTCCTCACATTCTACAAGTTCGTAGATATCCCAGAGTCTGAACTCGATTCTCTTGCTCAGGAGCATCTTGACTTCTGTCGTGATATCGGACTCAAGGGTCGAGTCTATCTGGGAACAGAGGGGATTAGCTCTACAGTTACGGGCAATCTCGGTCAGTGTCGTGCGTATCGTCTCTACCTCGAGAAGTCAAAATACTTCCGAGATATCCCTGATATCGATACTAAGGCAACACCAGTTGATGGGCATGAGTTCCCACGCATGAGCGTAAAGATCCGCAACGAGATAGTGACTCTCGGAGTCAAGGTCACAGCTGATCAAGTGAAAAAATATAAAAAAGAAATAACTCCAGAAGAATTCAAGAAAATCATCGACGAAGATAAGTCGGATGAGTATCTCATACTCGATATGCGTAATGACTATGAGTACCGTCTCGGTCACTTCAAAAATGCTATTCCAGCAGGGACAGTGAACTTCCGTGAAGTGCCGAAGCTCCTCGAGCAGTATGGAAAACAAGCAGAATGAAAGAAGATCATCTGGTATTGTACAGGTGGTATTCGCTGTGAAAAGGCAGCCGTCCTCGGGAATCAGCTCGGAGGTACAGAATTCTACTCGATTCAGGGTGGGGTGGTCAAGTATGTCAATGAATATAATGATGGAAACTGGCTTGGTAATCTCTATACGTTCGACGGACGAGTATCGACTCAGGTCGGTGATGAGACGACTCATACGACAATAGGGAAGTGTCTCTATACTGATGAACTCACTGATAACTGTGAGAACTGTCGCTATGCTCCATGCAATGCCCGACTCATTGTCACAGAAAAAGCCTACAAGAAACATCTCGGATTCTGTTCACGTGAGTGCTACGAAGGTGCTCGTAGTACTGGTTTCGTGAAGAATATGAGTTGGGATAAGCTCGACTACAAGACTCTTGCTCGTGAGTGACACTTGGGTGAGATACAGAAGCATCTTGACTCCAAGCTCGCAAAAGTGGAGTGGAGACATGAGAAGAGTCAGAAGGAAGATGTGATAGTAGAGTGCTAGTATGTGTCATAAGAATCAAAAAATCCTCGGGGATAGAGGATTTTTTTATGGTTCTTTACAACGGTATAAAAATGTACATGTTTTTTTAAAATGCCTACACTTTATGCTTTAGCTCTAAAAACCGCATCATGTGTTGATTGTACTCCATAATAAGTCTAGGTACATAGGCTATTCTTACTCATATTGGAAGAATAGGGAGCTTAATAGTTCTTTCCATTCTTCTTCGGTCTTGCCTTGATAATGATGCAAATTGATTAATCATGTCTTGATTATTTGCCATAGTGTACCAAAAGAGTAGTTTCTGCTCATAAAAAAACATAACACTGGAGTTTTCTGGATTACCTTCCACGAAGCTTATGTTATCTTTACTTTCTCATTTCTGTTCTAGTTTATCTTGAGCAGTTGTTACCCTCGTTTTTATATCATCCCAATAAAATTCTGGAGTACTAAACTCTTTATCAAGTTGTGGTACAGTGACTCATTTATCAAATCCAAGGATTAAGTACTTATAATTCCTCACAAGCACTTCTACTTGAGGAGTTATATTTTGTCCCTCTCTTTCTTCTGGGGTATTGAATAAAATAAATAGGGGTTCAACATTTTTTTCTTTTCTCATGTATTATAAGTTATTGATTTATTAAAATAATTTATTTTAATAAATAGTCAAATTTTATAGCATGTATTTCTTCTTGACTTTTCATATTTTTTCATATAATTCCGTCATTCACTCACTGAAAACCTCTGATTTTGTTATTCTTTTTCTGTGAGATTTTCCGTTAATCTGGTCTCATTTTTCCAACTCTCGCCTTCTTGTCATGGAGCGAGCGAGCCCGAGATATTGCGGAGAGCTGAAGTTTTCCATTTTCTAACATCTACTTTCCATGGCAAAAGCAAAAGAAACGAAGGTTTCTTCCGTTGTACCTCAAGAAAAGAATCTTGGGGAGATTTATAGTGACAAGGGAAGATACTACTTCACTGATGATCGTACGATTCTCGATCTTCCGGGACTTATCGAGGTTCAACTCGATAGTTATGCTGACTTTCTCAAGACCAAGCTCGATAAGGCATTTAACGAAGTGTTTCCTATCGAGGATTTTTCTGGTGAGAAGATAGCTATCTACTACAAGAACTACTCTCTCGAAGAGCCAAAATACTCAGTCTATGACTGTAAGCGCAAGAACCTCAACTATGAGGCTCCACTCAAGGCTCGTTTTGAGATGCTCAACAAGCAAACTGGTGAGATCAAGGAGCAAGATGTATACCTCGGTGGTATCCCACTCATGACGGAGATGGGAACATTTATCGTCAATGGTATCGAGCGTGTGATCGTCAATCAGATTATCCGTTCGACTGGTATGTTCTTCACTCCTGATGTCAAGAATCCAGGACTTTTTGCGATGAAGATTATTCCTCATCGTGGGAGCTGGTTTGAGATCGAGATCGAGAAGCGTGGTGTTATCAATGTAAAAATCGATAAGAAGAGAAAAATCCCAGTATCAGTGCTTCTCCGTGCGTGGGGATACGAATCTGATGCCGACATCCTCAATATGTTCCAGGGTGAAGATGAGTGGATTACCAAGCATATCGCTCCAACTCTCGAAAAAGACAAGACAAAAACTCGAATGGAGGCACTCTATGCTATCTACAAGCTTCTCCGTCCAGGAGATCTCGGTACTGATGAGCGTGTTGAGCAGCTCTTCCAGACGACTTTTTATGATCCAAAAAAATTCGAACTCGGTGCAGTTGCGCGTATCAAGACCAACCGCAAGCTCTCAAAGAAATTCAGCGAGCACAAGAGTGCTGTAGACACTCCAGAATCTGAGATGTTCCTCATTGCTCAGGACTTCCTCTACGGACTCAAGTATCTTCTCTCACTCTGTGATGGTCGTACAGGATTTTTTGCTGATGATATCGATCACCTCGAGAATCGTCGTGTTCGTTCAGTTGGTGAGCTCGTCTACGACAAGGTCAAGGTGGGTCTCGCACGTATGGAAAAGATCGCCAAGGATCGTATGACTATCATCGCTGACCTAGAGGATGCTGTTCCAGGAACATTCATCAACTCTCGTCCGATGATTGCTGTGATGCGTGAATTCTTCGGTACGAACCAGCTCTCACAATTCATGGATCAATCCAATCCACTCTCAGAACTCGCCCATAAGCGTCGTGTAACAGCGCTCGGTGTCGGAGGTCTCACACGTGAACGTGCATCGTTCGAGGTTCGTGACGTACACCCAACACAGTATGGACGTATCTGTCCGATTGCCACACCAGAAGGACCGAACATCGGTCTCGTACTCCACTTCTCATCATATGCTCGTGTCGATAAGTATGGATTCATCACGACTCCATTCCGTATCATAGGACATACAGTAAAAAATGATGGTAAGGCTCTCGTCAATCGTATATCTCTCACAGATATCGTAGATGAGAAGGGAAAAGTAATCGTTCCAGAAAAGACACTTATCACAGCAGAACTCGCGGCCGAAGTAGCAAAAAAAGTAAAATCAGAAGATATCGAGGTTCGTGGATTCCTCACGAATGACCACCAGTACTTCGATGCGAACGAAGAACGTGACCTCGTCATCGCGGAAGCGAATACGAAGACAGATGAATTCGGGAACTTTACAGAAACTCGTCTCTCTGCTCGCAAGGCATCAGAAGCAACAGTTGCATACGTCCGTGAGGTAACACATATCGATATCTCTCCGAAGCAACTCATGAGTGAGACAACTACGCTCATTCCATTCCTCGAGCATGACGATGCGACTCGTGCCGAGATGGGAACGAACATGATGCGTCAGGCAGTTCCACTCGTTCGCGCTGAGGCTCCAGTTGTCGGTACAGGTATGGAGCGTGTTATTGGTGAAGGTTCAGGATACGTGATCAAGGCAGAGGAATCTGGTGAGATCATCGGTGTTGATGCCAAGCATATCTCAGTCCTCTACGATAACGGAAAGAAGCAGACATATCCACTCCGTACATTTGAGCGCTCGAACCACGATATGCTCATCCACCAGTGGGCACGTGTTCACACAGGAGAAAAGATAGAAAAGGGTCAGATTCTCGCTGACGGTCAGTCTATCGACAATGGTGAACTCGCAGTAGGACGCAATCTCCGTGTGGCATATATGCCATGGGAAGGATACAACTACGAAGATGCGATCATCATCTCTGAGAATGTTATGGAACGTGACTACTTCACGTCTGTTCATATCAACGAATACACTATGGATGTCCGCGAGACCAAGCTCGGTCCTGAACAGATTACCAATGATATCCCGAATGTCTCTACACAGAAGCTCAAGGATCTCGATGAAAATGGTATCGTTCGTACTGGTGCCTACGTCCGCGCAGGTGATATCCTCGTCGGTAAGGTCACACCAAAGGGTGAGGTCGAACTCTCTCCAGAAGAGCGTCTCCTCCGAGCTATCTTCGGTGACAAGTCCAAGGATGTAAAAGACTCATCACTCATCCTCCCAGCAGGTTCAGGTGGTAAGGTCATCGCAACACACGTACTCCGTCGTGAGGATGGAGACAATCTCCCTACAGGAGTATTCCTCCAGGTAAAGGTCTACATCGCACAGACTCGCAAGATCGAGGTTGGTGATAAGATGGCAGGACGCCACGGTAACAAGGGTATCGTCTCTCGTATCGTTCCAGTTGAGGATATGCCATTCGATGAGAATGGAGTTCCAGTAGATATCATACTCAATCCACTCGGTGTTATCTCTCGTATGAACATCGGACAAGTCCTCGAGACACACCTCGGTGGTGCTGCTCGCGCTCTCGGTATCAAGGTTGCAACTCCTATCCTCAATGGTCTCACAACAGACCAGATATCAGAGCTCATGCAACAGGCAGGGATACCAGCAGATGGAAAAGTCCAGCTCTACAACGGAAAAACTGGTGAACCATTTAAGGAAAAGACAATGGTCGGAGTCAAGTATATGCTCAAGCTCCACCACCTCGTAGAAGACAAGATCCATGCACGTTCTGTCGGTCCATACTCTATGGTAACACAACAACCACTCGGAGGTAAGGCTCAGAATGGTGGTCAGCGTCTCGGAGAGATGGAAGTGTGGGCGCTCGAGGGTTATGGTGCAGCCAATATCCTCCAGGAGATGCTCACAGTGAAGTCAGATGATATCAATGGTCGTACACAGCTCTACGAAGCAATCGTGAAGGGAAAGAAGATTCGTCGTCCAAATGTTCCAGAATCATTCAATGTACTCCTCCGTGAGCTCCAGGCACTCAACCTCAATATCGATCTTCTCGATGCAGAGGAAGTCACAGCTCTCGAAAACATGATGAAGGATCGCTATGCAGAACTCGAAAAGCTCGAAGGACAATTCGATGTCGAAGTCGATGTACCAGAAGCAGAAGTAGTTGATGCAGACGCTCCAGTCACAACGAGCATTATCGAAGAAGATAAAGAATAATTGTTAATTTATAATTGTTAATTGTAAATTACCCTACATCCCGCCACTTCCTTCGTATGGTTTTTACCAAGAGAAAGAGAAACTCAGTTTTTCTCTCATGAACTCTTCCGCCTAGGTGGATACGAAGGTAAAAGTGATAAAGTCCGTATGGTTTCTGTCATTTCGACTGGAGCGTAGCGGAATGGAGGAATCCTGCTCCAAAAATACAGGGCAAGATTTCTCGACTCTGGCTATCGCCGTCGCTCGAAATGACGGATGCCTACAACCTGTAACTTTATAAACTTTTAACCCTACTTCTATGTTCCCAATGACAAAAGATCTTGAAAATTTTCTCAATGACAAGATCACCGACTATTCTCAGATCGGAAAACATGCTGGAAAGCGTGATATAACAGTCGGAAAAAACCTCGATAATCTCGCGGCTATCTCCGTAGGACTCGCGAGCCGTGATGATGTCCGCGGGCTCTCATACGGTGAGGTACTCATCTCTGAGACTATCAACTACCGTACTCAGCGTCCAGAGCGTGGAGGGCTCTTCTGTGAGCAGATTTTTGGTCCACGCAAGAACTACGAGTGTGCGTGTGGTAAATACAAGCGCATCCGTTACAAAGGTGTTGTCTGTGAACGTTGTGGTGTAGAAGTTACGACTTCTCAGGTTCGTCGCCAGCGTACTGGTCACATCGAACTCGCAGCTCCAGTAGCACATATCTGGTACCTCAAGTCAGTTCCATCTCGTATTGGTCTCATGCTCGATATCTCAGTAAAAAAACTCGAGCAGGTTATCTACTTCGCATCATACATCATCACTGATGTATACGAAGACAAGCGTGATGAGGCACTCGCAGAGCTCGACAATGCATACAAGAATCAGAAGATTAATATGCAGCGTGATCTCCAGCAGACAATGAATGATCTCACGCTCAAGCTCGAAGCCAAGGAAATCAGTAAAAAAGAATTCCATGAACTCGAGATGATGCACACATCAAAGCTCGATGAACTCGATACAGAATACAACAAGCTCAAGGATCTCCTCAAGTCACTCCGTGAAGCAGAGGTTATCGGTGAGCTCGACTACCGTGTTCTCTATGAAAAATTCCCACACGTATTCAAGGGTGGAACTGGTGCAGAGTATCTCAAGCTCCTTCTCGAACGCGTAGATCTCAAGACATTTATCGAACGTGAACAGGCAGAACTGAAAACTTCTCCAAAGTCTAAGCACAAGAAGATTCTCCAAAAGCTCAAGCTCGCTTCATCACTTTTTAAGTCTGGTCAGCGTCCTGAGAATTTTATCCTCGAGGCACTCCAGATCCTCCCTCCAGATCTCCGTCCGATGATCCAGCTTGATGGTGGACGCTTTGCCTCGTCTGATCTCAACGACCTCTATCGTCGTGTTATCAACCGTAACAATCGTCTCCGCAAGCTCTCTGAGCTCGGTGCTCCAGAGGTCATCCTCAAGAACGAGAAACGTATGCTCCAAGAAGCAGTCGATATGCTTGTAAATGGTGATGTCCGCTCGAATCGTCCTGGTTACACAACAGCAACCAAGAAAAAACTCAAGTCTCTCGCAGATATCCTCAAGGGTAAGCAAGGCCGCTTCCGTCAGAATCTCCTCGGTAAGCGTGTTGACTACTCTGGTCGTTCGGTTATCGTCGTAGGTCCTGGTCTCGCGATGAACGAGTGTGGTCTCCCAAAATCAATGGCTCTCACACTCTTCAAGCCGTTCGTCATCGGACGTCTCATCGAGACAGAGCAGGCATACAATGTAAAACATGCAGAAAAAACAATCGAAGAAAAGACAAAAGAAGTATGGGATGCACTCGATGAAGTAATCGAAGGAAAATACGTTCTACTCAACCGTGCTCCGACGCTCCACCGTCTTGGTATCCAGGCATTCCGCCCAGTACTTATCGACGGTAAGGCGATCCGTCTCCACCCACTCTGTTGTACAGCGTTCAACGCGGACTTCGACGGAGACCAGATGGCAGTACACCTCCCACTCACGATGGAGGCTCAGGCAGAAGCAGCGAACCTCATGGTGACGTCAAAAAACATGCTCAACCCATCAAATGGTGAGCCAATCGTAGCACCATCTCAGGATATGATTCTCGGATGTTACTACCTCACCAAGATCGATGCCGGAGAAGCAAAACTCGTCTATGCAAGTGGTGAAGATGCTCTCGCAGCCTACGAGAATGGTGTTATCACACTCCATACTCCGATCAAGCTCCGTATCGACGGAAAAATCATCGATACAACATACGGTCGATTCATATTCAATGAGACACTCCCAACAGAACTCCGCTATGTTAACGAGACAGTAGGTAAGAGTGGAGCCAAAAAAATCCTCTCTCGCTCGTTCGATATCCTCGGTGGTGAGCGTACAGCGTTCCTCGCTGATGCGATCAAGGCACTCGGATTCAAGTATGCAACTCTCTCTGGACTTACGGTATCAGCTTTTGATATGCATATCCCAGAAGAAAAATACGACTTCGTATCAGAAGGTGAAGAGAAAATCAAGGAAATCGGAAAGGCATACTGGAATGGTCTCCTCACAGATGATGAGCGTTACCTCCAGTCACTCCAGATCTGGTCAGCGGTCAAGTCTCGCATCGAAAAAGAGATGAAAAAGAACTTTGATCCGAAGAATCCAATTTTTAACCTCGTGGACTCTGGTGCCCGTGGTAACTGGGGTAACGTGACACAACTCTGTGGTATGAAGGGTCTCGTGGTATCACCAACTGGTAAAACTATCGAACTCCCAATCAAATCAAACCTCAAGGAAGGATTCTCTACGCTCGAGTACTTCATCGCGACACACGGTGGACGTAAGGGTAAGGCCGATACAGCCCTCAAGACAGCCCAGTCAGGATACCTCACTCGTCGTCTCGTAGATGCAGCACAGAATATTCTCGTTCGCGAGCATGATTGTGGTACGCTTCACTCAGAAGCATTCGATCGTGACGAAGGAAAAACACTCTTCGGTGATACATTTGAGAACAAGATTTTTGGAAAATTCACGAGTGCAGATGTTCTCGATGAATCAGGAAAAGAGGTAGTTCCAGCAGGAACTCTCATCACCAAGGAGATTCTCCGCACTATCCTCGAATCAAGTGCCAAGCGTGTATCAGTTCGTTCTGTTCTCACGTGTGAGACAGAAGAAGGTGTATGTCAGAAGTGTTATGGACTTGATCTTGCTACTTCAGATATTGCCAAGATTGGTACTCCAGTGGGTATTATCGCTGCTCAGTCGATCGGTGAACCAGGTACTCAGCTCACGATGCGTACATTCCACTCAGGATGAGTTGCGAAGGAAGGTATTGATATCACCGCGGGTCTCTCGCGTGTTGAGGAGCTCTTCGAAGCACGCAATCCAAAATACCTCGCTGAGATTGCTCCGTTCAATGCCAAGGTACTCCATATCGAATCAGAAGGAAGTACTGTACATATGGAACTCGAAGCAACAGACAAGCAGGTACGTGAATACTACATCTCTGATGATACTATGAAGCTCACGGTTGCCAAAGGTGATACAGTTGAAGCGAAGCAGATCATCGGAAAATCCAAGGAATCAAAACAGAAGATCCAGACAACACATGCTGGTCGTGTTATCAAAGTGACTGATACAGTTGTAACTATCGAGGATCTCATCCCAGAAAAGGTAGCATACGAAGTTCCTGCAGGTCGCAATATTCTCGTGAAGGCTGGGGATGCTGTAAAAATCGGTACCAAGCTCACAGAAGGACATATCAATATCCAGTCACTCATGGATGTTGCTGGTACACTCGCAACAGAACTCTATATCGTATCAGATATCAAGGAAATCTACTCTTCACAGGGTCAGACGGTGAATGCGAAACATATCGAAGTCATCGTTCGTCAGATGTTCTCGAAGATCAAGATTACCAATGCTGGAGATTCATCATTCTTCCCTGGAGACATCGTCGATGTGATCCGCTTCCGCAAGGAAAACCGTGAACTCGCGAAGAATGGTCTCGCAGAGGCAATCGGTGTGGAACTCCTCCTCGGTCTCACGAAGATATCACTCTTCACAGACTCATGGCTCTCTGCAGCATCGTTCCAAGAGACAGTTCGTGTACTCGTCGATGCATCGACATCACGCAAGATCGACTATCTCGATGGACTCAAGGAAAACGTTATTATCGGACGCCTCATCCCAACACTCAACTACTTCGAAAACAATCGTGATGTTGGTGAGTTCTTCTCACATGCAAGTGATGGAGATGAGTCATACTCTGAGGAATACGGTGAACTCGAGATCACGACTGCTAGTACGAGTCTCGTGTAATTCAGTATTTGTTACAAGCTTTAATAAAAATCCCATACGGTCAGGTGTGGGATTTTTTATTGAAAAAATCCAGTTTTCCCTACAATAGAGATATATGACCATCAAAATCCATCCATCCTGGCATCAGGCACTTGCCTCTGAATTTGAGAAACCCTACTGGACATCGCTCACAGAGTTCGTAAAAAGTGAATATTCACAAAAACGATGTTTTCCGGAAGGGAAAAACATATTCCGAGCATTTGATACTACTCCATTTGACAGTGTGAAGGTAGTGATTCTCGGGCAAGATCCATATCATACAGCAGGTGCTGCTATGGGTCTGTCTTTTTCTATCCCTGACGGAACCAAGGCACAACCGAGCCTCAAAAATATATTCAAGGAACTCCAGTCTGACCTAGGAATTAGTCGTACCAAGACAGATCTCACTGACTGGGCAGAGCAGGGGGTTCTCCTCCTGAATGCTGTCCTCACTGTCCGGGAATGAGAACCTGCGAGTCATCAGAAGATGTGATGGGAGAACTTCACTGATGCAGCTATCGGGGCACTATCTGAAAAAAGAGAATGAGTCGTATTCATCCTCTGGGGGAACTATGCCATCGCCAAGAAGTCTCTCATAGACGAGACGAAGCATCACATCATCACATCACCGCATCCGAGCCCATTTTCTGCTCATAACTGATTCTTCGGCTCCAAGCCGTTCTCTCGGACGAATCAGTATCTGGAGTGACAGGGGCAGCAGGGGATTGTGTGGGGATAATTTTTCCTTGCTTTTTTATCACTTTCGCCGACAATCATTCTATATCTCTTAATATTTTCCTCATGAAAAAAACAATCTCAAAAATCTCATCTTGCTATAACCAGGATCTCCTCATCGGTGCAGTCTCTATGCTTGTCGTTGTATTGGTTGCAGAGGTGCTCTTTAGTTTTCCATCTCGTATGATACACTCGACTTCTCTTCCTGAGGGGCAGAAGATAGATATCGTTCGTCCTACATGAGAAAAAGACTCAAGTCTCTCGCTCGATGAGAGTCCAGTATTCTGTACCAAAGAATACCGTCCAGTCTGTGGTGCTGATGGTAAAACCTACGGGAATACATGTATGGCGAACGCAGCGAAAACTATCGTAGCATCAGAGGGGGAATGTGCTAATACTAATACTCCGACAGGGCTCCCGAGCCAAGATATGAATACTGAGAATCCTGATACTCCTATGAGCTCGACTGAGGACTATACCAACACTGGTAAGTATCATGTCTATTCCAATACTCGTCTCGGATATGGGTTCTCATTCCCCAACTACGCATACTATCAGGCACCAGGCGCACGTGATGGTGCGAGCCATGCTATGGCGATAGGGCTCGATGCAGCGAGTATAGAGAATTTTGATACCGCACCTGTACGTGTATGGTACTATACTACAGAACCAGCCAATCCTCCATCAACTGAGTCAGTAAAAACAGAAAAGGGAATCGTCTATGTCACAAATACTGTTGATGATCCAAAAATCCAAAAAATTGTCTCAGATATCCTCGCGAGTGCGAATTAATCAAAAATCCTCCAGAAATTGGAGGATTTTTATATTTTTTCTATATGAAGTACGCCATCCTTATAGCTTATTGAACATATATCTCAATCTTTGATTCAGAATCTTGCCTGCATAATGGTTGTAGTAAGAAAATCAAATGAATCTATTCTGATAGTTATCTGTTGAGTTAGAAAGTTGAGATTTTCATCAAACCGGAAAGTATCTCTTGTTACTTTTTTGAGTTTATCTGACGAGATAGTGTAGATACCATCTTTGTCTGGTCAATCTATTATTGCATCATTTGGAAAGTTATGTTCCTTGCCATTGTAGCTTATTTTTGTTTTTTGTATCAGTTCCTTGAGTGCATCTTTTACTCTATTCACTGACATAACTGACTCGACCCTCTCTGAAAATACTGTACAACCAGGGAGCGTAGATAGTGCAACTGAGGCACCAATTATAGCAAGAGCTTTTTGTATATGTCCAGATGGATTACGAGTTCAGTTCATAGACTGAATTATACATAGTTTTTTTATCAGTCAATTTTTTTCTCGCGCATGATGGATTCATACTCTGGCATCATCGAGTAGACGAGGTTCCAGAATTTGGGTTGGTGATGTTTCTCTCTCAGGTGTGCAAGTTCGTGGACGATGACAGCGTCGATGAATTCTCTCCCTCTCTTAGGGGGAGTTGGAGGGGGTACTGTCGAAATACCCCACCTAGCCTCCCCTACAAGGGGAGGAATATTGAGTCACTCCGCCAGTCTATAACTAAAGCAGAGTCAATTCTTCCCACTACAGCTTCACCACCTCCGTTCAGACTTGGTGATTTTTATGCTGGTGTATTTTGGGAGTCATCTTCATTCCCAGAGTTCAGGAACCCTCACTCTGAGATATTCCATGAGTCTTTTTTTCATCTCATGGACTTCTGCCTCTGAGTATTCTTTTTGTTCTGTCTTTTGTTTTCTGTCTTCTGCTTTTTCGATATGTTTTTGTATCCAGGATTTTTTGCTCTCGATAAAACGCTCGATGAGATATACAGGATAGAGTCTGGGAGCACGAACAATGAGTGTACCAGACCTATCTATCTGGATAGCCAATGTACGACGGGATGAACGGATAAGGGTGTAGTCCATTATGCCATGAGGTGCGATATGAGTATCTTGGTTCCGATACCGATGAGTATGAGTCCGCCGATTATCTCTGCGTTTTTTCCTATCTGTTCTCACCACTTCTTGCCGAACTCGATACCGATGAATGACGTGATAAAAGTCACCACCCCGATACAGAGAGCAGGGAGGAATATATCGTCCGTCGTAGCTGTGAGAGATACGCCGACGGCAAGTGCGTCGATACTTGTCGCGATACCGAGGATGATGAGTGATCTGAGTCCGAAGATGTTTTTGGTTGTCACCTCTTCATCATCTCACTTGTACCCCTCATATGCCATATTGGCACCGATATATCCGAGGAGTCCGAATGCTATCCAGTGATCATATCTCTCGATAGTAGCTGCGAACATACTCGCAACACCGAATCCGATGATAGGCATCATCGCCTGGAAAAATCCAAAAGAAAACGCCATTTTCATGGCATCTTGGGTTCGGATTTTTTTCTCAGATATACCTGTACCCACTGATACGGCAAATGCATCTGCCGATACAGAGAGTGCGAGGAGGAGTGTGGTTATGAGACTCATGGAATATGTGGATTATCTGCCTCGTCCAGCGGCCCGTCCTGGACGTTGCTTGTTCGGAGGATTGAACGCTGTTGCTCACTTGCCGAACTTGCTCGCTCCTGCTCATCCGAATCGAGATACCTTGGGTCCCGTCGGAGGTATACGCTTGATCTCTGCAGTATCTGTCTCTGGTGTCTGTTCCTCGTCTTCGAGGTCTGTCTCTGGGGTTGTCATAGTATGAGTATTAGTTGGTTCTGATTATAGAAAAATAGGACACTTTCGCAAGTGAACTATTTTTTTCTCCCTCGGGCCTTGGCGATACGACGACCACCTGGTCCGTATTTGCTCGGTCACTGAGGTCATATCTTCGAGAACTGCTTCTGTAGATTTTCGAGCTCCTCATCGTCGGCGAGATGTGGTGGGAGGGCAGGTCGGTGGGACATAGGACAATGAAGAGTTAATAGTTAACAATGAAAAATACAGAAACCACAAAACTTGTCTGATTATGAGGAAAAGTGGGAGAAAAGCAATAATTAATATGGTCTAAATTCGAGTTCAATTCATGGAATAGTAGGATTTTCATACACGAACTTTACTGATTCTCGACTACCTCTATCTATAACGAGATGTATTCCTGTTCCATTTTTTACTCCTTCAAAATAGTGTTTGAGGTTTTCTACGTTTTGCAATGCTTGATATGCTGACTGTAGCCAACTATGATGTCCACTGATACTTCCAGAGATTCTCTTGTTTTCCTTTTCATCAGTTGCTTCGAGTATCCTGTATACTATACTTCCAGGATTGATAAAACGATCTCTAACAATACTAGATGTACTATGGTGTGTATTATAGAACCATTCTAGATATCGACTGAGTTCTAGGGAAAATACTCACTTGAGTGACTCTATCTGATGTGTCTCGGTTTCTTGATTCATCTCTGTTACTTTTTGGTATGTTGGCTTGAGTTTTTCTTCATTTGGAATCTGTATGGTTATAACTATAAATGTTCCTGTCTCAATACGTATTAATCTTTTTTTCTCATCGTACTTAAAAGTATATCCTTTATTTTTTTGTACTTCTTTTTGTAGAGTCTTGATGCCATTTTTTGTTATCAGTGCACGCCAAAATCACTTCTGCTCTTCGGAAGGAATTCAAACATCAATATGTATTATACGCAGAGTTGGTATAGATATCTCTAATTCGGCGATATTGAATCTAAAGTTTTCAGGATACCATGTAACAACCTTACCTTTTTTATACTCTATAAGGGATTCCTTGAGTATTGTATGTAGTATAGGTACGTATGTGCTTACTAGCTCAGCCATTTTCTGATGATACTGCATTGGATCAACAGTAGCCTTCCCTTGTTCCTCTCCTGCTACATTGTTTACTGTTTCTTGTGTCCGTGGTACATCCGTCTGTGGAACGGCTATCAGATTATCTCCTCATCAGATATTATTCTTTCTATTTTTTCAGGGATGCTTTACTGCTAGCCATGCTGGAAAAGTCACTCAGAATTTTTCTGAAAAATCTTGTTGATTATGGGTATTGTATATATTTCTCCATTTTTCTCATGCAGGTACGTTGTCATTTATCCCTGGTTGATACTTATAGATCTTGAGTTTCGGATTTTCTCTGTTCCATCTCGTGATGATTGTGTCGATTCGTTGTTGCCATGGGTTCGATCATGTATTTTCTAGAGAATCTATACCTGATTGCAAAAATTGAGAGAGAGTGTTTTTTGTGCTCTCACTCAAGGTATCAAGTGATGTTATGTATCATGTGTGATTGATGACTTCCTGACTGACAGTTACAGGAGCAGGAGCAGGAGCAGGAGCAGGAGCAGGAGCAGGAGCAGGAGCAGGAGCAGGAGCAGGAGCAGGAGCAGGAGCAGGAGCAGTA
>JALQWG010000009.1:0-15488 GCA_023260135.1 Candidatus Altimarinota bacterium | reverse complement strand
AGCATTGTTCTTAGTAATCTTTCTTAGTTTTTCATGCATTTCTCGAGCGTGAAGGTATGCCTTTTCTACGAGACTTTTTGACTTTTCATCTGACATAATCTCTTCTATGTTGTCTCTATCTTCTCCAAGTACGATACGGAGATACCATCTTCGGACGAGTTTGCTCAGGTCAGATATTCTTTTTTCTTCTTCTCTCTGGAGCTTCATTGCTTCGCCCAATTCTGCTTGTACAGCCTGTAGTCTGCTATGTACCACTGTTATGTTCCTCTGAGGATCGGATAACGCCTCTCAGAGCTCTCTGATTTCAGTGGCTATCTGATCGATTGTCCTCATGTTTGGGATTGCCTCTAGAGTGTCCATGCTGTAGTAGTGAATATTATAAAATATATTGATGATATGTATATTTTATAAATTGCAAATTTATTTATAAAATATAATTCCATAAAATACGCCCTAGTACTATGTTAGGGCGTATGTATTTTTCTGTCGCTTATTTTTTCTTTTTCAGAGACCTTTTATCTATTGGATTAGCAACTTTTCATGTAAATTCTTCTTTTGGAAGATTGGGGCTGATAATCCTCTGGCAATATATATGTACCCATGTCTTCACTCTATCCGGGAGTTGCTCGATCTCGAGTAAATCAAGTATTTCTCTATGCACTTCTTCCTTGAGTCAATCTGTTTTTCCGAGTCGTTCATGAATCGCAGATACTATATCTGCAACATCTGTATGTCAAAAAGGCTCGCGAATGGTATTGATAATTGCCATAATACTCGGTGATTATAGAGATAGAGTTTGTTCTACTTGTTTTCTGATTGCTACCTCCTGGAGTACTGTGGCAAGTGATATCATCGGTTCACGTGCATCCATGAGTCCGTGAGATAGAGCCTTATTCCTGATTCGTCGGAGTACGTCGGGGGTATGACTCTTGGGATTGAGTATAGATAGTCACATACTTCCCTGGGTCATATATGGAGTATCACCATCGAGTATCCCTAGGAATATATCCCACATCAGTGTTCTTTTTGGTATTTTTCCTATGAGGTTTTCTGTATCGATCTCTGCATCTTGAGACGCTTTTTTTACTATCTCAGTTAGTAGTACATCTATCCGTTGTCGATAGATGGTCAGTTCTTTGCTCTTACCATTGGCTAATCGTTCGTTGCTCTCTATGATAGCATCTATATAGTTGCGAGGTACAGACCTGGTTATTCTCAATACAAGTGAATGTATCTTAGTAGGTGATATTCCGTTGAATGTCTCTGGGCTCGCAGCATTCCAACAACCAACACTTTTGACACTACCAGCTCGACGAGTATGAATACTGGATTCAGGATTTCTAATAGCCATATATAATGTAAATATATATTATATATAATAATTATAGATAAAAAGTCAATAAAAAATTACCCAATCTTCTTGCTCATCTTCGCGATGATGTTGTTCGCGCGCGCGACCTCCTCGATTTTAAAGACACTATTTTTCATTTATCAGATTCACCACGAGTTTTATCATCATCTCCTTCTCCCTCGGGTCTGACTGTGCGATGAGGAGTGCTAGGGTCGTGAGTCCTGCTTCGTTGATCTTTACTTCGCCATTTTTCTTGAATCGGTGGCGATTTTTTTCGAGGAACCAGATGAAGAGGAATGCACCAATACGCTTGTTACCGTCTGTGAATGGATGATCCTTGATGATGAAGTAGAGGAGGTGCGCAGCTTGTTCCTCGATAGTTGGATAGAGGTACACTCCATCAAATGTTGCAATGATAGAAGAGAGTATACCGATAAAGCTCTCATCCTTCTCATTGCCAAATATATCATTGGCTTCAGACTTTTCGAGGAGTCTTGACTTGAGTTCTGCGATAGCATTCTTCGCCTCATTGTAATCGATGATATAGGTAATATTCTCATCTCATGTACCAGAGAGACTGCCCGTATCATATCGATTCAGTGTGACGAATGAGTCTGTATAGCTCGCGATGATATCGAGGAGTCACTGTGCCTCTGTGGCATCTATCTTCTTGCCCTTTTCTGTCAGAAGCCTGATAGTCTGCCCGAGTTCATCGAGGCGAGACGCGTTGATAGAGTATCATTGGACGAGGTATTCCTTAAGACGTGATGTTGCCCATTGTCGAAAGTGTGTCGCACGAGCAGAGTTCACGCGATAGCCAACCGAAATAATAGCATCAAGGTTATAATATTCAACTTGATAGGTTTTTCCGTCTGGTCCAGTTGTTGCATTTTTTGCAACAACTTGGTCCTGGACTAACTCATCCGAGGAAAATATGGACCTAAAATGTCGAGAAATAACTGACTTATCACGACCAAAAAATTCTGCAATCTGATTGAGTGTCAGCCACACAGTATCATCCTGCATCTGTACAGTGACTTCGGTTTTATTATCAGGAGAGGTATAGATAACGATGTTGTTGTTCTTATTTTCCATATACTAAAATTATATATGTACGTGTGGTATTGCAAGTGAAAATGCTAGAAAGTTATCCAATCCTCTTGCTCATCTTCGCGATGATGTTGTTCGCGCGGGCGACCTCCTCGGACTCGGCACTATGGATGATATCAGAGCAGAACTCCTCCGCACGAGAGAGTGCTTCCGAGAGTCGAGCCTCACCACCTGGAGCGAGAGCGACATAACTCACACGAGCATCACCATCGTGTGCCTCACGACGGACAAGTCCCACCTTCTCCATCGGGAGGAGGAGTCGTGTAATCCCTGATGCTGTAAGTCCGATCGTATCTGCGAGATCCACACGTCGCATACGCTGTCCCTCGGCAGTAGAGAGAGCATAGAGTATGAGAAAATCCGACCACCCGAGTCCACCGAGTCGGGCATCGAGCCTGCGAGAGAGTACTGTCTCGATACGAGAGAGTGAGATGAAAAATGAAAGTGTAGGAGAAATAGATGACATAAAAATATACTTGATTAATAGTTGATTAATCAAGTATATTGAAAGAGAAGGCGAAGTCAAAATAATTAGTATTCTAGTTGATGAAAATCTTGAAGATATTTTTTACCAACTCATCAATCCTTATGAATCATATAAATATAATCATGGTAGCCTTTTATAACTTGCTTAAATTTTTCTACATCACCAATCTTTTCGATTTTCCGCTTATGTGTAGTATTCCATTTTTCTAAAGCTCAATCCCATCCTATAGTCTTTATGGAATGAATAGTTGCTCTAAAATTTTTATACCTTTTTCGTCCTATACTGGGTGTTGCATTATTCACAATAATTCAGGTTACCTCTTTTTTCTCGCCCTTTTTAAAAAGTCGTATTTTTCTGATATTCATAAAAAATCATTCATCTTCAAGAATTATTTGAATATTATGAATCAGTTTATTAGGATTTAATGTCGAATCATTATAAGAAAGAGATAGATCATCAGCGTATCTCGAATATGACATTCATAAATTGGGATCTCCATCATTTAGTACCTTTATAAGTTTTAAGATTCTGTTATCAATATGGGCACCGATAATATTAGCAATCATTGGACTTGTTGGCGCTCCTTGAGGCAATTCATTTTTATAGGTACATAATCAAGAAAGATATGATGATATCTGGTGGTTAAATCAGAATTTTTTCTTAAAGAATCAGTAAACTCTAGCCTGTGATATAGATGGGAAGAAATCAGATATATCTAGTTTTAATACTATCTCCTTCTCTAGGTGAGATTTTGAATTCGAAACCGTAGAATAACCCCTTCTAAATCCTGTACAGCTATCAGAAAAGACTCATTCAGAGTGTGGTACAAGTATTTTATCTAAGATATTTCTTTGTATTTGCTTTAAGATATCACACGGTTCTCGAATTGTGCGATAAGTTCAATCTGATTTAGGTATGTAGTACATTTTATATTTCTTCTCAGTTACTTTTCTTTCGCTTCATTCTTTCACTGTTCCCTTTGATGATTTAAAGTCACGATAATTACTTCCGAAAGCTAAATAATTAAGTTGTCTTTTTTTAAAATCCAACTTCTCTTCAGGAAATAGATATTTCCAGAGTTCTTGAATGTCTTTCATCCCTGAGTATAAATTCATTCTTCAAAGAAAAAGTAACTAAATCTACATCATTTTACTACTTAACCGTTAAAGTTGATGGAGGGATTTTTAGATCTTTAGATCAAAAACCCTCCGACAACGAGTTGTCGGAGTTCCAGATAATTCGCGAAGCGATTATCTGGAACTCTGTGTATATGGTGAAGCCATATACTACTATGTATGTCTCTAATGAAATTTTATCCTTAGCGTAACACTAAGGATTCCTAATGAAAGGAAACGCTAAAATGATGTAGATTTAATTACCTAATAGTAAAAACCCTCAGTTGATTATATCTGTTTTTGGATTTCATCAAAACTTAGTGTTTGGGAATTTATCATATATTATATAATCATCATCACTCAAATCTAGAACTTTTCTTCTTGTAGCTTTATAAATAGTATGAAATAATATTTCCTCTTTTTTTATCTTTTTCTTTAATGAATCAATAGATTTAATAATATTTTTCGGAGATATGTCATCAAAGAAATAAATATTCTTTATTATATTAGAAAGTTTCTCATACGATTCTACAAATTCTTTTGCAGTAATCTCGCTTGAGATAGTAAGTGCTATAACCTGGATATCCTTGCTTTCCAGTGCATTTAGTAATTTTGGAAGGTCTATTTCGTTACAAATATTTTTAATTCATAAAATTTCTGGCAGTATTTGTAATTTAAATTCAGTAGAATTATTTTTAATTTTCTGTTTGTGAGATTCGTTTACTTTAACATTTGAAGCTATTACAAATGAACATTTCATTCAATCTTTAAAATGCTCATTCTTATAAAATCTTGTAATTGCATTTCTGATTTGAGTTATATTTGTATATGTAGAATCTTGTGTTGTTTTAGACTGTATAAATCAATACCAAACTCATCATGCAGTTTTCTTAAGTAGATTTATATCTTCAAAACTTGAATCATTTCATTCTAAGTATAGATTTTTGTACTCTATTTTGTGTGGACCAAGAGATCATCAAAAATGTTTTAGTAAGCCATTGATTTTTTTATTAAAATCCGCCTCACCCTTCAGTTTAATAGATTTTTTCTTTATTAGTAAATAATACATCAACGCGGAAAGCCACCATTGATATACGTATCCTCACCCTATTGATGTATTTCATATTTGTGTGAACATATCTTATCTTACAATCCATCCCCCAACTCTAGATACTCCACCGTCGCGAGCTTGCCACCGAGCACTCCACCGAGATCACCATACATGCCACCAGTATTTTTGATGACTTGTTCGAGGAGGGCTTCACGCTTCTTCCACCTGGATTCGAACGCTCGACGCTCCTCGGCGACTTGCTCTTGCATCTGACGGAACGCATCGATGATATTCTCGACCTTGTCCTTGAACTTGGCACTCGTGAGATAGTTGTAGAGGACTTCCATCTTCTCATCCTTGCTCACCAGACTCGTGCGGAGGTGTGCCATCGACTCGATCTGCCCGCGGAGCATCATGGCGATCGGGAGGACATACGACCACTCGACGAGCCAGACTCACTTGTAGAGACCGAACTTGTCGACTTCCTTCGGGAGGACGGCAGTCACGAGGATAGAGACATCAGCGTTGACACGGAGGCGGTCTTCCTTCAGCTTGTCGACCCAGCCATCAGACCATGCCTTGGTATTCTTGGACTCCCAGGCGATGATACCCGCAGTACCATTCATATTGCGGACTTCCTGGATGATGTCCGCTCACTTGATTCACTTTTCTACATCAGAGATACTATCCATCGGGAAGTTGGACTCGAGGAGTTCCTTCAGTGCGTCTTCCTGGATCTCTCACTGTATCTGCATGCTTCATTGATTTGCTTTGCGGTTCGCATCTTCGACTGCCTTTTGTGTCATCTCGAGTTGCTTCTGCATCTCAGCCATACGCTTCTCGTACTCGAGGCGCATCTTGTCTCACTCGAACTTCGCTCGCTCTTCTGCTTGTTTTTTGGCTTCTTCTTCGACTTTTTTTCGCTCTTCCATCTTGGCTTTTTCGAGCTCAAGGGCTTGGTTTCGCTTCATGGATTCGAATTCTTGTGATTGACGGAGGAAATCCATCTCTTTGCGACGCGCTTCCTCATCACGCTTGCGGAGTGACTCGAGCTCGATGGATTGTTTTTTGCTTGCTTCTTCGGCTTCGAGTTTGGCTTTTTTTATCTCTTCTTGTGCCCAGCCAAAAGCCTTTTTCTTCATATCGGCTTCGACTTCGGCTTGCATCTTGGTGCGCATCTCTTCGAGTTCGTGCTTCTGCACGTCGGAGAGAGAGAATTGGTGTCCGCAGTGAGGACAGGTGATGAGGTTTTGAGTGGTGGTCATAGTGTTAGTTATTTTCTAGAAATAAAGTTCTTATATTTGAGCGACATATATCAATCCAACGGAAGCATTCATGTGTATCTCATCATGCTTTACTGACTCGCAGGGCTAGATTTTTTAGAACATGCCTTAGTTCTGTAATATCATCATCTTCGGATGTGATATCAAATCAGTTTTCTTCTAGTATCTCTGTAGTTCTATGAGAGAGCCTCTCCATAAATTCATCAACAGTATTGAATTCTCCAGCAAAAGATTCTTCATCTTCTGGGAAAATTTTTATAATATCGGTTACTACATGTTCGAATGACATAAATACTATTTTGTAATCAAAAATAAAACTCTTGTACTCTGATTATTTTTTCCTATACTAGCCGTATTATAGCTGGACTCAGATATTGTCAAAATAAAAATGTCTCCAAAAATCACCTATCTCGACATCCGATGAGGGCAGGGGAGTGTACTCGATATAGCCAAGCTGTATCCACTCTCCGAGGCGCATCCCATCCGTCATACACGCGGTGGGTATCTCATGGACGATATGAAGCAGAGACGTCGACGTATAGATCTCTCTCTCGAACAGAGGATAGAACTCCAGAGATTCCGTACTGTGGGGACACTGGATCTGGCGCTGACAGAGCTCGTAGATCCAGCACCATGGCAGAGACGCATCCTCGATATACCACCACGACCGCATACGATAGACCTCGTGCCACCACTCGATACTCCATATGGTGCACTCGATGTACGTCGATACAATCCGATTCCATCTGAGAGACTCTATCCAGATATATTCGCACGCAGACTCCCATACGGACTCATGATGAGGCGTACGAGTCAGGAGACACGTCGCTGGACTCGAAAACACAGACGATGAATCATATGAACCGTTCTGACGGTACTTCTCACGACAATTCCGACACTTTTTTTTATCAGATATTCTGTCGAGAGTGGCTATGATAAGCTCTTGTCTCTCAGATGACAGACAGATGTACAGTCTATACGTACGACGGTTGCAAGTGCACGTGATGACTTTGAGCGAGCGAATTTTCTCTATCTCCCATTCTCATGGTTACCATCAGATACGCTCGATATCGCGGATAGAGCGATCGATGGTGGGCGACTCCTGACGCGAGGACTCGGTGGGATACTCTCGGCGATGCCGACGGAGACAGGCGCGGTATTCCAGTTTGCTCGTTCAGAGGAGCTCTCTCCGACCTATAGACCTGATGCGCGTGATATATTTCTCCTCGAGTCTGTGGGCATCGAGACTCCGACGGATTGGATCGATGAAAATAGGACTGTATTACAGTCTGCATTTGCCGACATGAGTCGGGCAGGAGGCGTCTATGCTGGTGTCTCGACAGGCAGCGAGATGGGGGACAAGATGCATACTGTGGGTGCGATACTCTCTCGTGGGATGAAGTATTTTAGCTATGGGATGGAGCATGAGGAGGAACTCCTCACATTCCTCGGGCATGATGAACCAATTCGCTATCTCGTGTTCAACCAGAATCGTGATGAGATACGAGCCAATGGTGGATTCCCGGGTTCGGTGATAGTTTTTACCCTCTACAAGGGCAATATCCTCGATCTCCGTCGTGATGATATCTACTACTATGACTGGAATCTCTATCCATACAAGGAACCACCACCACCAGGACTCGCACTCCTGACAGAAAACTATGGACTCCGTGATGTGAACTATTATCCAGACTTCCGTCTCACACTCGACAAGGCGAATAGTTTTATCGAGCGTTCTGGTGACTCGACTATCACATCCGCTATAGCGATACATCAGTGACTCATCGAGGATCTCCTCGAGAAGACCTGACCTGTGAGTATCTCTGGTGTGACGATACCATTTGATTCGGCGAATTTCTCACTCCTCATGTCGACACTCGTAGAGAATCAGTTCGCACGTGAACATCATCCGAAGGATATATTGTTCCAGTTCGGTGATGCACTCCTCGCAAAGATTCACGAAAAACGCCTCTATGAGACAGTTTTTGATGTATTTGAGAGGAATTGGCGCGATGGTGAGATACTATTTGCTTCGCGTGATGATGAGATGGATAGTATTATTGCGGATTTTCGCGATGAACTCCCGTGGGAATGTGGAAAAGATATAAGGTATGAGTGATGAGATATAAGTGCAGAAACAGTAAATATTACTAGTTCCGAATCTCATAGTTCATCTCTTATAACTCATAGTTCTAACGCTTGTTCTCCGAACTGGATATATCCAGTATTTACCTCTGTATCTGGGAACAAGTCAGATCGTTATATCACTCGTAGATATGAGTGAAAAACTACCAAGCTCCAGTGATGTACCTATGAGAATGTCGTGACACTCTCACTCTCTCATGCCTACAAAAAAGCCGATACAGAGAAAATCCGTTCATACATGGATATCATCGGTATCAAGGATAAGGCAGAACGAGAAAAACTCGAATTCATCGAGTGAAATGGAAAAAACAGAGCATTTACACGACTCTATGTCCCTCGGAGTGCAACACTTGCATTCACAGGTGCGGATATCACTCTGACTGAGAATGAGGATGTCAAGGTGTATTCGTTCATGCTCGAGACCAATCCTGGTGCAACGACATCCAAGACACTCCGGTATACTGTAGACGTACCGAACTGTGACACAACTGATGCATCTCTCTCATGGACGAGACAGCCAGGAATCAGGGAACTCGAGATACGCTAATATGAATCATTCTCCATACAACTTCATCCTCATTCCCTGGAGACGACTCTCACTCACACTCCTCCTCATCGCATCTCTCGTATTCTCGGGATATCTGATTGTTCGTTCGGAGTTCTGATCGTACGATACTGTAGAGAGGACTCTCTTCGTCGTGGATACGTCACTCTCATCATCCGCTGACGATATCGAGGGAACTCTCGGGGTCAAGGTGAGTCGACTTGATGCAATGAAGTCTCTCCTCACTGAGCTCGATATGAGTGGGGGAGAGTTCGCACTCGCGACATTTTCTGATAGTGCGAAGTTGCAACTCCCATTTTCCTCTGATAGATCACTCTGGAGTACTACCATAGATGCACTCTCTCCGGTGAGTTATGGTTCCCCGACTGATATCGAGACGGCACTCCTCTTCGCAGAGACACTCTATGCTGATACATCACTCCATATAGTGGTACTCACTGATGGAGAGCAGACCTGAGAGGGAAGTCTGACAGGCATAACTCTCTCAGACAATCATGAGCTCATATTCATCTGAGTTGGTACCGATGCAGGGAGTCCACTCGTGAGTCACTACGATGGAAGTGGTCAGCGCGTCTACAAGCGGTACAACTGACAAGAGATTGTCTCTCGTCTCGATCGAGAACACCTCGAGGAGCTCGCCACAGAGTATAATGCCAAGGTACTATATCTCGAGCAGATACAAGATATACCCGCACTGAGGAACGAGCTCGATACATATATCCACACGAGTAGAATCATACCAACGACATTCTCGCTCATCATAGCACTCTCACTTGTCCTCCTCTGTCTCATCCTCCCAGCATGGCACACTCTCACTCCATGAAAAAAATCTTCCTCCTCATCTCGATAATCGCCTCTATTTTTGTTACTCTCGAGTATAAAAATATCTCTCTCCTCCTCGCGCATGGAGTGGGAGATATGAGGTACTATGTCTGAGGAGATGATGGAATCAGAGAATACAACACAGCACAGTATCTCATAGCCGAGAAAAACTATACCGGCGCCAAGTCAGTTCTCTCTCCTCTCCTCAATCAGTGAGATATCACACTCCCATGAGAGACATGGGAGACATATGGAGACCTCGTCTATGAGATTGGTGGTGCTACGGGGGATGTCGTAGTATTCTATCGTCGAGCACTCGAGTATACTGACCATCCTCGTATTCACGACAAGATAGCACTCCTCGACTCTCTCCCACCGAGAACCTGAGAATCAGAAAACACAAAAGCACAATCAGGATCAAGTGATAGTCCTGCTTCTACGAGTGGTGCAACTCTCCGAGAGATGAGACGAACAGAACTCGAAGATGAGACGAGGAATCGTGCCCAGTCGGTTGATCTCCAGTCTGGGTATACTCGTCCAGATGATATCATCTCGCGTACACTGGATCTCCTCGCGACATGATCTACAGCGGTACGAGATTGGTAGTTTTGTGTGGATTTTTTCGTATTATTGTGTATCATAGTCCCATGAAAACCCCCTCATACCTCCAGATAGATGCTGATGTCACACTCCTCTCAGCGTTCAAGACTCCTGCTCGTGCTCGGTATTTTTTTGATATGCGAGACCATGATGACTATGAAAAACTCAGAGAGATAGCGCTCTGGGCGCGAGAAAATACTCTCCCTATGGTGATGCTTGGTGCGGGGACGAATTGTCTCTTTGCGTTTGATGTATTTGAAGGAGTGATCATACGCAATCGCAATACTGGATGGGAAGAGCCGTTTGAGCAGGGAGGTCGTGTTCTCCTCGCAGTACATAGCGGCTCTCTCTCGAATACAGTAGCAGAAAAACTCTATACGCACTATCGTATTCCCACACTTGTTCCATGGATTGGGCTTCCTGGGACTTTTGGTGGAGCAACCATTGGGAATGCTGGGTGTTTTGGTGTGGAGATGTCGGATATATTCGTCTCGACAGAGGTGCTCGATCTCGAGACTGGTGAGGTGCACGTATGGGAACCTCGTGACATGCACTATGCCTATCGTGAATCCGCACTCAAGGGGAATGCTCGTTACTTCGTCCTCTCGACTATCATCGATATCTCACCTCGTGGTGGAGAATATGAGACCTATACGCTCGAGAATTTTCGTTCTATTCGTCGTGTGAAGCAGCCTACAGGGATATCGTGTGGATCATTTTTTACCAATACGTTCCCAACAGAAGAACAGAAAACATCACTCTCCGAATTCCTCACTCCTATGGGAACACTCTCATCAGGGCGACTCATCGATCATGCTGGACTCAAGTGAACTCGAGTCGGATGAGTGAAGGTGAGTGAGCAACATGGCAACTTTTTTATCAACGATCAAAAATGAACATGGCAGGATGTCCTCGAACTCAGAGATAGAGTAAAAAAAGAAATCTTCGAAAAATATAGAGTTGAACTCCATGAAGAAGTGAGAATTATTACAAATTAACGACACAAGGCTTTTCAGGCCTTTGTTCAAGTATGTTCAAATATCAGTTTATCAATCATCCAGAATCATTCGTCCTCGATGACTCTCGTATTGCTCGGGTATTTGAGCTTGTATCTAGAGTTCCTCCTGTATCAGTCATTGCGAGGCTTGAGCCTGCCCCGCCCGAGAACGGGGAAGCAATCCAGGTTTCAAAAAGGGGGACTACTGGATCCTTCGTGCCTCAGGATGACGGGCATGGTCAAAATGCTGGAAATACACAAAACGGTATCCTTAATATCGCCTTCCTCTCGGACGAAGAGATACGAGTCCTGAATCGTGATCATCGCGGTATAGACAAGACGACTGATGTACTCTCATTTCACTACTATGATGACTTCAGTGACCTGGGTTCAGATGATATAGCAGGGGAGGTCATACTGAGCGAATCTCGTATCCTCGCACAGGCTCTCGAGCATCAGCACTCTCCACAAAAAGAAACAGAGATACTTGTGCTCCACTCGATTCTCCATATAATCGGATATGATCATGAGGAAGATGAGGAGTACGAAGAGATGTGGAAGTGGGAAGGGGAGTTGAGGGGAAAATTGTAATTTTTTTAATTTTTTCTGTATGAATCAAACAGTTACCACGGGGATAACTATGGACACAAAAAAGAATCAACCCAATAAAACAAAAATACTATCAATTGAAACAAAAGAAGATAAAGTTGCATTGCAAAAAAAAGTTCAGTGAATTATAGGTCTACTCAGAATCAAGCTTATTGCACTTGGTGTTAGTGATACGGTTCTACACGATTCAAAATCAACAATGTTTGATTCATATGATGGTACACATTATACTTTTCGAGTTGGTTCACACTTTAAATTCTCACTTCCTGCAGAATTTATTGAGCAAACTGAAAAGACTACCAACAGAGAGCTCGACTTTCTTATACAAGATTGGTCGTTTTTTCTTAATGGAGAGGAGATACCTCTCTCTGTCTGGTCTGAAACGATGGTTATAGATACCCTCATAAAAGATAGTGCAGCAAGAGTTGCAGAGTCTGTGAGTATGCAGTGAAAGACTGCCGAAGAAATTGATTTGATAAATAAGAAAATTACATCAGAAACAGAGTGACTGAGATGAAGCCTTAAAAGGCTAGTTGATAAGCTATTACCACCACGAACAGGGCAAAATACTGTAACAAGACATCAATTACCGAAAATATGAAAATATCCAATCTTTAGTGTTGTGCCTCGATTGAAAAATAATAAATAAAACTTGCAATTTCAAAATATTCCCTATAATGCCTCCACACGTAGCCCATGGCGGGGTAGCTCAGTGGTAGAGCAGAGGCCTGAAAAGCCTTGTGTCGGTAGTTCGATTCTACTCCTCGCCACCACATCATAATTTGATCGTTAAAGGCATTAGTTTTACTGAAACTGATGCCTTTTTCTGTCAGTTCTAACCTATTCAAAGGTGACAAGCCGAATTTCTCTTTATTTTGGAACGGTAAAAACCAATCATATAGATTGGCTTGGAGTTTCCCGTCCTTAAGTACCCAGTTCGATCCGAGAGATCTGAAGATGAGTTTCTTTGTCTCAATATCCCCATTTTTGAACCTCTCACTTGCATACATAGCAAAGTCAAATGTCCTCTCTACGAGATCTGTCCAGTTTACTGATTCTTTCTCTAATTCCTCCCGACGTATTTGTAGAGATTGTATTTCAGCTTCTATTTCCTGTTTGTTCTTATCATATTCTCCATAGTTACCGTCGAAATCACCATTGAGTCTCATTTGTAGGAGTCTGTTTTTCTTCTTCTCAGCAAGTTCGATAGCATTATTCACGCTCTCATATACTCATTCTCTACCATGAGTCTCCTCACTATGTCTTCTTTTGAGGACTGATTTTGCCCACTCAAAGAACTCGGGTACTATTTCGATACTTTGAAGCATTTCTCAGATCTGTTTTTCGATCACAGCATCAGATATATTTTTCCTCTGAGAACATCTGAAATCTCGGGTATCTCTTTTATGAGTGCAATGATAGTAGGTATAGGATTTTCTTTCTTTGGTTGTCTGAAGTGTCTTTGTGTGTGTTTCTCCAGTAACCATACATCCACATTCTCCACATACAATTACTCAGGCGAAAGAGTGTATATTGACTGACGGTCTTTCTGGCTGAATATTTTGCTCTTCTCATTTAGAGAATCCTATGAGTTTTTGAGCTTTTAGAAACTCTTCCCAAGTGATCATCGGCTCGTGAGCACCATCTACAACCTTTCCCATATAACGCATTTTTCCTGCATAAAATGGATTTCTGAAGATGTCATAGATTGTAGAGAGAGTGAGGGGTTTTCATCCTGACTTTGGTCTTTTGAGTGATCGATATCCCCAATCGTTATTCGCTATATCAAGTATCTTCGACGGCACATAGCAACCAGTGAGGAGGAGTTCCCACATTTTCTTTACCATATCGAATCGATCCTTGTCCTTGATGATTGTGCGATTGATCTGGTCATTCACGTATCACTGACAAGCCATTCAAGGAAAGTGTCATTTTGCGAGCTTGCTTTGGAGTCCTCTTTTTGAGTTTTTTGAGAGATCAAGAATATATTGATTTGCCATACCTGTCTCTACGCTGAAGAGGAGTCCCGAATCTTCGGGATAGTATATCCGATCACTGGTTATTATTCGTTTGAGCTTACCTCTTTGGAGCATATACTGGACTGTTCCAGTATCTATAGGGTTTCGTGAGAGTCTATCGAGTTTCCAGCAAAGAACACCATCAGCATATCATTTTTCCAGTTCTTCGCACATCTCATAGAATGCTTTGCGAACTCAGGGAGTTTTTGCGGATTTTTCTTCCGTATATATCTTGATGATCTCGATTCACTCTTCGAGAGCTTTCTTTTTCCAGAAATTGATCTGGTCATTGATAGATTGGACTTGCCTATCCTCTCTTTCAGAGGATTTGCGTGCATAGAGTACAAAACGTGTGTAGTTGGTCATAGTAATAAAATAGTAAGTATTGTTAAGTAAATTATAGGAAATTTTAGAAAAAAGCGAATATTATTTTCAGATTTTTTCTTCAGGCATTCCCTTGAACCTTTGTTTTTGGTAACGGTATCATATGCAGTGATGACAGGCTATAGTTCCACTGAAAGGATCTTGATAGAGAGTGAACACTTGCTTCTTGCAAATTGGACAGAGGAAAAAGTATCGTTCTCATCCATAATTGCATTGTTGTGATACGATGAGAGCCTCTGGAAAGAGGTCTTGTAGTAGCCTCTTCTGATCTCTATGAAGCTGTTTTCTCAGGTCTCTGATAGTAATCTTCCCACAAGATGAGAGTGAAATATTTCCGAAATCATTTGGTACTATGGATTTTCTCATACTTCGGGTGGAGGGTTATGATTAAACTGTTGATTCTCTCCTATAAATGCGTTCTTTGCTCGTATAGAGACATTTCAGAATGGAGTCTTGAGTGCTCGGAGTGTCATCATTGCATTTATATAGAGACGACTTTGTTTTTCTATCTCCTTTGAGATTATCGAGTAGTATCCATTTTTCTCATTCGAGAGATATTCCATACTGTACATCGATTGCATCTGTCGGGATCATCGTATCACGGCATACCAACTGGCACTTATAATCTCACAGAGAGATAGCTCCATAGTGGTTTTGCAGTCATATTCTTTTGCGATATCATCGGCAAATTCAGCAATAGAAGTGGCATCATACTCACTGGATCATCATTGGGGGATATTGAGGAGGAGCCTATGAGTAAGCATTGGATTGATTGATGAAGCAATTTTTCATCATTCTTTCAAGTCTTCATCCGTGAATTTTTCTCCCATAATTCCTTTTTTTAGGATTGCTTCTCATTTTTTGTAGACAGCTTTCGGGAGTGTCGGCATTTCTCATATTTCAGAGAATCGTTTCCTGACATAGCTCGGATCATCGAATCTCTTGAGTTTT
>JALQWG010000008.1 GCA_023260135.1 Candidatus Altimarinota bacterium | reverse complement strand
GCACGAGGATTCTGGAGTATTCCTGAACATGAGAGTGACTCAGAGAGATCACATGGCATAGATTGGAGTACTGCACTATTCTCACCATTCCAGTACTGATATGCAGGAATCGAGAGATAAAAGGCATTGAATATACCGATAGCCGCGAGGACAGCGATGATGAGATATTTGCGCATAAGAGGAGGGGTTAGGGAATATATTAAAAAAACTCCCGCATCTTGCAGGAGTTGGAATTACCAAAAATACCGCTACAAGATCGTCGGGAAGAAAATAGATGTACTCGTACCAAGTTGTGTGACCATGGTGGTTGTTAGTTGTTCATAATATATATATTTTATTCTTTTGAGCAAGTTTAATTTTTATGTACTTTTATGACTAAAAGTACCAAAAGTCCTTCTTTGCCTGGATTCACTTTTGAATCTGGTCTCAGCTCATTTTCTAAAAATACAAAACTGGCGAAACGTTGTATTTTTTACGAAAATATTCGCTGACAGATTCTAAAAGTTCACCCAAAAAAAGAAGCAAATAATCCAAAAACAAAACCCGAAAAGAAATGGCAATGGACTATATTTTCCTAATTTTTGCAAGATAAAACCCTTCAGTTTCATCACTCGGGAGGATACGAACAGTTTTTGAGATATCTTCACAGTATTTTTCTCCTGCGAATTCAGGTATTCCATGCGTCCACCACAGCTTGTCCGAGAGTCAGATATCGATAGTTTCGAGAGTTGCATCTCTATGTTCTCGGAGGAAGTGTGAGATGACTCATTCGTTCTCCTCTGGGGCGAGAGTACACGTCGAGTAGACGAGAGTGCCTCATTTTTTTAATTGTGCATATGCAGATGATAATAACTCATACTGGAGTTCTGACTTATCACGAATATTCGCGATTGACCAGAATCCGAAGGATTTTTCATTGTCTGTGTGGATTCGTCACTCAGCACTACATGGCGCATCGAGGAGGATACGGTCGAATTGTTCCACTCTGTCCTCTGTTTTCTGTCCTCTGTCTTCTGTATTTCGTAGAAATACTCTCGCATCCATCTTCACTCACTCAATATTGGTGGCTCATTGGAGACGGACATTGTGCATGAGTTTGTCATAGCGTATCTGATTCTGCTCGATGGCAATGATACGTCCAGTATTATCTATCATCACAGATATCTGTGTCGTCTTGGATCCTGGGGCGGCACAGACATCGAGGATAGCCTCATCATGCTCTGGTGCGAGTGCGAGAACAGGGAGCATCGATGCGATGGATTGGAGGTATATCTTGCCGTCGTAGAACGCTCGAGTTCACTTAATAGCGTATTCATGTACTCGATCGAATACATAGACTCACTCGATTCCGTCAAAAGTCTCTATTATGATTCACTTTTTTTCAAATTCCTCGAATACAGCACTCCCATCTCAGCGGATCGTATTGACACGAAATGAGCCTTTCCTCTCATGAGAAAAGGCATCTATAACCCTGTCATAATTGTCACCGAGTATGGCACTAAGACGTGATTGGAGTTCTTTTGGAAGTGGTTTCGGCATGTTATTTTGTTACGAAGCAAGTGTCACCATAGGCATCCTTGAATGCTTCGGCATTGTGATTGAATTTCTCATTCCATTCTTCAGGATTACCATAATCAGCAAAATCCTTGTACCAACCATGAGAGAATCTTGGCTTGTGAGCGGCCTTGAGTGGACACCAATAGCGTTCTGTACGAGCACCTATCTCGACGGCATATGCAAAGAGTCAATTCACATAGCTACAGTAGAGACAATTAGCTTTTTGCACGAGATTGAGATAGTCGAGGAATCGTCGCTCATATATAAAATACTCACTGCGCTTCACATAGGGGATACGATAGAGTGTGAATGCTGTATATTGATATATCGTGAGTGCGATATCGAGGATAATCGCCGGAACAATCATCCCATAGATAAAAGGAATCGAGAGGAAGTGTCGGATATTCGTTGGTATCACATACCTCCAACTCGGGAGCTTCATGGACTTGTTCTTTTTCTTGAATTGCTCGAGAAATATTACTTTTTTCTTCTCAAAGTAAAATCCATACTCCTTCGAGAGACGATCGTACTCTTCTCTGAGTTCAGTATTGAGGGACTCGATTTTTGCGAGGATATCGCGGATAGTGTCTTTCATAGTGAGGATATTAGTTTCCTGAACCGACAACGACCTTGGCATGGCGGAGGACTCGTTCACCGAGCGTGTATCCTTTTTCAAATTCTTGGACTATCTTACCTGCTTCACCTGGCATATCAGTCATCACATCATGCCTATCTGGGTCCACCTCAGAACCAATAGATTCAAAAGCACGTACCCCCTGAGATTCGAGGTACTTGATAATATTACCTTGGAGTGCACGTACCCCATCGACAAATGCATCACCCTCGACACCGTCCTTGAGCCTGACAGCACGTTCGAGTGTATCCACCTGTGTGAGGAGTGGAGTGAGGATCTTCGATGAGAGATAGAATGCCATATCTGCCTTGTCACGTTCAACACGCATGAGGAGGTTCTGGTAGTCTGCCTGTGCGCGTGCGAGTGCATCGCGGAGGCGTGCAACTTCGTCGTCAGCTGTTGTAGTTGGGTTTGTTCCTTCTGTTTGAGATTGCTCTTCGATGTTCGAGAGTTCTTCGAGGACTGATTCTGTGTTTTCCTCAGGGTTTGTAGTTGTGTCTTGTGTCATAGTAATTACATAAAAAATAGCCCATGCATTGTGTCGAAAAATGCAAAAAAATCAAGGGAGAGAAGAGAAAACCCCACATGTGAATGTGAGGTTTTGATGATTATGCTTGTGGTTTTTCTGCTGCTTCTTTTGCGAGCTTGGTTTTGAGTTTCTTGTGTGTTGCTCGGAGCTTCTTGGTTGCCTCAGTGAGGAATGTATCTACACTATCCATAGCACCATCTGCGAGAGTGAGCGCTTTGGCACGAGCTGACTCTATCGCGGCTTCTTTTTCGGCTAAGGACTCATCGACAGTTTTTTCGAGGACTTCTGCCTGTATCTCCCCCCGAGTACGGAGTTCTGTGATTTTTCCATCGACTTCTGCGACGAATCCATCAACCATGGTCATCACCTTCGCCTTGAGTCCATCGAGGTCCTCGACTTCTTCCCAGGTCGCAGTTACAGTAGACTTGATATCTGCGTATGCAGACTTGTGGATATC
Source organism: Candidatus Altimarinota bacterium (assembly GCA_023260135.1). GTDB lineage: Bacteria > Patescibacteriota > Gracilibacteria > BD1-5 > UBA2023 > JABFSX01. The sequence goes on along the minus strand of JALQWG010000008.1, from coordinate 72,134 downwards.
GACAATCTCATCGATAATAGAGTCCATCTTGGACTTGTTTGGATCTGTATCGAGCTTCGATGTGCCTGCATCTTTGCGGTACTTCATAGCGACTGCGAGACCAGCAGCGTAGCCTGCGAGGAGTGTAATTAAGCGCATAAGTATAAGTGTTAAGAGTATAGTGGAATTATATCTATTTGTCTCTCCGGTGCAACTTTTTCACTAGAGTTTCACACAGCCAGAATCAGTCATGAGATAGTCATCCTCGATGCGAATACCGATTGCCTCTTCTCGGATATATATACCTGGTTCTATTGTGAGTATCATGCCTGGTGCGAGAGGCGTATCACTATCTCCGACATCGTGTGTATCGAGTCCGAGGAAGTGTCCGATAGAGTGAGGATAGTATGGATTGGTGGTTGGTGTATATTTCTCGATATCTTTGAGTTTGAGGTTTTTGCATACCTCGTACATATATTCCTTGACTCAGAGATTCCATGCACGGCGGGTGATGCCTGGCTTGAGTGTATTTTCTGCATACCTCTTCACGTCCTCTACAGCATCGTATATCTCCTGTTGTCTCGGAGACCATCCTCATACTGCAAAAGTTCGCGATATATCTGCACCATATCCATCGAGTTCGATGCCGAAGTCTATGAGCACAATATCTCCAGACTGTATCTGTCTCGTATTCTGTGTGTAGTGTAGAGTACAACTATTCACTCCACTTGCGACAATCGTCGGGAATGCCTCTGTTCCATGGTGACGACGAAAACCATAGGCAATTATGGCTTCGATCTCGTATTCATACATTCAGGGCTTGACTTGACTTAGGACTTCCTGATATATAGATTCTGTGATACGGATACAGTTTTGGATTTTGGTTATCTCTTCGGGATTTTTGACTGTGCGTATCCGTGTGATGATGGATTGCCAATGCTTACTGTTTCCGTCATGCTGAGGTACGAAGCATCCATGTTCCTGGTTTTCTTTTTCTGGATCCTTCGCAAGAAGCTCAGGATGACTGGAACAATAGTCTTCCAAATCACCTATATCACGTATATCATCGATTCACGATATTTTCCTCATCTCATCGTCGGTGAGCTTGTCACTTCACCAGATAGTATCTTTTTCCGTGATTGCTTCTCGCCAGAGGATGACCTCAGCATCATGTATCGTCAATACGAGCCCAGGCACACTGAGGCCAGTCAGATAGAGAAAGTCTGAATCCTGACGGAACGGATAGTGTACGTCACCATTACGCAGAACAAGAGAGTTTCCTCGAATCATAGTGAGGCTATCTTTCGGGAGTTCCTGGATGAGTTTTTTAAGAGCGTCTTTCATGAGAGTGAGTATATATCTCTTCGACTCTTTTTCAAACAATAAAAAATCCCGAGCTTTGCGGGATTATTTTTTCTTTACCTGACAGACTTCCAGATTTTTCATGATGTCATAGAGTGCATAGAGGAGACCGAGAGTTCCGAGGATCTTGATCTCGAGGCCGTCGTAGGGAAGGAGATTCATGAGCGGGAGGAGTCCGAAGTATGATGCCAGTGTGAGTCCACAACACGAACATCCAGAGAGAATAGTTCCGATAGTTCCACTGATAGTTCAGAGGAGGGACTTCTTGTGGAGGTTCTCATGCTTGCCGAAGAGATTCCCCTTGTGATAGAGTCCCATGATAAAAAGTGGAAATCAAAAAATCATCACCATCGAGAGTGCCACATCCGTATAGGTATGGAGTTTTCCATAGTTACCGACCATGATAGCTACGTCAGTAAAATACCACCACACACATCATGCAATGAGAACGAGAGTGATATATGCGAATATTCGCTTTTTTGTAGAGAAGAGTTTTTTGAAGTTTTGAAACATAGGATTAGTGTGAATGTGGGAGGAATTCCTTGACCCTGTCGATGATACCACCGAATGGTCAATATACATTACTCGAGCAGCTCGCTGGGTCTGCCTTACCGTTGTATTCGTGTGCGGTCTTGACGACATGTGTGTCGAATTTTTCTATCACTTCCTCGGCAGTTCCTGTACCATACCAGACGAGGAGTCGGTCTTCGCTCTCCACGATGAGATTGCGAGGATTATCTATCTTTTTTCCATTGAGGATGTAGTAGAGACTCTTCCCACTGCCAGTCTGGAATACCTCTCCATACCCATCAGAGAGATAGGTTTCGCCGATTCCCATGTAGAGATTGGCAAAGAGGTCACCCCAGGTTGATGCTGCCATGTGGACATGAACGAGATCTCATTTGCCATCATGGAGGTGTATTCGATCCTGTGGTAGGACTCACTCAGTAACATTGCACCGACTCACTTCTTCCATGTAGCTCGGTCCTGAGAAGTCACGTTGCTTGCCATCCATGTAGACAGCAAAGTTCGCATGCCAGTGAACCATATATGGCCGAGGTACTGCTATGTAGGTGATACTCGCAGTGACGATGATAACGAGAATGAGGGTAATAAATTTTTTCATAGAGTGTGTGTTAGTCCATAACCTGCATCATGACTTCGAGACAACCGAGCGTTGCCCATATCATCGCGATGAGTCGTGGTTCGAGTATACCGAGATAGAGTAAAAATATCATCGCAAGTCCACCGAGTGTGATGAGGATAGCCTGTCTGAGGCTCGCATTCATCGTCATGACGGAGACGTCTCCGCGGTAGTAGATTTTTTTGGCAAAAAATATAATCGGCGCAAATATACTGGATCCAGACAGGAACAATGCCATTCCCATCAGGGAGAATGCTATCTTCTGTGTCTCGGGTGCGAGAGGGTTCATATAAAAAAGGAGCAGGACAATAGAACCAATACTCGTGAGAGCAATAATAAACAAGATGAAGAGATATGACTTCAGCGACATGATATTTGACAAAAAAGGCAAGTTGGAGTAGACTCACGGTAGATTACTCAGTTTCTCATTATTTTCAAGTATATGACACGCAAAGCAACACAGGTATCTGATTTTTTTGCTCGGTATCATAGAGCTCAGGTGGTACAGTATGTTCTTCCTGGAGTTTTTTGACTTTTTATAGCATTTTGACTCGTGAATCTCTCTCATACAGGTGAGATGCGTGGACTCATGGCGAGCGTATCACAGGTTGCTACTCCGAGCTATGATGCAGATATCGTCATGGAGCGCGAGGGAACGACAGTTCGTGTCCTCATGGGACGAGAGGCTCTCGCAGTGGACAGTATCGAGTTCCGTCTCCTCTCTGATCCAGGTGATGTACTCGTACTCCTCCCAACAACAGGTACTATCACTCCAGAACAAGATGGTATGAGCCTCTATGTTCGCGCATTTGCGAGTGATACTGTTCCAGCTGGTACTGTTATCACAGAATTCACTGGTATTCCTGAGAATGCACCTATTACACTCACAGATGCAGAGTTCACGAGTGGGGGTGAGAGATATAGTTTAACTAGTAAGGGGGAATAGTATGGAAATCCAAGAAGAGTCACTTTCATGAACTCAATCCAGGCTAGCATTGTTACAATCTTGAGACTTATGTCATTTTGTTCGAGATTCTGTTTTTCATGTAACGGAATCTGTATGAATAGATAAAAAGCATAGAGTTATATATGCTTTGGATGGATGACACGAAAAAGTTGCTATTATTGATTACCATTTCTCGAATATTTGAGCAGATATAATCTGTTATATCTCGTTCTTTGGGACTCAAAATGCACCAAGTAACACATGATATAGGGAATTACTTGAGCTGGATATTGGTGCAGAAATAAAGAAAAATTGACTTTCATATACAATTATGCGAGACTTTATCGAGAGGTATTGCTATCCTAATCAAGTTAAGAGAATATATCTTGATGCTGCAGACGCATGACTAAAGTCTTATTGGAAAGGTAAAATGTGAAAATTTCTCCAGGAAGAGTGATTTGCTCAATCAGTATACTCACAATCTCAAGAAGTTTGTTTTGTTTTAAAAACTTAACTTCCATTTTCTCGACTTTTCTCTATAATCCCATTCCAAAAGTTTGGGATTTTATTATACTCTCTTCATGACAAAAAAACACGAAATACTCGAAAATATCCGCATCGAAAAACTCATATTCTGATGATCAGGACTCGCAACAGCTCCAGATGGCAGACGCATCATCATCTCTGGTGGTGCTATCCCTGATGCTATAGTTGACCTGCGTATCCTCAAGAGTAAAAAAAATCACTTCGAAGCACAGATACTCCGTACTGTGAAACGATCTCCACTCGAACAAGATATACCATCTGAGTGGCAGCTCTATGGTGGATGCAAGTGGCTCCCGATACCGTATGCGAAGCAACTTGAGATAAAAAATGAGCAGATACATGAGGCATTTTATCCGATTTTAAAAAAACTTTCGGAGCATGGATTCCTGCCTACGCAGGAATGATGGGGGCAAGCAGAGCAGATTCTTCGTGCTTCAGAATGACAGGAACAACCAAAATTCCACCCGATTATTGCATCACCCGAGAGTGAACATTATCGTAATAAGGTTGAGTTCTCATGGGGGAAATACATATCTGACAGAGAGGGAATCCACGATGAGTACCGATTCGGATTCCATGTACAGGGACAGTTCGATCGTATAGAGGATTGTCGGTATTGTGTACTCGCGAGTGATACTATTAATGCGATATTTCGCGATATAGATGGATATGCACGGAGTTCAGGAATCCCAACATACGACCCCAAGCGGGCCGATGGATTCTGGAGGCACCTCGTTGTCCGCGAAGCCAAGAAAACCAGTGAGATCATGCTCGTATTTTCTGTGAATGGAGTCTGGCAATGAACAGTGAATAATGAACAATGAACAATTTTTGAGAAGATGGTTCAGGAACTCACGTCGAAGTATCCACAGATTGCATCTATCTACTTCCTCGAGAATACGGGACGAGCAGATATCGTCACAGGGAATCCTGTCCTTCTCCATGGGAAGCCGACTATTACTGATGAACTCCTCGGTCTTACATTCGAGATTGCTCCGAAGAGTTTTTTCCAGGTCAATACACTTGGCGCCGAGAAGCTCTATGGTGAGGTTATAAAGTTCATAAAGTGAAAGGTTCCTAAGGTATCAGATATGGATAACCTTACAAACCTTGAACCTTACAAACCTTGAACCTTACTTGACCTCTATGCGGGAACAGGTACTATCGGAATTCTCCTTGCTAAGTATTTTGCAAAAGTATACTCCGTCGAGCTCGTAGAGTCTGCGAGTCGTGATGGAGAGGCAAATGCAGTACGCAATAATGTAACCAATGTTGAGTTCGTGAATGCGAAGGTAGAGGATTTTGCCTCTGAATTCGCCAAGAATGGATGAAAAGCAGATACTATTGTCCTCGATCCTCCACGTGATGGTCTCCATCCGAGTGCGATACCACATATCCTCTCATTCGGGGCGAATGAGATCATCTATGTCTCATGCAATCCATCCACACTTGTGCGTGACCTCCAGGTCATGCTCGGTATGACAGAGACAGAAGATGAGAAAAAATCCGAACTTCCAAAATATAAAATTACTGACATCACTCCGATGGATATGTTCCCACATACGCATCATATCGAGACGGTGGTGAGGCTTGAAAAGATTAATTAATCTCTATGACCTACCTCTCCCTCGACTACGGCACATCGAAGACCTGACTCGCATATTCTGTGGAGAGTTTTTGTTTTGCATGGAAGACGGTACCGACTCGCACACTCCTAGAAGAACTCCCGAAGTATATCCGAGAAAAGTGAGCCAAATCCATCGTCATCGGTATGCCATATAATATCGATGGTACGATGTCCAGGCATGGGAAGCGAGTACAAGAATTCGCACACAAACTCGAAGCAATCATCGAGATACCCATCATCCTCCATGATGAGCGACTCTCGTCGAGTGAGGCGAGTATGGCATTCGGGGAAGATGGTGAATATGGAGATATAGATGCTGAGGCAGCACGATTGATACTTATAGATTATCTTAAAACTCTCTCATAATCTGAGAGAGTTTTTAATTCCAGATGGCTCCTGTCATTGCGAGGTATGATGTGCGACCAGAGGGAGCCACACCCACCGACGCCCCTCGCGAAGCATGGAAGTACCCTTGGGGTGATGCGAGTCTCCGCGATAGTGGGACGACACATGAGAGGGGTGAGCAATCCAGTGTTCCATTTGTTTTCACCATTCCTACGGAGTTTGTGAATCCAAGATTTCTTACTTACTTTTGTAACCAAAAGTAACAAAAGTTCCGAGGGGAACAAAAACTCGCTCAAATATTCGCCCCGCTCATCGTATATCTGTTTTTCATCATCGCTCGAAAATTTTTCTTGTTTCCTTATTTTTGATGGTAAAATTTTTGGACAGTTTGTTCCCCTCCGTCTCCCATTTTCTCTTTTCATCAAAAAACCTCTGGAAAATTCCAGAGGTTTTTATTAGCTAGTCTTGTGTCAGTCGTTTCATCTTTTCTTCATCGACCTGTGTTCACTCTGTGATGATGAAGTCACGAGAAGGGTGGTAGAATGAGAGTGCTTCGGTTCCAACCTCAGCAATCACTGCATCGAGCACCTTATCGAGTGGCATCTCGATCTGTGTTCCCTTATCCATATCCTTGAGTTGGCAGACTCACTTCTTGGCTTCCATGATACCGATGACGATGACAAACCTAGCACCGACACGGTTTGCCTTCTTGAGTTGTGTCTTGATCGATGGAGTTCCGAGAGAGAGGAGGGAGTTGAGTCCCTTCTTGCGTGCCTCGATATTGAGTGGGAGAGCGAGCTTCTTCGCATCATCACCGAGCTGCATGATGTAGAGGTGTATCTTGTCCTTATTCTTGAGTTGCACACCACGGTCGATCATTGCTTCAATGAGACGCTCTGCACCGAATGCAAACCCAACAGCTGGAACCTCAGTCTTGTATCCGATAGACTTCGCGAGTCCGTCATAGCGTCCTCCGCCACCGAATGCATCCTGTGTGCGTCCAGATCCATCGACGAATTCCCAGACAGTATGAGAGTAATAGTCGAGTCCACGCACAAGGGTTGAGTCTTCTATGTACTTGACCCCGAGGATATCGAGATATTCCTTGACCTTGTCATAGAACTCTTTGCTGTCCTTCTTGAGGAAATCAGTCATCTTCGGTGCGACCTTGAGGAGTTCTTGAACATCTGGATTTTTGGAATCGAGTATACGGAGTGGATTCTTCTCGAGACGAGCGAGATCTGTCTCATCGAGGAGGTGTTTTTTATTTTCAAAAAATGACTGTAATTCGAGGAGGTATTTTTCACGTTCCTTGGCAACTCCGAGGGAGTTGATTTTTACAGTATATGTACCCGCGAGTCCGAGTCCGTCGAGTATCTGTGCCATGATGTAGATAGCCTTGGCATCGAGAATCGGGTCCTCTTCGCCGATGATCTCAGCACCAACCTGATGGAACTGACGATAGCGTCCCTTCTGTGGACGATCATAGCGGAAGTGTGGCTCGATGTAGTAGAGGTATACTGGTTGTGGTTCATCGAGCATGTGTTCGAGGTATGCGCGCATCACACCTGGAGTGCTCTCAGGCTTCATGACGACCTCGCGACCACCCTTGTCCGTGAAGTCGAACATTTCCTTGGTCACGATATCTGAACTATCTCCCGTCGAGTGCGTAATGAGAGACTTCATCTCGAGAATCGGAGTCGTGATACGAGTAAAACCATTGGTACGAAACTCGTGACGTGCAACCTTCTTCAGGAACGTAAAATATCTCTGGTATTCACCGAAGATATCCTGCATACCGCGTACTCGTGGAGGGATTTCTGGCATAGTAGACTATAGATTAACGATAAATATGAACACTTTTCTAGTACGGATTATATCCAAAAAAACCAAAAAAGCGAAGTAAAACACAAGAAAATCGCACGAATCGTGTTCGTGCGGAGTTTTCGTATGAGGGAAGTATATGGAAAAGGTGAGAAATGGCAAACTAAATAAACTGTCATTTACCAATCTCTGCTATGGTACCTTTTATCTTTCATTGTACGTCACTAGATGCGTATATTGGGTATGAAGCCCTTTTTGTTAGTCATATTAATCTTCAATACTCTTTCTCTTGTGTGTATGTGTGTATCTTTCAGATGAGTCGTCAATCTGCATCACGTCAAGTTATATCAATAACAATCTTCCTATCTCAGGGGAGTTCTAGTAATTCTTCCGCCTTTTCATCCAGGAAGGCATATTCATGTTCGCTATGAATATACAAGATTGACTGACTTGTAAAATTTACTAAATCTTCAGGGAACGTTCAAGAAACCGTATGATTGATACTTGTATCAATTTGTATTATTCTTACATGATTCGGGATTACTCATGCCTCTGCAGATGTTGGTGTTATATTCATTCTTTTTTTGATAAATTAGTGGTTACTAGGTCTTGGTGTATGGATATGTACAGACTCCATAGCATTGGCTATACGAGACCGAATAGTGTCAATCAGATGTTCAGGAAGTTTATTGGTTCCACTGAGTAGGAGTTCCCCATTTCATTCTTTTTGGATCTCTGTACGAACCTCTTGTCATAATACGAGAAGGTCAGGATCTTCTGTGAAGTACTGTAGAGTTGAATTTATAGTTGCTTGATTCAATCCTTCTTCTCCTCTGAGAATCTGGATGAGTACCTCTGCATGAAACCTCGCAGGGAGAATAGGTGCACCACCTCAGAGAGGTCTTATAAAATGAGAATTAGAAGTATTCATAAGTATTGTTTTATTAGAATTTAAAATAAATAATACACATTTTTATTTTTTGTCAAAACTTGTTTTATACTTTTTTTTCGCTATACTCCGGGTCAGTGCATAGATAGAGTGCATAGACATAGTATGGAAGCCAAAAACATACTCTAAAAATAATTATTATACTACCAATATTTACTCATGGACTTCAAAAATCTCTCTCTCATCGAACTCGACGAACTCATCAAGACAGGAAAAGCTACACCACAGGAGATATATTCATACTTTCTCGAACGAGCCAAGGAACACAATTCAGAATTGAATGCATTCACTACACTTCCTCCAGATACACCGCAGTGAAGTGGACTTCCTATCTCTGTGAAGGATCTCTTCTGTGAGGTAGGTATTCGTACGACTGCAGCATCTCATATGCTCGAAAACTTCGTTCCACCGTATGAATCAACAGTGACAGCACGTATGAAGGATGCTGGATATATCTCGTTCGGGAAGACCAATATGGATGAGTTTGCGATGGGTGGAAGTGGTGAGAACTCAGCATTTGGTCCGGCTCGCAATCCATGGGATCCAACTCGTATCCCTGGTGGTTCATCATCTGGATCTGCTGTCGCTGTTGCGGCTGGACTCGCTCCAGCAGCTCTCGGAACAGATACTGGTGGTTCGATTCGTCAGCCTGCGAGTATGTGTGGTATCGTCGGATTCAAGCCTGGATACGGACGCAACTCTCGCTATGGTGTCATGGCGATGGCTTCATCACTTGATTCCCCTGGATACTTTACCCGGACGGTTCGTGATGCGGGAATGCTTTATAGAGCAACTGCAGGACATGATGCACATGATGCAACATCGCTCGACGTACCAGTGACACTCGATGCGAGCATCTGGGAACGTCAGGATCTCTCAGGACTAAAAGTCGGAATTCCTCGTGAATACTTCATCGACGGTATAGAACCAGGTGTACGCACTGCTATAGATAATGCTATCGCGAAAATCCGCGAACTCGGAGCAGAAGTTATAGAGATATCGCTTCCACATACTGAACATGGAGTATCAGTCTACTATACCATCTGTCCAGCTGAGGTAGCATCCAATCTTGCTCGTTTCGATGGAATTCGCTATGGTAGCATCGCAGGTACAGGAGGAGATATCACAGAGAATCGATCAGCAGGACTCGGGAATGAGGTACAGCGTCGTTCACTTGTAGGATCATTTGTACTCTCATCAGGATTCTATGATGCATATTATAAAAAAGCCTCAGCAGTGCGCGAACTCATCCGTGATGACTTCAAGAAAGCGTTCAAACAGGTAGATGTCATCGTCACTCCAACAGCACCGACCGTCGCATGGAAGATAGGTGCCAAGGGAGATGATCCACTCGCGCTCTATCTCGAAGATGTATTTACTATTCCTGCCTCACTCGCTGGTATCCCCGGTCTCGTTGTGCCAGTTGGATATGCGAGCCCGAAGGATGATGCGAGCATAGATCTCCCAGTTGGTCTCCAGATCCTCGGTCCAGTCCTCGGAGAGGAGAAATGTCTTATGGTCGGACATGTTATGGAACAAGCAATGAAAAGTGTTGTGGAGAGTAAAAAACCGAAGGTATTTTAGTATGAAAAAGCTCCTCTTCATCTCCCTCTGTTGCATGAGTATTTTCGGGTATGCCGTATATCTCATGTGAACGGAGGGATTTTTTTATCGATAAAATATGCAACAAAACCTCATTCGCTGTCCTTGGTGTGGCACCACGGACCAACTCTATATCGACTATCATGACCACGAGTGGGGAGTTCCTGTGCATGATGATAGAGTTCTCTTTGAATTCCTGACCCTTGAGTGAGCTCAAGCATGACTCTCGTGGATTACGGTTTTGAGAAAACGAGAAAACTATCGTCGACTCTTCCATAATTGGGATATAGAAAAGATAGCGAGAATGACGGATGCAGAACTCGAAAATATCCTCCTCGATGCGGGCGTGGTGCGCAATAGGCTGAAGGTATACTCTGTACGCAAGAATGCTCTCGTGGTACTTGAACTAAAAAGGGAATTCGGGAGTTTGGATGCGTATTTTTGGAGTAATGAGTGGGAAAATTCTCCCCCTTATAGGGGGAGCCAGAGGGGGTACCTCGATAATACCCCACCTAACCTCCCCTACAAGGGGAGGAACCAGACGATCAACCACGGACTCACTATCACTGACTTCCCGACAGAGGACGATATATCACAGACAATCTCAAAAGACCTCAAAAAACGAGGTATGTCGTTCGTGGGTTCGACTATTATCTATGCGTTCATGCAGGCAGTCGGGATGGTTGACGATCATATAGATACCTGTTTTCGGAAAAAATAAAACCGCCTTGGCGGTTTTATTTTTTCTTCCTCACACTGAGTAACTCATCTCGTATCTCCGCAGCACGTTCGAAGTCGAGGTTGGCAGCAGCCACATCCATCTCGAGTTCCAGTCGCTTGATGTAGACTGTGAGCTTTTCTTTGGTCATCTCACCCCCTGCGAATATCTCTGTTTTCTTCTTCGGAATCGATACCTCCTTCACACTCGATATAATAGTAGTTGGTGTAATTCCGTGTTTTTCGTTATAGGCAATCTGTACTGCACGACGACGGTTGGTCTCATCGATAGCATCGACCATAGCTACAGACTGCTTGCAGCCATGAGAGTACATGATGACTCGACCATTGGCATTGCGGGCAGCACGACCGATGATCTGGAGGAGGGAGGTCTTCGATCTGAGGAATCCTATCTTCTCCGCATCGAGTATCCCGATGAACGATGTCTCAGGCAGATCGAGTCCTTCTCTGAGGAGATTGACTCAGACTATCACGTCTATCTCTCCGAGACGATAATCACGGAGTATCTCGAGTCGTTCGATAGTTTCTATTTCCGAGTGCAAGTATCTGACCTTGATACCATTCTCTGCAAGGTAGTTCGCGAGGTCTTCTGATGACTTCTTGGTAATCGTCGTGATGAGAGCACGCTCTCATCTTCGTATAACGGCTTGGATATTCTTCATCAGGCTATCTACCATGAACTCCATATCCTCGATCTCGATCTCAGGGTCGAGGAGTCCTGTCGGACGGATAACTTGCTCTGCGACAACCCGCTGATGTTCGGCTTCGTACTTACTCGGAGTTGCTGAGACGAATACAGTTTGCCCGATTTTTTGCTCGAATTCTTCGAACCTGAGTGGACGATTCTCCATAGCGGATGGCAGGCGGAATCCATAGTTCACGAGGTTCTCTTTTCTTGCTCTATCTCCTGCATACATTCCGCCAACCTGTGGGATAGTGATATGTGACTCATCGATAAAAGTCAGAAACCCCTCAGGAAAAAACTCCATCAGTGTCGCAGGTGGTTCTCAAGGATTACGGTTCCCGAGGTACATCGAGTAGTTCTCGATACCGTTCACGTATCCGACCTCAGCGAGCATCTCCATATCGTACTCGACACGCATCTTGATGCGCTCAGCTTCGACGAGTTTTCCTTGGCTCTGGAAAAAAGCTACCTGTTCTTCCATCTCGTGTTTGATTTTTGGGAGTATAGATTCGATGATTCCTTTTTCAGTGACGAAGTGCTTGGCTGGGAATATCGTGATCTCCTCCAGCTCCTCGATGAGTGTATGTGTGAGATGCTCGATACGAGTGATGCGGTCGAGTGTATCTCCGAAGAACTCAAGGCGGATGATAGACTCACTCGAAGATGGCCATATCTCGAGGATATCACCCTTCACGAGGAACATACCAGGCTTCCAGTCAGCAGTCGATCGAGTGAATTGTACCATGACGAGTTCGCGGATGAGATTCTCCATCATGTAGTCCTGACCAACCTCGAATCTGAGACACTGCGCCTCGTATTGGTCTACCTCACCGATACCATAGATACAGGATACAGATGCGATGATGATGACATCTTTTCTTGTCAAGAGTGACTCAGTGGCTGCATGGCGGAGTCGGTCGATCTCTTCGTTGATAGTGGCTTCTTTCTCGATATAGGCTCCTGACTTCACGACAAAAGCCTCTGGCTGGTAGTAGTCATAGTAACTCACGAAGTAGTGAACAGCGTTCTCAGGAAAAAACTCCTTGAACTCCTGAGCGAGCTGTGCGGCAAGCGTCTTGTTGTGTGCCATGATGAGTGCGGGTCGCTGGAGTTCAGAGATTATATTGGCCATGGTAAAGGTTTTCCCAGAACCTGTCACACCCAGGAGAGTCTGATATCTGTTTCCATTTTTCAGTGAATCTACGAGCGTGCGTATCGCCTCTGGTTGATCACCTGTTGGCTTGTATGGAGAATTGAGCTTGAACATAGTGAGTGATTATATAGATTTTTTGCAGTTGTTCCAGTGAGTTTTTGAGAATTGGATTTTTTCTTGTCTTCTCGTGTTTTTCTATATAATCCATGCCTATGAATCTCAAAAATTCACAATCACTCTGGGCTGGAGGTTTTATCTATCATCCATTCAAAAAGAAAATTCTTCTCCATCTCAGAGACTATAATACCGAATACAATCCTGGAAAGTATGCTTTTTTCTGATGAACTGCGGAAGGTGTCGAGACTGCTCGTCAGTGCTGCAGTCGTGAATGGGAAGAAGAACTCTGAATCTGCATATCACCCAAGGAGCTCTCTCCACTCGCAGAATATGTTCTCCCAACAGGCGTGACACGCTCGGTGTTTTATCTCATACAAGCTCTCGATATGGCAGATGTAGAGATAATGGAGTGAGCTGGTGCTCGTTGGGTGAGCTTCGATGAACTCTCATGACTTCCGTGTACCAAGTACTGTATACAAGATCTGTGTTTTTTTCAGGAGATACTGGAGCATCGTAATTCTGCACTATTATAATTATTTCCTTATTTTTTTCTCATGGACATCCTCCTCTCCCTCGGTGCCATCATCCTCGGTCTCGCTCTCCTCACAGTCGGTGGTAATCTCCTCGTCGATGGGGCAGTCTCAGTTGCCAAGAAGTGGTGAGTATCAGAGGCTATCATCGGTCTCACTATCGTCGCTATCGGTACCAGTATGCCTGAGATGATTGTATCACTCCTCGCTGCTATATCTGGCAGCACAGAGATCGCTATCGGGAACGTCCTCGGCTCCAATATTGCCAATATATTCCTCATCCTCGGTCTCACGGCCGTCATAGCACCAGTCGCACTCTCACGTTCGACAAGATTTTTCGATCTCCCTGTTACGATAATTGTTACACTCCTTCTCGCACTTCTCGCAAGTGATATGTTTTTTGACTCTGCAGACCAAAATATTATCGGTCGTATAGATGGTATTATTCTCTTTTCGGGCGCTGTACTTTTTACACTCTATGCCCTGAAACATAACAACCTTGTCCCTGATGAATCAGAAGAAGTCGAGGTGGTACAATCTCCATGGAAGGCTGCCCTCTATATAGTATGAGGAATTGGTGTTCTCTTCGTCGGAGGCAAGATCCTCGTCGATGGAGCGGTTGACCTTGCCAAGATGGCATGACTCTCTGAGAGTATCATCGGTCTCACTATCGTTGCTATCGGTACAAGTGCTCCTGAGATGGTGACATCTATAGTCGCTGCTCGTCGTGGCAAGCCAGATATCGCAGTGGGGAATGTCGTCGGTTCCAATATCATGAATATTCTCGTCATCCTCGGTGTATCAGCATTCATCGCACCACTTCCATTCCTCGCGAGTTCGTATATCGATCTCCTCATGGCACTCATGGCGTCGGTTGTGGTACTCATCCTCTCATTTGTCTGGACTCGCAACCGTCTCGAGCGTCGAGATGGTATCATTATGGTTACTATATATATCCTCTATGTTGCATATCTCATAGCAAAAGAACTCCAATAGAGGAGTTCTTTTATTTTGTGAGTTCTCTGAGTACTTTTTCTGCGTGACCTGTGGCTTTTACATTACGCCACTCTTTTACTATGTTTCCACTCTGGTCGAGGAGAAAAGTGGAGCGGATAACTCCGACATAGACCTTACCATAATTCTTCTTCTCGCCGATAACTCCGAACTGTTCATGGAGTTCACCTGATTCATCAGAGATGAGAGTGATACCGAGAGAATGCTTGTTGCAGAACTTCTCATGTGAGGCTTCAGAGTCTTTACTGACTCCGATTATCTGGATACCGAGCTTCGCAAAATCTGGCACCAACCGTGTGAAGTCTTGTGCCTCGAGAGTACACCCGGGAGTATTATCCTTGGGGTAGAAGTAGAGCAGGGTCTGGGGAGATGTGGAGAGGAGAGAGGTGAGGTTCATGGAGTTATTTGGTTAGTATTTTTGAAGTAATCGACAAACCCTGGCTGCAGTTGTCTGCGTGTCTGGTATTATGAGAACCCGAGGTTCTTTTGGCTGAAGTAGTCTTGCCCTATCGAGATAATCCTCTTTTAGACAGTTTTCGAGAAGCTTTCTAAGTTCAGGAAATCTTGATCATAGAGAGTTACTTCTATCAATCTTTCATGCTCATGGTGTATAATTATGGTTTTTTGGTTTCTGCATTGTATTATTCGTTAGGTATTGTCTGTATTATCCCTTCCTTCAAGGGGAACTCCTACGGCTACTTGTACTTTTAGTTTATTTCTCTCTATTTCTCTCTGTATATTACTGCAATATTGCTGTACATATCGTAGCACATATATATATTCTGGAGGTGGCAAGAGTGTATAGAGGAGTCCCCATAGTTGCATAACTATTCTATATTGCTGTTCCTTTGTGAGTTCTGGTTTGGGTTGTAGTGGGGTATTTTCTAACCTCAAGATATCATCTTGTGGGGTTTCGAAGTAGGTATTGGTCAAGTCTGGATTATGCCTCAGGAGTTCCTCTACTTTTCTCTGAGTATATTGTGAAAAGATAGGATGACAATCCTCCTCAGAGGACCCAACGTCTGCTCCATAAGACCAGGTCTCTTCCAGTAGGTTCCCACATCTTCCTACAAAGTCATCTCATAAAGTAGACTCTTTGAGTACTTTTTCTATGAGCTTTTTTACTTTTGGGTGTATTTTCTCAATAGGCTCGATTTTTTCTTCAAATACTGGTTCCATTTTTCTTTGTATGCGCCTATCTATGAGTTGGGGTTTTCTGTATTGAGGCTTGTGAAATGTATTGCTCATAGTGTATAGATATTATAAACCCAACCTTTGGGTAAAGTATTCTAAAATCTTTTGGTAGCTCTTACACTCATGGGTGATTCAGAATTTCTCTTCAGCCCGAGACAGGAAATCAATCATTCACTGGGTTCCAACTTCTCATCTCACCATGGTTACAGTCTTTATATACTTAGTATTACCAATTTTGTCTATCTCTATGTGTCCATATATTCGATTACCAGAATGCAGAATCACATCATGTTTTCATATAAGCACTTCATCATGTCTGTATGTAGTATCTACAAAGGATAAACAATCCGGTTTTTGTATATCACATGAAGAGGTTATTGGGGGGATTCATCTGGACTCTGTTCCAAGTATTTGATATACTTCTCATCACTTCTCACAAGGAATATTTCATCGTCCCCGAGGACGTCAAGCAGGTAGATAGTACCCTAGTAGAGATGCAAATGATTGACTCATACACATCGATTATATACACTCATTTTCCTTTTTCAAATTTTTATGTAAAAAAACATAATTAGCACTTAAGTACAAAAAGTGCTAAAAAGTTTTGACAGGATTTCGGATTATGATATAATCCCCCAAGTTACACAAACACACACAGTTACACAGATGAACTTTTTATTGTTCCAGGAAAGATAATTTCCATTGTGTCTTCTGTTTGTGTATCTGTCTTTTATTTTTTTATCAAAAAAATCTATGTGAAAAATTATCGGTATCGACCTCGGTACAACGAACTCATGTGTCGCCTTCATGGAAGGTGGTCAGGCAAAGGTCGTTCCTAACTCAGAAGGTGGTCGTACAACTCCATCAGTCGTTGCCCTCAAGAAGGATGGTGACACTATCGTCGGTATGCCAGCACGCCGTCAGGCAGTGACTAATCCTGCGAACACTATCTACTCAGCGAAGAGATTTATCGGACGCAAGTTCTCAGAGGTCCAAGACGAGATCAAAAATGTTCCATTCAAGGTCACTGAGGGAACAGATGGTGGTGCGATGATCGAGTGGAACGGAACTCCAGTTCGTCCAGAGGAGATCTCAGCCAAGGTCCTCGAGAAGCTCAAGGACGATGCAGAAAAGTTCCTCGGACAGAAGGTAACAGAAGCAGTTATCACTGTTCCAGCGTATTTTAACGACTCAGAACGTCAGGCAACTATCAACGCCGGTAAGATCGCAGGACTCGATGTGAAGCGTATCGTGAACGAGCCGACAGCAGCAGCCCTCGCATACGGAGCTGACAAGTCAAAAGATCAAAAGATCGCAGTATATGACTTCGGTGGAGGAACATTCGACATCTCGATTCTCGAGATCGGTTCTGAGGGAACATTCGAAGTACTTGCAACCAACGGTGATACACACCTCGGTGGTGACGACTTCGACCAGCGCATATTCGAATACGTGATGGCAGAGTTTCAAAAAGAAACTGGTATCGATCTCCGCAAGGATGCTATGGCAGTACAACGTGTCCGCTCTGCATCTGAGAAGGCGAAGATTGAACTCTCATCATCGACTTCTACTGAGATCAATGAACCATTCATCGCGATGAATGACGGAGTTCCATCCAACCTCAATATCACTATCACTCGTGCCAAGTTCGAGGAACTCATCGCAGACCTCGTCGAGCGCTCACTCGAGCCATGCCGCAAGGTGATGAAGGACTCTGGACTCCAGGCATCACAGATTCATGAAGTAATCCTCGTCGGTGGTTCGACTCGTGTTCCGATGATCAAGGCGAAGGTAGAACAATTCTTCGGTAAGAAGCCAAATGAATCAGTCAATCCAGATGAAGCCGTCGCTCTCGGTGCTGCTATCCAGGCTGGTATCATCCAGGGAGATGTGAAGGATGTCCTCCTCCTCGATGTGACTCCACTCTCTCTCGGTATCGAGACTCTCGGTGGTGTCATGACTCGCATGATCGAGCGTAACACGACTATCCCGACGTCCAAGTCTCAGGTCTACTCGACAGCTGCTGACAATCAGGACTCTGTAGAGATACATATCCTCCAGGGTGAGCGTGAGATGGCAAGCGACAACAAGTCTCTCGGTCGATTCGTCCTCTCAGGTATCGCATCGGCTCCACGTGGTGTGCCACAGATCGAGGTTACTCTCGATATCGATGCATCAGGTGTGCTCCACGTGACAGCCAAGGACAAGGGAACAGGCAAGGAACAGAAGATCACCGTTCAGGGAAGTACTGGTATGTCAGACGAAGAAGTAGACAAGCTCGTAAAAGAAGCCGAAGCCAACCGCGAAGCCGACAAGAAGAAAAAAGAATCTATCGAAGCTCGCAACCATGCAGACTCTCTCGTCTACCAGTCAGAGAAGACTCTCGATGACAACAAGGGTAAGTACGAAGAAGCCGACGGAGAAGAAGCTCGCAAGCAGCTCCAGGCACTCAAGGATGTCCTCGCGAAGTCAGACGCAACCAAGGAGGAGATCGAAGAGGCTACCAAGGCTCTCTCTGATAAGATGATGAAGGTCGGACAGGATATCTATGCTCACGCAGGTGATGCAGAGAAACCAGCCGAAGAGAAAAAGAATGACGATGGAAGTGTCGAGGCTGAGGTAGAGGAGAAAAATTAGTACATAGTATAAGTGCATAGACATAGAAAGGAATCTCATAGTTGAGGTTCCTTTTTCTGTCATTCTGAGGAACGAAGAATCTGCCTCGTCATTGCGAGGCACGAAGCAATCCAGTGTTTTAAAAAAGTTACTAACTTTTGCCTTTTCATAATAAATATGTTATAATAATAAAAATTTTTTCTAAAAATTTATAGCCTATGTGAGATATTAATAAACAATCTGTATCAGAAGGTGTTCCTCCTGATACAGCTACAGGTCATGAACAATCTGTAGATAAGAAGGTGAACTGAGTGCTCTGATTATCAGTTTGAGATGATTTAGATTGACTTGGTAAGATTAAATGCATTAACCATAGAGAAGGATATACACATCTTTGATACAATGATGGCGAGGTATCCGTCTGAAAGAGTACATGTATTTTTGTAGAACTTGAAGATGGTCGACATGTACTCGTAGATATGGCAACATATAAGCCTGTGAGTATAGAGTGACATGATGGACCTATAGCTTGAGTCTGAAGACTATGTGAGCTCGGGGGGAAGAATATCATGGTACTGTACGGTGCAGATCATAGGCCTATCCTCGTTGATACAGATACATTCTCAGTGACAGAAGTAAAAGTAGGAGATAAATGGTCTTTAGAAGGGCGTATTACAGAGTTTATTCATGATGTTTTATATTATGGTTGAAGGTCTTTTGTCCATGCAACTATTGAATGAGAAGATATCCGTGGCTATGGTGGTAATAAGTTTCTGGTTGATACAAAGTCTCTAAAAATTCTTTCACTTAGTCATAAACATAGCCCTTACCTGATTCGTACTATGTATGATCAAGGTAATGATACAGTTGCCGTCACGCATGTTCATGGTTATAAGTTATGACTTCAAAAAGGTACACTCAATGTTGTGTATTGAGAGTGATCCCGATGAAGAGAATAATATCCAAAACCCCTCCACTCCGGAGGGATTTTTCTAACCACAGATACAATAATTGACTATTATATCTATATAGTGTATTATATATAAAATTATCGTACACTATGAATGCAGAATTAAAAAACCCAGAAAATCTGGAAGTAACTGATATAGGTCGTGATACACCAATTATGGATATGTATTCTCCTGATGAGGTGGATATGTTACTCTCTCGTGTAACTAGTAGGTTCCGAGCATCTTGACCAGTGACGATGAACAATATCCTCACGAGCATGCAGACATCACCGTATCTCCTGAGTATAACTGGTGGAACTATATGATGATTGATTGATTTTCTGTGAGGATTTCACTCACGCAGTCAGTGTGCATTCTATCATGAACGGGTAATACGTATTGTCTGAAACTGAGAGGTTCTGACGCCAGAGACATGTGCGAGAAAAGATGCTTACGCCTGATGTGGTCATCCAGAGCTGAACTGACTCCTCATTGCTATCGCACTCGCAGAGGATATAGTATGAATAACTGGAGATCATATCTGATTGCCTCCATATGTCGTCATACGCCAGTTGGATGCTCAGGCAAATACGAGGTACTACAGTACGGAACTCTGACGAGAAGATATCGGGTATGTACGAAGTGAGTTAACTCAGAGTCAAAAGATTTTTGGTGAGAAAATAATGCAGTATACACAACAGCTCTCAAAAATGTTATCTCAAAAAATACAATAAAATACATCTATGCAGTTCACTCGCACCTACATCGTCGTACTCGTATTCATCCTCTCAACTATCATCATCATGCAGGGGATATATATCTGGTCTCCCTGGAGGCAGGATATCTCTGTGACTCTCCCAACTCTCTCCTCAGGCTCAGTGTCACCATCTCGTGTTGAGACTCCATATGGGTCTGTAGAGACAGACTATACACGGATAGTGAATCCATCGGAGATAGAGACGCGTATTACACTCCATGAATATGATGATATACGTGTGGGGATGTCCTATGAGGATATAGTTGATATCATCTGAGGTACATGACTCGTCTTCAACCGCACAGAGGCATGATGACAGGTATTTGCTACATATATGTATTATGGTGACGATAGGGGTGCTAATGCGAATTTTATATTCCAGAACAACAAGCTCATCAACAAGGCACAGTATTGACTCAAATAATAAGAAAATATTGCACAATATAGAAAAATATGTATATTCATAGAATGACTATGAATAGCACATTGCCAAACACACTCTCTAGAATTAATCCCATCAATGTAGAAGCTATATGGAGACAAGGGAATTATAATGCATTTTATCAGAGTACGTCAGGGAATTTTCTCGATATCGCTGTGACCTTCTGGGAGAATCATGGCGAACTCGTAGCTCATGTAGGAACTGCAGTACATGTGATTATTGATGGCAATGAGGTGGATATGATTACGAGCGTTGTCATACATAGTGATGGGAGATTGACCAACGTTAGTAGGCAGTGAGGGATTATGTCAGGTCATATGGCTCTCGATACTTTTTACCTCCTTCTCAATCCTTGGTGTCTATCGAATTGGAGTCTTGTCGACAAGGATAGTGTGATAGAGAATCAAAAGAAGATATCTCCCGATATCAGCAGAGAAGAATTCGCAGCCAATATATGAATGAAACTCCCACCACTCAATCAAACCTCTCGATTCGATCAACTCAGACAGTATATGGAGAGGCTCCAGTCACAATATATTGCGATATCTAATCAATGATAACATGACGCAAATACATATCTCTCAGCTTCATCCAGATCAGGCACTCAATATCCTCAGAACTGCTCCCGTACCGATTCTGACAGTCTCACTTGTTGCGGCTATTTTTGATCGATATAATGAGTTAGTTCTACCTCAGAAGAAAAAGTTATTTGATCAGCTTCTCGAGACCCGATATCCAGAGATGTTACAATTTGCCAAGTCACAGACTCTTCCGAGAGTCAAGCGCACTGTGAGCAGAGTTGCCTTCTCGCTTGGACATGATAGAGAGGCAATCTGACTCTGGTATGAGGCATTTTTACATGGAGATATTGGGAGCTTCTTTGAGCTCCTGAGTTTTCTCGTCTCAATAGGTAATACAGAACAAGCACGATCCTATGTGTTAGAGGCATTTAATTTTTCTCTCAGATCGTATATATCAGCTCATGATTTTCCTCATGAGACACGTGCAAGTTTCTATGAAAATCTCATCACATATGCGTATGACCTCGATATGGATTCGTTCGCACAAGAGATGATATACAGGACCGAATGAAAACACATAGAACCCGAAGATCCACGTATTCTCAGATACAAAAAAGTTATCCGTACACCAGAGGAATTTGATATTGTGCTTCAGGGTATATGGAATCTTCATACCCAGGGTGATGCTCATATAGTCATCTCCCCTCGCAATATTCAGGCGCTGGAGAACTATATAATCTGACAGATTAACTATCTCTGAGTACATGAAGAAATAGAGCCTGCCATGCTCAGACATCTGACAGAGGATACGATCATTGATCCCGATGAAGAAGAGTGGTATGATTATCGGAAGGTGAGATGACAGTTGTATTTTCAGATGCATATGGCACTACTACTCACTATCATCCATCGCAATCCACGTATGGCAGATGCGATTCTCGAGTTCATCGATGACAGGTGAGATGATGCGATAGATATGCTCGCAGATATGCTCGATAGTATGGACAATCCATCAGAAGACGAGCCAATAGACGATGATATATCTGCAGAACAAAAGGTATGTTCCGAGATACTCCTCCCTATGCTCGATATGTTCCAGTGACTCGAATATACTGGACTCCAAGAGCGCATCCTCTCCCATATGGAACTGCTTGCTCCTAGTGATGCGAAGAGGCTCAGAGAGATATTTGTCTCTCGAAATAGTACTCGATTATACCACCTCTCATCTACAGGAATTGCACCATACTATCTCTCTGTGAGGGATGCTATAGACAAAAAATACACTCCAGTAATCTCAAAAAACATAGCCGATGCTGTAGTCTGTTGAACCATGTATCCTGATGGATTCTGAGATGTAGATATCATAATCTACTATCTACTAGAATACATACTCCTCCATGGTCGACAGTCAGCTCTAACAGATTCTATTATTGGGATGATGAGAGAAAATATAGATTCGCTCTCGGATCTTCAGCGAGAATTTTTAGGTCAATTCTATCCTGAATACTTTCTATAATTTTTCCTTCCAAAATTTGCAAAAAAGGAAGGGATATGGTAGGGTAGGACTATGAGCATGAATTCTATCCCTTCATCTGTGCTAGAGACACAACCAATGTCACAGTTTCCTGGTTATGATAAGGTTATTAAAAATTCAAAGGCAAAAGTAGATATACTATTGCCTGGTAGGAGTGATATGATTCATAATCTACTTGGATATGATCTAGCAGATAGTCTAGTTGTCGAATCACTTCCAAATATAAGGATTAGAGTAATCCAAAAAGAAGTTTCATCTGAATCCACATGATTCATGGTCGTACGTATACAAGATAATAATAAAAGTTTTACGGCGACAATAAAATTTGCTGATATACTTGAAAATGGTAGTGTACCTGTTTATAAAAAAGAAGATAATAGTCTTTATGGTTATATACACATTGCACCGAAGTGATACAATCTAAACCATAAAAAATCCCTCTACTTTTAGAGGGATTATTTTTTTACCAATATTGTATCAACCAATTCTGGAACTCTACATACTCGGTGTAGGTCCATCCGAGGTTGTGAAGGCGAGTTGCCATGTCGACTCAGACGTAGCGCCAGTGCCATGGCTCAACCATATATCCGTCGACCTCGACTCATTTTTGGTAGCTCTGGTGCCAACCATAGAGATGAGCATTCGCCTGGAACCATGCGACGTATCTCTGGTAGTTGCGATTGGCGATGAAGTCATGCTCATTGGTCGCATCGAATACATCTATCGCGAGTCAGAGTTGGTGTTCACTGCGACCTGGGAGAGCACAGAGTGTCTCGGTACAGTAGTTCTCTCGTGCCCAGAGTTGTCTCTGGTATGCAGCGCTCCTATATCCGCTGATGACGACGAGAGGAGTCTGGAATTCCCTCGAAAATGCCTGAGCAAGTTCACCGAGTGCTACGTGCGCATCGCCTCGGAGGTATCATACTCGACCGGCTTCGTTGATATTGTCTCCTGCTATTCTCATGAGGTTCTCGGGCTTGTAGTCCTCGTCTGTGAGTGGGACATCTCGGGAGACGAATCTCAGAGTACTCGCATCGTCTGAGAACTCACGGAGTATGTATGTCGGTTTTGTGAGTCCGCCCCTCAACTCTATGAGCCGTGTTTCTTTTTCACGTGGCCTCGGGATTGGTTTTGGTTTGCGCGGCTCTCCACTCACACTCGAGTATTCTCCACTGACGACCTCTCACTCAGCATGCAAAAAACCCATCGACACAGTCGCGATGAGTCAGAGAATGATGATGGAAAAGAGGATTCGGAACAATTTAGATAACTTTTTTCTTGATAAACAGATATGCAATGATAATGAATACTATACTCACGAGTATGATACTCGAATAGATAACAACATTGTTGAAGTGTCATGTCTCCACATTCATCCCGAAGAAGCTAGTTACCAGTGTGAGCGGGAGCATGAATGCTGAGAACACAGTGAGATACTTGATCGTGGAGTTGGTCTCGAGTTCGAATACGCTCTTGAGCGTGTCTTCTATGGAGTCGATATTTTCCTGGAGGAGCTGAATCTCAGAAAATATCTTATCGAGCTTGTCTTCGAGGTTCTCGAAGTAGAGTTCTACCTCGTCAGAGAATCGTTCCTTCATACGGATCTCTATCATCTTGAGTACTGCAATCTGAGGCTTCATCATGTGTTTGAGTGTGATGATATTGCGTTTTTTTGTCATGATGTTGCGGATAGTATCCGTGCTCCGATTGCGGAAGAGGTCTCGTTCGATTCACTTGATATCTCGGCCGACGCGCTCGAGCATCTTCATGGTCTTATCCAGGTATGAGTCGAGGATATCATAGAGAACGAACGCCGGTGATATTTTTTCTCACTTTTCTCTATCTGACTCGTAGCGCGTATAGATGCGCTTCATCGTCGTAGACTGGTAGTAGCGGAAGGTGATGATATAGTCTTTGCCGACGAATATATTGAGCTCGTTGTGGATATATCGTTCTGTTGAGGGTTCGTATTTTGGAAAATGTAGTACCAAAAAAATATAATCCTCGTACGTATCGATACGTGCGTATTGGTTCTCCTCGAGGATAGCTTCTCGATCGAGCTCGTGGAAGTCATAGTGTTCTATCACCTCCTCGATGATATCGAGAGGGGGATTGATATAGTCTTGCCAGAGTTCAGATGTAGTTGTTTTTTTGAGCATTTTTTCTATTGTGGTGCCCAGAGCGGGACTCGAACCCGCAAGCCAGAGGCAGAGGATTTTGAGACCTCCGTGTATACCAATTCCACCATCTGGGCATATTCGCCGAAGGCGAAAGTAATCAGTTTGCAGATAGCAGTTATCAGGGTGGATTTATTTTTTAAAAAACATAATTCCAGTGTGTTTGTGTATCTGTATCTGTCTTCTATCTTAGCCCCGACATAATAGGAAAATACAGACCAAAGTCAAAGCGATAAAAATCAGAATGAACACAATGTTGAAGCAGGAATTTCTTCTCGACTTTTTCAGATTTTGTATATAATACGCTGGTCAAAAGTTCCCAAGGTTTATAAAGTTATAAGGTAGTAGAGAATTATGCCAATACATTACAAACCTGAGACCTTATAAACCTTATAACCACACACATGAAATTCCAACTCGATAATCTCATCACCGAATACGAAGCCCTCGAAGCTGAACTCTCAGATCCGAGTATCTATAGTGATGTCAAGCGTCTGAAGACCGTGAATCAGAAGAAAAAATCCCTCGAAAAAACCGTCGAACTCTATCGTGAGTACAAGCTCCTCTATGCCAACTACGAAGAAGTTAAGACTCTTGTTATCAATGAAAAAGATCCAGAGATGCTCGAGATGATGAAGTCTGAGATTGCTATAGCTGACAAGCGTATCCCAGAACTCGAAGAAGCTATCAAGATTGCCCTTCTGCCAAAAGACCCGAATGACGATAAGAATATCATCCTCGAAGTCCGTGCCTGAGTGGGTGGAGATGAGGCGGGGATATTTGCCCATGAACTCGCTGAGGCATACAAGGTGTTCGCCCGCAAGGAATGATATACACTTGAGGTCATGAGTGAGACATGGAATGATGCAGGAGGATACAAAGAAGGAATATTCAAGATCGAGTGAGGTGCAGGTGCATATGCTCGGTTCAAGTACGAGTCAGGTGTACATAGGGTACAGCGCATCCCAGTAACCGAGAAGAATGGTCGAGTCCATACGTCGACTGCGACAGTTGCAGTCATGATCGAGGCTGAGGAAGTCGATATCGAGATCCGTGAAGAAGACCTCGAGATCACAGCATGTCGTGCATCGGGTGCAGGAGGACAGCACGTCAACAAGACTAACTCCGCTATCCGCGTCGTCCATATCCCAACAGGTATGGTAGCTGAGTGTCAGAACGAGCGTTCACAACTCCAGAACAAGCTCACAGCTATCTCAGTGCTCAAGTCTCGTATATATGCCGCTGAAGAAGAAAAACGCGCCCAAGCAGAAGGTGCAACTCGCCTAGCACTCGTGGGAACAGGAGATCGTAGTGAGAAGATTCGTACCTACAACTTCCCACAAGACCGTCTCACTGACCATCGTATCGGACAGAACTTCTCGAATCTCCCCGTCATCATGATGGGAGACCTCGGAGATATCATCGATGCATGTGCTATCGCAGACCAGACAGCCAAGCTCGAGGCTGCGAGCGGCAAGGCAGAATAAAAATAAGACCCGTGACTATGTGGCGGATTTTTTATTGAGTAATGACTCGATACTTTGCGGATTATCTCTTGGGTATCTCAGCGATTCTGTGATTTTCTTCTGTAGAGTAGGGAGTTTTTCCCCATTGGTGAGTACATCAGGAGTTCCACCAATCTGTGCCAATGCATCTCTGAGTGTCTTTTTCTCGAGTTGATTCAGAGGGCTTTTATCAATATATATTTTGTTTTTCTCTTCACGATTGTTGTTGATTGCTCATATGATTCTATAGAGGGCTGTATTTGCATCAGGTCATAGTCTGTCAAAGTGTTCTTCTACGAGAAATGATAGGTTCTCTGATGCAAAAGTATCAAAATCCTCTGTGCTTCATCGAGTTTCTATTGGGTTATACTTTTGTAGCTTAGTATCTGTATCTATGTATTGGAATAGAGAATTCTCAAGCCGTGATAGTCACTCTAGCTCAGTATGTAGATATTCTTCTAATTTTTCATATTTTTTATCTCACATATTTTCAGTTGTGAGAGAGCTGCGTCTTGCTGATTCTAGGAGTTGGTTTTTTGACTTTAGTTCCTTGAGTGCCTTGAGCTTCTCTATGGGATTTCATGCCTTTTTGTAGTTTGATTGCGCTCATTCATATGACTTGACTAGCTCGATTGGTTCTATTGTATCTGGTACTATCTCGGTGATATTGGCGAGGCTTATGTTCTGAGAATCCTTTGATACAACTTTTATGAGGTTGAGTTTCCTGGTCTCGAGATTTTGTTTTTCTCTTTGTTCCTGAGTGAGCGGGGTGAGCTCATGTGATATAGAGAGTCCGTTCAGACTCTTCGCAAGACGAGGAGGCTCTCTCCCGAGATCTATCTCATAACTATACTTCTCATTCTTGGGATCGGTGAATCTGAGCGTATCTCCTGTGCGTGTGACGATAGTATCTGGCTTGGATGCTGTGAGGGAAGTGACTGTATCTATGACTTGTCCTTGTTTTTTGTCAGTGAGATCAGGAATGAGTTTTGATATATTTCTCGCGGTCTCATATACGGGGATATCGAGATGACGGGCACTATTGCGAAGTGTTGCGAAGCTCTCATTGATTTCCTCTTCTGACTTCTTTCACTTGAGGAGTTCTGTGATTCTAGCAGTATCGATGTTTGCCAGATAGTAGGCATCAATCATATTATTGATGTCCTGTTGTTTTTCTCATCATTTTGTTGTGATATCCTCTAGGCTCTGGATGTTGATACCAGTTTTATCTGCAATTACCTTGGTGAGCTCAGGAGGAAGGTTTGGTTTTTCTTCTTTTGCTTTTTTGAGTTCATCTTCCACTACAGGGTCAAGGGATTTAACTTTTGTAAGGCTTTCTGAGAGCCGACTAAGTTCTTGATCAAAGTTGTTTATTTCTTCTTGTTCCTTTAATAGTATATTCTTTGACTCTTTCTTTATCATCCCTCATTGAATATTGATTCCATATTCAGTAAGTGTATTTTTTGCTTTATCCGTAGCATCTGCAGGTGATACTATCTTTCCATTTTTTAGGTCTCATTGTATTTCCTGGAGGAGGACTGTGAGAATTTCTTTGTTATCCTGTGAGAGTTTCTCAATGCTTCAAATAACCTCATCTGGAAGATGCAGCTCCTGGACAAGACTCTTGACTGACTGTTGCTCTGATGTCTGCTCCAATTCTGGGGCTTTGATTTGACTTTCAGACATAAAAATATGATATCCAAGTTAGAATATCATATTTTGTTCAGGAGTGCAAAAATTCGCTTATCCGAGAGCTCATGTTGTAAGTCTCCATGTCTCCATTGCTTTTCTTTCCTGAATAGTACGTATCTGATCAATTTCATCATTAGATAATCATAGCTTTACTTTTGCTATTGAGTTCAGTCATGTTAACATTCAGTTATCTTTATCTCCTCATATATTGAATAAAATAAATGCACTATAATATCAATCAGCTAGCTGGTCTTTTGTTATTGTTTTTCAATCTTTTGTTGTTGAAATAATAAACTTTATTGTTTCTTTAGCCTTTCAGATTATATCGCTTTTATCAACTAAGGCATACATAATCTGAGACTCTTTATCATACTTCGCCAGAATACTTCTATTTTTTCATCTGTTAAGTTTTGGATTGCTCGTCGCAGGACTACCGTCGAGGAGTTTTCCATCTTCTCCACTTTCTGGTGGGTTGATAATTCCTGTAGTATCTTTTGTATATTTTACTTCTTTTTTGCTCCCGTCTACTTGGATAACATATACAGTATATATCTTACCATCTGTTTCCTGGCTTGCCTGTGCTACGAGCATATTGGTTTCCTCGGCAAGTGGAGCGATGCGTGCTTGGGTATCATGAACAACCTGAGTAACTGCAGGATTACCACTTTCTATAAGCCCTGAAAAATCAGGAGACTTGAGTCCCTCTGCTTGAGTATTTCCTACAGAGAGTGCTGCTGCAAGGGCAAGTGGAGCGAGAGAGTTTCCCATACTAGAATAGTTATATTTACATCTGTATTTTACCACACTCTTTTTTCTTCGTCAACATGATTTTATTACTCAGTTTGATTTTCTCGTTTTCCTGACTATAGTGCCCACCCCTTGTCCCATATTCTGAGCGAGACATATTTTGACATACATAAAACCCTATGAATTATAGGGTTTTTGAGATTGGGTTGTATACAGGAGTTGTACGAGAATTTAATATGATTTAGTTGCGCAAACAATATCTTGTAGTAACTTCCTTATCCAAAAATCTTCTCTTTATCATAATTTCATCATGAAATTATGATTACTATTCTTTTTCAATTGAGAGTTGGTTTTAGTCTTTCCATTGCAGCTAGGCTCATTCAAGCAGCAAGTTCAGCATGTACTCAATTAGTATGTAAGAGTCTTGTTGCGTTAATCACAGAATTATTATCAACTGATATGACTTGTACCCCATATTCACCACAGATTGAAAAAGGAATATCTCAGGGTGATTTTACAGAGGCGCCGTCGATAAAAGTATCAATTGTGTCTAATTTGATTTTTCTTCAACAATCTAGGGATAGTTTCATGCTTGATGCTCAAAGTGGTTGAACCCCAATAATACTGATATTTGATCACGTAGTTTTAAGTGACTGAATTATCCCACTTATAAGTCATCATCCTCATATTGGAACTATAATAGCGTCAATATCTGAAGAGTTATCCCAATCTTGAAGTATCTCATATCCTACAGTGCCTTGTCCCTCTATGACATGATGGTTATTAAATGGATGAATGAAGGCTACATTATTTTCCTTTGAATATCTTATTGCCAATTCTTCAGCATCGTTGAAACAGTCGCCTTCCAGAATAATATTTATATTAGCTCATCCATATTCTTTTGTTTTTAATACCTTTAATGCGGGTGTATTTCTAGGCATATAGATAATGCCATCTACTCAAATTAACCGACATGCATAAGCAACTCATTGAGAGTGATTTCAGGCAGAAGCACAAACAATCTTCCTTCCTTTTTTACTTTTTTTTCCAAAAAGAGAGTATATTGCATTGTATGCTCAACGTATCTTATAAGAATTTGTTATTTGGATGTCTTCTCTTTTAAAAAATACTTCTGCACCAAAGTAATCAGAAAAATATTTAGAGTATTCTAGTGGTGTTTGATGTATTACGGAACTTAATCTTCTTGAAGCTCCTAAGATGTCAAAGGTAAATCAATTATTTTCAATAGAGGGATTCATACAGTTTTCTTTGGTATTGAGGGAGTCTTTTATTGTTTTCATAGAGATAGCAGGGCTTTGCAATTGGAAAATTTCAATCTATTTTTGTCCAAAATCAGAAACATTTTCCATCTGTCGGGATTATTCCAGTAAATCTATATCAGAGTAATTCAGCTTTTGCTTGGGTTCAAAGAGTGGCTTGATCATTGAGGTTTACTCGCAGAGTTTTTATTGGTGTAGGGTCATTATCCATCTCTTCGAGACTATTATTTCCGTCACCTGGGATAAAAAATAGGGAATTTCGCATTCAGAGTTCCGAATAGTCAGTAGTAAATGTTCCGCATGTTAAGTCATTGATAGCACCTCATATCTTTTCCAATACATGTATCTTAACCTTGTCTGCAATATATTCATCGAGCATCTCATGCAGTATGGCTCAGACTTCACTTGAGACAACATAGAGAGGACTTCAGTTTTGAAACGAAGTTTTCCAGGTATCCATATTTCTCTGGTGGACTCTAATATCGAGTGCTTCTACCGTTCAACCTGGCATAATGTACCATGGAGCAAATCAAAAGAACTGAAAATCTTTGAGCCGATTGAATATTGTATAAATAGTTTGTCATCACTTAATTTCTGTACCAGAAGATGATGTTCGGGGTATGCAGTTTCTGGTGGTTACGTAGAGTGTTGAATGCTGTTTTTTTGATTCCTGGAAGAAGTGGATTAATTTCTGTATTGCTTGAATAGATTCACCCGTTTCTACCGTAGCTCATGCTCGACACATCTCTAAACATTGGGGAATATCAGAATCAACAAGTGCGATTGTTCCACCATTTCATGACTGAATCTTATTTAAGTTTTCTCACCAAAATAAAACATTTTGAACTCATTTTTGAGTCTGTACAATAGCACTTTCTGTATCACAAACAGAGGATGGATACTCAGGAGTATATATAAGTTTTAGAATCTTTGATTGAGCTTTTCATATCTGCTCAGGAGTCATCCTAGGATCATTAACTTGAGTAATCATTTGTGTAGTTTTTAGGATTTTTATACATGTCTATTATGAAACTGAAGTATCAAGTTTCATGTATGGAGACTGGATGCAGTTCTTTGTCTAGAAAGTATTGTCTACGTTTTGAGAAAGCAACACACTGTTCTGGGGTATCAAGATGGTGGACGGAGTGGAAGTTATTAAACCATGTCATGTACCATATAAAAGGATTGCTATAGCAAGTTCTTGAAGATTTATTTGGAATATGAGTTTTGCATCATCTATGCTCCGCTATATCATAAATACAAAGTATATTAAAACCAACATATTCGAGAATCACATACCAATATAGTATATATTCCCAGGAGAGGAAAAATACTGAAAAAGTTATTAATAGGATATGGAATGAAAATAGTAAAAAAGAATCTTTTCTAATAGATGAAAAATCTTTTGCATATTTGGGATATCTTTTCAATAAAAGGATAGAGAAATTTGCGTAGAAAATATCAAATAAGAAGGGGCGATACAACTTTCTCAATAAGACTGTGTGAAGTTGATAGTCTTTTCTTACATCAAAGTCTAACTCAGGGTCATTAGTTGTACCAATATACTTATGATGTCAAAGATGAAAATCTTTGTTCAGGTGAGGGTTTACTCCTATTGCTAATGAGAAATAGTACCAGAACAAGGTATTCATGCATGAGTTATTTATGACTGTATTGTGTAAAAATTCATGTTTTCATTGATTGTATCATGCCTGAAGGAATCAGAGTAGCAAAATAAACAGGATACGAATGATCCAAGACTGAGTCTCTACAATGAAGTAAAGGGAAAGAAAGGTTAGTAGAATATATGAAGCAATAAAAGAATACCCAATTAGGTTATTCTTGCTATAATACCAGGAAGGATTCCTTTTAATATTTGAATTCATAAAGGGATTGTTTAAAGAGTAAAGAGAGTGGTTTATTTTCATAAAACTCCTGAATACCACACGAAACTCGAAGAAAAACGTCTTCCTCATGTGACATCACATCACTTGCACTCACTCGTGTTGTTGAGAATCAAAAACTCACACCATGAACGAGTGGATAGCTTGAAGTTGAGGCATTCGAGAGGAGTATGCCAATTAATTTTTTGTAATTTTCCTTAGTTCGTAGTCATTTTTCCCTGAAGTTAATAGTGACAATTCCTCAGTGAAAATCATAGTGAGAGTCATTTGGATAGCTCACTATATATTTTTCTACAATCTCTTGGTCTCAGATAAGATTGAGATATAGTTCAGTTGCTGACTTTTCTAAGGATTTCAATCTTTGCAAGTATATATCTATTCAGAATGCAGGGAACATTATAGAGGCCTGTTCATAGAGGATAGAGCCTGTATTTCTTCGGATGAGAACAAGAGCCGCCTCTTCTTTCTTATTAAAAATTACTACACCCATCATATTCATATCGAGTCAGAATCATAGATACTTTGACCCACTCAAATAAACAATTGTATCTAGAGAAGGGTATTTATAAGAAAAGCCAATGTCAGTTCCTATCATTGTTACATCAACAACAAATTTTGAAGTAATATTTTCATGTGATAACTGTGAAAATATATACTCAAGATCCAGTTCTCGAATGATACCTGTATTCGTTCTCGGATCAATAAAGACAACGTCTGGATTATTCAAGATAATATATTCAATAATATCATCTTCTGTCATGTTCTTTCACTCCTTAATTTTCGAGCCTGTTGAATGAGCGATGTTTTCTATTTGTTGATGAGATTCAAAGTAGATATAACTAGGAATGAATATAGTTGCTAATTCTCATTTTCATAATAAGAATTGTAGTATAATGTCGAAGGCTGACATTCAAGAGTTTGTAATAATGCAGCCATGAGTTTCAGGTAAGTTATAGAGAGTTGAAATATACCCCTCTATTCCATTAAGAAAAAAATGTTCGTAACGAGAGTAATTGACCTTACTTTCGTCTAATAATGAGAGTTGAAATATATTTGAATGTCACTCTTCAGAGTATGAACTACTTCTCCACGAAAATGATCAATAGATACACGCCAATCTTGAGAGACAATAACGGATACTCATCTCACTCGAGAAATCAAATACTTTTAGGGAACCAATTCGATCCTTTATTTCAATGAGATCTCTTTTAAAAGATGAAAAAAGAGAGGAGTCGATAGATATATTTTTTTGTCTCGAATATTTTGAATATTCATCCAAGAGATATTCAATAGTATGACTTAGATTAAGTAGATATGTCTGGATTTCTTGCATATAAAGAATTAAGATTGGAATAATAGATAATATTGTCATCCGTCTGTGTCATCTTCGTGCTCATAAAACTCATCGTATAGAACCCAGATATTTGGAACATCTTTTGATTGATATGTATGCTGGAAAGTAGACGTAGTCTTTCAGAGCTCTGCCTCAGGTGTCTTTACTTCAAAGTTATAGTAGTCCATAAATTCTTGATAGTTTAAGTCATACTGTCATCATCAGAATTCCATAGGAATAATATATCTATTTATACCTGCTTTTTGTAGTACCTTGATAAGGTTATCAATCTTTGCAACGTATAAAAGAGTAGATGATAACCATTTATTATCTATGAGTTCTCTTGAATCAACATCTTCTGAAACAATATTTACGTGTCTACTGATTCATTCAACGAGGATACGTACTTCTTCAGGTAGCTGTGGATTAGAGCTAGTTATAAAAGGTATTCTATCAAGAACATGTTTTTTGGTTGTATGCATTTTTTGCTAAATTAATAACAAGAGTACGATTTTATTATCTAGGATAAATATTATGTCTTCCTATGATCAAGTCAAAATTTCCCATATTGACTCTTTTTATTTTTTACCCAGTTTTCCAATGTAACCATTTACTTATGATATAATTAATTTTTTATTAAAAAATAAATTGAAAAAAGACTTGATTTTTTTGAATTTTTGAATATAAATCATCACCTTCCTGTTCAGAAGAGGCTGGGTAGGATATGTACATAACTTGCTCTATCATTCATGATGATGGTTTTTTTTGTTATTGAATACATTTTTTACTCATTTTTATAATCCTAGTACCGTATCAAAAAGCTCGGATCAGGACAATGATTCTTGATAGTTGGGAGATCTGCGAGAGAACAATATCACTTATCCTTCCACTTTTCTACATCTCTTCCCGTAAAGACCTGTAGATGGAGGTGTTCGAACCAGTTTCCGTTTTCACTTCTTTGCCCGAGTCTCGCGAACTCCTGACCACGATCGACGGACTCATCTCGAGTAATCGAATCATATGATAGATGTCCATAGAGTGCATAAAAACTCACTCATCAGACGGTGTGTTCGAGGATAATATATCCTCAATAGTTCCCATCTCAAGGCTCATATCACTTCTCATATACACGAGCATCGAGTGGTGCATAGAGTGTTGTTCCTGCTGGGAATATGACATCTACACCAAGATGATATATGCGTCACTCTTGTGCTATGTGAGTTCCTCTGAGTATATGAGATCTGTCTTCGAGATAACCTCAGAGAGCCCAGGAGCTTCCTCGGGACTCGAGGTAGTGTCTATTGTAGGACTCTACCGCATCTTGATCTCTCGAATCTATATCTCGGAATTCTTCTATAGAATAGTCTATAATCGCCGGTGTAGATGCTGATACATCTCAAAATATTGGTGATATGATGCAAGAGTTTGAGAGGAGGGGATATGGATACATATGTTGAGGGTTTAGGAGATAGAGGATAGGTAGAGTTCACGTGTATGAGGGGATAGGGTATCTGGATCGAGAGATCAGAGAACGAAGCTCTTGAGCTTATCAGCATGTGTTCAGTATCCAGATATTTGTCGCCCCTGATTGTGGCTATCTACGATATCATCGACATCGACATGATTCAGGAGCATATCTCATGGACTAAAACGAACTCCGCTCTCGAGGGCGAATCTGAGTGACTGTATGGCATGAGGATGACGTGATCAGAGGGCTCGGTATTCACCATATATATTCTGTATTCATCTACTGAGTGTTGTGACATGGAGGGCTGTTGCGAGGACTCACATGATACCATTACCACGATATGCCTCGGCTGTAGCTGCTTCAGTGAGTTCTCAGTGTTGTATTATGGTTCCATCTTCGAGAGTATGAGGTTGATGACTATAGAGTATTGCAGCTATGAGATTATTTGTTCTTGTTCTGACTCAGAGTACGAAGTCATCTCCTCTATCTTCGAGAAGCCTCTCACATGCTTCTTCTGACCAACCGAATGGTTTCCAGAGTTGACTAAGTTCACCTGCTCATATCTCTCATGTCAGGCGAAAGTCCTTCGCATGGAATCGAGCTAATTGTTCCTCATGAAAATCTACTTTTGACTCAATATGTCTGAGAGTTCGCTGGATATATGACTGATTGATCTGTATGAGTTCTTGTACTATGGTATCCGAAATAGTTCGTTCTCTTTTATTGTAACTGTATGTAGTATAGTAGAATCTCTTACTAAAATCTCCTTGAGTATGATGCGGGTAGTAGCTCACTTGCCAGTTCTGCTCTTGGAGTTCTCTCATATGTGACATGATATCTTGTTCACTTATATTCAGAAGTATCCGTATCACGAGACGTGACCGATGAGAATCCTGGAATTCTCGCCATAAAGAACGAAGAAGTTGTCCTACCTCTCATGGTGTATAGAGAGACTCTCTGTCCTCATATACCATACGGTGATATGATGCTTCTCTATTGAGTCATCTTTGAGATGTTCAGGTGTATCATTCTGCTTGTGCGAGGTTTTCCATAGTTGATATTTACAAAATATAAAACCCTTGTATCAAAAATCAGACAATATTCAAAAATTTGACTAAAATGTTATATCTGTATATTATATTGTTATATTTGTAACAAAAATACATGATAAAACTCTCAGACATAGTATCAGAGATAATACTAGAACAACCATTCCTCGAAGAGGCTATCACCTATGGATACCTGAATCTCACAGCATTCTCTGAATACATACAGCCACATATCGAGAAAAAGCTCGAAAAGGATGTATCTATCCATGCAATCAAGATGGCACTCTCACGCTATCAGTGAGCAGAGAATCAGATCAAAAATACCCATACAACAAGTGGATTTACAAAAATCTCCACAAGAAAGGATCTCAATATCATCACACTTGCTCGGACTCCCAAGAATCTCGATATAGTGAGGCAGTTTCTCTCAGAGAAAAAATATATCGGGAAAAGCTTCTTTACGATCATCGAGGGAATTCATGAGATTGATATAGTTTTTGAGGATGGACTCATCTCTCTGGTGCAAGAGAGCTTTCCAAAACATCTTCAACTCCTCATGGTCTCTGGACTCGGACTCATATCGGGAGAACTCTCCGAGAGCGAGATAGTGAGACCGTGATTATTTTATACCGTCACCAAGAGACTCGCATTCCATAGCATCAATATCGTCCAAGTACTCTCTACGTATCATGAGCTCTGAATACTCGTGAGGGAAGAGGATATCAAAAAAGCAGTACTCGTACTCATGGACTAAAAATCCTCCAGACTACTCTGGAGGATTTTTTCTAGTTTTCACCCTTCTGCTTCACGAATGGGAAGTATTGCACCTCACGAATCGGCTTGTCCTCGAGGAATGCAAAGAGTCTCTCCCCGAATCCGAATCCACAGGTCGGAGGCATACCATGCTCGAGCATCTCGACGAAGTCCCAGTCAGGCATCATGGCTTCGTCATCACCTCAGGCGAGCATAGACTGCTGCTTCTCGAATCGGGCTCTCTGATCGAGTGGATCGTTGAGTTCCGAGTATCCATTCCCGATCTCAGAGCCACCAAGTATCACCTGGAATCGCTCCACCGTTCATGGGAACTCTGTGCTTCACTTCGCGAGAGGAGAGATGAGTTCTGGATGATTCACGAGAAATGCTGGACCAGATATCTGCTTGCGCGTGTACTTCCAGAGGGTATCCGTGAGACGCTCACGATTGGTTCCGTCATACTTGACTCCGAGTTCTGTGAGCTTGGCTCGCATCTCATCGTCTGTTGCCGTGAGGATGTCGATACCAGTCTTCTCGAGTACTGCCGTCACATAGTCCACACGTCTCCACTCATCTGAGAGGTCGAATGTATGACCACGAGCGGAGAATACAGTTTTTCCGTACACTGTCTGTGCGATATATCGGTACATCTCCTGCACGAGGCGCATACCATCATCATAGTTCGCATATGCCCAGTAGAACTCCATGTTCGTGAATTCCTGGAGGTGATCAGGGGATGATCCCTCATTGCGGAATGCTCGCCCAATCTCAAATGTCTTCGGAAATCCTCCTGCCATCAGACGCTTCTGCCAGAGTTCTCCGATAGAGATACGGAGATAGACGTCTGTATCATAGTCGTTGTGGTGTGTCGCGAACGGTCGAGCCTCAGCTCCACCTGTCGTGTGTTCGAGCGTCGGTGTATCTACCTCGAGGAATCCCTTATTCACGAGAAAATCTCGAGTCGCCTTCCAGAATTGACTCTTGCGATAGAACATCGCCTTGAGTTCATCATCTGTCGCCATATCGAGATAGCGCTTGCGGTATCTGTCCTCGTCGTTCTCGAGACCATGCCACTTCTCAGGGAGTGGTTGGATGGCCTTGGTGAGAAAAGTAAACTCCTCCGCAAATATCGTGAGTTCTCCCTTGTGTGTGTAGAATAATTCTCCCTTGACTCAGACGAAGTCACCGAGGTCTATAAGCTTCTCTGCGAACTTGTAGGCAGTGACTGTTGTTTCTGGGTTTCCGTCATTCTGAGCCTGCGAAGAATCCAGTGTTTCTGTAGTTCCTGGATCCTTCATTTCATTCAGGATGACGGGAACAAGTTCTCACTTCTTCTCTCCGCTAACTACGATCGAGCAATTCTCTCGTGAAAAAAGTACCTGAATTCGTCCAGTTCCATCAGAGAGCGTCGCAAAACATATCTTCCCGAAGCTGCGATGGAGCATCACACGTCCTGCGAGCGCGACAGTGGAGCTCGGTGATGGGATGATATCCTCGACAGCACGGAGTGTTGACGACTCTCACTCTTCGAGCTTGGGCTTGTGCGCAGAGATAACTTGTCCGATCTGGTGTGTTGTGTCG
Source organism: Candidatus Altimarinota bacterium (assembly GCA_023260135.1). GTDB lineage: Bacteria > Patescibacteriota > Gracilibacteria > BD1-5 > UBA2023 > JABFSX01. The sequence continues at coordinate 34,070 of JALQWG010000008.1, read as the reverse complement.
AATCGGGTTGCGTATGGATTGACTCCGAGCGCGCGTATACGCTCGAGCTTCTTGATACGGTCGAGGGTTTCGGTTGAGTAGTTCGGTGTTGTCATAGTATGAAATAAAAATCAATCTCAATATATGAAAAGTCATGAAAAAGGCAAAGTTTAAGTCTAGAGAAATATCTGAGAAAATATTTGCAAAAGGAAAAAATATGATATAATGTTCATGTCTTCGAAAGAAGAACGCGTGAAACACGTTAAGAGGAAAACCTCTTGAAAAATCCCCATCCCAAGTGGGGATTTTTCTTTACCGATTGTAGTTACCGCCTTAAAGGTGGCTTGACGGAACGGATTCTGGTGATTCGCCATTCGAGATGGAGAGATCACCATAGCCGCACTGCGTGAAACAATTTTCTCATAAAAGAAAATGGTTAAGAGGTAAAAACCTCTGCCTCTTGGCAGAGGCTGGTGTATTTTATTAAAAGAATAGAAAAATCAAATTGATATACCGAAAAACCAACTTAATTCCACTAAAAACTCCTAAAATTGACAAAAATATAAAAATATACTTGAAAATATATAAAACAGGATAGAATATATAAGTATTCTATAACTTTTACAGGTATGAAACAGTCTATTCTGGCAGGAGTGGTTCTCAGTTCGGCTCTTGGTGCTCAGGCACAAGCACCAAAAACTTGTTCTCCTGACGAAGTTGCAGTATTCTCAGCTCAGGCAAATGCTATCGTCGATTGCAAGCCAGGGAAGCCAATATGAGATTCGTATACTCATGTAGCATCACCTATAGTTCTACCTGAGACAGTTGCTCCTACTGATCCTGTCATACCCAATAATCTCCAGGTTACTAGAGTTCTAGATAGTCGTTATGGCAATGGAGGTGAGCTCGCAATGATACTTGGTGATAATCCATTTGCACTCTGAGTTATGGGACAGAGACTTGAACATGCCAAACAAGTTCTGGCTACGGCTAGCATGCAGATAGGTAAAAATATTGCATTTTCTGCTGGTACCAGTGTCCGTTCCGAGAGTGCTCGAGTATGACTCTGAGACAGTACTATCGATAATGTGAATCTCAATGCTACAAATGTATTTGTTCGTCTAGATGCCAAGCTCCTTGGGTCAATCGGTCTTGATAGAGCAGCTATTGCCTACATACGTACGAGAGTAAGTGATACTGCGCTCAAAACTGAGACCACACGTTGGTCCGAAGAAACTGTTACGGATATGTGATCATTTATACGATATCTCACAGAGTATTATGAGCGTAATCGTACAACACAGTTCCGAGGACTCGATACGAACAAGCTCCTTGCGAGCGCGGTATTCTACGTAGGGAAGAATGGTGAGATGACTCTCCATCTCGGCGTTACGGAACGTGATAGAAAAACATCAGGAGCTATCTGAGCTACAGGAAAATATTATACTACTATCGGAGGACTCAGAGTAGTTGCTGAGGTAGGAGCAGGGAGGAGTATACAATGAGATCAGAGTCATCAGAATATTGGTGCTCGAGTAGCCCTCAATAATCATGTCAGTGTATGAGCTGAGAGATATAGAATGAGTGGTTCAGCTGGCAGTCAGTATAATACACGTGCATCAGTTATGGTGAGTCTCCTGCCTAATACCGTAGAATTCACTCGAGCAGACTCAACAGACCCGCTGATTGCACGAACTGTAGTAGCTCAGATCCTCTCCGCTCCTGAGTATCGTGTAGGTGCAATTGCAGATCAGGGAGAACTGAAGCATACTGATATAGTTAACAAGGTAAGTACCAGTGAGGTTCGTGATGTAGCAAAAGAAAAAGAGCCAGAGGTGAAACCAAAACCAGTCCCAGGTACACCGAACGTTGCACCAGTTGCAAATGCGGATACTGCTACAGTAGTATCTGGGAATGCTGTCACTGTCAATGTACTTGCGAATGACTCAGATGCTAATGGTGATATACTGACAATAAGCTCAACTACAAATCCTCAGTATGGAACAGTGAGTATCAGTGGTTCCAATATTGTATATACATCCACTTCTGGGTATGTTGGTACTGATACATTCACATACACAGTGAGTGATGGAAAAGCTACAGCAACAGCAACAGTTACAGTAAATGTTACCAATACCCCAAGACAGAATCTCTCATGTACTGCACCAGCCTCTCAGACATTCAATGATAATGGTATCGATGGACAGGTTATTAATCTATGAAGTATAACTTGTCAGAATACATACGGCTCTGCACTGGAGTATACTATCAGTATATCTGGAGGAACGACAGCAAGTGTAGATGCCAATGGCAATATTACAATAACTTCTCCTAATTTTGATGATGGATTAGACCATTCTCAATCAGGTACAGTTACCATTAGACGAGTGGATGATAATAATACGACTTCAGTTCCTATCAGCTTTATTATTAAAGATAACGGTTAAAGAATAAAACCCCTAACTATAGGGGTTTTATTTTATAATAATTTTTTGTACTATGTTATTTATCGGTGCATTAAATGAAAGAGTCTGGGAGTTTCCTATAATAAATCTATCAATAGTGATTCCAGTTGGTATAGTAAGCTCAAAAATTCTATCAGAAGTTGAAATAGATCTTTCGGTGGTGGGCGGTGTTGCACCGATTCGTCGTCTCAGTTCATTATTCACCATGTAGTAACTCACTCATCATAAGTCCAATAGATATTTGGAGTTCGCATTGATTACAGGAGCATTGACTAACTCTATCGTTATCGTCTTGCCTGCGAGTTGAGAATAACTAAATCCTGGAGCCAACGTGCCACCAGTGAGATATCTCTCTAACTGAGCTAGATTCCCAGCATAGGTGAGATATCTTCACCTTTCATTGATATCAAGAGTTCCTGTATTTATAGAAGTTTCTCTCGTGAGTCCTATGAGTCGATATCCAGATATAAATCGTATCATATCGTATCACCAAGATGCTCCCCAATTATCTATGTTTTGTGAATAGTTGTTCGCAGCTTTTTTTAGTACCCAGACTCACTTGTAGAGATTTCACTGAGTTGTACGTGGGGATGTCTCGTAGTTTGCCAGTAGTAGACTACAGTATCTATTGGCATAGGTGTTATCTTCTCAGTTGCAGCGTTGATTATACCAGTTATTAATGTTATCTGCATTTGCTCATAGGGCTCACTCGTAGAGATTCATATATCTATAGAGCGTTGGTGAAAATGGGTTTCCACTTTCATAGAAGTTTCCTATATTATTACCATCTCTAAAATTACCCCAATCTGTACTTCATGTTAGGTCTTTTACTGCCAATGCCTCCCAGCGAGAGTTATTCCATACGAGATCATAGTTTGTACTCGCGTCAGCATATGCAGAGACACACTTTGTCGTTCTATCATACCAGAGAGTGTTGTTTACTTTACATGGATCATCAAGGCTTCACTTGACTGGTTCTGTAGCAGCTATCTCATTGCTCACGTAGGATCATCCAGGTCTATTGAGTCATATCATATAGGTGAGATCCTGGACAGTATTGCGTGCTATCCATGGACTCAGTCGGGCTGGTTGCCATGTTGTATAGAGTGCCTGGAGGGTTCTGTTGGTGCTCGAGAGGGTAACTATATTGGTCACTGTACCACTGTTGAATTCTACAGAACGACGGAACTGTAGTGGCGAGAGAGCACCAGTATTATATATGGTGCGGATTCTCGCTGCTGCATTGGTGAGGTTATTTCCAGTTCTCTGCGAGTGTGGGATCACCATTCGCATGATGGGCTGTCCTGTGACTTTTTCGAGAGCGATACTTGTCCCACGTACTCCCGCTATGACACCTCCACCACCAAAATTGATTCCCGTCGAGGTGAGTACGCGTCACCAGAGGAGTCCATCCTGGAGTGTGATGAGTGCGAGAGTCCCTGCTGTATCTCCACGATCTACGAGAACTGTTGTTCCAGTTCCGAGGCGAGCTATGGAGTCACCAGGAGTGAATGTAGATGAGCTCGGATTGTGTGTGAATCGTATCGTTCCCGTCTGAGTAGTATTAGTCTCTATCTTGTCTCATTCTCTGAGCAGGTATCCTACCGTCTGAGGAGCACCATTCACTTGCATGGTTCACTCATATATCTCTGCGAATGCGAGCGGCGGTCACTTGCATATAGGATTCCCTGAAGCATCGATTCACTTCCATACTGCATCTGATGCAGTACAGTTCGTTCACTTCAGATAACTCTCTGATCATGATCCACCGAGCTTCTGTCAGTTCAGTGCTGTTCCATCTCATCGGAATTTGTTTTTGAGGACATCTCAGAGTGTTCCAGGGGTACTCGGGAGAGAAGGAAATGTGGGGGTATCTGGTATCATGAGTGATCCAGCCCAGACAGCCCCGACGATAACGATGAATGCTATAGGAATGAGAGTGAATCTACGAGACATATGCATATGGGTGAGATGATAAAAAATCTACACGGGTACTCTATCTACACTGAGGAACTCCAGTTGCTGAGATGCCATAGATACACTGTGTTGGACCACCACAAGAGAATCCACCATTGACTTGAACGTATCCACTTGCTGGAGTATTGTTCAGTCTCTCACAGTTCCGTACTGTCCCATCTCCAGGGGATTGCCAGTTACCTGACGCAAGTATAGAGTTCAGTATATTACCGAACACTCATCCATCAGTAGCTGCATATGCTATACCAGCAAATCCTGCAAACATGAATACGAAGAGACTGCTTGCGAATACAACTGCGCGGACTACTTCTTCACGGATGATTTTTTTGAGATTCATTTTTTGCATAGTGGAGAAAAAAAGATACAATACAATTGTATGAAGTTTTTTCGAAATCTCAAACATATTTTCGCAGTAACCGCACTATCACTTCTATTGATATTCGGACTCCTTCGTATGCTCGGGGGAGAATTCACCAATTCGATGAATGGATTTTTTCTCTATCGGACATCTGGGGGAGTGTGGCAGGATTTTTTTCATCGTCATCGTCTCACCCCATCAGCAGATATTGCCATCATCGCGATAGATGAGAATACACTCAATACACAACAAGAGGCAAAAGAAAACCTAAAAATGCTCACCATCCCCAAGAGTGACTATGCTATCCTCGTAAAAAAACTCGAAAATGTATGAGTAAAGGGAATAGCATTTGATATAGTATTTCAAAATAAAGATATTACGGAGTCGCTCCTCGCAGCTGAGCTTCAGCGACACCAGAATGTAGCACTCGCGATAGAGTACCATCCTGACTTCTGTATCCTCGCATACAACACACTCTATACATCTCTCTCCAATACTCCCGAGAGTAGGGGAAAATATCCAAAATATATCTCATCATCGAGCTGTCCCAACGAGCTGCAACGAATCTACTCTGAGAACAAGGATACTCTCTCAGATGCAGTACGATCGCTCCAAAAATGGTCTGTTCTCGAATCAACAATAGACCCAGCTGCTCTCTCAGACTCAGATAGACTCGATCTCTACTGTATACCATCAGACGGTATACATACTTGTCCAGGACTCCCTCGTTCCCTCTATGCCCCTACAACATGGTGAATGATCAATGTCTGAGGTCCCTATGATCGCCCACTCGTCGCTGATACGAGTAGGCAACCATATCGTATCTGGAAGACAGGAACAGGATCAGTGGTTGGACTCTCAGATATGATCGTGGAGACACTTCCATTTGCCCTCTATAATAGAGCATATACAGGTGCTAGGCTCTCTGTATCAGAGTTACCTACATATTCTCGAGTATTGGGAGACTCTATAGAGACAAGAATTCCTCATATATTGCAGCCGTTTTTTGGTCCACCAGAGACGTATCCGCGCGCATCATTTAGTGATGTATTTGCTATGTCTATGGAGGATCTGACTGCTTCTTTTCATGGAAAATATGTCTTCATCGGAGAGTCTGGTACCCATATCAAGGATTCACTCATATCTCCGGTGACCAATACGAGTATGGATGGAGTTGAGTTTCATGCGCATTTTCTCGATGGACTCCTCCAGAACAAGATGCTCTCAAAAATCGATCCGAATATCATCTATGCCCTGATAGTATCTCTTGTACTACTCACAGCGATACTCTATCTCACGATTCCAAAGTATTTATCGCCAATTATCGCGATAACAACCCTCTGTCTCATCCTCTATATCTCTCGATATGCCTATGATGTGAATCGAGTAGTAGTCGATATATTCCCACTTTTTCTCGCGGGTGGTGTCGTGACATTTCCGATTACTTTTATCTACCGGTTCTTCATCGTCGATAGAGAAAAACGCAAGCTCCAGAATAATTTTGGTCACTATATCGATCCACATGTGGTCGAGCAGATAGCAGATCGTGGAGAGGAGATACAGCTCGGTGGAGAGAGTCGTGTGCTCTCAGTACTATTTTCTGATATTGCTGGATTCACAACTATATCTGAGTCACTGAATGCACGAGATCTTTTCTACCTGATGACATCATATCTCTCGAATATGACGGATATACTCATCGGACAGGGTGGAACACTCGACAAGTATATCTGAGATGCGGTGATGTGATTTTTCTGAGCGCCACTCGCATACGAGGATCATGCTATACGTGCTGCCAATACAGCACTCCTCATGCGTGCCCAACTCCCACTGTTCAACATAGAGCTCGAACATCATGGACTCAAACCAATCGACTTCCGTGTTGGTATAGCAGCAGGCGAGGTGATGGTGGGGAATATCGGTTCACATGATCGATTCAACTATACAGTCCTCGGTGATACAGTGAATCTCGCCTCTCGTCTCGAGGGAACGGGTAAGGAATATGACGTCCATATTATCATATCCGAGGATACAGAAAAACTCCTCTCACCAGTATTTTTTACTCGTGAACTGGATACTATCGCGGTGAAGGGAAAAACAAAATGAGTTCGTATCTATGAGCTCGTCGGGTATTCCAAGGATTATCCAGATAGAACCATGTATGTTACCTATGAAAAGGCGCTCCGACTCTATCGTGATGGAGACTATCGTGAAGCAGGAAAAGTCTGGCAGACAATTGCCAAGATGGATCCACCGTCACGTATCATGATGTTCCGTTGTCTCGAGATACTCAAGTGAACTATCACAGTAGAGGATGGCATATACCATATGACACACAAATAATATTTTTCTCCAAGAGTACGAAGTACGATTGGTTTAGAAAAATATTATCCTGAGGAGCTTGTGACGCAGGATCCAGAATTCCTAAAAGGGCTCCCGAGTGCGAAGCATGAGCGGGTACAAAATACTTATCCTGAGTAAAACGAGGGATTCAGGTATTTTATTTTATCTCAGACTTCCTAGAAAATCTGCAACTCATCTATAATATCGTGTCTCTACACGTATCTTGGTGGTTGAGAGGAGTGTATATATCTTGCGCGTATCAAATCGTTCGAGGAAGTTGCGCACCTCACGTACATCGATACCCTCACGGAGCTCGAATACATAATTCATACCAACTTTTGAGAGCTTGGTTACGCCATATTCAGAGAGAATGATGCGAGTTCGCAGGAGGAGGAAGAGATTGGAGATATTGGTGTCTTTTTTTGTTTCTCCTTCATTCTTTTGTCCCAACTCTTCTTCTATCTCCTCGAGTTCTTCGAGAGTCTCTATATTCTCTATCTCTCTGTAGAATGAGAGCTTATCTGTCTCAGAACTGAAGAGCTCATCTCATACGAGGTAGGAGAGTTCGAGTTCTATTTTTGTCCAGGTTCGAGTTTTTTTCGCTTCCTTGAGTTCTGATATCTTCTCCTCGAGCATACGGAAATAGAGCGTGAGACCAACATCCTTGCTCTTGCCGGCTTGCTTGATACCGAGGACATCTCAGGCGCCACGTATCTCCATATCGCGCATCGCGATCTCGAATCCAGCACCGAGGTGTGTATTGTTCGCTATGGTGATGAGGCGTTCTTTTTCATCTCATGCGAGTTCTGGTTTCCTATATATGAGGTAACATGTTCATGCTATATCCTTGCGTCCGACACGTCCACGGAGTTGGTGGAGTGATGCGAGTCAGAACTCCTCTGGATCGATGATGATGATCGTATTGGCAGAGAGAAAATTTACTCCATTCTCGATGATAGTCGTTGTGAGGAGGATATTGCATTCTCTTTTTTTGAATGCGTGAATCCTCTCCTCTATCTGCTCTGCTGGCATCTGACCGTGGGTGATGATGATTTTTGGTTTCTGGAATTTTTGTCATTCCGTATGGCTCCCGTAGGTAGTCCCCGTAGGGGAAATCCCTTGGTTTCAGATATCTTCGTCATTCCCGAGTTTCTGAGTCGGGAATCAAGTGTCTTTTTTTCAGACACCATTTTCTGTACTTTTGGTAGCAAAAATAGTACCACCTGTACCCCCTTGTGGGGTGAAACTATCGGGGGAGGAAAAACTCGCTCCTTCTTCGCTTTGCTCTTCTGTATTCTGTCCTCATTCATCGCTCGAAAATTCTTCTCATGTATTGTTTTTAGTGGAAGAATTTTTTGACATGTTTCCTCCCCCAAACCCCAGTATGGTGCTATTATCTTTTCATATTTTTTTACTTGTTTCTCCCTCTAGTATCATCTCGAGTTCATTCGCTATACTCTCCATACCGCGGATGCGGTTGTGGATGATGATAGTCTGTCCACCACGTTCGAGTTCTCGTATGATGGCGTCACGGATGACAGATTCGTTCCACTTGGTGACGATGGTCTCGATTGGCTTCTTCTGCCTCGGAGGAGTAGTGAGGAGCGATATCTTCTTGAGTCCTGAGAGTGCGAGATTGAGTGATCGAGGAATAGGAGTTGCTGAGAGTGCGAGGATATCGAGGTTTGCTTTTATCTTTTTTATCTTTTCCTTGTGTGTGACTCAGAACTTGTGTTCCTCGTCGATGATGAGGAGTCCGAGCCGCTTCCATACGATATCATCCGAGATGAGTCTGTGAGTTCCGACGACGACATCGATAGTTCCGTCCCGCATTGCGTCGAGAGTGTTTTTGATTTCACTCTGACTACTCATACGCGTCAGCACTCCTACTCGCACACCGAACGGAGATAATCGTTCACAAAAAGTCTCATAATGCTCATCAGCGAGCACGAGGAGAGGTGAGAGGACTGCTACTTGAGTACCAGAGAGGACTGCCTTGTAGATGGCATTCATCGCGACCTCAGTTTTGCCGAATCCGACATCTCCCGAGACGAGTCTATCCATAGGATTCTCTGACTCCATATCAGCAAATATCTCATCGATAGCGGTCTTCTGGTCGAGAGTATATTCGTAGGCGAATGCTTCTTGGAATTTTTGTTCTTCACTCGGGAATGAAGAGAATGCTCGACCCTTCGCGAGAGTCCGCTTCGCGCTCGTCTCGAGGATATCCATCGCGATTGCCTCTATCTCTTCGTTGGTCTTGTCCATCGTGCGTTCCCACTCAGCTCCAGAGAGACGAGTGAGTTCGGGAGAATTCTCTCCGATATATCGACTGATGCGATATATCTCTGTGAGGGGGACGAAGAGCTTGTCTCATTCGGCATAGTGGAGTTCGATATATTCACGCTCTATATCTCAGAGTGTTTTTTTCACTACTGCGTGGAACAACGCTATCCCATGTTCGCGGTGTACAACATGGTCTCCAGGACTCAGTGAGAGGAGGAGGTCGAGGTGTTTTGCGATGGATTTTTTGGCGCGCTTTTTGACAAATATCTGCCCCAATATATCGTCCGCGATGATGTAGTACTGTTCACTATTCTCTATCCACATTCCACTCGTGAGTCTCGCCGATGCCACCTCGTGAATTGGAACTCAGACTATACTATTGTATTCAAAAAAATCCTCCACCGTTCGAGGGTAGCGTGTGTATATGGTGATATTTTTCTGAGACTTCAGGAGTTCAGCGAATTCTAGGAGAGAGGGTATTTCAGGAATATTTCCCTCGACACTCATGCCTCATCTGTCTGCGAGTCATCACATATGTATATCTGCGAGCCCGAGAAGTATATCCTTATTCTCTATGAAGTCACAGCCAGAGACGATGATGGTTTGAGAGTTTCAGAGTTTCAGAGTTTCAGAGTTTGAAGGTATCTGTCATCCCGGCGGAGTCTTAGCCCGGGATCCATGTTCTCTAAAATTGAGTAGGATATCTCCTTCGTCGATATGACGGGAACTATTATCTTTGTTTCATCGTATCAGTTCTACGAGGACTGGATTGAGTTTTTCTCACTTTTCGAACTGTATTCTCTCTGGAACGGTGTTGATGCGAATATTCGCCCTATGAGAGCGAGTATCTCCATCATAGAGGATGATGCTATCGAGTTCTGTATCGAACCATTCGCAGACGACACGCCTCGGGAGGAGGGCATCACGGATCGTGAGTGTTCCTCATGACTTGTTATAGGTTGCGGGTGTATCGGTAGCATCCCCGTGTGTATATCCCATCTCGATGAGTCTCTCGATACATGCCTGTTCGGACAGACTCTCTCCTCGGAGGATATCTATCCCTGAGGCACGCTCTAGATGTGTGAGATTGCCTGTATATCTGAGTATATCACTCGACATAAAAAAATATCCACTCTCACACTCGAGCATATTCCAGTATTCTCAGAGTCATGAGACCTCATTCCAGATGTGACCCGTTATATCTCTTGCAAAAGTTCGCAAAAGAAAAATATCCTCTCACGAATCCGTGATATAGAGGATTTTTTTCTGTTTTTCTATCTCTCTTCATAGGAGAGCGAGGCGAACGACAGGGGTGGATGTATGATTGATGGAGAGCATGTAGTTCGTATAGTTTTCTTTTTCTTATTTTATCATTCCTAGGAGTTCCTTGGTTTCCTATGTACTCGTCATTGCGAGGAACGAAGCAATCCAGCGTTCCCGTCATTCCCGAGTACCTGAGTCGGGAATCCAGCGTTTCTTCCTTACTTTTGTAACCAAAAGTAACAAAAGTTCCGAGGGGAACAAAAACTCGCTCAAATTTCGCTTCGCTCATCAGTATCTGGTTTTCATCATTGCTCGAAAATTTTCCCTTGTTTCCTAGTATTTAGTGGTAAAATTTTTGGACAGTTTGTTCCCCTCCGCCTCCCTTATTTTTCTTTCATCAAGAAACTCTGTATATTTACACTTTCATAATATCTGTTTCTTTTGCCTTGAGCATATCTTCTACCTCCTTGATGGCGGCGTCAATCTTTTTCTGGAGATCTGCTTCGTATGACTTTGCTTCGTCTTCACTGATTTCTTTGTTTGCTTTTGCAGTATCTATTTTTTTCTTGTAATCTTGCCTCACATTACGGACACCAACTTTTCATTCTTCTGTGAGACGAGAGGCGATTTTTACGAGATCACGACGGCGTTCTTCTGTGAGTGCAGGTATCTTGATCATGATAGATTCTCCATTATTAGACGGATTGAGTCCGAGGTTGGCATCGGTGATTCCTTTTTCTATGTCCTTGATAGTTCACTTATCCCAAGGTTGAATGACTATTGTCTGAGCGTCAAGAACCGATACTGCTGCTACATTGCGGAGGGGTTGACTTGAGCCGTACGCCATAACAAAAACACCTTCGACGATCGCAGGGTTCGCGCGTCAGGCCTGGAGCTTCGCGAGCTCTCATGAGAGGTGATTTGTCGCTTTGTGGAGGTCTTGTTGAAGATTCGATAGCATAGTGAAAAATAATATTATAATACAAATGTACAAATAGTGTATTCAAAATATGCGTTTACACAAGCTTTTTTTTGACAAATACAGGTCATGTTATAGAATGCCTTTTGACAAGTTTTTTACATTTTTACACCTTTTTCATATGCAAAAAGTACTCTCTGTTCTCGTCATGGTTAGTGTATTGTCAGTAACTTCGGTTTTTGCCGCAGAAACTACAGATACAACAATGCCTGATATGACGGCAACTCCTGTCACGACTTCTCTCTCACCAGAGCCAGCTATGACAACAGCAGACACCATGACAACAGCAGAGGTGACTACTCCAGAACTCAATGCAGCTCCTACTGTAGCAGCAAGTGCAGGTTCTTCACTTGGAGAATACAAGTCAGTTGCATGTTCTACGAATCCAGCATTTACCACGAATAGTTGTAACCAGTGTTTTGAGGGTGGTGCAGTGAAGGTTGGTGAGAGTATCAATGGAATGTTCGATAACTGGGCAAACAATACAACAAGCATGCTCATTGCCTACAAGGATGAACAAAAGCTCCCAAATATGGTATCATTCGGATCTACATGGTCTAACTCACCTACAGATCTCGCGAAGTTCTGGAAGAACTCTGCAGATATCTCATGGGTGTCACTCGGTGGATCTGGTGGACGCCTCCAGACAATCCTCAATCCAGGTCAAAAAGTAAAATTCTACGAGGCAGAGTTCGGTGCAAACTACAAACTCGAAAAGTCAGATAAGAAGGATGGAGAACTCGTCGGTATGCTCCGCTTCCCAATAGTTGCTCGTGCTATCGATGGAACAACAGGTGCTGAGGGTGCATCTACTACTCACTATGAGTGTGTATCATACAAACTCTCTGCTCCAGCGGTTACTCCAACTCCTACACCAGAACCAACTCCTACACCTACTACTCCTCCAACTCAGGTAGCTACAGGTCCTGCAGAGACACTTATCCTCATCATTGCTGCATTCTTCATTGCATTCGGTATGATGTTCTCTCTTCGCAAGCGTAGCTAGGTATCAGATATGCATCTCAAAAACCAATTCATTCATGAGTTGGTTTTTTTATTCTTCACACAATATTCAGATAAATATATTGACAATTAGTATTAATATAATAAAATTATCAAAATATAGCAGGAATAGGCATTGAGTTTTCCTGTATAGAAACAATAGAACTAATATGTATCTCAGGAATTCCCATTAATCAAGCGAAAAGTTGCAAATTAATTGCGTATGTGATAGTCTCATGGGGATAGGTGAAAAACCACCTCCTTATATCTAACTTTTTTATATATGTATACAATCCGTCAAATCCTCGGAACAACACTCGGACTCACAGTGGGTGGGGTGAAGTACAAAGAATCCGCTGAAAATTCTACTAAGTCTCTCCAAGCTCAGATAGTGGAACTTGGGAAATCAGCAAAAGATGGAATTGATTTTATTTCAAAAAGATCTGAGTTACTTCGTGCCGCAAGTGTTGAGGAACTTAGAAAGCTTCAAAAGCTTGCAGAGCAAGGAAGAGCCTGAAAAGGGGAATATAATAAAAATCTTCTTGAAGATATTAAAAAAGCTCTCGACACTAAAGCACCCATTGTGCCAACTCCTCCAACAGAGTCTGCAAAGGTTGCATGAGTCAATCCTGAGACACAGCCAAAGCTTGTAGATGAGCAAAAACTAGCAATTGAAGCAGTTGTTGTGGCTCATGATAAGGCAGAAAAAGTGATAAAGATTGAATCTAAGGATAAGCAAGTTCAAGTCATGGATGATGTCGTTAAGACGGGAAGTCAGTCAAAGAAAGAGGATTTCAAGGATGAATCTCTAAAGATTGAGTATACAAAAGATGGTAAACTCACACGAGAGTCTATGATAGGGCTCCTCAGTGATCTCGATGGTATGTCGGGGGTTGAGCGTACGAACCGAGGATGGTTACGTCGTACGCTTTTTGGTGGAGGTGATCAAAAAGAAGTTATAGGAGAGCAACAGATTAAGAATATTCTCGCAAGTAAAAGTGAAGGAGAACTCGACGCTATCTATAAAAGAATTACAGGTAATGAGGTAGGGCTTCCATGGAAAATGGAACGAAAAACTCTCAAAGAAGGTGAGAAGTATCAGGGAAGCATCTATGATTACGATCATAAAGATAGAGCAAAAGTCACTCGATTCCAAGAGGAGCTCGTTGCCCAGGCGGATGTCATGGCTGATACTATGTCTATCATTCTTGGTGATGATAAGGCACGTTCAGGACTTATTGCCGTCCTTGAGTGAAAGACCGGAGAGCTCCAGACTGCTCTCAATAATACTGCGAATCAAAAGGTATTCAAGGAACTTCTTGCAAAATCAGGAGTACTCAATCGTGATCCACAGTTCATCGAAAAGATGGCCTCAGCACTTCTACGCATTGGTATCCTCGTGCCATTCTCTATCCTATCTGGTGGTGTCCTTGGTGGATATATTGAACAAACAAAAATTAGTACTGAAAAATGAAAACTCAGTAGAGATAGTATGAATCTCACTGCCAAAGCTGGTGTAGGTGAAGAGGCTTCAGTTGCAGCCTCACTTGATGTTGTGGGTGCTCGTCTCGAAGGAAACTGGAATGACCCAGAACAACGTATTGCTAATCGGCTTGCATCTGTTACAGAATCAAAAGATAAGAAAAAAGCAATATCTGATCTTGTTGCGAAAATCAATTCTGAAGTAGCACCAAAGTCAGGTGAAAAGCCAACAGATGCATCTAGAAAGGTTGTAGAACTTGGAAATGCATTCGTTGTTGCGCAATCCAAGCTCCATGGTCTTCCTGAATCTCAGGCAAAATCAGATGCAATAGCACAAAATACTCTTACCTATCTCTCCAAGGTTGAGAAGGCTCGTGGATTTGAATTCAAGGGAGTATTTGCTGCGGCAACTCTCTCTGGTTGGATGGTTGGACTCGCAGGAGTTGCGACAGATACATCTGCAAATTTTGATGGACTCAAGTCGAACGCTGCAACAATCGAAGCGGCATCTCTAGCACCAAAATCTCTTACAGAAGATGGTGTGAATGAATATCTCAAGCTTGCTGGAATCGAGAAAAATACTGCAGGAAACTATGTAGTTGAAGGTAAGGAAATAGTCCTCAATCCAAATCAACAAATTCAATGGCATTTTACTCGTATCTATACAGATCGAAATAGTGAGACTACAGCAACATATCAGATTGTGTCTGGTTCTCGGAAGGTGACTTCTGATGTGGTGACTAAGTTCACGAATCCAGAAGCGAGAAATGCATATATCGAAAAAAACTCAAAAGAAGTCGCAACACTTATGAAAGACCTTCGCAAGAATGTGGCAGGGTTTACCCGTTTTGAAGAACTCGCATCAAGTGGTCAATATGATAAGGCACTTGATACTATCTCCAAGCTCACTCAAAGTAATGGAAAGTTAATCTTGGAAATTGGAAATCTCGATACAAATGCAAAAAAGAAAGCATTTATCGATATGCTCCTTGCAAAAACCTCAGGAAGTGATGCCTCTCGTAAGCTCGGTAATGAGATACTTGCAGGAACACAGAATCTTGAAGCAGTAAAAGAATACTTCTCAAGAATTGCTCCAGCCTTTACTCGCCAATATGGAGTTGATGCCATGAAGCAATTCGATGCTATAGCAAAGAATGGACTCTCACAGAAAGACATCAAGACAATTGGTGACTATGCAAAGAATGGATTCAATGCCATGGTTGCATATAATCAGATTAATGCCGGAAAGGGATTTGTTAAGATAGATGCAGTAGATCACAAAAATGCCCAGATTATCTGAACTCCAGCAGAGGTAACAGGTGCTGATGCTGACAAGATTCGGGATATTGCCAAGGGTAATATTACACCAGCACAAGTTGCGGCTTTTAAAAAAGAAAATCCAACTGCAGTTACAGGATTTACTGATAAGGCAGTTAAGGATATGATGGTGTCATGAAAGGTTTCTTCTTATCTCTCATTTGAACCTGATGCAGCATGTTTCAATCTCTGATTCATCGTTGAGCCAGGAAATGGTACAAAAACTATTGAAGGTAAGCCAGGAATTGCTAATTCAACCCTCTCAGAAGGTTCTATCGTATGAGTTCCTGAATCAGGTATCACATCGGCTGGTATTGGCGCAGGTGCAGACTGGAATAAGCCAAAAGAACCTCCAAAAGAACCAACACCAGAACCTCCAAAAGAACCAACACCAACAACTCCAGATAAGCCAAAACCTCCAAAACCCTCAAAACCAACTCCACCTTCAAATGAGACAATACCAGAAGCTCCTGTAACACCTCCACCAACACCCCCACCAGATTTACCAGTGAATCCTACTCCTAAAGACTAACTAATACACTTTCATCACAATACAATATGAAAACAAATACCGTACTCCTAATCTCATCTCTTCTCGTTTTTTCATCGTGTACTATGACTGATAATCAGAAGGACACTACACAAGAAAGTACTCAGCCTACAAGCCAAATAGAGGTTGCGCCAGATGTTGCACCACAAGAATTCAGTGGTAGTATTCCACTGAATTCAAAAGAATAATTTTTTAATTCCCACCTATGTCTATACAAAAACAGACAATCTATGCGGTAATTGCAATAATTGCATTTTCCTCTGCGCTATCAGCTATACATGCTGCACCAACACCAGTTAATCAAGAGAGTATCAGTTCTCCTGAGGCATTTTGTAACTGAGCTAATGTCACTGACTATTGGTATGTATGAGAGGTTCGATATCCAAGAGATATTTTTAAGGCTGATCCGAGTTATGATTGGGCTTTTGGAATGAAGTCTACAAAAGTACAGGTATATAGCCCAGACAATATACTTGATATCTCAGGATGATTTAATTTTCGATCTAATGGCAAACCAAAAGGAATCGAGAGTGTAGTTGTTATGCAAAATGATGGTGGCTCAAGACTAACTGGACACCCATCAAATCCTAATATTTTAGCATGACAAATTGTCTATAAGATAAACCGACTATATTCAAAGACACTTATTGGTTGAACTTACACACTTGGCTATACAGATCTCAATTATAATTATGCTACAAAATCTGTACCAGATTTTGACTCAGAACGTATTGTTGATAATGAGTGTTTTAATATATATGCTCGTTGGTGTGGTGATGGTATCGTATCACATGGTGAGACTTGTGACCCAAAAGCTCCAGGTTACACACCAGCTACATGTAATCCAACAACATGTACTCCGATAGTGACTCCTCCAGTCTGTAATCCAGCCAAGACAGGAGCTCAATCAGCTCCAGTTCTCGCAACAGATACTCTCTGTACTACTGGTACTGTATCAGGATTTGCATCTACTCAATCAGGAACTACGACGAATTATACTTGGTCATGTAATACCAACACAGCAGTGAACTGTAGTGCCAACTATACTCCAGGGAATCCTACTCCAGGGAATTTTGACCTCTCTATCAAAAAATACGCGAAGTCAGAAGATGTATTCGCCTCAGTAGATAATACAGAACAGTTCAACTATACTATCGTTGTCCGCAACAATGGTACAGGTGCAGTCACTGGTACAACGACAGTACGTGATCGTCTCCCAGCTCCTATCACACTCCGTGCAACTCCATCTGGTAATGGTTGGACATGTACTGGTGCTGCAGGAACAAGTGATATCACATGTACGACCACTGACTCATACCCAGCCAATACAGAGTTCAATGTCATCACTGTCCCTGTTCAGGTGACGAATCTGACATTCCGCCCAGAGGGATATATGAACTATGCGTATGTACACAATCCTCAGGAAGCAGATGGATACCAGTGTAATGCCAATGGCTCTATGCCAGATCCATCACTCGGTGGTACCAACGGACAGACTCCTCGTGCAGTATGTAATGAAGATGCCAATAACTTCGACCCTGCCAATGTAAATCCTCCGAATCCTAATGGATTTGACCTGAGACTCAAGAAGTTCGTGAAGGGTGATGATGAGTCAGCCCCAGTACGTCCAGGTGATACAGGAGTAGAGTATACTTTTACCCTCCAGAATCTCGGTGTACTCGCATCGACTGGAACAACAACTGTAACTGATACAGACTTCCCAGCAGGCGTATCGATTGCCTCTATCGCAGCCACTCAGGGTGAGTGGACATGTAGTCAGCTCTCGGCAACAGGATTCTCATGTACGACAACTCGCTCATATGCTATGGGTGAATATGCAACTCCGATTACACTCAGGGCCAATATAGCTGCGAACATGCAGGTAGGCACATATCGTAACGTCGCATGTCTCTCGAATCAAAACGATCCGAACGAAGGTCAGGTACTCGATCCAGATACAGGAAAATACAAAGTGAATAACTGCGATCCAGCAGAAGTAGTGATTGTTCCTGCGAATTCTTTTGACCTCTCGATCAAAAAATACGTCGCAGATATAACAACAGGAACTCCACAGCGTGATGGTGACCACCAGACAACCAATGATGGTACAGATGTGGATCGTGATATCCTCACTATCCCACAGGCAGGAAGTGTTCGTTACCGATTCGTAGTCCGCAATGAGGGACCAGCAACCGCTACAGGAACAACCAATGTCGAAGATACTCTCCCGAACGGATTCACTATCACAGGAACTGTGACAGGAACAGGATGGACGTGTACCTCTGGTGCCAATGGGAATCGTTCATTCTCATGTACTCGTGGTGACAATCTCGCGGTTGGTGCTAGCTTTTCTGATATCGTCGTCAATGCCGTAGCATCGTCATCGATCATCGCAGGTGAGTACTCCAATACTGCAACTGTCCGCAATCCTGGTGATACCAACCCAGATAACAATACTGACCCAGCCAATGTACAGATACTCGTCGGTGTTCCGAGTTGTGGTAGCATATCGACTACGACAGTAGGCAATGTCAATCCAAGTACTGCTGTGACATATACATGTACTCCAGCAAGTTATACAGGTGCAAGGACAGACCTTGATTATCAGTTTAACTGTGGTAGTGGTACTGGTGCATGGTCATCATCCGATACTGGTTCATGTACGGCGTCAGCATCATATAGTACAACTATCGCTGTATCATGTGGAGTTCGCGTCCGCTCAACGGGTGTTATCCTCTCTGGATCAACTATTGGTAGCTGTGCGACAACACTCACGACTACTACTCCGGGTGGTGGAGGTGCCTCACTTGTTGGAAAGACATGTGTCAATGGTATCGCAACGTGTGCATACTACAGTACACAATCAGCATGTATCGCTGCTGGTATCCCTTCAGCTCAGTGTTATAGTGCAGATAGCGCAGGTCTCGCCCTCTGTCAGGCTCAGTCACTCTCATGTGGATGAGGCGGCGGCGGTGGTGGTGGATGAGGCGGCGGCGGTGGTCAGTGTGGTAATGGTGTCCTCCAGCCAGGTGAGGAATGTGATGTTGTCGGGGCTCCATGGTGTCAGAACTGTCAGCTCGATCTCACGACTACTCCAGGTGCTAACCCTATATCAGATATCTGGATGACTATCCCTACTCTCGCAAATACTCGATTCGGCTATGACTGGCTCGATGGAGAACCAGGCAAGATAGCATTCTCAGCGAATGGTGTGGTTACAGGTGTTGGAGGCAAGGTATTCTCCCTCGCAGATGTGGTAGGATTCGGTGTGAAGACACAGTATGCTATCCCACTCATGATGGAGGCAGACAAAAAAATCTGTCTCGATGGTGCTGATGCAGGAGTCATCGATGGTACAAGAATCTGTACAACATTCGGCGAAGCTGCTGCTCTGAGTCCAGGTATTCAGATATTCACCAGAAGAACAGACAGCAAGAGGTATGTACTCATCGGTCGTGGTGACTACCAGTATCAGAACACTGTAGGTGGCGACTATATGAAGGCAAACTCCACTTCTCAGAACAATATCAATCTCTTTCGTGGAGCAACACAGTATATGACTCCAGCAGGGAATATCGGTCCAACACTCAATAGTGCATTCCAGTGAAGGGTTCCAGGTGAGACAACTATCGGACTCGTATCATGTTCAGGAACAGACTGTTCTCCGACAGCGACTGTAGAGCTCACCAAGCTCCCTGTACGTGTATCGAGTGCCCTCGTCGGAACAACTGGTACTCCAGTGAATCGTAGTATAGCTACATTCGTCAATATGACACCTCAGCGTGTTGTAGATAGTTTCCTCCAGGGTATGCGTGTCACGAGTCGATCCACGACTACGAGCACGACTACGACTGCTACAACTACCATGCAGAATATCACAGTGAATGGTGCCAGAATAGGAGATGTTGTTGCTGATGACCTCTCTGATCTCCCCCTCCTCAATGGTAATCAGAATATCCGAGCTATCAGATGAAATCTCACTATTAACTGTCCTCAGAGTCGCAGTGTATTTACTATGGATGGTGTCCGTACAGTTATCGTAGAAGGTAATATCATCCTCAATTGTAATACTGTATATGCAGACTCGACTGCGAGTTGGGCATGGATTGCCAAGGGTGGTAATATCCAGGTCTACAATGGTACTGGTACACCAAATGCAGGTGCAGTCAACTCTCTCGCTTGAGTCTATGTGGCAATCAGAGAGACAACAGGCGGAGATATCACATATACAGGAGCCAATACTACGAGTACTATCCTCCGTATCGAGGGATCACTCTATGGTAATGCAACTCCACTCTTCAACTCTCGTCTCTATGCTCGTGGTACAAGTGCCTATGATATCCTCACAACAGGAACTATCATCTCCTACTCGAACCGAGCACTCGTCAATCCTCCACCACTTCTCTCACAGTACCTCGGTAACTATGATGTACAACGTGTAGTGAGATAATCAGGTCTCTATTATGATAAAAATCCCCGAAAGGGGATTTTTTTGGTGGTCTCTACTATTCCTGCCACTGCGAGGCATGAAGCATCTGCTGGAAATTCAAAAACAACAGAACAGAGTCTTCCTTCGCACCCCAGAGTGGCTCCTCTTCATCCTACGGATGAATTCATCCTTCTCAGAATGACAGGAACAGAGAGTCCCGTCGTGTCATGCTGAGGCACGAAGCATCTGCCCTTTTTATGATAGTATGTCTTCATATAGATCTTTCCATGTTGGATTCATAGACTCAATAAGTTCTATTTTTCTCTTTCGTATCCATCCTTTGATTTCTTTTTCTCTTGTAATTGCATCATGAATATATATACCAGATTCATAGTAGAGTAATCGATTACATCAATATTTTCTTGAAAATCATTCGATTTTTCATTCCTTGTGCTCTTGTATTCGTCGAATCAGGTTATTCGTTACTCAGATATAGAGAACATTACTTGGACTAGCAATAATATAGACTGAGTATAATTTTTCCATAAGATAAAACACAGAGCAGATTCTTCGTACCTCAGAATGACAGAAACAGAGAAATCATAGAGCAGATTTGGATATAAGAAGTCACCACTATTCTGAGTCTACTTTCTTCATCTTAGTCCTCTCAGCATCCTTTTCGGCTTTTATTTTTTCCTTATATGCGGCCTGTTCGGTGCGGTATTTTTTCTCATCTTCGCTGATCTTGCCCGCGTATTCGAATATCTTTTTCTCTACGAATTCACGCTTCTTGGTGTACTTCTCACGTGATACCTTGAGTAGGACATCACGAGACTGCTGTGGTGGTACATCGATGCGAGAATGTATCGGTGCGAGGGTCGTGGCTGAGAATACTGGTGATGGCATCCCGTCGATAAGGAGCTTGGTATATATATCGTACTTGGCGAGGTTCGTGAGGTCAGCAGGTACTATGATATCTTCGCCTCCGAATGCATCTGAGAGCACCTTGGCATCGTTGAACCCGACTTGGAACGAGATAAGTGTACCGACATTACCAAAAACTGCTCCCTGAACAGCCTCGGGCATCTGCTCGATGTATTGGTTCGCCATCGTAAGTGAGAGCTTGTATTTTCGGGCTTCTGAGAGGATAGTGGCAAAAGAATCCGTCGCGAAGTTCTGGAACTCATCGACATAGAGTCCGAAGTCCCGGCGTTCTGACTCAGGCATATCTGCACGCGTCATTGCCTCGATCTGGAACTTGGTTACCATCATGGCACCGAGGAGGGCAGAAGCATCTTCTCCGATCTTTCCTTTTGACAGATTCACGATAAATATCTTCTCATTGTCCATGATCCATCTGAGTGAGAATGGATTCTTCGGCTGACCGAGGATGTTGCGGAGGATTGGTGATGAGAGGAATTGCCCAACCTTGTTGAGAATTGGGTTGATAGCCTCACTCATCTGCGCTGGCGCCATCTTTTCGAACTCTTGTGTCCAGAACTGGATGAGGATAGGGTCGGTGATTTTTGATACCACCTTGCGTCTGTATGACTCATGTGTGAGCATGAGGGGAATAGAGATGAGGGTTGTGTCAGGGATGAGAAGGAGGGTGAGTATCGTATTGCGGAGGATATACTCGAGGCGCGGTCACCAACTCTCAGCAAACATTTTTTTAAATATCGAAACCAGTCCAGATGCTACAATCGGGCGGAGTTCTGGACGAGGATTGTCGAGCATATTGAATGCTATTGGGAACTCGGTATCTGACGGATCGAAGAGGACGATATCGTTGGTACGCGACTTCGGGATATTGGCGAGTATCGTGTCTGCAAGGTCACCATGTGGATCGATGAGGCCAACTCCACGACCACTCATGATATCAGAGTAGAGCATATTCTCGAGGAGGGTCGACTTACCCATACCCGTCTTACCGATAATGTAGACATGACGAGCGCGATCGATCGGCTGGATACCGAATCCCTGTGTACTCCCACGGAAGTTCGATGTTCCTATTGGAGTATTTGGCTTCTCAGGACTCGGGAGGTTGTGTGGTGGTTCGAATTTTCTCGTTGTCACCCAGTTCACTCCTGGAGTCTTCACATAGATAGTCGGGAGATGGATCAGTCCCGCGAGTTCAGTCGTCGTGAGGAGGGTTCGATATTTTGAGAACTTTTTCGGTATTTTGGTATAGAGCATCTTCTTCGCTCGTGTGAGCGCGAGGTGTCCACCCCGAGGACTCGAGTATATCGAGAGGGCAGCACTTGTATCACGTGTCGTACTCGTACCACTGGCACCGACGAGGATACGTACTGCATAGCCATAGTTATCGAACTTGGTTTCGGTTTTTCATTCTTTTGCATGTTCTTCCTTGTGTCCGTGTTCACCCTCTTCACCTCGAGGAGCCAGAAGCGCAAAAAACTTCGCGAGTACTACAAACGGAAAAAGACCAACTCGGACCCAGCTCCAGTTCTGGAGGAGGAATGCTTTTGCAAAAGTTGGTAATAGATGCGTCTCGATAATCTTCCGCTGACTTCACTCGCGCCAGTCATGGTCTGGGAGTGGTGCGAAGTCTACTCGGATGAATCCCGTATCTTCTCGTTTGATCTTTGATAGTGCAGATGTCAGGGATGAGAGTGGATCGATTGACTCCTTCTCGGTACGGTCCTTCATGCTCACATAGAGCTTCAGGGTCTCATCATCTATATGTGCGAGACGTGCCTCTTGTATCTGGAATTCCTGGTCTTCTCGGATGAGAAAATCCGTCTCTCGTATCTCGATATCGCTGTAGTGTGCGTAGAGCTGACTCTCGAGGAATGCTCGATGCTTGGCCTCCACCTGAAAAAAAAACCGAATCCGTCCATCCTGGTGGATGATGAAAAACCGGAAAATCGGAGCATGATGCCTCCAGTGAAAAAATCCTACATGTCGGTCATGGAGTGTATCATGGAGTGTTGCGAGCATCTCACGCGCAACAAAAACTCACTTTTCATTGGCTCTATCGACAGCGACTTCGAGGGTGATGAGGGGAGAGGAGGACAATGAACAATGAATAATTAACAATTAAAAATTTTGGTATATGGTTCTTGGTATAAGGTATTTGATTCTGGGTTTCTGTCACGCTGATGAACAAAGCACCTGCTTTATATATAATTTTATCCAGCAGATCCTTCATACTTCAGGATGACAGAGACAGGATTCCAGTCTATGTACTATGCTTATACACTATGTTCCATATTCTACACATTTCCTCTATAAAATCCAGTTGTATATTTGACCTTTTTCTCTATACTCTCGTCATGCATATTGTACCACTCACATTACCCGAGATCACCCTCACCACGTCCGCGACCTATATCGATCGTGGAGATTGTCCTGCTGTTCGTATCTATGTGAGTTCTGGAGTGACACTTCATTATGTAGGGCTTTTTGATACGAATGGTTCGTATACTCGTGAATTTATCCTCGAGGAGGGTGTAGTATTCGACGGGGGAGTTGTCGTCTATGGAAGTGATATATCCTATCAGGCGACAACCCGTATCGTCTGAGACAGTGTCACGTCTCGCCTCCAGATACTCGGACTCGCAGGCGATGGTGTACGTCTCGATATCCGTGGGAGCTCCATCGTTGATGCACCATACAGACACACAGAGACGCGAGTCGACCAGAACAATATATTCCTCGGAGAGGGTGGGAGTATTCGTGGTATGCCAGTCCTCGAGATTGCAACCGATGACATCGAATGATGACACTCATGTCGTATTCATCGTATATCTCCTGAGTCACTTTTTTATCTCCAGTCACACGGTCTCGATACGACGACCGCTGAGAGTCTCCTCATCGAGGCAGAACTCCGCAAACATACGAGTCATATCGGTGACTGTGAAGTCTGTGATGGATATGTCGATGAGATTAGGAATGCAATATTCAAAAAATAAAACCTCCAAAATTTTGGAGGTTTTTGTTAGCTGTTGGAGGCGCTAATCGGATTCGAACCGATGACTGTAGAGCTTTGCAGGCCCTTGCAATTGACCACTCTGCCATAGCGCCAGAAGAGTGGAGCGATTGTATAAAAAACTCTCTAAAATGCAAAAGTTTTTGCTTGTTCCTCATCGAGTGCTATCTGAGACCGCAGTTCGTCGAGTGAGTTGAATTTCCTGTTATCACGTATCTTACCGATTATCTCTATAGTAAGAGTCTTGCCATAGAGGTCTCATGTGAAGTCGAATAGGTTTGCCTCAAAGAGTTCCATACTCTCGCGGTAGGTTCACATACCAGTATGGGCTGTGTTGTCAAAGTCTATTCGGAGCGCATAGACACCGTCTTCGACAATACCGGGTGCGAGTTCGATATTGGCTGTTGGATAGCCTATTGTGCGTCCGAGTTTTTTGCCGTGGATGACTATACCAGAGAAGTACATGGGTATGAGTATAAAAAAATCTCCTATTTTTGCAAAGGAGATTCTTTTTTCCATATTTTTATAACATTCTTCCCGAGTCCCGCATGACTGGTATGAGTAAAATCTATATCTTTTCATCCTTGAAGTAGCTCTTCAATTAGTGTGTATAAGGGGTGATTATTTTGTAGGTATATACAAGTAGCTTCCCTGTTTTCTAATTTTTCAAGTAACTCTTCAGCTCCTTCTGTTAATCAGAGGAGATATTCTCATGGATTCAGTTTTGGTATTTCCGGTGTATCTCTCTTGAACCAAGAGAATTGCATCAGTTGTTCATGTACAGCCTGCATCACGAGTAATCATCTATAAAAGATTCTTTTTTGTGAAGATGCTAGATGCTCTGTTGATGATATTTGTCGTTCTGTCATGCTATAAATATAGCATAAATTTATCTAAAGTGCAAATTATCGTCCTGTATTCATCCTCTGTATATACTTCCCGAGGATATCGAACTCGATGTTGATAGGACTACCGACAGTGAGGGTTCAGATATTGGTCACACTCCAGGTATGTGGGATGAGTGATACAGTCAGATAGTCATCTCAGGCAGTGACGATAGTGAGACTTACGCCATTGAGTGCGACACTTCACTTTTCGACGATGAGATTATGGTATTTGCTATCAAAATCTACACGGACGAGGTGAGAATCATCATTGTTGCGAATTATATCAGTAACTCTACCAACCGTATCTACATGTCCAGAGACGAAGTGTCCATCGATGCGAGTCTCCGCACGGATACAGCGCTCTATATTGAATATATCCCCAACTTTTTTTGATCAAAAATTAGTACGAGAAAAACTCTCCTCCATCGCAAAGAATGTATAATTCTCAGGTGTGATGGCTGTCAGAGTCATACAGACTCCATCGTGCGCGATACTCTGTCCGATGGTGAGTGGCTCATCGTGGAAGTTATTCCCCACAACAAAAGTTCCACCCTCTCGGGCGATGATACGAGATGTACATTCGATAATTCAGGAAAACAAGTGAATAATAGGTAAAAATTAAAAGGTGAGGAAAAAGGTATTGTATTTATTCTTTCCTCAAAAAGATGACTGAGATTATGGTTTATATTGGTCTAGAGTTGTGTATATTTGCTCGTTCTCGGAGTGAGTGTAGGATCTCTCCAATTGTTTTTCCTGGTCTTATGATGAGGGGAACAATGAATTTTGTATTTTTTCATTCTCAGTCCGTGTAACCAATATCAATCATTTTATATATCTCAGGACGATGCTTGGATATAGTATTTTGTAGCTTATCGAGTCATTTTTCTCAGAGTGTTCATTTTTTTCTCTTGAATAATCTCTTAACCAATCTTTTTACTTTTCACTCCTTACCCTTTTCGATAAGTACATCTTCAGCAGCATCAGATATATCACTGATGACGAAGTCTGATTGTAGGGGTATTTGTTCGTCATCTGAGAGGATTTTCTGGATATCTATAATAAGATCACTTAGAGAACTAAGTGCATCTTCTGAAAAGTGAATCTTGTATCATTTTTCTACAGTGATTCCTGGATGAGAAAAAACAGAGTTCCTTTCTATTGCCGATTCTATACCTGTAATATGGGATTCTTGTGGACGCATAACTGAATTATTCGGTTATAAAAACATATGAACTATCCTTCCAAGACTGAGATGCCACACTTACTGTATATCCTGCCTGTTGGATAGCGATTAGTTCGTCTCGTGTGAGTGCTCATTTGTATGCGAGGATTCAGTTAGACCCCTTGATAGTATCAGCGACGAATTCCACACTAAATCCATCATGTGGACGAGTTACAACATGCCGAATAGGAGTATCTATATATGGAGCCTCTGGGAACATATCGAGTCATGAGATAGCTGATCTGCTTGGCTTTGCAGGATTTGTGAATCCATCAAGTAGGGCATTGATTTTCCCTCAAACTCAATATTGGGCTATTACATTACGTAATAGTGTTCCTGATAGTGTAGGTAAAATACCAGGTTCTTGTTTTGTTAGGTCTTTAACGACTGCATTCATATAGAGGATATTAGATTGTAGGAGGAGTTACAGTTTCAGCCACCACAGGAGTCTCAACTATTTTCTCGAGTCCGATGCGCCCCTTTTCCTTATCGACGGCATAGACTTTTACTTTTACCACTTCACCAACCTTGGCAACATCGTTCACATTCGCGATGCGCTGTGGTACTCCGAACTTGGAGATATGGATCATACCTTCCTTTCACTTTGCGATCTCGACGATAGCACCGACAGTATCGAGTATCTTCACGATCTTGCCTTCGTAGACGTCACCGACTTCGATATCCTTGAGGATATTCTTGATAAAATCAAGTGCCGCCTTACCAGCTTCTTGAGTCTTGGCGGTGATAGTACACTGACCATCATCCTCGAGATTGACCTCGACTCCGAAGTCTTTTTCGATACCCTGTATCGTCTCACCACCCTTACCGATGACTTCGCGCATCTTCTCTTCTGGTACGAATACTGCGAGGAGGAATGGGGCATATGGAGAGAGTTCAACACGTGGAGCCGCGAGACACTTCTTCATCTCACCCATGATGTATCCACATGCGTCGACTGACTTCGCAAAAACTCCGCGAATCACATCCATAGAGAGTCCAGCGATCTTGCAATCCATCTGAAGTGCTGTGATACCCTTGTCTGTACGAGCGACCTTGAAGTCCATATCTCCGAGGAAGTCCTCCTGAGCCTGGATATCTGCAAGGATCTCGTATTTTCCTGTATCTTCGTCATATATCATACCCATCGCAACACCTGCAACCATAGCCTTGATTGGTACACCTGCATCCATGAGTGACATCGTAGAGCCACAGACTGACGCCATAGATGATGAACCATTACATGTCGTAGTCTCAGAGACCACGCGAATCATATATGGAAAATCTGACTCCTTCGGAAGAACAGGCTCAAGTGCCTTTTCCGCGAGACGGCCATGTCCGACTTCACGACGACCAACTCCACGAAGAGGCTTCACCTCACCGACGGAGAATGGAGGGAAGTTGTAGTGGTGAACATACCGCTTAGTATCCTCCTCGTACATGTCGTCGATAATCTGTATATCACTTGGTCCACCGAGAGTGGTGACCGAGAGTACCTGTGTCACTCCACGCTCAAAGAGTGCAGAACCATGTGTGCGAGGCAGTACTGGAGCTGTTGCACGGACAGGACGGACTTCGTCCGTAGCACGACCATCGAGACGTGTACGAGTCTCGAGTACAGTTTTTCTCATGTGAGCTTTTACCACATCCTTCACGCTGTCAGCGATATCTGCCATCTTCGGAGTGTTGGTCTCCTCATCGTATCCGATAGCTGCTGCAGTTGACTCTACGAGGTCATGGAGTGCATCGTGGAACTCGAGCTTACCGAGTCCATAGACTGCTTGTATCTGGTCTTCTGTGACTATGGCACGGACTTTTTCGAGGACTTCTGCGTCAGTATCGACAACCGTGAGAGTGGTCTCTGGAAGTGCGTGGACTTTTTTGTACTCTGCCATGAAGTCGAGTTGTGCCTGACAGAGAGTCTGGATGATGCTATGTGCATACTCAAAAGCCCGAACCATCAGGTCGTTGGATACCTCAGAACCCTGAGACTCTACCATCGTGATAGCATCGAGTGTTCCTGCAACCGTGAGGTCGAGATGAGCTGTAGCAATCTGCTCAAAAGTCGGATCGAATATCATATTCCCAGCCTCATCTGACGCGATACGCACCGCTGCAACTGGTCCCTCGAACTCAGTGACACCTGCGAGCATGACAGAGAGTGATGCACCAGTGACGCCGTACCAACCGAAGTCAGAGAGTCCAGATGATGACATGATTGTCGAGATAATCTGTGTATCGGTGCGAGTTCCTTTTGGAAACATTGGTCGTATTGGTCGGTCGATAACACGACTATTGAGGATAGATGCCTCAGATGGACGACCTTCTCGCTTCATGAAGCGATTCCCGCCGATTTTTCCGTTCGCATAGTACTTCTCCTGGAATTCTACCGTGAGAGGGAAGAAGTCTCCATCCTTCGGATTCCCGATACCCGTCGTTGTGAGGAGAAAGTTCCCCACTTCGTCTCTGATAACCACAGAACCAGTTGCAAAAAGTGCAAGTCGTCCTGATTCGAATGTGAGGGTTTTTCCTGCTACAGTATAGCTCTTCGTGACGACAGCACGTTCGAGAGCATTGCGATCCTTGAGTCAGACAATCATAAAAAAGAGATTAGGTATTAGATATTAGTGATGAGAGGCACTAACACCTCGCAGATATATAACATCTCGGAATTCCAAACCAATCTTTTGATAAAAAACTCGTTCGGAAGTGGCGAGAGGTATATCGCACGTGAATTATAGTGAGAGCGCGAAAAAGTGCAAAAAGAAAAATCCACCAAAATTCAGAATCGAATATTGATGGATATATGCTTGTAGTGGTGCCCCCGACAAGAATCGAACTTGTGTCTAAGCCTTAGGAGTGCCTTGTTCTTCCACTAAACTACGGGGACGAAACAATTAACAGTGAATAATTAACAGTGAATAATGTTAGAGCAAGGCGATTGTATAAAAAAGAGATAATTATGCAAAAAATTCTTGTTTCAAAAACTTGATTTCTAAAAAAAATATATACAATGCCTCACGTACCAGATACTCGCGAGCATAGCTCAATTGGCTAGAGTACCGCCTTGCCATGGCGGCTGTTGTGGGTTCGAGTCCCATTGCTCGCTCCAGAAAATCTAAAAAACTCCCATGAAAATGGGGGTTTTATTTTATGCACCTTTACTCCAGTCTTTATCTTTTGGTATATGTCATCAGTCATTTTTTTTTATCATCGTCGTCTGGATACTCTGGTTCTTCAAACACTTTCGGATCCAATGGGTTTCAAAAATAGTGTGATATGTAACCATAGAGCATTACATGATCTTTTTTATCATCGATAAAATCAAAAAACCCAAGTCTCTTAGTCTTTCAATCTTCTCACTTTCATCCAAGTATAATTGTTTTATCTTCGAGCATTCAAAACTGTATCTCCTTGTATCAAAATACTTCAGGATGTTTTTTTCTTTCGATCTGTTTTAGGAGTTCACCAGCTATTCTTCAGCTTGTTTCTTCATCGTATCAATCCACCTCATATATCTCACCATCCACCTCACCAGTTATTGAGATTTCAGGATATATGGCGCTATTTTTTCTCAGTGAATCCATATGTTCCTTTGTTTCATCATAGTGTAGATCTATCTGTATTTGCGCATGAGATGTCTTTATATATATTACAGTCTTATCTTTGAAGTCAGGAATCACTTGAATCTTTTCTCCCTTGAATCATTCATTACCTATACTATCTCACAGTAGTTTTGTAATATCTAGCTGTATCTGTGCACGATTTGCTAATACTTCCTTTAATTCTTGGAGGTCTTTTCTGATTTTTGGTGCTTTATTTTTTATTTTGTCATGCGATTCTTGGATTCAAGCCGGTTTTTCCATAATATTTTTGATTATTTATAATTGTATTGTACCATATATTTTTAATTTTGTCATGTTTTTCTCTTGCTTTTTTCCAAAAATTTTTATAATACGCGAGCTTCAACAAGTTTATATCACGACGTGACTCACTCGTTTTCCCGAACAGAGAGCCCCGTTCGAACATATCTCTACGTGACAGGTACGATATGTAATTATCTAATAATATGGCTAAGAAACCAACAAGAGTTGTAAAACTCCAACTCAAGGCAGGTCAGGCTAATCCAGCACCTCCAGTAGGTACTGCGCTTGGACCTACCGGTATCCAGATCGCAGAGTTCTGTAAGCAGTTCAACGACAAGACCAAGGATCAGATGGGGAAGATTCTTCCTACAGTAATCAACATCTACGAAGATCGTAGTTTTGACTTCTACACGAAGCAACCTCCTATGACTTGGTGGATCAAGGATGCACTCAAGCTCGCATCAGGTTCTAAGGAATCACACAAGGTCAAGGTTGGACATCTCACTATGGCACAGCTCAAGACTATTGCCGAAGGAAAGATGCCAGATCTCAATGCGAATGACCTCGATATGGCTATGTCTATCGTCGCTGGTTCAGCTCGCTCTATGGGTATCACAACTGATCTCAAGAAATAATTTTCGAGTATAAGAGTACAAGTGTATACTAGAATCCTAGGAAACTCTCAAACTCTTATACTTCTCTGGCGCTATCGTCTAGTGGTTAGGACGAAGGATTCTCATTCCTTAAACCGGAGTTCGATTCTCCGTAGCGCTGCCATCATAATCTAGTGAACTGTTTCCGCCAAAATCCAATGCTTCAAGCGTTGGATTTTCTTTTATATAAAGCAATCCTGTGTCATCAACAAAAAGTTTAACCTGAATAGATTTGAAAATACGTGACTTTTCTTCAAAGGTTCAGACTTTATAAGTCTGGGAGAGGGTTTCAAGAAGTTTAACCAAATTTCTTCATAGGTCTTCTAATTCTCTTTGTTTTTTCTCAATCTTTGCGATTTTCAATTCCAGTTGTCTTTTTTCTTCCTTAAAACGAGCAGTCATATCTACAAACTGTTCATCTGAAAGTTTATTGAAGGTGTATTTGTCTTCCAGATTTCTCAATCCTTCTTCATGTTTTGTTATATCTCTACTGATATTTTGCTTCTCAATAGTCATTTGTTTTTTTCAGTCCATCATCTTTTGTGATATTTGTAATCAAAATCACTGAATAATCTCTGGGGGAAGATCCTGAAACTTTTTCATATAGTCATTAACTTTCTCAAATAATTTTTCTTCTGATATATTTACTTTTTGATTGCTTCTATTTTGCGAACGATAATATGTATATCTAACACCATACTTATTTTCTGTCTGATAAGGTGTAAGTGGTATCTCCTGAATATCAAAAACAGCACCACGAAAATACGCAGGAAAGGCAACGTTTCGTTCTCTTTTATACGTTCGGTGGATGCCATTTACTTTTTCAAAATCATCAGGACTAATGATAGGTTTATATCAAACATTTTCAACGAGCGATATTTGTGTCCGTCAGAACTTTGTATCTTGTATTCCAGCATAGAACTCATTGTGAAGCATTTTGTCTATAATTCACGCAGTTTTCTTGTATCATTCATTGGTGAAGTATTCCGCTATTTCGCGTGTGTTTTTCCCAGCAATACGCAGGGCAAATGCCATACGCACCAATGAAGCCTCTTTTTCAAGGACTTGTATCTTTCTACTTACTTTCGTTCCATCTTCTGATAATACAGGAATACTTTTGTATCAAAAAGGCATTCTGGTAATAATACGACCATTGTCATAGTGGGTCTGCATCCTTCATTTTACATATGTTGCTCTTTGGTCATTATCTGCTTTTGACATCAAGAATGATATACCAAGCATCATGGCTGAAAATATATTCATTCAGTCAAATAGTTGTCCCGTACTTGCTGTATATAGTCATTTGATTTTCTTTTCACTAATCAATTCTGTAAAGAGGGCAGCATCCATAGTATTTCGACTAACGCGAGTTGTATCACTTGCCACAACATAATCTATTCCTCATTTTTTACAGAGTTTTAATAGTTGCGAAAATCAGAGGCGTTTTCCACTAACCTTCGCACTCTTCTTTTCTTGTATCTTGTCTATCACTCGCAGGTTCAATCTTTTAACGAGATCATCACATTCTTTTTCTTGTGTTTCAATACTCACAGTTTGACGGTCTTCATCTTGGGTGGATTTACGAAGATAGATGATACAGGTTTCTTGATATGCCATAATATAACGATATTAACAATTAAAGAGCAGGGAACAAACTGCCAGTGAAAGTATCTAAAAAATTGGCTAAGTCCTTTTGTGTTTCATGTGGAAGTTGCGCGATATTCTTATTTTTCTGAATTACCTCAATTGTTTCTTCTTCCTTATCAGCCTGAATGGAATATTCCATAATTGTGGCTAAACTTTTTGATAATTCCGTGAATGTTATTTGGTTTGGTGCTTTTGCGACTATTTGTGCGAATGCTTCCTGAAGTTTTAATAGTTTTCTATTGATATCAGAAAACTTAATTGGATGAACTATTTCAAAATCATCACCATTCACGGGCTCGTCCCACTGAACTCACATTGATTGCTTTAATTGTTGTCGTGCTTCATATTCCATCTTCACTTCTTCACGATTGAGGTATTCATTCAGTGCGTATTTATTCAGGATAACGCCTTGTTTTGAACCATTCTTTCCCCAGATTTCAAATATATCACTCTTTTCACCATCGGGTCGCCAGATTTCACTGGTATAGACAGGAATATCTAAAAGAAAATTATAGACAATATAGGCAATATGTTTTGCTCCTAATCCACCAGTTTCATGGTCGAACCAGTACGCACGAAAGAGTATATTGCTAAACTCATATTTATAATAGGGTCATAGTTCCTTTATTGTATAGCCATCTTCTTCAAGGGTTGCCTTTTCAGTCAATACTTGGGCTTTTTTATAAAAACCAGTTCAGTCAGTTTCCAGACCTTTCAAGAAGTCTTCAAAAGAACAGATTTTATCCGTTAAAACAAGAATATCATTGTCTATATCACTGGCAGAAGTGATATTTGTTTTTTTCTTGATACTGGTGATAGACTTATCAACTGGCGAGATCATTTTCTTTTTCGATATCATAGAAGTTTGATATATGAAATACTTTGGTATAGTATATCTTAATTCTACATAAATCAACCCTATTTCATCATCAGTAAAGGAAAAACAAGGGTATCATGAAAGTCATTTCTTATCTCTAATCCATCACTGATTTCAGAGGGTGGGTCATACCCGGATATGACAAACCCCCCTAAAATCATATCTGGGTATGCCATATCCACGTTAGCCACTACCACTCGGAAGTATAAACATCCTATCGCTCGTTTGTCTTTCCACAAAACGTCGAAAATTAACCAAATCCATCTTATTGAGATTTCATGTGGGTTAGGAATACCCCGCATTTAATTGGCACATTGCGACCCTGTGATTGTGGTTTTATATCCTAACGGGCTCACCACGCAGGGACGGTCGTTTGTACTCGACCAGCCATATTGTGTGAATAGGAGATTTAGAACTTTTTTTCAAATGAAAATATCAAAAAAGTAGATCTTTTTTTCTTTTTCTTTTTTACTTTTGCCAGTTTTTCCCTTGCCTGTGCGGTTTCGTGTCATCACACAAAATAAAAAGAAAAAAACATT
>JALQWG010000007.1 GCA_023260135.1 Candidatus Altimarinota bacterium | reverse complement strand
CTTCGGGCTCTCTATCTCTCTGTGGAAAACAAAGAATGAAAGTTGGAATGCAGAAACCACAAAATAATACACAATCTATGAAATTTGCCACAATAATAAATAGTATCGGACTCATACTTGATATTATATGAGCGATACTTCTCTTTAAATATTGACTCCCCGAGGACATTCGACGAGATTGAAAGTTTTTTCTCGTAATCAATAGTCCGAACAAAATTGAAATGAAAAAAGCAAAAAAATATGACTTTTGGTGAAAAATCTGATTATTATTTCTAATAATTTGATTTATACTTCAATTAATAAGTAACTTTATACCTAACTAACTTTAAACTCATGTCTCTCCCACTCTCTACTCGCCGCCACTCTCTCTCCCACATCATGGCTCAAGCCACTCGCATGGTCATGGGTGCCTCTGCTAAGCTCGCTATCGGACCTGATGTCGATAACGGATGGTACTATGATATCGACTTCGGTGATGCCACATTCGAGGAATCCAAGCTCAAGGACATCGAGAAAAAGATGCGCGCCATCGTCCGCGAAGGACAGGAATTCCGTCAGTTCTCACTCTCTGTTGCAGATGCCAAGGCATTCACGACTGCAGTTGGTGAGACGTACAAATACGAGATGATATGCGATCTCGAGGCTCGTGGTGAGACAACTATCTCGTTTTTTGCTAATATCGGGAAGTTCCAGAATCCAACATATGCAGGATTCGAGTTCCTGAATAATCCAGACTCATATTGTATCGAGAGTGCTGATGGACGTTCTGTAGTTCCAGAGAATCAAGGAAAAACTAACTATGACTTCCGTACTGCGACTTTTATCGATATGTGTCAGGGTCCTCATGTGGTGAATACTTCCGAGATTCCAGAAGATAGCTTCGAACTCGATAAGATAGCTGGTGCATACTGGAGAGGAGACGCCAAGAACAAACAACTCACACGTATCTATGGTCTCGCCTTTGATACCAAGACTGAACTCGATGCATACAACACGATGATGGAAGAAGCAAAAAAACGCGACCACCGAATACTTGGACGCAAGCTCAAGCTCTTTACTATCTCTGATCTCGTTGGTTCTGGACTCCCACTCATCCAGCCTCGTGGTATGATCATGCGCAAGGCAATCGAGGAGTACCTCTGGGAACTCCATAGAGATAAGGGATATGACCGTGTATGGACTCCGCATCTTGCGAAGGAGGAGCTCTACCAGACATCAGGCCATGCAGGAAAATACCTCGAAGACATGTTCTCGGTCTACGGTGGTACGTCGAAGGAAAACTTCTTCCTCAAGCCGATGAACTGTCCGCATCATATGCAGCTCTTCGCGGATAATCAGTTCTCATATCGTGATATGCCGATTCGATATTTTGAACCTGCGACGGTATATCGTGATGAGAAGACAGGACAGCTCTCAGGACTCACTCGTGTCCGCTCTATCACTCAGGATGATGGACACCTCTTCTGTCGTGTGACACAGATAGAGGAAGAAGTAACGACGATTGTAAATATTATCAAGGAATTCTATACAACATTCGGACTCATGGATGGATACTGGGTATCTCTCTCTATCCGCGATCCAGAGACTCCAGAGAAGTATCTCGGAAGTGATGATGTGTGGATAATTGCTGAGTGAGCTCTCGAAAAGGCTGCTATTGCGAATAATCTCAACTATCGTCCGATGCCAGGTGAGGCAGCATTCTACGGACCAAAACTCGACTTCATGTTCAAGGATGCTATCGGACGTGAGTGGCAACTCGCAACTATCCAGTGTGACTTCAACCAGCCAAACCGATTCGAACTCTCATTCAAAAACGAAAAATGAGAAGAAGAGCGTCCAGTCGTCATCCACCGCGCGATATCAGGAAGTCTCGAGCGATTCATGGGTATCATGATCGAGAACTTTGCAGGAGTATTTCCTCTCTGGCTCGCACCAGAGCAAGTCCGTATCATCCCTGTCGGTGAAGCATTCGTCACGTATGCTGATGAGGTATACCGCGAGATGCGCACTGCAGGACTCCGTGTAAAACTCGATGACTCATCCGACTCTCTCGGGAAGAAGATGCGCAACGCCGAGATCGACCATGTGAACTATATCCTCGTCGTCGGAGAGCAGGAGATGAAGTCTTCGAGCCTCGCAGTTCGTAATTATAAAACACAAGAAAAAACTACAGAATATATCAATGACTTCGTAACACGAATACAAGAAGAGATAAAAAGTAAGGCATTATAGAAAAACTAGGAAACGTAGATTTTTGTTCTCCCCCTTTTAGGGGGAGTAAGAGGGGGTATATATAATAAGCCCAAATATTTATGTTCCCAACGAATAATCCAGAACAAAAAGAACGAAGAAAATTACTCAGGAATAACCTAACTCCTGCAGAAAAAATTATTTGGAAATATCTCCGATGAAAACAGATACAGAATCTGAAGTTTAGAAGACAATTCTGAGTGTGACCATATATCCTAGACTTTTACTGTCATGAAAAAGGGATCTGTATTGAAATAGATGGCGATAGTCATTTTAGTCAGGAAGAGAGAAGATACGACGATGAGAGAACCTTATTTTTGGAATGACAATGAATAAAAGCAATAAGATATACAAATGCAGAAGTCTATGAAAATATAGAATGAGTAATTGAAAGTATGATTCGGCAATCTAATATTACCCCTCCTAGCCTCCCCTAAAAGGGGAGGAATAAGAACCAAAAGTACAGAGAATATGTGTATCTTGCAATTCTCACAAAATCCCCTAGAATCAAAATGTTTACATAAATCATTATCTTTTAGTTTTAACTATTACTTTTCTATGACAACACTCAAGGAAAAAGCTGCACAAGTCGGTGCAGAGGCGCAAAAGGCTCGCAATACCAAGTCGACTCGTCTCTACTTCATCGGACTTATCGGTGCTATTGTATTCGTGCTCTGGTATTTTAAGATCCTCAAGACAGGGTTCGCTGTTGGCCTCGGAATCATCCTCCTCGCAGCATTCGGTATCGAGACGATGAACTACGATCTCGATCTCGGAAAACTCTGGGAAACAGGAAATATCCAGGAATCTCGAGTATCTCATACTCGGGATGGACTCAAGCTGATGGGCTCATGTGCTCTCCCAACCAAGGGTGAAGGTGACCTCAATTGTGCGAACTTCCAGACTCAGGCAGAGGCTCAGGCGAAGTATGACCAATGTGCCACAGAGATTGCATCATACAATGATGGTGTCGATGTAGCCAAGGTACGCTCTCTCGATATCTATCGTCTCGATGGTGACAAGGATGGAATGGTTTGTGAATCCCTCCCACGAGGACTCACTCCAGCACAATAGAGCCACTCATGAGACATAGTAAAAAATATTCCTACCACATAGAATTGGTAGGAATTTTACATGACAATCGAATTTACATCATCAATGAGATGTCACTGCAAAAGAGTCACAACACTACCCATGCAGCCAGCAAGTGTTATGAATGAGGTAATCTCTGGAATATCTGGCACAAAACCAAAATCAAAATCACCTCATGTATGAATATATGATCAACCAATATTTCCTATATTGATAGTATTGAGTTTGAATAATAACTTCAGGTTATCAATATATTGTGAATCTTTGAAATATATCGTTACATCTAGCACATTTCGGTCTTTATCATGGAGTATTAGATCGAGTTTATCCGTTTTTTCTGATATATTATTGCTCGTATAGAGTACGTACGCTATCATCCATCATCCATCTCTAATTATTCTGCCGAGGTCATCCGCACATTTGATTCATTTTTTATCATGAAAATGACACTGAGCATTCGTTGTTTTCGTTATATCAAAAGAAGGATATATACGCGCTATCTGTTCTATATTTTCAGAAAGTTTCGATGTATCAACCAAGATATTCATGACAAAAAGAAATAAACAATAACTGTGCTTATTCTAGCATACTCTCTATTTTGATGCAAGTATTTGCTTTTTTTATAAGTTGCATACACTCTCTCCTATATGTATGATAAAGATTATCCACAAGAATATATAACTGGTCGAATAACTTTTTTCGGTCGGGATTTTGTCATGACACCAGATGTGCTCATTCCTCGTCTCGAGACCGAGTCACTCGTGAGACGAGCGAGACAGATACTGAATTCTCCCCCTCTTAGGGGGAGTCAAAGGGGGTACCCCACCCAACCTCCCCTACAAGGGGAGGAGCGAACAATCGTGGTTGATATCGGCTGTGGTTCTGGCATCATCGGTACATCGGTTGCCGACCTCGCAGATGAGGTGATATTCCTCGATATATCCCCTGAGGCACTCAGAGTTGCGGAACAGAACTTCCGTACACATTTTCCAGAGAAAAAGGCACAGTTCATCGTCTCTGATTTACTATCCAATCTTCCGACTCTCAAAGATTCCAATATTATTTTCGTTACCAATTTGCCATACATAAAAGATGAGGACTGGGAAAATATGAGTGCCGATACAGTGTACGAACCGAAGCTCGCACTCTTCTGATGAGAAAAAACTGGATTCGAGATGTATGAAAGACTCTTCGAGCAAATAGTTCAATTTACCACTATCCTACTATCCTACTATCCTACTATCCTACTATTATATGAATTCTGATTCGATCAACGCGACATTGCCGAAGATATCGTCAAAAAATACCCCCAGTGGGAGTATTCATTTTTTGCTGATTATGCTGGGATAGAGAGGTTCGGTGAGGTAAGATTATTATAAACTCTTTCTATATTGACCAGACATAGGTCAGCAACACTAGAGTCTCATCGACATGAGACTCTTCATCCAGCCCTTTGAATCGCAACGAGAATCGAGAGAGATGAATACTGATTTTTTCAAAAGATTCATTCTACTCGCCTCCGAACATCACATAGGGTTAATATCACATACCCCTCATCTTCGAGTTCATCCTGCCAACGTATCCATTCCTGCTGTTCATGTCACACGAACATATCTCATAGAATCTGCATCTCAAAAGAACTCATAAGAAAAATATATAAAAGAATAAAAAAACTCCTCTCATTTCCGAGAAGAGCCTGAATTGTAGGTAGTTTTCTACACTCCAAAATCCTCACGGAAACAAGTTCCGAGAAGAAGTAGGAGTGATGAATTAAAAGCTATCTGGTACATATATAATTGAAAATACGTATAAATACTATACTGCCTCAGGTTCTATCTCTAATATTCAATCAACTCTTTCTGTTATTCATACTGCAACGAGCTCCAACGTTCCATTCGGATTAC
This sequence comes from Candidatus Altimarinota bacterium, assembly GCA_023260135.1. Taxonomy (GTDB): domain Bacteria; phylum Patescibacteriota; class Gracilibacteria; order BD1-5; family UBA2023; genus JABFSX01. Next base: position 72,508 of record JALQWG010000007.1, on the reverse strand, counting down.
GGTCAAAGAATGCAACATGTTCTTGTAATTGATTTATAGTTGGTATATTTGTATCAATAGGAAAAGATTGCCCCTTATAGAAAATAGACCGAATCCTATTCAGGGTTCATGGGAAAAACTTCTCACAAGAAGCAACAGGAGTAGTGTTATCTGAGCTTGTCCTCCGAACATTTGTTACTGACATATATTTATTAGTTTCTGGTCTATAGATAACTGATTCTGACATAGAATAAAAAATTTAGAAAAATAAAAACCCTCCTTTTGACGGGAGGGATTGAATGCGAAGTTGTTCACTTTTACGCTCAAATACCTCCCGAGAGCGGAAGAAGTACGAGCACGAGAAGTGAAGTGAAAATTGCTTTCATGTATCCCAATATATAGATGTGCGAATTTTTGTCAAAATAATTTGTATTTTACAAATTATTTATTATATTTTTTATATACTTTAAAATTCAACTATGAATACACCTATCGAAAATACAGTGCAGCAGGAAGAAATCTGATTATTCTGACGTATCATGTTTCGAGTTGGGGAGCATTATCAAAATATTATGGATAATATTTCGGAACGAGTGGATAGATGGGAAAATGCATCTATCCTCATTCTGAACAATATACGAGAACTAGAAGACGCATATAGAGACAAGTTCTCCGATGCATGATGGCTAAATACTATAGAACCGAGAATTACTCTAGCAAATTCTTATACATGAAAAAGAAGATACAACTTACTCACTGAGATCCTGCATGCTCTCATGAAGACACTAAATAAAAACTCCTAATTCCTAGGAGTTTTTATTTCTACCCATTGTATCTCTCCTCCACCTTCGCCCAATTGACGACATGCCAGTAGTTCTCGAGATACTTGGCACGAGCATTGCGATAATCGATATAATATGCATGTTCCCACACATCACATGTGAGAAGTGGTGTAACAGAACTATCCGTGAGCGGAGTCTCTGCGTTCGATGTAGAGATGATATCGAGTGATCCATCTGCGCGCTTCACGAGCCATGCCCATCCAGAACCAAATGTCTTGAGTGCTACATCGTTGAATGCCGTCTGGAAACTCTCTATATTCCCCCACTTCTCGACAATTCGAGTGAGGAATTCCTCAGAAAGTGTGGGGATAGTTGCAGGAGCAAGTGAATCGAAGTAGAATGTATGATTCCATATCTGGGCTGCATTATTGAAAACACCTCACTTCGGTGCTGTACGGATGATCTCCTCAAGTGACATGTTCTCATATTCGGTACCAGGTACGAGCTTATTGAGGTTATCGACGTATGTCTGGTGGTGCTTGCCATAGTGGAACTGGAGTGTCTCCTCGCTAATATATGGTGCGAGTGCATCCATCGCGTATGGGAGAGTTGGGAGAGCGTGTGTCATAGTGATAGGAATTAGATATTAGTAAATAGTTTTTAGAGAAGACCTTATTTGTCACCCCGAGGAACGAGGGATCTGTTTCTACTTTAAGGATGACAGATTCCTCCTACTGTCGGAATGACAAAAAGTGGAACAAAAAGGAACAGAATCCCATTATAGACAAAACTCCAAAATCACAAAACAAATAATGAGAATTATTTTCATTATAAAAAATTTGCAATTAATGAGATAAAGCTGTATAGTAAAACAAGAAAATAACTTCTTAAGATATGGAAGAAGCTCTTGCAAAAACATATACTAGTGGATTAATGCCACTAGAAGATCATGGGGATAGAAGTGAAAAATTATTATGAAGTAATTGTGTGTCGGTAAAATTAATGAGTTTTAAAGAGTGAGACAGGATAATAAGAGTAATAGTAAAGAAATCAAGAATTGGTGCAGAAAAGCTACATCTAGTAAATCAAGAATATCAACAGTTAAGGCACCATCTTTGAGATGTTGTGCCATTACAGGCATTTATCACAGAACCCTGTACACAATGAAGTGACAGAGATCTTATTACAGCAGTATGTGCTCCCGTAACTATTGCTTATGATATTTTTGAATGAGATAATTTCGAATTTCTCAAGAAGGAATTAGAGGGTAATCATGATTTACAAAATGATATCGACTTATTCATATGTGGATATCAAGCATTAGCAAAGGAAGGATTTATAGTTGATCTATTTTGAGATGAGAATCTTGTAGTTACGCGAGAGGGTAGACTCAAATATATTGACTCGTTTATTATTGATATGTCCTGACGTAAATCATTAAGGGCAACCAGTGAAGGTCGTTTTGAAAAACTGAAACAACTTTGAACATTTCCGTGATTTAAGAACTAGCTCCGCCACCGCGCGGGCTTTTTTCTTGCCTTTTCCCCCTATTTTCATATCCTTGTTCCAGATATTCGTAATTACAGAACTCGGCCAATATGATACTCGACTGACGCGCCATCGCCTCCACCCTCCTCGAATCCATCCGGAACGAGATCACTTATTCTGAAGTCCCAGAGAAGCCCATGCTCGCAGTCGTGCTCGTCGGGAACAATCCATCGTCTGAGGCATATATCCGCATGAAGGAAAAACGTGCACGCGAAGTCGGTATGGCATTCGGGCTCTATAGGTATCCTGACACTATCTCCCAGGCAGAACTCGAATCCGAGATACGATGACTGTCCGCGAATGAAAAAATCCACGGACTCATCGTCCAGGCCCCCCTCCCGGCTCATATCGATCGATATGCGGTGACGGAGTGTATAGACCCTAGGAAGGATGTCGATGGATTCACCAAAACACAAATAGGTAATATGTTCCTCGGACATGACGGGCTCTGGAGTTGTACACCGAAGGGTGTGATGACCATGCTCGCACATGCAAACATCGATGTTGCATGAAAGAAAGTAGTCGTCATCGGGAGGTCCAATATCGTAGGTAAGCCCATGGCACTCATGCTCATCAATGCAGGTGCAACCGTCGTGAGTTGTAATAGTAAAACTCCGAATCTCACAGATATTACGAAAAGTGCAGATATTATCATCATCGCTATAGGTCAGCCTGGTTTTTTAAAAAGAGAAATGGTAGCAGAAAAATCCATCATTATCGATGTAGGCTCTACATTCGTAGATGGGGTTGGACGTGGAGATGCAGACTATGAAAGTCTAAAAGACTATGTACAGGCGATATCTCCCGTTCCAGGTGGTGTGGGACCCATGACGGTCGCAACTCTCATCGAGAACACATGGCGAGCCTACCAGTCACAAAAAAATAAAAACTCTGAAGCATAATTGTTTCAGAGTTTTTTAGAGATCGTGTACCTGTCTCTCTCGGAATATGACGATGAGATCTTGGAATTTTGTATTCTGGAATCATTCTGTCATCTTCATGAGCTCGACATAGAGCTCTTCATAGAGTGCTTTTGCTTTTTCATATCCGAGAAAATCCACAACCCCGCGTTCCCTGTTTATGAGTGTTCATGGATTTTTTTCAACTTGCTTGTGAACATAGAGATCATGCCCAACCTGATAGATACGAGCGAGAAATGTTCCGAATTGACGAAATTGATCCTTGAGAAGCTGAGAAGTATCACCCGCAAGCATCGATCCGATGATAAAAGAAGAGATAATATTACGAGCGAGTTTTTCATCGTACATGACAAGGTATTCTCTCTCGGATATCATCGCATGGTCGGTGAGGATATCACGAGCCATGCCACGGAGATAACCAGTATCACCATTGGATGAGAGCGCTTCACGGACTATCTGTATATTCCCAGATTGAGAAAGTCTCTCTATACCAAGCTCGACGAGGATGTCACCAATGATAATAGAGAGAGGTACTCCGTATTTTTTAATAGTCGGGAGTCATTCATCGATATATATATTTTTCACCCCTGAGGCATCTGCATGGAGGGAGAGTCCTGTATGAATGAGTTCTATACCGAAAAGGATATTTGTTACAGATTCTGCAGGAATACCGAGAAACTCCTCATATGCCACCATCGAGAGAATTGTATGGATACGAGAATGTTCACCATACTTCATGGCATAGAGTGTTGCTTCACGGAGAACCTCCTCATTGTGTCCAGGGCTACCACTATAGTGTTCCTGAAAGAATTGGTCTATCGTTGTATTGATGTTCTCTTGGTAGTCGAGTACCCACTGCTCCATAGAATTTTTTACGTATTAGTTGGAGTATGCCACATTTTTTACTCTGATGCAAATTTTCATAGTTTTTTCTCTTGTCAACATTGTGTTTTGTCCTGAAGGAGGTTTTTCTTACTTTCAGAATTTTCTCGTACGTTCATAAAAATCAGCAAGAATCCTTCCGAGTTCATTTTTATCGAATTCAGGCCAATTTTTCTGAGAAAAGGCATACTCACTATATGCACTCTGGAAGAGAAAATAACCAGAATGACGCATATGCCCACCTGTACGGATAATGAGATCTGGTGAAGGAAAAATACCAGTATCACTATGCCCTATGAAGTCCTCTAAACTCACATTCTCCATATCATAACCATCTCGTGCAAGTGCATGAATAGTGCGCACTATCTCATCCTGTCAACCATACCCAAGTGCAAATATTACCTTCATACCAGTGCAATTATGGGTTTCTATCTCAGCATCACACATAGCTGAGAGGCAATCCTCACGCATCAATTCTCTATTACCCACAAAATACAGTCGGATATTTTTTTTGCGAGACTTTTTGATGAGATCACGGATTCATCGTGTCAAAAGGTCAAAAAGATACGATACCTCCTCTGTAGATCTCTTTCTAATATTATCATCAGAAAGTCACCAGAAGCTCACATACGAGATATCGAGTGCCAAACACTCATCTATAATATTCTCAGCATTATTATATCCTCGCCTATGTCACTCGAGTTGTGGGAGTCATTTTCCTCTCGCCCATGTTCGATTCCCATCCATGATAAATCCTATGTGTTCGAGTTTTTTTGTATCTGACATGAATATTGTATACAATAATATTCCAGTAGTGTATCCCTCTCTAAGCCAAAATCAAGAGAGAATATGAGAAAATTTGCAATCCAGATGAAAGTAGGTACAATGTGCGGGTCGACAGTCTTTTGTGTTCCTCGGTTCCTAGAGAATTTGAGAGAATCGCTTCAAGTCCCGGCAATTTATTTTCTCTTTTTTTTCCCTATGGCTACCACTCCAGGTACAAAACGACTTTTTGTCGGAAACGTTCCATTCCGTATCGAGGCTGATGAGCTTCGCTCTATTTTCGAAGAAGTTGCACCAGTTGCAGACTTTTTCTGGCCTACTGATCGTGAGACAGGACGCAAGAAAGGTTTTCTCTTCGTAGATGTTGCTGAAGAAGATATGGCAGCAGTTATCGAGGCTATGAATGGTAAGGATGTTATGGGTCGCCAGCTCGCAGTGAACGAGGCTCAGCCACGTGAAGCTCGCCCAGCTCGCTAGTTCCCAGATATAAAAATCCCTCTCGTTTTGAGAGGGATTTTTATATAACAGAAAACCCCCGATAGTATCGGGGGTTTCTTATTTTTAGTCCACATAGATATATCCATCGATTGATGGGTCGTCTTTTTTGACCTTGCGGATAGTTACTTCATAGAGTCCACGATAGTTCATATCCTTGACGATGATATAGTCATCCTGTACTTCTGCCACGATACCAACATGTCCATAGGCACGAGAATATCCTCGTCCAGAGAACTGTATGATAGAACCTGGAACAGGCTTGTACCCCGTAGGGACACCTTGGGCTCTCGCGTTTTTCATCCATGCATTCGCATTTCCACGCCACGTTACCGTCTTGTTCTGAGCAACATACCAAGTACAGTTTCCAGCGACGAATCCACGTCATTTTCCTGTATATACGACAGCATAACTCGACTTGAGTCCTGTTGTGCTATCGACCGTAACTGGCTTGGTTGATGGCTTGGTCTGAGGAACTGGAGTGAGAGTCTTGGCTGGAGTTGTCTTGGCTACAGTAGTTGGAGTAGCAATCTTCTGTGCTCATGGGATCATGAGCTCTTGTCCGATACGGAGTGTTGCCTTCTCGCCGAGAGCATTATAACTCGATATATCACTTCCTGAGATATTGTATTTTGCAGCGATGGCTCAGAGTGTATCTCATTTTTTGACGATGTGAACCACTCCTGATGTTGGTGGAACCTTGATTACCATACCAGGGCGGAGTGTATCGAGAGAGATATCGTTCGCCCAACGAATTGCATCGACACTCACATTGTACTTGGCTCATATCTTCGCGAGAGTATCACCCGTCTCGACTGTATACCGAACAATCTGTGGTGCACGTTTTTTCTCAGCGAGTGCTGGAGTTGTGATAACCTGTTCAGCTGCAACATCGTCTGATTGTGTATCGACGCGCACTGGAGTATCTTTTCCGAGAGCGATGAGCCCATCCTCAGAAAATATGCTCGCATCACCGAGTGAATCATCACTATACGCAGTAATAATACTACTCTCATCATAATCCGCCCCGTGTGCAGTCACATCGGAACCTATGAGGGAAAAAGACGGATATATAGGAAGGAGTACTACCACTATGAGTGTAAACCACTTAAATGTCCGAAATGTCTCAGTTGCACTCTGTAATGGAACTTGGTTTCGTATCGCCCGCTGGAGGCGCGCACGAGTATTCAATATTGGAGTCATCGAGATTTTTTAGGAATAAAATGCTCCCACTTCTGCCTGCTTCTAGAAATATCAAAAAACTGCAAAATATGAGAGCAATCTGGTCCGACTACGCGATAGATGTCACTGTGAGACGAGTCTGGTGTGGACGGAATCCAGCAGTACGCATATAACGCTTTTTTGACTTGATCTTAAATACACGAACCTTATCACCCTTGAGGTGCTCTTCTACCTTGAGAGTTACCTTTGAACCCTCGACAGTTGGAGTACCAACCTTGACTGTTTTACCATCTGGAGAAGCGAGGAGCATAGCTGCAACGTCAAAAGATGATCCAACATCATGATGCTGGTGGTCTACAATGATAGACTGATTTGCTTCTACAGTGTACTGTTTTCCACCGAGTTCTACTACTGCAATCATAAAAAAAGAAAGTTATGCTCATATAAGGGGCACCGTGGCACTTGATACCTTATAGTGAAGCGAGATAAAAGAGGATTGTATTTGAATCCGAAGGAAGAAAATAAGCGAGTTATTTGCTCTATTCGAACACAGATAGTATATCTTGGTAAGAGTTTTTGTCGAGGAAAACAGCTTGACAAGAGAGTGGCTGGGGTACTAGGATTCGAACCTAGGAATGGCGGAGTCAAAGTCCGCTGCCTTACCGCTTGGCGATACCCCAAGAGAGTGCATAGGCATAGTGCATAGGCATAGCTGGAACTGACGGATTATAGTGAAAAATTATAGAAGTCAAAACTTTTTATCATATCAAATATTGATATTTTATTTTGTCAATTTTGTGTTTCTGTTCTGGTTTTGATTTTTACGTGAATTTACTATACTCATAGTATCATATTCCCTAAATCGAATCAATATGGCAACCAGCAAGATCAACGTAGAACTCCTCCAGGATATCGCTCACATGTGACGCAAATGAGAGATCATCGAGGTGTCGACAGCACAGGCACGCAATCTCCTCATCCCAAAATGAATGGCAAAAGAAGTCACCGCAGAACGCCTCAAAAAAATGGAAGCAGATAAAAAAAGAGCTCAAGATCAGGCGCGCATACGTCTCGAACAGGCATTTGAGATACAAAAAAATCTCGATGGACAACGCATAGCATTCACCCTCAAGGGGAAAAATGGGAAGATATTCGGTGGACTTGATGAACATGCAGTAGGTGCCAAGGTGAATGAAAAATTCGGTATCCACTTCGAGAAACAGAATATCAAACTCCCGAACAAAACTCATATCAAGACTGCAGGTGAACACCTCGTCTACCTCCATATCACTCGTGACACCCTCGCGAAGATCATCGTCGAGGTGACGGTGGAATAACAAAATCCCTCAATTGAGGGATTTTGTTTAATGAGGCAAGCTCTCTTCGAGTCAGGTAAAATCAGTTGCTAAATCCAACGTCTCCAGTCCCTGTCCTGTAGATGCTCATTTATTAGTATCTAGAACTAATCAATATGTGTTTGACTTGATTCAGTCAATCAATTCAGTAACTCATCATAAATCCCTAACTAATTCTCGAACATCGAATCAGACTGTATTAAGCGCCATATTTGAAAATATTAGGACTAAACTCTCTGTATTTTAGTGAAGATAATGCTTTTTGCAAATCACTTTTATTCTGTTGATTTGTGTTTTTGATTGATTCCTGCTAATATATCTTCATGCAGTTCCTCCAACCCAACGAATACCCTCACGACTTCTACTATCATCGTACGAGTGCTGAGATATACCGCCCATACCTCGAGTCATGTGGCAACATCATTGCTTTTGATATCGGGAATCCCCCACAGTATGCCTGGAAGAAAAAACTCTTCGGGGATTTTTATGTATCTCGCTACGAACGTACGGACATAGAACCAGATATAGAAAAACTCAAAAGAGAAGGAATGAAACATGGTATCATCACTTGGATACCCTACTCTCGGACAGATATACCAGCATGATGGAGACGACTCTGGCTCACGGATCACTTCCAGGAGACGAGTGTAAATATTCTCGATACAGATTATAGAAAAAAATGGAATGAACGTTCACGCAGAGCTATAAAAAAATTCGAAAAATCATGAGCAGAAGTACGAGCTGTCGACCCTGAGACGTTTGTCGAAGCATTTCGTGCAACAAAAGTAAAACACTGGTTCAAGAGTGACTATATCTCCAACTACAAGCGTATCTCAAAACATGACCCGAGCAAAGTCCGCCAATGGTGTGTCTATCGTGATGGTAAAGCTGTCGCAGGGCTCGCCTGTCTCGACTATCTTGGGAATCACTCTGTGCATTTCGTGGCTTTTACAGGCAAGGATGCATACGATATCCAAGGTGGCACAGCCCTCATCGATACCTGGTTCCGAGAGTCTCTCGAGAAGTGAATCAAATACATCACCTTCGACCAACTCCGCAACCGTAATGGTCCTGGTGATCAAAAAGGATACACCGAGTTCAAGGAGAATTTTATCGAATATCGTCTCTCGTTTCGGAGTGCGTACTTTAAGGTATTTTAATTAGGCTCCTACCTTCCTCGCAAGTCGTATCTTCCCCTCCCACTCAGTCCGGACAGACACAGCATTCTCTGCTGCATCCTGTTCGGCTTTTTTCTTGGACGAACCCTTACCAGTTCCGAGAATGATATCATCGAGAATAGCAGCGACAATGTAGACCTTGTTATGGTCTTGTCCCACTTCCTCCATAACCTGATAGAGTGGCGTGATACCCCAGATAGCCTGTGTGAATTCCTGCAGGAACGACTTGGGATCCACAAAAAGTCACTTCTCGAGAATGTGTGGAAGTGTCGAATAGACATGTGTGAGGAGAAACTTTTTCGCAACTTCGAATCCCTGATCGAGATAGAGGGCACCAGTAATAGCCTCAAATGTATTGGCGAGAATATAAGGATTCTCATTGCCTCCAGCAATAGACTCTCAACGTGATAGCTGTACTGCAGAGGAGAAGTTCAGTCTCAGTGCTATCTCAGCAAGATTGCGCCCACGTACGAGTGCAGAGCGGATATCTGTGAGTTCTCATTCTGGCTTATTCGAGAATTCATGAAAAAGTGCTTCCGTAATAACGAGCTCGAGAACTGCGTCACCGAGATATTCGAGACGTTCGTTGGATTCTGTATAGCCTTGCGCAGCTTCATTGAGGACACTGCGGTGGATGCAGGCGAGGATGTAGAGATCAATATTTTTCGGGAGAATCTGGAGCGAGGTGAGGAGTTCACTCACTTTCGCTTCAAACTCTCTGCGATCATAACGAAGGGATGTGCGTGCCATGAGGGAGAGTTAGAGGTAAAACATGTGTATTATGGTGTTTTTTGAGAGTATTTCAAGAGATTATTTGGGGAGATTACAAAAAATCCCCCACTTCCGTGAGAGATATCAATTATCCAAATACCTTAAACGTTCCTTCTTTTACTCCGAGTTTTATTTTCTCCCTATCCTTCAGGAAGGTTGATAATGCACCGTTGATAAATCCCTTTCCTTGTTCATCTGAGAAGCGTTTGGCAAGCTCGATAGCCTCATTGGCCGACACTGACTCAGGGATAGCCTCTCACGTCCAATATATAAGCTCTGTGAGCGATATCATGAGGATGAGGATATGGAGCACCGGAAGTGTATCTATCTCGAATTTTGGAGCGAGGAGAGCAATCATATCGATGAGAGTGCGCTCATGAGTGATGATGAGATCTTCCATCGTCGTGAGGTATGCAGTATCGAGCTCTACAGTATTCTCTCCAGAGAAGAATGCTCACAAAAAAATATCCCGATCGTAAGTAGAGAGATGTGCTCGTGCATAAAGAGACTGCAGGAGGTATTCACGTGTCTGACGACGGGATATCATAGAGAAAGTATTTAGGTTTTAGTATTTAGTATTTAGTGCGTGATAACTCGGTTATTCACTGAGTTCCAAACTCTAATTCCTAAGGAATGTTAAGGAAGAGAAAAAAGAACTATATTTCTATAGCTCTTCTCTATATATTAGGCACGGATTTTTGTAGGAGCCTTTCCACGTCCAGTCTTGACACGGAGAACCTTGCGACCCTTGTATTCACCAGTTACTGGAGATGCAAAGTGTGCGAGCGCAACAGCCTCACCCTCTGCATTATATTGGAGAGAGACGAGATCCTTGAGACGCTTTGCATTGAGCTTGAGCCATGCAGAGTAGCGCTTGCGTCCACGAACTTTTGAGAGTTGCTGTTGAGGAGAGATAGTCATAAAAAGAGGTTTAAAGTTTGTAAAGTTTGTAAAGTTAAAGGTTGGCTGTATAAGGAAGAGGTTTTAAACCTTGTACCTTATGAACCTTATAAACTTTAGACGACACTAACATATGTATCACGGTATACGCGTCCATCAAAGCGAACACGGCGCTTTTCCTGGAACGATACAACACCATCAGTTGTTGCGAAGAGAGTAAAATCATCACCCTGTGCAACACCTGTTCCAGCCCAGAAAGTATTTCCCTTCTGACGAACGATGATATTTCCTGCATATGCTGGTTGTCCACCATAGATTTTAACGCCAAGTCTTTTGGCAACCGAGTCACGACCATTGGCGGTCGAACCCATCGCTTTTTTATGAGCCATATTGAGAGAGAGTTATAGAGTTTATAAGGTTGAGAGACTACTTGTTATTTGCATAGCGTGCAAATGCCTTGTTTGCCTCAGCCATCTTGTAGACATCGAGCTTCTTTTTAACAGCGACACCAGTCTCTGTAGCAGCATCTACGAATTCTTGAGCAAGAAAAACTGAAAAGTCTTTTCCACTTTTTCCACGAGCAGCTCCGAGGATCCATCGTGAAGCAAGAGCGAATGAACGTCCCTGTGGAACTTCCATTGGTACCTGGTAAATAGCACCTCCAACGCGCTTTGGACGACATTCGATTTTTGGCATAACATTGTCGAGAGCCTTATCAAATACTTCCTCAGGATTTGTATATCCCTTTTCACGGAGAATATCAAATGTATTGTTGAGAATCTTGTGTGCGAGAGTTTTTTTACCATTCTTCATGATATAGTTTACGAACTTTTGGAGACGTTCGTTGCGTGTCGAGAATGATACACTTCCTTTTGTACTCATATGAGAGAATTTAGAATTTAGGTTTTAGAATTTAGGTTTTCTTATGCGCTACGTACGAGAGTTCTACTTTTTAGCTTTTGGTTTTTTTGTACCGTAGAGTGAACGACCTTGCCCACGCTTGTCAACACCCTGACAGTCGAGAAGACCACGAACGACGTGATAACGAACACCTGGAAGATCCTTTACACGACCTCCACGAATCATCACAACTGAGTGTTCCTGAAGATTGTGTCCTTCACCTCCGATATAAGAGATAACCTCATAACCGTTAGTGAGACGAATCTTTGCAACCTTACGAAGAGCAGAGTTTGGCTTCTTTGGAGTAGTTGTATACACCTTGAGACATACTCCACGACGCATAGGAGCTGCGAGTGGGCTCATTTCTTTCTTGAGAGTATTCTTGTTGAACTGGAGTGCTGGAGACTTACTCTTACGAGTTTTATCCTTGCGCTTTGAACGAACGAGTTGGCTAATTGTAGGCATAATAGAGAATTAGATTTTTGAGTTGTATTACAGAACAGAATTTTAACGCTTTGACCAAGAACCTGCCTTGCGGGCTTTGTGGAGACCTGGTTTTTTACGTTCTACCTTACGGGCATCACGTGTGAGAAAACCTGCACCCTTGAGAGTTGACTTGAGACCTTCCTGTGCTACTACAAGTGCACGAGCAACTGCATGACGGATAGCCTGAGCCTGTGCAGATTCACCAGAACCAGAGACTTCTATCTCAAAGTGAAAGTCCTCATATACTCCAGCAGTCTTGAGTGGAGCATAGATTGTCTGGAAGAGATCAGCACGTGTAACGTATGAATCTACTGGCTTTTGATTGATAGTAGATGTACCCTTTCCATTATAGAGACGAATCTGTGCAACTGCAGTCTTACGACGACCAACAGCATATGCGTACTTTTTATCTGACATAGAAAAATAATTAGAGATTGAGGGAAAATTGTATTAGAGAGAAAGTGCCTGAGGCTTCTGAGCTTCGTACTGATGTGTATCAGTTGGAACGAGCTTGAGACGCTCGATCATATTTGCCTGGAGACGATTTTTTGGAAGCATTCCGAGGACAGCATGACGAAGGATATGTGCAGGATTCTTCTTACGCATGTTTGCAAGATTTGTTTCCTTGAGACCACCGAGATACTGTGAGTGTGAACGATACATTTTTACTGATTCCTTAGTACCAGTAACAGCAATATCTGCAACATTTGTTACAACGATATATGCTCCATTATCTACGTGCTGAGTAAAATCCACACGATCACGACCAGAGAGTACTCGAGCGAGCTTCGTCGCGAGACGACCAAGGTTCTGTCCCTTTGCATCGATGATATACCATGGACGATTACTACCGATGATTTGCTTTGAGAAAATAGTTTTCATAAAAAATTTTTAAGTTGTTTTGTAAGGTTGATGATTAGACGAGTTCGATTTTTACAAGAAGAGCTGAATCACCATCACGATACTTGATTGGAGTAATACGAGTATATCCACCCTTGCGGTCTGCATATCCAGGTGCAACAGCGAGAACTGCACGACTTGCTGCATCAGTGAACACTTCTGTACTGATAGCACGAATCTTGTTGTACTCTGTAGCAGTACCCTTGGCAACCTCGATGAGTCTCTCGACTACTGGAGTGATCGCAAGTGCTCTCTTTTCAGTAGTAACAATAGACTTGTGTTCAAAAAGTCCTGAAACAAGATTACGAACAACACTCTTACGGTGTGCCTTATCTTTTCCATTGAGGTGGAGATGTTTTTTAACTCGGTGGCGCATACTGTATTAATTGTTAATTTTTAATTGTGAATTCGGTCTGGTTTAGTCATCTCCAAGGAGCTTGAAGCCACGACCCTTGAGTGCATCACGGACTTCTGTCATAGCTTTTTTACCAAAACCTTTGATAGAAGAGAGTTTTGCCTCTGTACATTTTGTGAGTTGTTCGATAGAGAGGATGTCTCCATTGACAAGTGCATTGAGTGTTCGAGGAGAGAGTCCCATGATTTCGATTGGAGTGTATGTTTCCTTTTCGAGATCTGCCTTGACTTCTTGTTTCTCACGTTCGAGAACCTGGCGGATATCAGCGATGAATTCACCACCAACCTGGAGTGCATCTTCATTAAAGAGATCAAAGTATGATGCAAGCATCTTTCCTGAGAACTTTACCACATCAGAAGGTGACATAACACCATTTGTCTTGATAGTGATAGAGAGGGAATCGAGATTTGTCATCTCTCCGTAACGTGCATTTTCTACTTCGTATTTTACATTGATAACCGGAGAGAAATTCGCATCTACGAGGAGCACTCCAACATCATCTTCGCGCTTCGTGAGTTCATCTACACCTACATATCCAACATTTTTTTCAATACGAATCTGGACAGTAAACTCAAATCCTTCATCGAGACTAGTAACGTACATATCTGGATTAAGGACTGTGATACCACCTGGACATTTGATATCAGCTGCCGTAACAATTCCACCTTTTTTCTTTGAGAGAGTAATCCACTCAATACCTGAATCATTTTTTTCTACGATAAGTCCCTTGAGATTGAGGAGAATATCGAGCATCGAATCGCGAACACCTGGAAGGGTTGTATATTCATGTGTAACACCTGGAATCTTGATACCTGTAACTCGTGTACCTGGGATCGAAGAGAGCATGACTCTACGAAGAGAGTTTCCGAGAGTTACTCCATATCCACTCGGGAGTGGTCCAATGAGGAACGTTTCTTCGTTTTGAGAGAGAATTGTTCGAGAAATCTTTGGAACTCCGATGGCAGTATGAATAATATGCATAGAGTATGAGGTTATGAGAGTACGAAGAGAGGAGCTGGACTACTACTTAGAGTAGAATTCTACGATACGCTGGATATCTATCATCTGATCGAAGTCTGCCTTTTCAGGAAGAGCAGTAACGGTAATTGTGAGCTTCTTTGGATCAACTGTAAGCCAACGAACTGATGTAACTTGTGCTTGCTTATTCTTGTCTGCAAATGCCTGGAATTCTTCTACGAGAGTCTTGTAGAGAATAGATTCTTTAAGACGCTCCTTGATAGTGATAACGTCACCTACCTTTACTTCGTATGATGGAACATTGAGCTTCTTGCCATTGACGAGAAAGTGTGCATGTGACACAGACTGACGAGCCTGCATGATAGTACGTGCAAAGTTTGCTCGGTGAATCACGTTATCAAAACGAGTCTCAATGATGGCAATCATTGCATCACCAGTAACCTTGTCTGTCTTTGCTGCACGCTTATAGTAGCTAGAAAACTTCTTTTCTGTGAGCATATATTGACGCTTTGCTGCCTGCTTCTTGCGGAGCTGGATTCCAAACTCAGAGAGTTTTCCAGCGCGTTTTACCTTGCGATTGTTGTCTTCGAGGTTGTATTTCTCTACACCGAAGAGATTGTATCCTTCGCGGCGGCAGAGTTTCATTTTTGGTCCTGTGTAACGCATGATTTTGAGAGATAAGAGATAAGTTATGAGTATAAGATAGGAAAAGATAAGAAATCTTATCGTTTATACCTTATAGTTTATACCTGGTATTATAATTTACGAGCCTTTGGCTTGCGGCAGCCATTGTGTGGAACTGGTGTAACATCGTAGATGGCAATGAGATCAACACCCGCTGTTGTAACTCCGCGGATAGCCTGTTCACGACCAGCTCCAATTCCCTTTACGTATACGGTAACGCGTTCTACATTGTGAAGTGTCTTTGCCTTAGATACGGCGTTTTCAGCAGTAATCTGTGCTGCATATGGAGTTGCCTCGCGAGCACCCTTGAATCCTGAGCTTCCACCGGTAGCCCATGTGAGAACATGTCCAGAGAGGTCAGATACAACGATATGTGTATTATTGAGAGTTGCTGTTACAAATACGATTGCTTCAGGAACATTTTTACGGGTTTTCTTCGAGCGACGAAGTGTTGGAGTAGCCATAGGATAATTAATGATAAATTGTTAATTGTTAATTGTTAATTGAATCGTATCTGGTATTTACCATTTACCATTCATAATTTACAATTATTTCTTCTTATTCTGAACCGTTACTGCCTTACCCTTACGAGTACGAGCATTGGTCTTAGTACGTTGACCGCGTACTGGGAGACGTCTCTTGTGACGACTTCCGCGATACGTTCCGATTTCAGTGAGACGCTTAATATTTCCTGCGATCTCACGGCGGAGGTCACCCTCGATAATATAACTCTTGAGTTCCTCACGGATAAGATCGAGCTCAGCTTCTGAGAGATCACCCATTTTCTTATTCCATGCAATACCTACCTTTGTGAGGATTGTCTGTGCAAGTGAACGACCTACACCATAGATATACATAAGAGAGATTTCTGCATGTTTTGAATCAGGGAGATTAACTCCAGCAATACGTGCCATATTATAGTAATTATTAGAAATTATTTTTAGATTTGAAAGTTGGGATACCCGTATGGATTATCCCTGACGCTGCTTGTGTTTTGGTTCAGAGCTACAGATAACACGAACAACACCTTTACGGCGAATAATAACACATTTATCACAGATTTTCTTAACTGATGGGCGGACTTTCATGGGAGAAAAGGTTAGGGGTATTATACCAGGAATGAGGAATGATACTATAGTTCTCATTCCTTGGATTGATCCATTTTTTGGATTACTTTCGATTGTTGTTTTGCGGTTGTCGAACTGGTGCGTTAGCGTTTGGTTTGCGGAATGTAATACGTCCTCGTGTGAGATCGTATGGTGTGAGCTCCACCATCACTGTATCTCATGGAATGAGACGAATGAGGTTTTTTTGCATCTTACCACTGACATATGCGCGTATAACCATGTTCGAGAATTCTTCTGGGAGTTCTACTTCGAAGATGGCACCAGGAAGAGCCTTGAGAACTTTTCCTTCGACTTCAATTTTATCGTCTTTTGGCATCGGTGTAGGTACTTTTTAGAAATTTGCTCGCGGAGTATATATACAATCAGGGAAAATGCAAATCTTTTTTATAGAAAAAAACGCATATCTGTAAACACCGCATCTATAAGCAAAAACTAAAGAGTACAAAATGTGAACTAAGAAACCGAGAATTACCATGTAGTTGACTCTTTTTTTCTTGGCGCTGGTTTTTTCTGTGTTGACTTTCCTTGGTTCTGAGATGGAGCATGCTTCGTGGAAGGGTTTTTTCATTCAGTATCTCGTTGATGTGAACGATGAGTTAGTGCCTTGGATCCTGGCGCACCATGTGGTTTGCGTGGTGATCGTTGTTGTTGCTTGGGTGGACTAGGAGTGAAGTTCGTCTTCGGGAATGGGTGACCCTCTATTACAGGAATATTCTGACGGATAAGTCGCTCGATATCGCGAAGGAAGCCAAGATCATCATGATCACAAAATGAATATGCCACACCGCGAGCACCAGCTCGACCGGTACGACCGATACGGTGAACATAGGTCTCTGATATATTCGGGATATCATAGTTGATCATGTGTTCGAGTGCATCGATATCGATACCACGAGAGGCAATATCTGTTGCGACGAGTACTCGAGTTTTTCCATCTTTGAAGTTCGAGAGTGCCCGTTGTCGATTGTTCTGTGACTTATTACCATGGATTGCCTCAGCACTAAGTCCCTTCTCGACAAGGAACCTCACCACCTTATCTGCGCCATGCTTGGTTCGAGTAAAGATGAGAACACTTTTGATTTCTGGATTTTTGAGGAGATGGACTATGAGAGGATTTTTGTTTACCTTGTCTACATGGTATACGTGTTGCGTGATTGTCTCTGCTGTTGTCGATACAGGAGTTATCTCTACTATCTCTGGTTTTATGAGGATAGTGCGAGCAAGCTGCATGATCTCAGGGGCCATCGTTGCTGAGAAAAAAAGATTCTGGCGTTTTGCAGGGAGTACTTTGAGAAGTTTTTTGATATCATGAATAAAGCCCATATCGAGCATGCGATCAGCCTCATCGAGTACGAATATCTCGATATCCGCAAGTGAGATATATCCCTGACCCATGAGGTCGAGTAGGCGCCCAGGAGTGGCAATCAAGATATCGACACCATGCCTGAGTCGTTCTGTCTGTTGTCACTGACCCACTCACCCAAATATTACTGTCTGATGAAGCCCGGTATATCTCCCATATGCACGAAAACTCTCCTCGATCTGGATAGCGAGCTCACGTGTGGGGGTAAGGATAAGGGTTTTAATCTTTCTCCTTCCCTTGGTTGGATCTTTTCTCTCGAATAAGAGCTGGAGGATAGGAATCGCAAATGCTGCAGTTTTTCCTGTACCCGTCTGGGCACAACCGAGAAAATCCTTCTTCGAGAGGATCGTTGGTATGGCTCTCTCTTGTATTGGTGTCGGACTTAGATATCACTCGTCGGTAATAGCGCGCTTGATTGGTTCAATTATCGGAAGATCTCAGAATAACATGTAAATAATAGTAAAATATCTTAGAACAGTCTCATAACATTGTTGGACTCTATCTGGATGACTCATTTTTTGTAGAGCTCTGTAAAACAACGCATCGTTGCCTCTACATCTATCATCGCATTATGTGCTCACTCGAAGTATTCATTGAAGAGAAATCTATGGAGCTCTGCGAGTTTCGGTGGTTTGAATGAGAATCCTCTCCCCTGAAGTTTGCAGTAATCAGTCGAAGACTTCATAGTACAAACTGTACTCATCGGGGCGTACTCACCAGTACGACCGAGTCGCTCGAGCTCATAAGCAAGGATCTCTTCATCATAGGATATATTGTGCCCTGCGACAACATCGACAGTATTGAGAACTCAGAGTATCTCATCGATATGGACTACGATTGGATTCTTATCTGCAACTGTGGCATCATAGATACCATTGACCTGCGAAGCACCGAATGGAATAGAGATAGGTGGCTTGATGAGGATGTCATGGCGAGAGAGCTCCTTATACTTTCATGCATCATCGAACTCTCAGATAATCGCCGCAAACTGGATGATATATGGTTGCTGGGAGATATCTCATCCCCTTGTCGCGAATCATGTTGTCTCGGTATCCCAGACACAAACCTTCATAATTAAAATTTATAGAATAAAAAATACACACAAGCCTGGGAAGAATATCTTCCCAGAATGTTGTGTGTATGAGTAGAACATAGTTAGTAGAATTTTTTGTAGTCAAAACTCTTCATATCAGCATCAATACGGCGGATGATATCGAGGATAACACCAACTACGATGATAAGTCCTGAACCAGATATGAGAAAATCAATCTGAGTTGCACCAGCTATAGAGATATTGAAGAATGGAATAATCTTGGTCATGATGTATGGGAATACAGCAATGATAGCGAGGAATCCACCACCCCAGAGATTGAGACGATCAGAAGTCTTCTGGAGATACTCTGCAGTCTCCTTGCCTGGACGAACTCCTGGGATATATCCACCACGCTTCTGTATACTCTCTGCCACTTCAGTAGTATTGAACGTGATAGAGACATAGAAGAATGCAAATCCGAGAACAAGGAGGAAGTAGAGTGCGATATAGATCCAACTCGGGTTCTGCATAGAGAGATTGGTGGTGATCCATGTACCGATCTCCTGAGCACGACCTGATCCACGAGTGGAGAGGATCTGTCCTACGAGTGTTGGGAAGGTGATGATTGCGATAGCAAAGATGATAGGCACCATACCTGCCTGATTCACACGTATTGGAAAGTGAGAACGCTCATCACGACCAGTGCGAGTATAGATGAGTGGAACCTTGCGATATCCTTCTGTGAACTTCACGATGATGTAGATAACTGCAACCGTGAGAATGGTGAGGAGGAGAAGAAGAGTATAGTTCTCTGCATTCACGTATCCGAGTACATGCTGTGGAACAGCTGCGAGGACTCAGGCAAAGATAATAATCGAAGATCCATTTCCTATTCCCATCTCAGTGATGAGATCACCAAGCCAGAGAAGTATCATCGTACCTGCCGTCACCATGATCATCGCTGGGAGCATAACACCCCAGAAATTGGTTGTATCAATGATTGGGAGGTTTCCTACGTTAATCACACTATTGAGGAGGTATATCATACCGTAGCTCTGGAGGAGGGCGAGTGGGATAGTGAGCCAACGAGTATAGTTATTGAGTTTCTTCTGTCCTTGTTCACCTTCTTTTTTGAGGGCTTCGAGTGATGGAACTACGACCGCAAGGAGCTGGATAATAATCGTTGCATTGATGTATGGTGCAAGACCCATGAGGATAATCGAGAACTGCTCGAGTCCACCACCCATGAGTGATCCAAAAAATGCGAGCTGTGTATTCTGACGAAGACTCTCAGAAAATGCTGTGAGGAGATCTACATTGACTCCTGGAACAGGAATAGCAGAGAGGAGCTTGTATACAGCAATCATGAGAACCGTAAAGATAATCTTCTTACGAATATGTTCTGTATGCCAAACTTTTTTGATATTAGCGATCATAGAAAAAAATTAGAAATCCCGCGAATTATAGAGAAAACTATGAATAAATCAAATAAAAATACCTGCATGTAAAGAGAATGCTTTTATTGACCACAACCAGAATAAGGAGTGAGTCCATATGAGAGGTTGACTGTATATGGATAGACTATATCACTCATGCCATCACTACATGTTCCTGATGATACCTGTACGGAGATAGGGGCATCAGCTGGATTGACTGGTGTAGCCGTGATGATGATATCACTCCCCACGATCATCTCAGTAGTAGTATAATACCTCTCCTCCACCGAACTCAAGCCAGGAATACTATAGGTAGCCGTTCCTGTAGCACTCTGAGAAAAAGACCAAAATGGTTCCGTTCCCCGTAGCAAAAGAGGAGTGGTAGCAACAATAGATACTGGTTGCTCAGCAGAAATAGTCTGGGTAGTTGGTGTTGTTGGTGCTCACCATGAGCATGCAGAGAGCATAAAAATACACATAAAAAGGATGATGGGAGTACGAATCATAAATAAAAAATTAGGAATATACTCTGCAAGTATAGATGGAATATAAAAATATACAATAAAAAATCCCACTCTGCGATTGTAGTGGGATTCTGATAATTGTACTATGCAACAGTTACTGTACCTCCAGCCTTCTCGATAGTAGTACGAGCACCAGCTGAGACAGCATCTGCTGTAACCTCAACCTTAGCTGTAAGTGTTCCACGACCAAGTACCTTGAGAAGTTTTCCCTTCTCACGGATAATACGACGTTCGTAGAGAACAGCATAATCAATAGTAGTTACTCCTGCGTCAGCGAGCTTTTGAAGTGTATCGAGGTTCACAATAACGAATTCCTCTGGAGCATATGCAGTGAAGCCACGACGTTTTGGAGTACGACGGAAGAGTGGAGTCTGTCCTCCCTCAAACGTAGGATAGCGCTTGGCACCTGTACGAGAGTTCTGACCATTCATTCCACGTCCATTAGTACCTCCGCGACCGCAACCACGACCACGAGCAATACTCTTGGAACGAGTTCGAGAACCTGGAGTAGGAGTAAGAGTTGTAAGAGTTGACATAATATAGTGATTATTAGGAGAGTGATTCATAGGATTGTGCATTTCGAGTAGAGTCTACACTGATGACACAAGCCTTATTATTCAGCTTTTTTCTTTGCCGGAGCTTTTTTTGCTGCTGGCTTCTTTTCAGTTGTTGTTTCTGCCTTTGGTGTTGCCTTCTCAAAAGAACGAGTCTGAGAAAGTGGTTTGAGAGATGCAAGTGCTTTCATTGCAACACGAGCGTTTGTGATACCATTTGGTGCACCATGTTGTTTTGCAATCACATCAGAGAGTCCAGAAACCGCAAGAATCTTACGAACTGAACCTCCAGCGATGATACCAGTACCTGGATGAGCAGGATGAATCATGAGTGAGCTTGACTTGAAGTTTACAAATACATCGTGTGGGATTGTACCATTTACAATTGGAAATGTAACTAGGTTTTTCTTTGCATCACGAATAGCCTTCTCGATGGCACCCTGAACTTCTCCAGACTTACCAATACCGAGACCAACACGACCCTTGCCATCTCCGATAACAACAGAAGCACGGAAGCGAATCTGTCGTCCACCAGCAGTAACACGAGTTACACGATCAACGGAAATCATCTCTTCACGGAATTCCTTCTCTTCTTCACGGATTCCACCACGATCACGAGAGCGAGGCTTGCGATCACCACCCTTACGCTCATCGCGTGAGCGAGTAGGTGCTGCCTGTGCTTCAGAAGCAACTTCTGGAGTCTGTGTCTCAGCAGTTTCGAGATTCTCTGTTTCTGGAGTAACTGAAGTATCTGACATAAAAACGATAGTAAAAAGAAAAATTAAAATGCGAGTCCACCGGCACGTGCTGCTTCTGCAAGAGCCTTAACGCGTCCATGATAGAGGTATCCACCACGATCAAAAACACATGTCTTGATCCCTTTGGCAATCATAGCTTCTGCTATAGCTGAACCAACAGTAGTTGCACGCTCAGTCTTCGTACCAGACTTAGCTGTCATATCATGAGCTGAACAGAGAGTTACACCGTTCTCATCATCGATAGCCTGAACTGAGATGTGTGTATTACTACGGAAAACTGAGAGACGAGGCTTGCTCGCTGTACCAGTAATACGAGCACGTACACGATTCGCACGAGCGAGACGATTTTCGAGTTTCTTGAGCATAAAAATTGAGTTATAAAGTTGTGCTGTAAAAGTAAGAATTATTTACCAGCAGTCTTACCTGCCTTGCGGCGAACATGTTCTCCAACGTAACGGATACCCTTCCCCTTATATGGTTCAGGCTTCTTGAGTGAGCGAATATACGCTGCAAAATATCCGAGAAGTTGCTTATCATGAGACTTGAGGTGAATACGGTTCTTTTCATCCTTATCGGCCTCAACCGTAATACCAGCTGGAGCATCGACATTGACCTTGTGAGAAAAACCAAGAGAGAGCTCGAGTTTCTGTGGTCCTTTTACATCGAACTTGTAACCAACTCCGATGATCTCAAGTGCCTTAGAGTATCCCTCAGAAACACCTGTAACCATATTCTGGAGCATAGCGCGTGTAAGTCCCCAAAAAGCACGCTGCTGAGTATCTTCGGTATTTTCAATAGAGACAACGATTTTCCCTGCATCTTCAGTAACCTTAACACCTGGAAGAATGTTGAATGTGAGAGTTCCTTTTGATCCCTTGATTGTAACAGTATCTTTGATTTCAACTGTAACACCTGCAGGAATAGCAATAGGTTGTTTACCAATACGAGACATAAAAATAGATTTTAGAGAGTAGATTTTAGAGAGTAGGAGCTCAGGGAGGATGTAGCATCACCAACCTAACCCTTATCCTCTAAGAACTGAACTAGTATACTTCACAGAGAAGTTCACCACCTATACCGAGAGAGTGTGCCTCATATCCTGTTACTACACCTTTTGGTGTTGAGAGAATAAAGATACCAACTCCGTTACGAGACTTCTTGATATCAGCACTCTTGATGTAGATACGCTGACCAGGACGACTAATTCGGCGGAACGATGGAACATACTTTGTTGTGCGGACGTCTTGAAGAGATACAATAAATGTACGCTTATCTTCTGATTCCTTGTAGTCTACGATGTAGCCATTCTTCTTGAGAATACGGAGAATCTCTGATTTGATCTTGGAATATGGAACAGTCACTTCATGAAGACGAGCGAGATATCCGTTACGAATACGAGTAAGGAGATCTGCGATTGGATCGTGAGTCATAATTGAGAAATTTAGAATTTAGGTTTATAGGTTGTGGGACGTACTGGGACAATTCTGTGGAAATCAGAACGTTTCCGAGTACAAAATCTACATATTACCAGCTTGATTTTCGAACACCCATGAGTTCTCCAGCATTAGCCTTTTCACGGATACAGATACGACAGAGGTCAAACTTTCCGATATATCCGTATGCACGACCACAGTTAGAACAACGATGGTAGAGACGTGTAGAGTGTTTTGGTTTTTTTCCGAGAGCATGAGCGCGCTCTGCCTTTTCGAGAGCGGTGCGACACTTGTGTACAATTGCGGTACGAGCCATAAGAATAAGAGTTAAAAGTTTGAAGAGATTATTTTACAAATGGGAATCCGAGCTTATCAAGAAGAGCCTTAGAGTGCTCTTTTCCTTCTGTGCGGAACTTCAGAGTAATCTGCATTCCGTGTGGCTTTACCACATCGAGTTGTGGAACCTCTGGGAAGATAGTATGTTCCTTGATTCCGAAGTGGAAGTTTCCTGCTTCATCGAACGACTTAGAAGAAATACCACGGAAGTCACGAACACGAGGAAGAACGATGGCAACGAGCTTTTCGAGAAAAGCATACATACGCTCACCACGAAGAGTTACCATCATACCAACTGGCATACCTTGACGGAGCTTGAAGTTAGAGATAGCCTTACGTGCATGATTGATACGAGGGAGCTGACCACCGATGAGTGCAAGATCATTTTTAAGACTTGAGAAGTCCTTGTTTCCTGCAGCAACATATGTACCAATACCCATATTGAGAACAATCTTCTCTATGCGAGGAATGTTCATAGGATTATCAATTCCGAGTTCTTTCCCAAGAGCTGGGAGAATATTTTTCTGGTAGTTATCTTTGAATGACATAAAAAGAATGATTAGATTATTTGGCACTCTGGGCTCCTAATGGAACGCATGAATGTTAGTGTAATCGGATTATAAAACTGTACCTGATTTTTTAGCAACACGAACCTTTTTGCCACCTTCGAGCTTGTATCCAATGCGAGTTGGTTCCTTTGTCTTTGGATCGATGAGCATAACATTTGATGCATCGATTGGTTTTTCGTAGTTTACTTTTTGTCCTGGAGTACTTCCCTGGCGCTTGATATGACGAGTAACAATGTTAACACCCTCGACAAGAACAGTTCCAGATACAGGATTAGCCTTGAGAACTTTTCCTTTCTTTCCCTTGTCTTTTCCGGCGATGACGATAACTTCGTCGTTTGAGTGGATTTTCATAAAATATAGAATTTAGTGTATAGTGTAAAGTTGCTTATTATACAACTTCTGGAGCAAGAGAGATAATCTTTTGGTATCCACGAGCCTTGAGCTCACGGAATACAGGGCCGAAGATACGAGTTCCTTTTGGCTCCATCTTATCATCGATGATAACACATGCATTGTCATCTGATCGAACGTAGCTCCCATCTTCACGACGAACTTCTTTTGCTACACGAACAACTACTGCCTTACATACTGCTTTCTTCTTGATGTTACCATTTGGAAGAGCTCTTTTTACAGAGATAACAATGATATCACCTACTGTAGCATAACGACGCTTAGAACCACCGAGTACCTTGATACAGAGGGCTTCTTTTGCACCTGTGTTATCAACGATAACGAGTCTGCTTTCTGTCTGAATCATATAAAATTATTAATGAGTAATTAAGGTGTTTTTCGTATTCTCTATTATACGCGAATTATTGTATGAAATACTTCATAGATATAATTCCCGAGAATACCAAGAACGGATACTATGCACCCTGTGATACGATAGAATCTTCGATAAGAGCCCAACGCTTGAGGCGAGAAAGTGGACGAGTCTCAGATACAGTCACTGTATCGCCGAGCTTCGCGAGTCCTTTTTCGTCGTGCGCATAGAACTTTGTAGAAGATTTATAACGCTTTTTATACTTTGGATGAGTCTTGTATGTTTCAACGGTTACGACGATGGTTTTCTGCATCTTCGTGCTCGTAACGATACCAGTTTTTGTACGCATAGGAGAAAATTAGATTTAAGGATTGGGGATTTAGTATTTAGAATTGTTAGTGATTCTAAGAGCTAAGTTCCAGATTCATGAGTTACACTGCAGAAGAGAGGAATGTAGAAATCTGTGCGATATACTTACGAGCCTGCTTCATAAGGTGTGTCTGCTTGAGTTCTCCGAGCTCCTTCTTCATAGCGAGAATATAGAGATCACGGCGAGCAGTAGCGAGCTCAGTATTGAGTTCAGTCTTTGAGAGGGCCTTGAGTTCTGTTACTGATTTACTCGTTCCAGAAACCTGTGCTGTAGCCTTTTTCTTTGGTGCCATAGGATAATAATTATGAATTGTAAATTATGAATTATGAATTATGATGATGAGTTTCAATCTGAGCCTATCATTTATAATTTATAGTTTATAATTTTATAGGTCATCTTTTGAGAGAATAATCTTTGTCTTGAGAGGGAGTTTGTATGCTGCACGTGTAAATGCCTCTCTTGCAACTTCTGGTGCAATATCTCCGATTTCGAAGACAATACGACCAGGTTTTACAGGAGCTCTGTACATTTCAACGCTACCTTTACCACCTCCCATTGGAACTTCGAGGGCCTTTTTTGTGTATGGTTTGTCTGGGAATATTCGAATCCAGAGTTGTCCACCCTTCTTGAGGTAGCGAACAATGGCTTTACGAGCACTCTCGATCTGACGAGAAGTGATATACCCAGACTCAGTTACCTTGAGAGCATAATCTCCGAAGTTAATATCTGATCCGCGGATAGCAAGACCCTTAATATTTCCTCGGTGTGCTTTACGGTATTTAGTACGACTCGGTTGTAACATGGGAAAATCGTTAGAATTATAAAGAAAATTTTAAATTTGCAAGTTATTTTTGAAGTGAATATTATTTCTTGAATACATCACCCTTGTAAATCCATACCTTGAGACCAACAGTACCTGCGAGAGTCTCAGCTCGCTCGTAAGCGAAGTCAACATCTGCACGGATAGTTTGAGTTGGAATACTTCCTTCCTTGTAGGTCTCACGACGTGCGATTTCTGCACCATTGAGACGACCACCGAGCTTTACTTTTACTCCAAGTCCACCCTTTTCCATTGTCTTTGCCATTGCATTCTTGATAACACGACGGTAAGGCATTTTTTTCTCGATCTGACGTGCTATAGAATCAGCAACAATCTGTGCTGAGAGTTCAGGTTTTTTGATTTCCTTCACCTCTACAGAGAATGTATATTCTCCAAAGTTATTCTGGAGTTTTGCCTTGAGTGCCTCAATATTCTCATCATTGTTTCCAAGGATAACAGCTGTACGAGATGTATAGAGGGTGATAGCAATACTATTAGTACCAGAGTGAGCCATGAAGATATTTCCGATTGGGAGATTCTTGAAGTGTGCTGTAATGGTCTTGCGGATAGCTACATCAGATGAGACATTCTGTGCATACGCCTTTTTGTCGTAATAACCATTTGAACGCCATGTCTTGATGTAACCGATACGAAATGCGAGAGGACTAACTTTGTGTCACATAGGTGAGTGAAATTAAGAGAAAGAAAGATTATGCAGAAAGAGTAAGATCAACATTTGACGTACGCTTGAGGATGCGGTGTGCGCGTCCACGAGAGATAGGATTGATACGCTTCATGACGAGACCTTGAGTAACAGAGATAGACGCAATCTTAAGTGATGCGAGTTCCTGTGAGTCATTGTGACTTGCATTTGCTACAGCACTTTTGAGGACATCATGAATAATATTCGCTCCTTTCTTTGGCATAAAACGAAGTGTATCGAGAGCATCTTTTGCACTCATACCACGAACGATGTAGGCAATAACGTTGAGTTTCTTTGGAGAGATACGGATATTTCGAACAGAAGCTTTCATAAAAGATGAGTTAAAGGTTTGTAAGGTGTAAGGTTTGAAGGTGTAAGGTTTTTAAGGAATGAACCTTAGAACCTTAGAACCTTAACCCTTATAACTATTTGTTACCAGAGTGGGCACGGAATGTACGAGTAAAAGAAAACTCTCCGAGCTTGTGCCCTACCATATCTTCAGTAACAAATACCGGGATATGAGACTTTCCATTGTGTACACCGAACGTATGTCCTACGAACTCTGGAGTAATAGTACATGAACGTGACCATGTCTTGATGATTGTCTTTTTACCAGAAGCATTGAGAGCTGCAACTTTTTTTGTTACACGAGAGTCAATGTAAGGTCATTTTTTAAGACTACGAGTCATAAATGAGAATTTAAAGAATTTAGAATTGAAGTTTCGAGAGAGGTATTAGCCCTGGAGTTTTCCAGTACGAGTACGGAGAATCCAACGATCTGTTGATTTGCGTGAACGAGTCTTGACACCGCGAGCGAGACGCCCCCATGGAGTTTTTGGACCCTTGCGCTGACCAACTGACTGGTGTCCTTCACCACCACCGTGTGGGTGGTCAACTGGGTTCATAGATGAACCAAGAACTGTAGGACGACGACCCATCCAGCGTGAACGACCTGCCTTACCGATAGTAATCTGGTTCCAATCAGAGTTAGAAACAACACCGATTGTAGCAGAACACTTCTTGTGAACGAGGCGAATCTCTCCACTTGGCATCTTGAGCTGAGTATACTCACCCTCCTGAGAGAGAACCTGAGCAGAGGCACCCGCAGAGCGGATAGTAGAAGCACCCTGACCAACAATCATCTCAACATTGTGAACCTGAAGTCCAGTAGGAATAACACCGATCTCCATACGATTTCCAGCCACTGGCTTTGCTTCGTTAGAGTTGATGATCTCATCTCCAACTTGCATCTCACTGTGTGCGAGAACGTAACGACGCTCACCATCCTTGTAACATACGAGAGCAATGAATGCGCTGCGATATGGATCGTATTCGACTGTCTCAACACGAGCTGGAATTCCAGTCTTATCGAGCTTGAAGTCTACGATACGGTAGAGCTTCTTGTGTCCTGCACCTTGATGGCGAACAGAGATACGACCTGCACTATTACGACCAGCGTGACGCTGGATAGAGACAGTGAGTGGCTTGAATGGTTCGTTCGTAGTGAGCTCCTCATACGTGAGACCCGTCATAAAACGACGAGAGGGAGTGGTTGGTTTATACTTTTTGATTCACATAGGAATAATGGTTTAAGGTTTTTGGGGTTAGCAGTAAATTATTTTACAGCTTCAAAGTTATTAATCTTCTGACCTGCCTTGAGAGTAATCATAGCTTTTTTTACGATTCCCTGACGACGACCGATTCCAGTCTTTGTACGGCGGAATTTTGGACGAGTGTGGAGCACGTTTACCTTTGCAACTTCAACATCATAGAGTGACTTCATAGCATTCTTGATATCGATCTTGGTTGCTGCCATGTCTACAATACATGTATATACACCGCGTACTTCTCCGTCAGTAGACTTATTCGTAACGACGAATTTTTTGATGACATTATAGAGGGAATTCATATTTAGATAGATTTAAGGTTTGTAGTGGAGGAATATAACTACTTTGTAAAATGTTCGTATAGGTGAGCGAGAGATGCTTCTGTGAGAACAAGGTCTGTGTACTTGAGGAGATCGTGTGGGTTGAGGTATTCAACATTGACGATACGTGACTCTGGGATATTGTTCGCACCGAGGAGGTTTGCCTTCTCATCACGAGTGATGGCAAATACTGGCTTCTTGGCTTCCATAGACTTGAGGAGCCCTGTCATAGACTTAGTCTTTTCACCAACTCCAGCAAATGTCTCAACAACTTTTACTGTACCAGCAGTAGCCTTCATAGAGAGGAGTGAGTAGAGAGCGAGACGACGTTCCTGGCGATTCATAGATACTGCCCAGTTCTGTTCGTTGCGAGGTCCGAATACTGCACCACCACCACGACGCATAGGAGAACGACGATCACCCTGACGAGCGTTACCTGTTCCTTTTTGCTTGAAGAGCTTGCGAGTAGAACCAGCTACTTCTCCACGGTGTTTTGCATGAGCGATAGCAATACGTCCGTTAGCCTGTTGGAGGATGAGAAGTCTGTGGATGAGGCCAGAATTCGGAGTAACACCAAAGTGAGAATCCTGAAGATCTACTGTACCTTTTTGTTTTCCCTTGATGTCGAAAAGAGGAGCTTTCATATGAGAATTGAGAATTTAGAATTTAGATTTTAGAGCCTACGGGGTAGAGACTAAAATGTAAGAGTTACGAGTGAGTTGCGAGCACCTGGAACTGGACCCTTGACTGCGATTACACGGAGATCCTTGTTCACGAGAACGAGAGGAACCTTCTTGAGTGTAATTGTATCGAGACCCATGTGTCCGTGCATCTTTTTACCTGGCTTTGTACGGCGTGGCTTGCGCTTACCGATAGAACCAAGTGCGCGGTGGAATTTTGAACCATGAGATGCAGGACCTCCTGAGAAGTTCCAGCGCTTCATAGCACCTTGGAAACCCTTACCCTTGGATATACCAGTGAGAGTAACGAGCTCTACACCTTCGAGCATATCGAGAGTGATCTCTGCACCCTTCTCGAGTGAAGCGAATACACCATCACGAGATACTTCGCGAAGAGTTACCTTCTTACCGTCTGTCATACGAATAACGATAGCCTCGTATCCGTCTGTTTCGAGAGTCTTTACCTGTGCAACGTCGAGAGTAGGAACCTTGACGAGGGTAACAGGCGTAAAAGCACCATTATGAATGATGCGAGTCATTTCGATTTTTGTACCGATTATTCCTGCCATAAGAGAGGGAGTTATCTTGGGGAGAGTTACACACTACTATAGTATAGTATCGTGACTTTTCCCCTGTTATATATAAATAATGAGAGGTTGGAGGATATCCTATGAGAGGATAACTGAGTCCAACATCACTTTCTGTGAGAAGAAAAACTTCTGCGCAATAGAAAAAGCTCGCGGATTATATTGGAGGTCGAAGAAATGTCAAAAGTTTTTTTATTTTATGAGTTTTCTGAGTGTCTCACGAGACTTGGTCTCGAGTTCTCGAACTGGTATAACCTGCAGTACAGAGCGGAGACTCGAGTCGAATTCTCGGACATAATTGTCGACAAAAACCGAAGCCGTATCGAGTGTGATACCACTCTGGGAAAGCGAATCCCATATAGCACCCTGTGCAAATATCTGAAACTGTTCCTGTGTGAGAGAGACTGTTCCAGATGCGGAGAGAATATATGAACGCAATTTTTCGCGCTCCTGTACAAATTTTGTATCCTGTATTTTTTGATATACACTCATGACCTTCTCGGTTGGGATATCCATATCTATACCAGTGACATCACCGAAGAGTGACTGCATGACCTCGAGGTCATCAAATGTCGGTACAAATGAGAGTATCCACCTGACAAATCTATCCCAGAGTCCCCCGGATTTTCCTGTGAGGGTATCGATATTGGAGCGGAGAGTGAGTGTATGTGACTCGAGGAAGAGGATATCCTTGGCTTGGTTGATATTGCTCCAAGTCGAGTCGACGATCTCTTTGCCGAGTTTTTTGAGGATATCAGTGACAGATACGAGTTCCCCAGGGAGGAGACTCACGCTATTGCCACGATTATCCGTCAGGCTCACACTATGATCTACTGACTGTATATATCCACGTGCGAGATTGATATCATAGACCGTCCCACGCACTCATGCTATCACGCCCTGATCTGGTATACGTGTACGAAAATACGAACCCGGATAGATAGTGCGCACGACTGTCGACCATGCCTGTCACTCAGAAAGTCCGAACTCTATCTCGATAGACGAATAATCCCGTGCCACCACCATACGATCTATCTGCATACGAGAGCTCGGCCCGAGACGTGTCTCAGACTTGTCTGGCCACTTCACGGTCGCGAGGGAGTCTTTTTTGGTGATGATAGTATCCTTTTCCTGGAGATCGTATCGGTCGCCTGTCACCATATCTATAGCGAGTTCTCCTCTGACAACGGTCGCAGTTCACTGCTCTACGAGCACATATGGGATGATCGGGTCATCGCTATGGAGGGCAAGATAGTACTGGTACGCTGTATAGCTAAAAAACAGAAAAAATGCGATAAAAACAGCGAAGAGTATGCGGAGGAGGAGTTTTTGCATGAGAGAATGTTTGGAAAAAATAGATTTTTGAATATTGTAGAAAAAAGGTACCGAAATGCAATAGTACGGACTCAGAGTCCTCACTATTAACTCTTCACTTTTCATTATTTTGTATTCTCGTTTTCACTACATCCTCATCGGACTCATCGCGGTCGTCGTATACCTGATATATCTCATCGGGTATTATAAGGTGCAGGAATACGAGACAGATAGCTTCACGACACTCCTACGTGCTCAGAGTGACAATGTTGCTCGTCGCAACGAAGAAAAGGAATTCCTCGCATCCCTCATCCGTACACCCGCATACGAGACGCTCGTAGCGAAGTCTACTCAGAACAAAAAACTCCCCGGAGAGGAAGTTATCAATATCGTCACGGAAGAGGAGATCAACGGCAATGCTGATATAGATACTCGTGCTATCATCTCTGACACAACCAAGGCTCGCAATGATCCAACCCGTGATATGAGCAACCCACAGAAGTGGCTCTATGTGATTATGAGAGGAATTGAGGGGTAAAAAGAAGTAATATCCACCAATTCAGTGGAGATTACTTGGAGAGAAAATAACTATTTTTATTCGTATATAAATTCACTATCTTCAGGACACTCTCTCGTCATGCATGGCATCTTCCATGGTGACTCACTGAATACAACCCCGGTAGTTCTGGACATAATCTGATCAAATGAAACAACTCCAAAAAGACGAGCAAGTCTAACATACATAGCAGTCCCATCATTATTCGACCAACCATCTACTCCACAAGCATGTTCTATTGTACCATGTGGCTTGGTAGTTCATGTATAGAAAAGTTGTCGCTCATAGGCATCATAACAAACCTGCATATTGGCTTTATCTGTATATGATTTGTTGGGATCCATGACTCTTCCGGTAATTCGTGTAGGAATATTCCATGTATCTGAACTTATCTCCAAGGCTCCTGTAAAAATCTCATCACCAGATCAGAAATCCATGTGCATGGCACCAATAGGTGTAAGCCCCCCAGAGAGATAGTATCTATCATGAACGAGTTTTGTGAGCTCCGTAATATCAGGATTACTCATTACTCGTAGTCTCTTAAAAAGTGAATCAATATCGGTAATATCAGTATCAAGTGGATCAAGAGACACTACTCGACCATCTGACAACCTCATAGCATATTGTCCATGAAAATACTGATTATTGGTGCTTCCAAGAATTTTCACAAGTCTAAGAGTTGGCGAGGACCCATTACGCACACGCATATTTCAATAAAAAGAGGCACAGTAATTATCCCCACAAGAGATAAAATATTCTTTTGTCACAACTTCTTGCCTCTCATTAAAATATGGAACTTCTCCAATTACTTTTGAACCAGTATTATAGTCCAAAAATCCAATCACAACCCCTGGAAGATATAATGAATTTTCAATATTATAGCTTCAATAAGAATCAACTCTTCATGAATAAGCAAATTGTGTTGCTCCAGTAAATATAACTCAAGAAAAGGAATTTCGAATTATATTCATCACTTGATAACTACTAATGTTATCTTGTTTAGAGTAATTTTTCTCCTCAAAGGAATTATGATGCATACATCCTGAAAGAAGTAAAAAAGACAGGATAATTATAATTTTATTATACATAGAGATTAATTGGAGATACTAATTTTAGTATACGCATTAAATGTTCATCATCAAACAACTGCAGGTACAGCCTGTGCCAAATTAATATCTCTTCCAAAATAAGATTTATCGCCTAGGTAAGATCATCCATAGTTTACTCGAACCATGGTGGATGTAGTATCTGATGAATATCCATAGGCAACAAATGGGTGTCCAGAATTAATTCCATTGGAGTGTATAATCATCGGTCGCCCAGCATTTACCTCTACTCGAAGTGCCTGAAGAATATTTGCTGGATTAATATTGCTCGAAACATAAGTTGCAGTCGAGCTAGTATATCACTTTGATTTTGCGTATGCAATTCCAAGTGGTACATTCGATTGTAATGTTCATCCCAGACCACTGTAGCATTGAGTTCACATTGAAGTTCTGATAGAGTTCGACATTGTTCTTATATTTGCATCAAGTGGATGAATTACAGTCCCGGATGCATTCTTAACGTACGATATATCTGTTGCTACTCAGGTAACAAGATTTGGCTTAGTTCATTGTCTATCATAGTATCAATAGATTATTGCCATTGCATTTGGAGAACAACCGAGTGTACAAATAGTAGTGCCATACGTGTCACTAAATTGTCCATAACAAGGGGTACGGCTTGGACAATTGACTGTACTTGCTCATGGAATATATACATTTGTTACAGTTGTGGAAAGCGGAGCAATTGCTAAATTTGGTGTTGCTGCTTTGGTGCCAATAGTCTGATTATTTTTCTTATACTCGCGAGCCTTTTCTTTGTATTCATTGATTTCTCGCAATGACTGTTCCTGACTACTTGGCTTTATAGTTGTGACTATAGTACTATCATCGGCAAGAAAATACTGCTCAAGGAGTTAAAATCTATAAAGTTTTCACTTTTTCTTAGTATTACCTTGGAGGTTTTCAAAGTTCGCCGTTCAGAACGTTGCACCTTCCGGTACAAGAACGTCTAGTCAGTCAAGATTCACCGTAACAGAACCACAGTCTTCGGTTCAACATATAATTTTATATTCGATATATGCTACCTCATTGTCTGAATAATATAATATAGAAATTATTACCCTGCGTATACCACCCTCCTCACCACCTTCCTCGTCCCAGTATTTCAGGCTATCACCTCCCACTCTCCACCATAGAGCTCTCCGAGATATCGACAGAGTTCTGTATTCGCCTTGCCATCCTCAGGAACTGCAGCAACTCGCACCTTCAGTGCACCATCATCCATCGTCCCGATAAGTTCGGTTTTGCGAGCACGAGGGATGACCTTGATGCGGAGAGATGTTGGGGAGTTATTTTCTATCGTCATGGAGTGTGAGAGTGAGAGTGAGTGTGAGGAGCGTGAGATGGATAACTACGTATGGATTCCACATGAGGAATACTATACCGAGTATCCATGATGCACGAGCATACGGATTCCAAGTGTTCCAACTCCTATATGTCATAGTACCGAGGAGGATGAGTGGCAGGATACCATACTGAAATACGAAGTCGAGGAGGATATTGTGTGACGAGTCGATGAGGCTCCCACGTGGGAAGTAGCTATCTACTATGAGTGACCTCGACTCAGAGAAGAATCTGAGAATCGCCTCTGGACCATATCCAGTGATGAAGGAAAGTGGAAAACGTATCATCTCGATGAATACCTCACGCATAAGGACGAATCGTCATGAGAGGGAGAGGAGCTTGTCTGTAGGAATGAGGAAATATCCAATTAGAGCTAACAATCCTATAATAATAAAAGAAACTATGATTATGATTTTGTTGCTTTTTTGTCATTCCGAGGCACGAGGAATCTGCTCTATTTTCTTATGAGCAGATCCTTCCTTCGTCAGGATGACAGATGACTGATACCGAAGATGGAGGGTTGCCTCTGTGATATTGCGAAATAATAGAATCCAATTCAAAAAAATATACAAAAGATATACCAATCCTATACCAATTCCGATATAACTCCCTGTCGCGAGGAGCGCACCGAGGGTGAGGAGTCAGACTATATATCGTTCAGGCATGCGGATATATCAGACAAGTGGGAGCATGATGAGGAGATATCCTGCGAGATAGTTCGGATTCCCGAGTGTCGATATCGCACGAACTCCCTCACCCCATGCACCAGCACTGGGAGGAAAAAATACCTGAACAGAGAGTCACTCCAGGATCGCAATCACACTTACTATGGACACTGGTATCATGGAGAGTTTTGTAACCTTTAGCCTCTCACTCTGACTCATCAGCGATATGCAGAATCCGAGGAGGATGATACCGACATAGAGGAGGTATCCGTGGAACTTCTCATATGAGCCACGTATCCAATATGCATCTATCTCACCACCATAGAGGAGTGTCGGTACAAGTGGGAGGAGGATGAGTCCGAGTATAATGACTCAATATTTCCGAAGTTGTACAACGAATGCATCATATCGCATGAATATCATCTCAGCAAGTGCGATGAGGACAGTGAGGACGAAGAGATACATCTTCTGTCGCTCGAACGATGCACTGTCCCCCATCACCACACCGAAGTGCATAAAAATATGGGAGAAGTAGAGTGGGAGAGTGAGGAAGAGGAATGAGAGGGAGAACATGAAATGAGTGTATGGAAAACTCCATTTTTGGAAAATCTATCTCTCGAGAAATTGCTCAAGCTCTATCCAATCCGTTATCTTACCATCACGATATTGTTGTCAGAGTTCGGTACCGTAGAACCACTCTAGGCGCTCGGGGTCTGTAGCCCGAATCCGACGAATCACATCAATCGCACCATAAAAACCCTGTCACACACTCCAATCATCTGTAAATACATCTTTTTCTGAAAATCAAAACCGAACTAGTTCTTCTCTGAGTCATGGTTCACTGTTAAGTTGTTGAATCCGAAGTGAGGCAGATATTGCAAAATCTTCTTGTCAGTAGACAATATAATCACTACCATGTTGTATTCATTGGTTCCAGTTTGGGCTCTTTTGTAAGTTAGCATAGAATTCTGGACTCCTTTTTTCTAGCTCCTGTAAACGTAAGAGGCTGGTCATATTACCCGCGAGCATATCGACAGGGTTAGTATCTCATCTGAGGTATCGTTGCCACCATATTTCATATTGAATTATCTCAAGAAGTCACGGATTATCTACTAAAATGGTTTCTATACTGAGAGCATTTTGAATGTATTGATTGTAGATATCTGGTTCCAGCCTTCAGGATAAAAAATCCCTATACCAAGACATCCCCTGGATTCTCATCTTCAGATTGGGGTTTTTGTCGAGAAAGTCTTGTATATCTGTGTTGGTATTTATGAGGTTTGGTTCTGGGGGGATTCAATATACCTTCGGATCTCAGAACGGTGAGATAGTTTCCTGTGTTCTTGTTCCCGTATTCGACACAAGAATCTTCACTCCTTCATGCTTATATTCTTGTCATTGAGTAAAGTATATAGCTCCTGTGAGAATTCCTGCTGATGTAGTTCAGAGGATGAATTGTTTGATGTTCATAATTTAGAAACCTGTTAATACAATATCTCCGTTTTCTTTCTTTCAGATAGAATCTATATAAATATTTGGTATTGGATTATTTTTGAGAAAATCATAGGTTTTTCATTTTTGATTTTCATACATCCCATCAGTTCGATTTGTATATGTGGTATGAAGTCCTGTAATATTGATTTCACTTGTTGGTATTTTTGTGAATATATCCTGCTCAACAGGATATAAAATATACCTCTCATAAAGACCGTCAAATTCATCAAAAAGAGGATTGAAAACAAGCGAATATGAAGCAAGGGGAATGTTTCCATTATTCCGTTGAATCATTTTCTCAGACATGTAGATGTAATTAAATATCTTCATATCTGTTGGAAGGCGGAGATTGATAAATTCTAGAGTAAGTTTCATATTTTTATCCTGCTTCCATGTGATGATATCAAAAATCTCAATAATATTTTCAGGTTCAGTATAGATCTGTATACGTAGTTCGTTAAATGGTATGTTTGATACAATATCTCGAATATCAGCATCGTATCCTTGATCGAGATAGATGATTCATAGTGCTAATACTGTAGCATTTGATGCTTGAATTTTTTTGAATATCTCTCTCTTTTCTTCTAGTGTATATTCTGAAAATGCTGGAAAGTTGATAGTTGCTATGATTTCCCCCCCTGATCAAGAAGTTATAGTATAACCCATAGCAGTGATATCATTAGTAAAACTCATTCTATCATTGATTTTTTTTAATTCAGGACATTCAATTTCTGAGTTTCCACAAATTTCTTCTCATGGAAGAAGGGTTCTTCCAGAATATGCTATACTTGCATCATCGGAAAATCTGTTGTTATTATGGTGTAGTTTTCAGAAGTATCATATTGAAAATATAGCAACTCAGATCAGTATAGAACATATGGTAGATAGGGTGTAATATTTTTTCATAATTTTATATTTTTGAAAGAAGTTGGGGGAGCAAGGGCTCCCCCATAAAGATAGTTCTTTCTACTTAGCGACCAATCTTGAGGAACGAGAAGTATGCCATATCAAACGAACTACTCCAATCTCCACGTCGAACCGTGCCTGTCTTCCCGTAGTAAGGCTCATACCAATGAATCGTATCATTGTTACGAGTGTTGTTTGGATCAAAGACAGCGCGCCCAGATTCGTCCTTGTTCCGAGTATAGCCCCAGAGGACGACGATATGGTTGAAGTTACCGACAGGATTCCCTGAATATCCAGCCTTCAATACTCCGAGTGCTGGAATATTTTGATTGAGATAGTTGATGAGGTTATCCATATTGGTAGCAACACTGACTCTTCCATCACCATACATTCGTGAAGTATTTGTCCAGCCAAACTTATTGACTGCAATATCTTTGAGTTGAGTAAGATCAGTACCTTTAGCTGTGTTATAGGGCACGAGTCCATATACCTTTCTATCATTGAGGTATTTGTACATATCCACTAGGGTTGCTGTGGAACTTGTTATCGTAGACATATTTGGTGAGTTCTGTCCTGTATCAAGTCGTCTGTAGTGATTACTCGCAAACAAAAGTGAAGTTGGACCACAAGCATAGTTTGCTTTTGTCACGCTTTGCATGAGTGTATTTTGTACGGCCCATGCATTTGGAACAATATTATCAACCCAATACCCGCCAACTCCATTATTGGCCGCAAAAGAAAAAGAGGCTGTTGCCATAACCCAGGCAACGAGGATTTTTTTGAGGGCGTTCATCACGCATTCTCCTATTGATATTGATATGAAAATTACAGGCTTTTCACCTGACCCACTCAGAATTATCTCCGAGGAGCCATATCACTATACTACCTAATAGTGACAAATTAGTGACAGAAACACGGTAAAAAATCTATACAAAAATATAATATTAATTTTAATATATCCATAAACCGTAATTATTGTACGGTGCATGTTATATAAATATAATTTTTGCCTTTTCCCTACTTTTCTGTACATTACGCTCACTTATGGATTTCAAGGTTTTTGGTTGCAAGACTAACAGATACTTCGCGGAAAAGTGGCTCGTCCACCCTCATCTCTCTGGAAGAGAGGGGTATTTTATCGCGTCATGTGTCGTGACTGACAAGGCAAAAGCTAAGTGGGTCAAGCATGCGAAGAAAAAACTCCCAACCCTATGAGACAATGAAAAACTCTACCTCTCAGGATGTGGCAATATCCGTGATGGTGTAGTGGATCCACGATTCTTCGAAGTATACTCTGAACTCCAGTGATACGAAGACAAGATAGAGATCCTTCCGGAGGATCCAGATGATTTTGCAGTGACACCAGAACAGCGACGCGAGATGATGCAGAGCAAGATACGAACACTGCGCAAGCTCGCGGGCAAGGAACTCTTCACGAGAAAATTCATGGTCATACAGACAGGATGTGATAATTTTTGTACCTTCTGTCTCACAGTCCAAGCAAGATGACGACACAAATATAGGACGATGGGGGAGATCATCGAAGAGATACAAGAATTCGTCGCTCATGGATGAAAAGAAGTCGTATTCACGGGGATTAATCTCGGTGCCTGGTGAGCAACAACATCGAACAACTATGATGAGTCTCGATTTGTCGAACTCGTAGAGGCTGTTCTGGAGAAAACCGAACTGGAAAGGCTCCGCATATCCTCACTCGGTGTCGAGTTCTGTAGTGATGAACTCATAGCACTCTTCGCACATCCTCGTATCGTGGCATACGCACACCTCTCTATCCAGGCGGGCTCGACGAATGTACTGAAGGCGATGAACCGTCACTACGATGGGGTTCGTCTGAGAGAAGTCCTCACAAAACTCCGAAATATACAAAGAACTGACGGCATCGAGCTCAATATCGGTGCTGACCTCATCGTCGGATTCCCCGGTGAGACAGATAGAGACTTTGCAGATACAGTGGAGATAGTAGAAAAATATCAGATATCCCAGCTCCATGCATTCCCATTCTCACCACACGTCGACCACTACTCAGTTCCTGCTGGGAGCTATCCGAACCAAGTCCCGAATCACATCATACAAAAAAGGATTAAAACACTCCAAGAACTCTGAGAACAAGTATTTCAAAAATGGGCAGAAAAAACTGTTGGAAGAGAAGTAAATGTGCTTATAGAAAAGACCTACCAAAATCAGTTCTCCGGTTGGACTGAGAACTATCTCGCCTGCGATGAGACAAACTTCGTTCCACATCCTGGACAAGATATCGTACGAGGAAGAGTTATCCGATGAATATATACAAAAATCCTCCAAAAAACACTATCTGAATAATTGATAGTGTTTTTTTATTATTGTCAATTGTTTTTCATTGTCTTTTTATGTTTAGTTTTTGCTTTTAGAAAACAAGATATGGTAGAGTTGGTGTGTTATCTAACTTTTTATATATGAAACGTGTGATTATATACTTCCTCTGGACATTTCTCTGTCTCCATACGACAGTGAGTTTTTCTCAGGCAGCATCAGCAGACGATATTGATGCAATACTTGCAGATATTAATAGTATCGTAGTAGAACCCGGGGAAGATATCTCCGAGTCAGAGCTCGAGGACGATATCGACAGTATGGTCACCCTAGAGATAGAACCAGAGGAATCGATATCTCGTGAAGAACCGACAACGAGTCTCGATTCGGCTCCTGTTGTGTACACCATGAATACTCCTGTTGTGTACTCATCCTGGGAGCTCATACACCGCATGCCTATGCTTCAGGGATTTGCATGGACAGGATCAATTGCGAGTTTCGTTACACCTGCTATGTATATCGGCACACCCCTCCAGACCAACATGAATACTGTAGGATATGATACCACTATGGGTCCGACCAACTATAGCGAATGTGTCCGTTCGGAGACTGATATGAGCTTCGGTCCAGATGGCGAGATATATCAGGATACCGTAGAGGATGAGCTCCGCGATATAGCCAAGTTCTGTGCCGTAGAATACCTCGGAAGCTACTTCGAATGAAAAGACTATACTACACGAGAAGAGATACTTATGATGATTTTTACACTCTTCGAAGAGGATGATATCGGACTTCCTGGATATTTTGATGACAATAGATTCGTATCAGATGGACGAGAAGTAGATGTAC
Organism: Candidatus Altimarinota bacterium; assembly: GCA_023260135.1. GTDB lineage: Bacteria > Patescibacteriota > Gracilibacteria > BD1-5 > UBA2023 > JABFSX01. Next base: position 31,843 of record JALQWG010000007.1, on the reverse strand, counting down.
CATATGCCAATATAGATGGTAGTTCATGGTATGCTTCGTATGTCACTCGTGCATATGAATATGTGATGGTCGAAGATGAAGAGACATGGAAAATAGCTCGAAAAGCAACTGATACAGATATACGCACTATGCTCGAGAATTATAGCCTCGGGGAAGATGTAGGGACAGAATATGGTAGCTATAGGATTACCATAGATGATGGTATCAAGATAGAGAAATACAATATACTCAATTCTGCTCCAGAGACTGACGAATCAGCAGAGACGATAAGTACCACAGATGATACAATTTCCAGTGAGGATATACTCAGAGAACTCTTCGGTGAATAAAAAATCCAAATACTCATAACTCTCTAGAACCCATATATGCAAGTCCAAAAATTCCTCATGCTCATCGACGAGATCATACAACAAAAAATATCAGACCTCCATATCACTCCCAATGACTACCCATATATCCGTAACAAGGTAGGTGATGTTGTGCCTGTTGAGTCATTCTGAAAACTTGGAGACGATGACATCAAGGATATATGCAATCTCCTCCTCTCTCGAGAATTCATAGAAAAAACTATCGATCTCTCGTTCGAATACAAGGGAAGTCGTTTTCGTGTGAATATATCTCGTGTACTCAGAGGTGTGACACTCGCATTCCGTACTATTCCAACAATTATACCAAAACCAGAGGATATCATGCTCCCTGAGTCACTCCTCGAATATACTGCCAAGGATAAGTGAATCATCCTCGTGACAGGACCTACTGGTTCTGGTAAGTCAACGACGATGGCTGCCATGCTCGACTATATCAATACGCACCACAAGAGACATATCATCATGCTCGAAGATCCGATAGAATTTGTGCACCAAAACAAGAGTTCTCTCGTGCATCAGCGCGAGCTCGGGAAGCAGTTCGATAGTTTCCCAGATGGTATCAAGTCTATCCTCCGTGAGGATCCTGATGTCATCGTCATCGGTGAAATGCGCGACCTCGAGACCATCGAGGCTGCCATCACACTCGCGGAGACCTGACACCTCGTATTCTCGACGCTCCATACCAATGACACGGTACAGACAGTAGATCGTATTATCCAGTCATTCCCTGCTGACAAGCAGAACCAAGTCCGTATGCAGTTCGGTCTCGCGATGCGTCTCATCATGTCGCAGATACTCCTCCCACGCAAGGATAAGTGAGGACGTGTTGTGGTACGTGAGATCATGATGAACTCTGACTCTATTCGCAACCTCATCATCCGTGGAGATACGCAACATATGTATTCTGTACTCGAGACATCGAAACAAGAATGAATGCAGCTCATGGATGATAACCTTATCAGCCTCTATAGACGTGGGGCAATCACGCTTGATTCAGTAAAAAATAGCATCAGAGACTTTTCACGGGTTTCGGGAATCGCAGAAACCGAATAATACCAATACAGAACTACAAGTGTCAAGGATAAACCTTGGCATTTTTTGTATATTTTCGAGCAATTATAGATGAATTATGGCACAATTATGCTATGCTCACGGCAAAAAAGATATTCACATATATCGTGCTCTCACTCTTCATGGTACAGACATGTGGATCTTTTGTGTATGCGGAGGATACTGTATTCCACTCTCTCGATGAACTCCCGAGCAGCATCGAGACTCTCGAAACAGAGACAACAGAACCAATAATCACAGAAGAACAGAGGGTATTGCCTGATGAGGAAGTCAGTCTCTCTGAACTCATGCAGGAAAAGATAGCATACGATATCGAGAATACATCGACAGAATCTATTCTCATCGAGGGCTCTGCTCTCGCGGAAGAACATGAGATGTATCTCGCAGAGATGGTGACACTCGCACCACCTACTCCGACTATTTTTACCCCATGATTCCTCGGTAATCCATTTGCTCCTCGAGAACTTGCTCCTACAGAGAGTGCGTTCTCTGCGTTTCTCACAGGATACGAGAGTGCAAAATCAACAGAGAAAACAGAAGAAAAAAATGGAAAGAAAATCACAAAAAAAGAACGAAAAGTCGCAGGAACCAAGGGAACAGTCAGTGTCGAGATCCCTGAGTGAACTATCATCACTACAGCATCCGGTGAAGTCATATCAGCATCTGGACTCGATATCATGAGTCTCTGAGCCACAGAGAAGACCAAGGCAAAAAAGAAATATGAGAAAAATATGAAGAATCGTGGAAATATGAAAAAATGACAAGCAGAAGCAAATCCAGAATGATTCGACTTTGGACAGATTGGAACTCATCTCATATTCTCACAACCTATTGCTATCACGGTACTCACTCCCCATATGTCAGAGTGAATGGCGGTTGACCTCATGACGATGCATGCTGGCGATACAGAATTCCATACCAATTGACTCTCCGTTGATTCTACTACAACTTGTAACAGTGACGGGAGTACGAGTATTCCTGGATCTCAGGCAATAGTTAAGGGTGGAAAAATCACATTCTACACATGTGGTGCATCAAGCTTTACGATGAATCCAACAGGTGGTACAGCTGGTTCCAATGATCTCCGCCTCATCATCGGTGACTGTGGTCAAGTACAGCTCTACTATAACAATCTCACTCAGATATATACAGGCAATCCTCCAGCAACGGGATGTAGTACAGGAGGAAACATGGATGCTTGGCCAACACTTAGAATTGGGGGGACCACGTATGGCAATGATTTTACTGCATGGACGAGCTCCATTACCAACGGAACAACAGTTGGTAACACCTATACTGCAACATCGACGATGACTATCACAACTGGTGGTCTCACATATCAGCTTATCATCGACTGGGCACACACCGCTCCGAACAAGTATTTTACTTGGAGCTGGAGAGTAGTAGTTCCAGCAGGTAATACACAACCAATCAAGTTCTACTATGGGATGGATAGCTTTGTAGCTGGTGCTGACACGAACGATGTATGATACTTTTCCAATACTGGATGAACTACAGTTGGTGTATACGATAGTACTGCGAATGTTCTCTCTGCTTTTCGATATATGTCTGGTATGGCATGGACTGCCCATCAAGCAGATGGGTACGCCGCAGTTCGTGGACAGATAGCAGCCGGGAATAATTTTACGAATAATATCCAGACAACAGGTGGTGACCTCTGATTCGGAGCGAATTGGGATTTTGGTACTCCGACTGTTGCGACAACATATTCTGGAACAGTTGAGTGGAGACTTGCACCATATGTAGCAGCAAATGTTCCTGATCTCGTACCGGGTATCGGACAACCTGAGTGACCACTGACAGTTGGATTCACTTCTCAGATGCCTATCATAGTATCCAATGTTGGTAATCTCTCATCGAGTGGTGTTCACACTGCTGTATTGACAATACCAGCCAATATCACAGGCCCAGCAATTGCGTTTACAGACAATGGTTGGTCATGTGGAGCACAGGTCGGAACAACTGTTACCTGTACCAAAACTACAACTATTGCACCACTCGCCGATGAGACATTTTATATTCCTGTGATTCCGCAGGCAGGTGCAGGTGGAACCAATGTAACATTCAATCTCTCTATATCCAATCCAGGAGATTCGAATACCGGAAACAATACAGCCTTCGCCACCAATGCTGTGGTAGCAGCAGCTCCCGTGATAGCACCAGGTGGTGTCACAGGAGCTGGATTCTGGAGCAAGGCAGATGGAGGAAAAAACTGTACCACAACAGGATGTACGATTACGACATGGTTCAATAGTGGTACTGTTGCTGTCAATGCTGTAACTGGACTCGGAACTGTAACATACGATCCTGTGACGCAGATCAACTTCAACCCAACACTCTACTTCAACAACGCTTCACTCAACATCAACAACAATCTCGCACTACCAACTCGTGCCAACTCGATATTTGTGGTATCACGTATCGGTGCTGGTGGTAACTTTTATATTGGTACTCAGACTGCAACGAACAATACTCGTTCATGGAGAACATCCCCAACTACAGATCAATGGATGAGATACAATAGTACTGTATTTTATAATGGAACCAATAATCGTGCAGCCAATGTTCCAGCCATAACGAGTACTGTCAGACAGGCTGGTGGAGCATCAGCAGGATATACCAATGGTCGTTCTGTTCTGACAAGTGCAAGTAATCTTGCATTTACAGTCAACAATCTTGGTATCTGACGGGTAGCCAATACTAACTCTACTCTCTCCAATGTTGCAGAAGTCGCCATATACAATACTGCCCTCACTGCAGCAAATCAAAACAAAGTAGAATCCTACCTCGCCATCAAGTATGGTATCACGCTCGACCAGACAACTGCTACCAACTATACACTTGCCAATAATGGTGTAGCATGGAACGCCTCCCTCGCAACCACATACGACAGAGACATAGCAGGTATCGCTCGTGATGATCTCGCTTCGCTCAACCAACTCAGGTCGAGATCATCCAATAACTCATGAGATATCCTCGTGGAACGAGATGGAACATCCATAGCCAGTAATAGTCGTGCACTCATCTGGGCGAATAATGGTGCTGGTACAGGAACTATGAGTGCAACCGATGCTCCTCTTGGATACCAACGCATCGACCGTGAGTGGCAATTCCAGGAAAAACTCTGAGACGTATGAACAGTGCAGATCTCATATCCAACATCGTCACTTCCTCTGGGCGCATGAAGTCCTATATATATGCTCGTAGATGGTGATGGAGTATTTGCAGCTGGAGCAACAGCATATACTGGAATGCTGGTATGAGGGAACTGGGAATGGACTATCAACATGACCGATATGAGTATCATCACGTTTGCCCAGGCAGGAGACATCACTCCTCCAACTATCACGAGTACGAGTATTGCCAGTGGCGCACTCATTCCACATGGGAATTTTTCACTCACATACAACTACACTGATACTGGCGCAGGCATCAATCCATCGACAGCGACTGGTCGCATATACTCGTGGAATACGGGAACTCTCTCATATAACCCAACCCCACTCTCTGGATACAGTACTATCACGAACACTACAGCAACGAGTGCTACTCTTGGCATCGCCAACATTCCATTCTGACGATACCGATTCGACCTCAGTATATCTGATGCAGCATGAAATACTACTACACAGAGTTTTACATATTTTGTCGATGCGATTGAGTGGACAATCAGTGCTGATACATATAATATCGGGAATATCACACAGAATCTAGCTACATTCGGGACGGGAGAACTCACCATCACAGTGAGAACGGTAGGAGCAGGATTTGCTCTAGTTACAGCACCGAGCTCGATACTCACACAACTCCCTTCTGGTGATACAATCAACTACTGGAACGGAACGCTCGGGGTTGGATATGATATCTGGAGTGGTGGAGCATTTGGTGGGACAATACTCACATACTCACCCAATGCGACCCTCGCCAATGTCACCAAAAACATCAACCAAAACGGTGAAAAAAATACATTCACCTATAGAGTAAAATATGGTGCACAAGTAGACTTCATGCAGGCAGCATGAGACTACTCTGGTACTGTGAGCTTCAACCTCAATCTCAATTATTAATCTTATCACTTTTTCCATGGAATCTTCTATCTTTTTTGCACTTGTTCTCGCACTCGCACTTGGTGCAGTTATCGGTATCGAACGTGAACTCCCACGTCATGGAGTAGACCCTGCCAAGGAGGCATTCTGAGGAATACGTTCATATTGACTTATCGCCCTCCTCGGTGCTATGACTACTTGGCTTGATGCAACACTCGGAGAGACACACTTATGGAAGCTCGTTGGATTCGCAGGAATCACACTCTTCATCCTCATACAGTATTCATACGACGCATTTCGGAGAGAAAAAGTCGGAGTTACAAGTGAATACGCAGCACTCATAACGTATTTTCTCGGTATCATGGTGATGACCGGACACACCGTCATGAGTGTCATCACGACTGTTCTCACACTCATCGTTCTCTCATCCAAGGATAGGATTCAGGACTGGCTCGAACGATTTTCTCGTCGTGAGCTCGGCGATACACTCAAGTTCGCAGTTATAGCTCTCGTTGCCCTCCCACTCCTCCCAGATCAGAAATTTTCTGTCATGGATTTTCTTGGATATATCTCTGAAAATCCCCTCCCATGGTCACATCCGATTCTCACACTCAAGTTTTTTAATCCATATAGTGTCTGGTTCTTCGTGGTTATCATGACGGGTGTACAGTACACTGGATATATCCTCGCACGTGTGATGGGTGATCGTGGTGGTATCGTCGCATCTGGTGCAGTCGGTGGTATGATCTCATCTACTGCGACAACTGCAGCCATGACAGACAAGAGCAATACTCACCCGAATAATCGCAATGCCTATGCAGCAGCAACACTCGCATCATCATGTATCATGTTCATCCGCGTAGTCCTCATCTCTGCATTCGTCAATCCTGCACTCCTCTCAACCATCACGATACCTGCTACAGCCATGTTCATAGCACTTGCTGGAAGTGCGTACTACTACTATCATCAGTCAAAAAAAGATCGCCTCATAAAAACAGGAGAAAATGGTGAATATGAGAGTCCGTTCCAGATTGTTCCGGCACTCCAGTTCGCTGGTATCGTGGTAGCTATCAAGTTCCTCTCTGGAGTCGGACAGATATACCGTGAATATATCCCCCAAGAAGCCTATAACTATATCCTCGGCGCGATATCTGGTCTCGCAGATGTAGATGCTATCACCCAGACAATGGCGAGTGACTCAGCATCTGGCACCCTCCCACTCCTCATCGCTTCATCGACGATCCTCATCGCCGTGATATCGAACAATATCGTAAAGTGATTCCTCATCGCAGGAGCGAAGGGAGAAAAGTGATTCTCTCGAGCAGTGATGACAGGATTCTGACTCTCTATCATCACTGGTGCTATCATCATTGGTATGATGAACTTCATGGCATAAGAAAAATCCCCTCTCATAAGAAAGGGGATTTTTTAAAGATACAGATTATTGGAGCTGTCCTTCGACTTCACCGGCAATCTTGATAGATGGTTTGAGGGTCTTAGCACCAACTGCCCACTTCGCCGGACATGCAGTACCAGGATTAGCCTCCATGAACTGGAGTGCCTCGATCTTGCGGATGAGCTCGTCAGAGTTACGCCCGAGAGGACCACTTGTGACCTCGATACCGCGACATACTCCGTGTGGATCGATGATGAATGTTCCACGACCAGCAATTCCTGACTTCTCATCGAGGATATTGTATGCGGCTGCAACCTCAGTATTGTGGTCAGCGAGCATAAGGTATGGGAAGTTCTTCATGAGTCCCTCGTGCTTCACCCACGCACGGTGAGAGAATACTGTATCAGTAGAGGCTGCGAGCACAGTTACACCGAGCTCATCGAACTTGGACTTAGCTTCTGCCATATCCTTGAGTTCTGTAGGACAGACAAATGTGAAGTCAGCAGGATAGTAAAAAAGTACTGTCCACTTCCCGTGCATGTCAGCAAGAGAGACATGAGCATCATCATCCTTCACTGGATCATATGCAGGAAGGTCAAAACTTGGAGCAGGTGTATCAATCTTCACCTGTTCGAACATGAATTCGTTATCACAACAAGACATAAAAAAAGAATAATTAAAAATTAATAATGAAGAGTGAAAAAATAAAAAGGGATTTCTATTTTTCGTCATTGCGAGGTACGAAGCAATCCAGAGTTTCTGACTTATTTTATAACCCACAATAACACGAGAGAATTATATGAAAATATGAAGAAAAATCAAAAGAAAATGAGAATAATTCTCATAATTTAATGACAAAATAAAAAAATATTGACATATTATTTTTTATGTATAAAGTAAATTAAATAATAATTAACACTTATGGGAAACATCAATAAGGAAATACCACTTGCAGACGAAAATAAAGGCCCAGAAGGAGAATGAAAAATAACAGTTAATGTAAAAGCTGCTAACTTATTAGATAGTGCAATTTCTAGATTGAAAGAGGAACTTGATATAAACTTATCAAATCTTGATTACCTCAAGGGTCTTTCACAAAGACATCCCATCGTTACTAACCCTAATAGCGGAATAAGTCAATTTTCACCTGAATATGGAATTCCCGAACTTGATAAATTCGAGTGACGCCTCAGAAAGGATTTTCAGACCGCTGTTGGTGAAAGTCTCGTGTGACTTGAACAGATAATAATCGCGCTCGAAGAAAAGGGGCTTGAACTTGTAGATGAAAGAGAGAGACTTGCATTATACAAGACTGCTTATAAATGGGCAAACTATGATTATAGTTCTGGTGTTCCGGAATATAGCTCTATGAGCAAAAGATGAGGCATTGCAAAAACAATCTTTGGTTTGTATGAAATAGGGCTTGAGACAAAATATGATGATAGATTAATGGAATGGGCTTACGATAAATATGAATCTGCAAGAAAAAAAGCATGAATTCAATGATTCCCAAAAACATTTAGACAAATTCAAGGTTTCCTGAATAACTATCATGAGCGTCCTGTTGAACTCAAGTGGGTACAATCTATAGACCCTTGAAATTGACACAATCTGCTTCTATATGGATTTCACTTTAAAAAATAAAAAACCAACTAGTTGGTTTTTTATTTTTCATCTAAGATTCAGATACAATTACCTTTTTGTTCGTGAATGCGAGAAGCCCATCGACTCAGTTTTCTTTTCCATATCAGGATTTTTTCGTTCCGCCGAATGGCAGACTCGCGCGTGATCCTGCGGTCATATTGATGAATATCATTCCTCCATCGAGTTTTTTTCCTATCTCTTGTGCGAGGGATATATCATCTCAGACGACGACTGCCGAGAGTCCGAAGTCAGTTCCATTGGCGAGGGTGACAGCCTCATCTATGGTCGAGTAAGACATGACAGATGCAACAGGGCCGAATATCTCTTCGTTGTAACTCGAGACTGCTGGTGTGACATCAGCGAGGATCGTCGGTGCATAGAAGTATCCGCTTCATTCGATACGTTTTCCACCCTTGATGAGTCTAGCCCCTGTCGCGATCGCACGTGCGACCTGTGCATCCATATCATCGAGAGATTTTTCATTCACGAGTGGTTGGAGATCGGTTTTCTCATCCATCGGATCTCAGAGGACGAGCGATTCGAATGCATTTTTATACTTTTCGAGGAACTCCTCATACATCACATCTGGTACGAGGAATCTCTTGGATGCATTGCACGCCTGACCACCATTGCGAGTACGACCTGCGACTGCGAGTGTGACGACCTTCTCGATATCCGTTCCCGGGAGTACGACAAATGCATCATTGCCTCCGAGTTCGAGGACACTGCGCTTGAGGTACTTGCCTGCGAGAGCTCCAACAGCACTTCATGCTGTCTCGCTGCCAGTCAGATTGACCCCGCGGATATACGGATGAGCAATGATAGCCTCACTCATCGAGGATGGAACGAAGAGGTTGGTGTATACTCACTTCGGGAATCCAGCCTCGTGAAAAAGTCTCTCGATACGTTCTGCGACCATAGGAACATTGGATGCGTGCTTGTAGACCTGTGTATTGCCGGCGAGGATATTGGGCACAGCAGCGCGGAGGAGCTGATTGAATGGAAAATTCCAAGGCGCAATACCATAGATGACACCTATTGGATCATACATCTCGAGGACCTGGAGTCACTCAGTCTCATAGGTACGCGGGGTGAATACAGATTCAAAATTATTCGCAAACCACCTGATGAGATTCGCAGTTTTCTGGAGTCATGCTTTTGCGTTTTTATAGAGCATACCCATCTCGATGGTCTCGAGTCTGGCACAATTGTCGATATCTCGTTCGAGTGCGTCTGCGAGCGTGAGAAAAAGTCGCTTCTTCTCAAGACTTGGGACGTCACGCCATGAGAGATATGCAGTATGAGCGAGCTCGATTTTTTCTATGAGTTCTTGCTCCGATATAGTCTCATAGGTAGCGTTGACTTCGAGAGTATAGGGATTTTTGGAGATGAGTTTTGGCATAGTTATTGTATCTTAGCTGGATAATCGAATGGAAGATTGATGATTTTGAGTCATGGGAGCTTCTGAGCTGTCTGCAGTATCTTCTCGAGTTCTGACTTGGTGTCAACATGGAATCCATGAGCCCCGAATGACTCTGCGAGTTTCACGAAGTCAGGATTACCGAACTTGAGCCCCCAGCGCTCCATACCACCTCACTCTTGCTTCCACTCGATCATACCATAGGAACCATTGTTGAGGATGATGAGTGTGATATCGAGTCCGAGACGAACTGCTGTCTCTATGTCTCAGAGATTCATGACGATTCCACCGTCTCATGCGACACAGACCACACCCTTGTCTGGATGCTCTATCTTGGCACTCATGGCAGCAGAGAGTCCTGCTCACATGGTTGCGAGGGCATTGTCGAGGATGAGGGTATTCGGCGCATAGCATGGATAGTTGCGAGCTATCCAGACCTTGTAGAGTCAGTTATCGAGGGTGAGAATATCTTCTCTTGCTATACTCTGTCTGAGTATCTCAGTGAGTTGACGCGGTCACATGATAGGAGTCTCGGATGCAATCTCATTGTCTCTATGTGAACGAATAATACTATTATACTTGTCTCGAATACTGTATATCTCAGTAAAATCCCAGTCCGATTGTATCGGTGTCTCAGTGAGTCTCCAGAATATATTCCCGATATCACCGACAACATCGAGGTACGGAGCATAGACATCATCTGTCTGAGATTCATAAAAATTGATATGAATGCACGGTATTCATTCATCACCAAGAAGCGTAGTTGGCTTCTCGATAGGATCATACCCTACAGAGATGATGAGATCTGATTGTGCGATTGCCTCATGGATATAGTCACCGCTTGTGAGGGCTGCTGTACCGAGATATTCCGGCATCGATTCGTCGACAACTCATTTTCCCATCTGCGAAGAAAAAAAGGGAATATGGTATCGAGTTATAAATTCACTCAGATATCGTGTTATACGCTTGCGATTGGCTCATGCCCCTATGAGTATAATAGGACGTTTGGATTTCTCGAGCTCATATACCAATTTTTCGAACATTTTTTCATCGATAACTGGTCGTCTTATCTTCTCGAGCGGTGTATCAATATGATCTATATCGATTTGTTCATGGGCTATATCCTCAGGGAGCTCGATAGCCACCACTCATGGTCGTTCACTCATAGCGAGCTTAAATGCGTTATGTACGAGGGATGGCACCTTGTATCCACTGATAACTGTGGTAGCATATTTGGTTATAGGGCGCATCATACCAACTACATCAATGATCTGAAATAGTCCTTGTTTGGATTTTTTGATAGGCTTCTGCCCCGTGATGACGATGAGTGGGAGCCCTGAGAGTTGAGCATAGGCTACACCTGTCACCATGTTGGTTGCCCCGGGACCTAGGGTTGCAAGTGCCACCCCAGGACGACCAGTGAATCGTCACTCATTGGCAGCCATAAATACCGCTGTCTGTTCGTTGCGTGTGAGGATGAGTTCGATAGATGAGGTACGAAGCGACTCGACGAAGTCGAGATTCTCCTCACCTGGTACACCATAGATTCGCTTGACTCCGTATGACTCAAGCATACGGACAAATATATCACTGACTTTCATAGGATTTTATAAGTATTATTAAGATATCTCCTAGAAATTTCTCAAAAACAAGAAGTTCAAGGAAGAAAAATTTTTTCGAAAGAAGTTTACCGAAATGTAAATGACTGAGAAACAAATTTTTATGAGAAGGTGAATTCTTGCGAAGCAAGAAGAGAAGCCACTCTGGGGTGCGCAGAAATTCGCAGTTTTTCAGGAATTTCCTACTCTCCGAGCATTGCGCGCATCATCCATGCCCTCTTATCTATCTGACGTTTTTCACCAACGATAATATCCTGCGTGACGACATCGTCTGATGTCCTCTCAGCGAGTTCTGCCATGAGAGTACTGAGTGCCTCATAGTCTCGGAGCATATTTTTTTGCATATTGCGTGCGGTCATCGGGAGTTCATATTCTGCTATATTTGCATGTTTTAGTATGCCTGCCAGTGAAGATACTGGATATTCTCGGAGTGCGCGCACGCGCTCAGCAAAGAGATCAACCGACTCTGAGAGTTCATCATAGAGATCACCGAAGAACTCATGATCATCCTCGAAGTGTGGTCATACGACATTCCAGTGACAGAACCTCGCATTCTGTGACATAACTGTATAGACAGAGAGAAGTGTGTTCATTGCCTGAGTTGAGGGATTTTTTGTGTTTTTCATAGGTTTTTGGATAAAAAATACCAACGCAATTGTATCGGTATTTTTAGAAAAATCAAAAGAATATGAGAATAATTCTCATATTAAAAGTTGATTTTCTGAGATTTTTTCTCATAATACTCAACATATGCGCACCCACCAATACCGTGATATCATCTGTGATACCTGTACGTGTCGACACCTCTCTGCTGACGATATTTTTGAGGAAGTACGAAAAATGGAACCAAAAATAGGTCGAGCGACTGTCTATCGCAATATCGAATGTATGGCAGAACAGTGACTCCTGAGACGTTTTCCTGGTATCAATGGCAAGACCTACTATGAGTGCAATGATGCTACGCACGCACACCTCGTCGATGAGAAAACAGGTATATTCTGTGATTTTCCTATGGAAAATATCGCCGTAAAAGGTATCCCCGAATGATACAAAGTCAGTGAAATCCGTATCCAGATAACTCGAGATATATAGTACTATGAGCTCCCAACCAACTATCGTTATCCAATCTCTGTCAAAAACTCTCGGCAAGAACCCAGTTCTCCGAGACATCAATCTCTCTATCTACGAGGGAGAAGTTTTTGGTTTTCTCGGACCCAATGGTGCCTGAAAAACCACCACCATGAAGGCAATACTCGGGATACTCAGAGCGGATAGCGGATGAGTACTCCTCTTCGGAAAATCACCGACAGACCTATCAGTACAGAAACGTATCGGATTCATGCCCGAGAATACCTACCTCTACAAATACCTCACAGCCGAAGAGTTCCTGAGATTCAATGGAAAATTCTATGAAATGCCGGAATCGTATCTAATAGAACGTATCGACATAGTCCTAGAAAAGGTAGGACTCACACACGCCAAAAATAAGCGTCTCAATGCCTACTCCAAGTGAATGCTCCAACGCATCGGACTCGCACAAGCAATACTCCATGATCCGGAGCTCATATTCCTCGATGAACCGATGAGCGGACTCGACCCTATCGGTCGCAAGATGGTGAAGGATCTCATACTCGAACTGAAGGCAGAAGGAAAAACACTCTTTTTCAATACACATATTCTCTCAGACGTAGAGGCCATCTGCGATAACTTCGCCATCATAGCACAAGGAAGAATAGTAGAACATATGAATGTATCGGATCTCCGAGAACCACTCGAAGAACTCTTCATGAAACGCGTATGAGATAACCATTCAGGACAATAATGAAAAAAATCCTCGTCGGACTCTCGGGTGGAGTAGACTCTGCTGTATCTGCCCTCTTGCTCAAGGAACAAGGGTATGATGTATCGTGCGGATTCATGATCAACTATCTCGATGAGGAAAATCCTGGTACATGTCCCACCCTCGCAGATATCGAGGAAGCGAAAAAGGTTGCGAATTACCTCGAGCTCCCATTCTATACGTTCGACTACCGAGATGAGTATGAGAAAAGAATCGTGAACTACATCTACGAGGAATATGCGAAGTGAAGAACGCCGAATCCAGATGTATTCTGTAACAATCTGGTAAAGTTCGACCTCTTCCTCGAAGAAGCCCTCTCACTCGGATTTGACGGGATTGCGACAGGACACTATGCTCGTATCCGTCATCCTGAGTGAAACGAAGGATCCAGGAGAATACAGGAAAACCTGGATTCTTCGGCGATGCATCAGAATGACGACACAACAAAGCTTTTGAAAGGTATCGACCCCAATAAGGATCAATCATACTTCCTCTCTCGACTCTCTCCATTCCAATTATCGAAGGCAATATTCCCAATTGGACATCTCCTCAAAAGTGAAGTTCGAGAAATTGCCAAAAAAGCCTGACTCCCAAATGCAGAACGCAAGGACTCACAATGACTTTGTTTTATCGGAAAAGTATCGATGAAGGAGTTCCTCGAACGACGTCTCGAGAAAAAACCAGGAAATATCCTCGATAATACTGGAAAAGTTGTCGGAGTTCATGAATGAGCATTCACCTACACCATCGGTCAGAGAAAGTGAATCAAGGTTGGTGGTGGACCAGCGCTGTTTGTCATCGCCAAAGATGTAAAAAATAACACTATCACCGTCTGAACCGAGGCAGAACTGGCACTATATACTTCATCATGCACTCTCGGAGAGTGGACAGGAACAAGACCTGAAGCATGAAAAAAATACGGGGCAAAGATACGATACAGACAAGACGATCAAGAATGTCAGTGAACAATGAGCAGTGAACAATGAACTATCGATATACAGTTTACGAGCCCTCAACGAGCAATCACGAGTGGACAGATATGTGTCCTCTATGATGGAGAGAGTGTTGCATGAAGTTGAATTATATTGTAAAATATATTGACATTATATTTTTTAATGCTATCATATATTCATGGTAGCAAACACACAAAACATCATTGACTCTATAGTCAAAGAGTACGTACAGATGTACGGTCTCGACACCACTACAGCCGAAAAGCTTGCCGGTGAACTCTCTCTCCTCGATGAGGAAAAACTCTCTCGTGCATACGAGAAGGCTCAAGAACATATAACACATGAGAGAACGCTCATGGTAGCATAATCTACTCTCTCACAGGAATAATCGTCTCTCGTTCTCCGAGGACTGTCGGTTCTGTACCCATCCATGCATCATAGAGTGCGAGCCATCTCGCTGGTATCTCTCTGAGGTATGCCATAGGACCGAACCGCAGTGATACATTGGCAGCACCATATCCAATTGCATCGATTCATCTCGCATCTGCGAGATAGAGTGCACGCTCGACATGGAATGGCTGTGATATGATGACAAAATTCCCTGAGAGTGAGAATATCTCACGTGCCCGAACGACCGAATCCAGTGTTCGGAAACCAGCATAATCCATAGTGATTGCCTCTTCTGGAATGCCCCTATTTAGGAGGGCATTTTTCATGTATTGCGGTTCATTGTATCCTGCAGTAGAATTATCTCCAGAGACGAGTATATGTCGGATCTTCCCACGCTCATAGAGTTCCTTAGTTGCCTCGATACGGGTTGTAAAAAACAGATTCTCCTGTCACTGCACACTCGGAGTTGTCCCGAGGAGGAGGCCCACATCACGCACAGGTATATCCTCGATATCCCGATAGACTCGATCATATGTCGTCACAGAGATAATCCCCCATGGTGCCATGAGGATGCACCCGAGGAGGAGTATTATGAGAAAGAATTTGCGCATCAAGGACTAAAAATTAATCAATTTTCCTTCGATTTCTGTCCGTTTTTTGAGTTCATATCCTCACTTTTCGAGAGTCTTCGGAGATATGACAATACGATTCGGGATTCCCCAGAGATCGCAGTCTGCAGCTTTTTGTCAGAATCCGTATTTTCCACCCATACGATCATCGAGGATGACGGACTTGCCTTGTGATTCGAGTTCTTTTGCGAGTGTCATAGCTCGTTCGATATTATCCTCACCGATGACGATGATATAATAGTCTGCAGGCGCCACTGACTCTGGCCATGCAATCCCTGTATCCGTCATGAAATACTCAGCAAGCACACCCATGAGGCGTGATACACCGATACCATAACATCCCATCTCGACACGACTTACGGTCTCATTGTTTTCATCAGAGAATGAGAGTCCAAAAGGCTTTGAATACTTTTCTCCGAGATGAAAAATATTTCCCACTTCACATGCACGACGGAATGTGAGGAGTTCTCCTGGAACATTGCGAGAAGTAAACCCTTCGATAGGCTCATTGAATTCAGCGAATTCGATAATATCGAGATCCTCTATATTCACATTCTTGGTTGACTTGGCGAGTGCATTGGATCCACCAAAATAATTGTGTGCAGACATGAGTGACTCGTCTCCATAGTTCTCTATCGGGAGTCTAGCATCACGAATCGGTGTCGCAAAACCACGAACTGTCCCGAGCTGTATGAGGTCTTCTTCTGTTGCTTGTGTGAATCATTCACCGTATTTTCGAGCGATGAACTTGGTTACCTTGATTTCATTGACATCGAGATCTCCACGGATAACAATAGAGAAAAATTTTCCGGAATCAGTCTTATAGATGACAGTCTTGAGACACTGCCACAGTGGTGCATGAAAATACTCTGCCATCTTTTCCATCGTGACGATATCTGCCGTCGTATCGATGTACTCCATTGGTTTTTTTGCTTCATCAGTATTCTTGGTATCAGCTATTCCTGATGCGAGCTCGAGATTGTAGCTATATCCACTCGAATCCTGTACGATGATGTCTTCACCGATCGTGAGGAATGTCTGGAATTCATGTGAATTCTTGTCAGATATAGCACCACCATCAGCATCTGCTATCACTGTATCTGCTCCGATACCGAGTCGGTCAAATACTCGCATATACACCTTTTTGATATCCTCGTAGAATACCTCAAAGTCCTCTATATTCGCATGGAAAGAATATGCATCCTTCATGATGAATTCTCGACCGCGTAGCAGTCCTGACTTCGCACGTTTTTCATTGCGGAACTTTTTCTGGATATGATAGACACAAGTCGGGAGATCCTTGTATGACTGGATGAATTCCCGGAAGATATTGGTGACATTTTCCTCATTGGTTGGAGCGATACGATATTCGCTATTTCCCCACCCAGGAACTTTGAAATATTCTGGTATATCCCAACGACTCGTCGTCTCCCAGAGTTCACGGGGCGTGAGTATCGTCATGAGCATCTCGTGGTATCCAGCATTATCCATCTCTTCGCGGATGATATTCTCGATATTGCGGAGCACCTTGTGTCCCATCGGGAGGAACTCATACGCTCATGCCATACACTGGCGAATATATCCTCACTGGAGGAGGATGGAGGTAGAGCGATTGTCACTCACTTTTGGTTGAGTTTTGAGTGTCTTGAATGGAAATGTTGAGAGTCTGAGCATAGAGGAAAATAAGTTGAGTTGAAGTATATGAAAAAGTTATGCCTGTGCAATCAATTCTTCCTGGGTTTTTGATATTTTCACGGAAGACGGATTTGACGAAAGAACTTTCCAGAATTTTGCGGTATCCAGATATCATCCACGTTTTCATTTTGTATTGAGCTTGAATCTTTTAGGATACATATCTGGTTTTCTTTTTGAAGATATATTCAATTCCTGATGAGTGAGAGGATTATCATCTACAGATGTGATTCTTTTTTGAAAAGAAAGAATTCTCTCTATTTGTAACGCAGTCAATCATGAAACATCATGTGATTGAGCCAACATATCATATAATTGCCTTCCATTTTGGTTGAGCTTATCTATTGCTTGTTCAAGGCGCATATTGTAAAAGTTATAACTAAAAAATCCCTCCAATTCGATATGACTCTCGTGGAGGGATTTTGAAATTTTGCATGAAAATTACCTTCCGAGAGTCGAAAGGGGAACGGGTACAAGGAATGTGAAGCTCTGCTTTGTGAACATGAGTTGATTATATTATTTTTTATATGATTGCAAGTTTATTTCCTCTTCTTCAGTCCCTCATACCACTTCTTTTCCTCATCTGACCAGTTCATATACGGATGAAGTGTAAATGAATTATTAGTAATTTTTTTATCCTTGGTTGTCTCTTGCCCGAGCCAAGATGGAAGCTCAACTTCCTCATCGAGAGACGAGAGCTCTATATCCGCGAGGACGATTCACTCATTGGCGCCAGTATATTCGTCGAATTCCCAGAGCTTGCCGTCTGTATGACGATAGCTATATCGGGTTTTGGTCACCTCACCATGCCCTATCATGATAAAAAGTGCTACACGATACGGGACTTCCCACTCATATTCATCACGAATATTGGGTTCATTTTTTCTGGATTTTTTCTTCACTTTGAATGTAAAAGCCGCGGATTTTTTACCACTCTTTGGATCATCGATGAGACGTACTCGGAGCTTGTTCCCCTCTCCACGATGAATAGTTGATTGGGTGATATAGACTTTTGGGAGAGTCTCGCGGAGCTTTTTCCAGTCCTGACTCTCTGTATCTACCACGAACTGTCGTTCTATCTCTTGTGCCATAGGTATTGAGTGAAGAATATGATGGCATTGTAGCATATTTTGTATATGAAAGCAATGATTCATATATACCAAACAATCTTCCATAATTTTGTCTATATTTTTTCCTGATTTTTGTAACAGATTTGTCACTTTTTGATGCTATAGTGTTTTTACTTTCGAAAGTATTTCCTTATTTTAAGTGAGTAAGGGAATTTTATTTTTACATTCATTGGAGCTCCATATGCAACTCAATACCAAAAACTTTCTCGCCATTCTCCTCCTCGGAGTAGCGACAATCTACTTCTACTACGGTTTTCGTGGTGGAGAGACTTCAACACAAACAAATACTCAAAAGCCGACTGTTTCAGCAGAAATAATCGAAACGGATACGGGCAAACGACTCGAAACGTATGCAAACTCAGGAACTGACTGGGGGATGACTCCATTCGGTTCTGGCAAACCACTCACAGAAGCGGAGAAGGAAAAACCTCAGTTTGTGAAGCCAAATACAGAATGGAAAACTCGGACAATTAGCGGGGTAACTTATGTGTTTGGTGAGGGGAATCCACGGGAGGTGGCACTCAGCCAAACGGAACTCGAAAATCTCCGAAAAAAATGCGGAAGTGAATCAGATCCTAATAATCTTGGCTATCTCTGTAAAGAAACGGATGGATACGTAAGTCCTGGTGTTGAAAAATACCTCCTGGATGCCCTCTCAGATCCAAATTGGGAAACGCTTTTAACAGAGTGTAAGGAAAATCTCACATATAATGAAGAATTTTTTCCTAGTGAAAGTGAGATAGCAAATAACCAAAATGGAATTACTTTTTCTACCATAGTAAACTCAGACTTTCTAGATATTGAAAACTGGATATACATAGACCATTCTGGGCGAAAAACTATTGATTTTAAAAGGTTACACGCTTTCCAAGAATGGCTCTCTGCAGGATTTGAAGTATATTGGAAACAACGGGAGTGGCCTATTCATCCGGATGGAACAAAGTGGATATTCAAAAACCCAACTTGTGTCGATACTTATGGTGCTGATATTCTGAGAAACCTTGTTCTTGCTCGAGTAACTTATTTGAATGCAGGGCAGGAGCTTTGAGATTATCAGATTCGATATAAAACAAAAGAAAATTTTCTTCAAGATTTTTTCCAATAATTTTTTCGGAGGATTATATGACTTGGGGTTAATATATTCATAGTATGTAATTGTGATTTCTTTTTTATTTTGGAGTTATTCATGAGAGTTATCAAATTTCTAGTTTCCTTTTTGACGGTTGTTCTTTGTTTTTCGGCCATGGCTGACACACAAATAGCACCCAGCAATCGAGTCAATCTTTTTCTTGACAGCACAACGCCTTTTGGAACAAGTGACTGGACAAATGCAACATCCACCACAATTGGTTCTGTAAAGGTCTTGAAATCCACTGGAAATACAGAGTTTTACCTGAAACTCAATATGCCCAATCTCGGGTTTGTGGGGTCAGGGAAAACAATGACTCTTGACTCGACTAGCTCACTTGGAGCATCTCACACTCGTATCAGTGAAGCTGCGTTGTACTACAGTTATCCTGGACAATGCGTGGCATTTGCCAAGGCAATGATTGGAAGTAGTTCACCTACCTCTATGTGGCATACTGGCACAAAGATTGCAGATATCCAGGTCAACCAACGCACAAGCATGCTCTTGCCAGGGACTATGATTGCCTATTTTAATGGCAGTTCTACATATCCATCGAATAGCACTGGACATGTAGCGATTGTCCTTGGTGTTGCTGCTGATGGGTCTGGTTTATGGGTAGTAGACCAAAACTTTGTAAATGGCTTCTCTCTCAAAGTTGGAACCACAGCATATTCTGCAACAAGCAACGGACTTGTTGGAAAACACCTCATGCCATGGACAGACACCTCTGCCCGCCGAGCAGCTGGTCAATACCACATTGTGGATCTCTATTGATCTTGATACCAATACACATAATCAATCCCTCCTCACCTCATTCCGCGTGATGTTGATTAGAATACAATTCTCCTCATGCAATGTGAGGAATGAGATGAACAAATTCTTCATCTTCTTTATACCGCCTTCGGGCGGTTTTTCTTTGATTAGTCAAAATATTCGATTATAATCATACCATATATCCAAGATCACAATCAGCCATCCTCTCATTCCTCATCTTTATAAACTTTATTTTCTTGGTATTTTTTCAATCAAGTCTGTATTTTGATATTATGGAAGATGCTGGCAATAAGTATTGATGGCTATACTTTTTATGGCTTATTTTCCTGCTCGGATTTTCTACATATAGCATCCAAAAGATACACCGCATAGGACTATTGCTCTACTGTATATACTTAATTTTACTGTTTTGATATTGGTTATTAAAAAATTAACCGCCTTCGGGCGGTTTTTTTGTATTTTTTCACTTTTTCCCTATACTCCGCGTCATGCATGATATGACACTCATCGACGAGATACTGAGAGCACTCCAAGCAGACGAGACTATCGAAACCAAGGAGCAATTTCAGGTACTTCGCAACAGTATACTTGCGAAGACAGGGGCAAGTACATCACCATCGCATATAGCATTCATCGAGCGATACAATGAACTCGTATCGACAGGAAAATTAACTGACTCCAACCGTGTCCGACGAGTGCTCCGCAAGCGTGCGGTTCGCTCACTCTCATGAGTTGCTGTGATATCCCTCCTGACCAAGTTCTGGGGTTGTCCTGGGAAGTGTATCTATTGTCCGACATATGAGTGATTGCCGAAGAGCTATATATCAGACGAGCCTGCCGTGCAACGCGCGGAGATGAACGACTTCGACCCATACCTCCAGGTACAGAACCGCCTCTCATCGCTCCAGATAACAGGGAATGCGATATCCAAGTGTGATGTCCGAGTTATCGGTGGGACATGGAGTGTCTATCCGCGTGAGTATCAGGAAGACTTTATCCGGCAGATATATGATGCGCATAGCACCTTCGGCCAAGAAAAGTGAAAAGTGAAAAGTAAAAAGTCGGAGCAATGAAACCCATTTTCTAGACCAACCAACAATCCTACCATCCTACCATCCTACCATTCAGCCACTCTCGAAGAAGCCAAGAAAAAGAATGAAACCGCCACCTCTCGAGTTATCGGTATCGCTATCGAAACACGCCCCGACTGGATCGATGTGGAAGAAATAGTGAGACTTCGCAGGTATGGCATCACACGTGTCGAGATAGGATATCAGACAACTGATGATGCTATCAACGAGCTCAACAAGCGTGGTCACGGAAATACTGAGTCTACACGCGCTACCAAGCTCCTCAAAGATGCGGGTTTCAAGGTCGTGGCACACATGATGCCAGGACTCGTCGGATCGACACCAGAGATCGACAAGACTTCGATGCAAGAGGTATGGAATAATGGGGCGTTCCGCCCCGATGAGATCAAGATATATCCACTCGTCGTCACTCCGAATTCCGAGCTCACAACCATGTGGGAACGAGGAGAATTCGAACCATATGATGACGCAACACTCATACCACTCATGGCAGAAGTCCAGAGCACTATACCTGAATATGTCAGACTTCTCCGTATGTACCGAGATATCCCTGCGCATGAGATACTCGCGGGGTCCAAGATCGCCAATCTTCGCCAAGTGACTGAGGTGGCGATGCGAGCTCGTGGACTCACTCGACATGATATATCTGCTCGCGAGATCCGAGCAAAATGAAACGATCCACATACTGCCATCATGGATGAGTACTTCTACGAAGCATCGGATGGTCATGAGTACTTCCTCCAGATGATAGACCCTACTGACAGGACGATATTCGCACTTTTGCGTCTCCGTATTCCTTCTCAGTATTTTTCATGAGAAAAACACTTCATCGAAGTACTCAATCGTGCAGCTATAGTTCGAGAATTGCACGTTTTCTGAGATCAAATACCAGTATGAGAGACAGGAAACGACTCATGACAGCATATGGGATTCGGTAAGCGACTCATGGAACGAGCCGAACAGATAGTAAGTGACCACTATGGAGAACTCGAAAAAGTGGCAGTGATAGCATGAGTATGAGTCCGTGGATACTATGAAAAACGTGGATACACACTCGAAGACGAATACATGGTAAAATACTTGAAAAAGGTATAGGAAAGGATAGAATCAAGGTATATCCTTAACTTTGCCGTATATGACTACATTCTTCTGTGTACCTGCACTCGACTTCACTGGAGTTACTTCTGAGTTCACTATCGCCACTGGACCTGTTATCGTGAATGGAACACATGACAAGGTGCTCCTCCACAAGTGAGAGAGTACACTCAAGTGGCAGTTCATCGGTGGGAGATATGATGACACCCTGACATTCCGAGAAAATGCTCTCGCCAAGGCTCGCGAAGTCCTCTGAGATAACACCGTAGCGCTCCACGATACAGAGCATCCTATCGTCATCCTGGATACGATAGACCTCCGTGGATATGAGGAGAAGACTCTCATCGTCCACTACCAAGCAACTATACAAGATGAGGAAAATATAGGAGATTGTCAGTGGTTCTCACTCGATGAGATACGTATGCTCGATGCCAAGAATGAGACCTCATCAGAAAATGTGAAGATGGTGAGCGAGCAGATTTTGAAGTAAGCTTTGACTTTTTTGTGAGTTTTTATATACTGCCCGTGCTCTAGATAGATGCTCTCTATCTATTACCTAATAAGCGGGGGTAACATAAAAGAGTGAGTGTACTAAGGCTTCAACCCTTGGGTGTGACGGTTCGAACCCGTTTCCCCGCTCCAGTTTTCAAAAATCAAAATGGCTAATTCTCATGGACTCTCTGCACGTCTCGTAAAAAAACA
Organism: Candidatus Altimarinota bacterium; assembly: GCA_023260135.1. GTDB lineage: Bacteria > Patescibacteriota > Gracilibacteria > BD1-5 > UBA2023 > JABFSX01. Next base: position 8,833 of record JALQWG010000007.1, on the reverse strand, counting down.
AGCAGCTGCTCGCAAGCTTTCAAAATGAAAGAAAAAGGCGGCTATTGCCTATACAGGGAATGAGAACAAACAGTCACGATTCAATCTCTCATACAAGAAACGAACTCGCTACATGCAGAACAAAGAAGCCTTCCCGAAGAAAAAACTTCCGACCAAAAATATAGATCAACTTATCGAGATGGGCATCATAGACGAACGTGGATTTTTTAAAAAAGGAAAGAAGAAAAACTATATCACAAAATCCATGGTAGACCTCAAGGGATTTGACTTCTACGGTATGCCACGAAGCAACTAATCACATCAATTTCCAAAATCCGCAAGGATTTTTTTTTGCAAAAATAATAACATAGATACAATGATTATGTACTTTATCACTTAACCCTACACATCACATGAGCAATTCTCTCAACAAAGTACAAATCATCGGTAATCTCACAGCAGAACCAGAGGTTCGCGAGACGCCAAACGGTCAAAAAGTCGCAACATTCTCTGTTGCAACCAACCGCAAATGGAAGGATGCCTCAGGCATGCTCCAAGAAGAAGTCGAATACCACAACTGTGTCGCATGGCGCGGACTCGCGGACATAGCAGAACAGTACATGCACAAAGGAAAAAAAGTCTATATCGAAGGATATCTCAAGACTCGATCTTGGGATGATACAGCTGGTGTAAAAAGATACAAGACAGAAATCGTATCAGATAATATCATTCTCCTCGGCGCTCCTGGTGAAGGAAATGGTAACTCATATGCTCCAGCGATGGAGGATAGAGCTCCATCTGCACCAACAGAGTCCAAGCGAGCAAAACCAAAGCCAGAAGAAGAAATCAGTATTGATGATATACCGTTTTAGTATTTCCCCCGTTGGGGGATTTTTTATACCCTAATTTCTCATTATTATGAACTGACCTATCCCTATACAGAACCAGGCATATATCGACAGGCTCTATGCCAAACTCGAAGCTCTCGATCCAGAATGTAGAAGTGGAGAATTGCGCATACTCCCATCAGATACTCCTGAGATGAGAGAAAAAAAAGAGCGACGAATCAAAGCGTATGGAGCTGCGTGTCAGAATTTTGTAGATATATGTACTGCTCGAGTGGAGCAAATTCAGTCATACTGTGCAACATACCCTCAGATTACCCTCTCTCCATATCCAGATAATATGATTCCAGAGTCCGATAGCCCAATGCTCTCAGCTAAAGAATACCAGAGACTATGTGCACAGATATATTCTCAGAATCAACAAAAAATCGATCAATTGGTTGAGAAGATGTATTGAGATAGGAAAAAATTCCCAGGTGCAATCACACTCGAGAGTATCAAAAGAGGATTCAGGTTAGTCTATGGAACAGAACAAGACCCAAATCCGCATATTATCATCGGATGGGATTTGGATAATCCACAGGTCCTATATGTGGATACGAATGGGATGATTATCTAATAAAATCCCCTTCCTTAATTGGTGGGGATTATTTTATACCTTAAAAGAATTATCACGATTTTAAGTCTTATAACTAAGCACCCTTATGGAGTATCTTTATAGCCATTATCGTTACTTTGGACCTTAGCATAAGTGCATTTAGGTATCACCCTATTCATCCTTCCAGAGATAATTCATTTATTGAATCAAAGAATCTCGTCGATTCTTCAAGTCTTCTCAATTCTTCTATCAGTGCATCAACTTTCATTGGATCATTTGTCGTTAGAAGAGACCGCATAAGTAATATTCATGTTCGCGACTGTATTTTGGAGGCGATTGAAGAGATATTCCTTAAGTGTTCTAAATGTTCTTTTGCACTCAGGAATAATTGACCAGATGATCTCTTTAATTCTCATCAAACTATAGATAGAAGTAACCTCTTCTTATGATTCTTTAATTCCTCTTCAACGGATAAAAAAGATCCGTCATGCTTAACTAGCATCGAAATAGCTGTCACTATTGCGTCATATTGATGGTTTTGTTGATTGTGAGAAGTAGCAGTATTCATAATTTTGAAAAAAGAATATATAATAAATAGTATTCGTCAACTTTCTTTTTGCAAAAACTTGCTTTTTGTGTTTTTTCTGTATACTCACGCCAGTTTTTAACCATCTTTTTATGTCCAAGTTTATCAATATTGCCATCATCGCTCACGTAGACCACGGGAAGACTACCCTCGTGGATGCACTCCTGAAGCAGACGAACACATTCCGTGAGAATGAAGAAGTCGGAACAACTATCATGGATAGTAACGATCAGGAAAAAGAACGTGGTATCACCATCTACGCCAAGAATACTGCCGTAAACTACAAGGACTACAAGATCAACATCGTGGATACTCCAGGACATGCTGACTTCGGTTCTGAGGTAGAGCGCGTTCTCCGTATGGTAGACTCTGTATGTCTCGTGGTAGACGCGTACGAGGGACCTATGCCACAGACCAAGTTCGTACTCAAGAAAGCTCTCGAACTCGGACTCAAACCACTCGTTGTCATCAACAAGATTGACAAGCCGACAGCTCAGCCTGATGCGGTTATCGACATGCTTTTTGACCTCTTCGTACAGCTCGGTGCAACTGATGAGCAACTCGACATCACTGACGGACGTATCGTCTACACGATTGCTCGTGACGGTATCGCTATCAAGAACCTCAGTGATGAGAAGAAGGATATCACTCCACTCTTCGACACTATCGTCGAGAAGGTAGGTGCAGCACCAAACGATATCGAAAAGCCACTCAAGATGCAGATTGCAAATCTCGCCTATGACAACTATGTTGGTCGTATGGGTATCGGTCGTGTCTACGAAGGTCAGGTCAAGGTTGGACAGACTGTCACAGTTATCGCCAACGACGGAACTCGCCGAACTGGTAAGATCTCCAAGGTATTTACATCTCTCGGTCTCAAGAAGATCGAGGTTGATGCAGGTGTCGCTGGTGACATCATCACTATCGCTGGTATCCCTGATATCTATGTAGGTGAGACTGTGTGTGCTGATCCAGAGGCAACAGCTATGCCAGCCATCACGGTTGATGAGCCAACACTCACTATGGAATTCATGGTAAATGATTCTCCATTCGCAGGTAAGGAAGGAAAATTCGTCACATCTCGCCAGATCCGTGATCGTCTCGAAAAGGAAACAGAGATGAACGTAGGTCTCAAGATCGACTTCGAGGGTTCTGACGGTAACTCATACAAGGTATCTGGTCGTGGAGAACTCCACCTCTCAGTACTCGTCGAGACGATGCGTCGTGAAGGATTCGAGCTCCAAGTAGGTGCTCCACAAGTGATCTTCCACATGGTAGATGGCAAGAAGCAGGAACCAATCGAGACGGTGGTGATGTGGGTACCTGAGACAGCATCTGGTACAATATTCGAGATGCTCGGTAAGCGCAAGGGTATCTGTAAAAACATGAACACAGTCAATGGTGTGACGAATATGGAGTTCGAAGTACCAACTCGTGGACTCCTCGGATTCCGCTCACGATTCGTCATCGAGACCAAGGGTGAAGGTATCATCTACTCTTCGTTCGACCACTATGAGGAATACAAGGGTGCTATCGACAAGCGTGATGTTGGTTCTATGATCTCTGGATTCCCTGGAACTGCTATGGCGTTCTCACTATTTAACCTCCAGGATCGCGGACCAATCCTCATCGAACCAGGAACAGAAGTCTACGAAGGTATGATCATCGGTGAGCACCTCAAGGGTTCTGACCTCGTGGTAAACCCGACGAAGAACAAGCAACTCACGAACATGCGTGCATCTGGAACTGATGAAGCTATCCGCCTCGTCCCTATCCGCAAGATGACTCTCGAAGACTGTCTCGACTATATCGGTGACGATGAGTACGTAGAAGTAACTCCATCATCTCTCCGCCTCCGCAAGAAGTGGCTCACAGAGAACGAGCGCAAGAAGTACGGAAGTGCGAAGAATGGATAATATAATATCGAAAAAATCCTCTCAGAAATTGGGAGGAATTTTTTAGCTGCAAATAAAATTTAAATAAATTGAATAAGTAGATAACTGTATAAGATAATACGGGTAACTGGTGCGATAAATTGAGTTCATATAAAGGCCTCAAATATGGTAACAAAAAGCAACATCAACTCAAATGTTCCAATAAAAGAAAGCATTTCAAAGAAATCAAAATAATATCAAAAAAGGCTTTCACTTATAAACATATAACTCAAATACGGAAGAATTCCTGTTGTGATGAACAAAAGTCATAGTCACATTGTAATGGCACGTCATTTAAATGAAGTTTCCTCTATAAAAAGTCCTATTGTCATTAATATCCTATATGCAACATTAAAAAGAACTCACCATAGAATCATAATTCCAGCAAAAATATAAAAAATGACTCCATGGGAAGCTTCAAGTAAATTTCTAAACTCAATCCGATTAGACGGAATATCTAAAAATATATCTCTAATAGTGCCCCATAAAAAATAGCCTGGTATTCAAATTACTATAATAACGGCGAGAATTCCACTTATTCCTGAAAAAATAGTTGATCAAAAAGTGCTCTTATTTTCCATATAAAGATTATGATTTAAAAAATAAAAAGGGTAAACTACCGCCATGGGTGTTTACCACAACACAGACACAATCTGTACCAAAAAGATACAAAGAGCGGGCAAGTAATTTACCCTTTCTAATCGTTTTGATACAAAAAATTGTGTCGAGATGTGTTGTGGTAGACTAATTATATATTTTTTGTAAATTTATCAACTACTAAGCATCCATCGTATTTGAATAATTTTTAAATATCATCTCACCACAATCATAACAACTGTATAAATAGGTAAATAAAAATAAGCTTGTATTTTTATAAAATATGAATAAAATTTACACACATTTTAACCATCCCTACTATGTCTAATAATTTAAAAGATATCAGATGGACGGATGATGGGAGATTATATATAGATCGAAAATCATTTCTCAATAGACCGGAAATAAAATCTACCATAAAGAGTTTTTCACATATACCTATCGAATCAAAATAGTATATGCCTTGGAATATTCTTATACTGCCATTTATTGCTTGATACTTATTCCTCACGAGGACTAATAAATTTATCTTCAAACATGAGAGACTTGAATCAAATCGCTTAATTATTGAATCGGCTTGGTTATGATTTCTCATGCTAGGTTTTTTGTACATCATCAAGGAGTTTCTATTTTGTTTTGAGTTTTTCAGATCAATAAGAGCATATCTTCCTTACTTTGATGGTATGCCTCATTTTTGGTTGTGTCTAGGGTGTATTCCATTTGCTCTTATTTTATCAAAACTATGGAATAAACACTCTTCTTCAATTGATACTATGAAAGAAAGTTTAAATAATCATTGAAGTGCACTTGAGAAGATAATACTTTCATCATTTATAGACAATAAGTCATTATTGTTTACTTTGAAAGATTGAAAATTTTATGTAGCCTTTGCTCTTGCAACCCCTCACCCTAATAATGAACTAGGATGATACATAAGTGTCTTACCTATTTTGAGTTGATATAGAGATGAAAATAAAGAGCTGAGATTTACAACAAATTATTCCAGTGTATATTATGATACAGAGACTGAACTTGATTTAGTTATCTGTGTAGATGAAATAATATCGGTGCGGTACTTTGAAGAAGAAGTTTATACTAAGTTTCATAAGAAACATAAAATCCCTGTTAAATAACCAAAAACCCCCTCTTAACCGAGGGATTTTTATTTTATTTCAGAAATACTTGCTTTCTATACACTTATCCATAGTATAACCATACCCTATGGTTAGGTATATAACAATCACTCTCTATGAAAACTGAAAAATGCACTTGCAATCCATGTACCTGCGAGAATTGTTCTTGCGGTACTGGGTGTGCTTGTGGAAAATAAGCACATAAAATCCCGCGGATGCGGGAGGTACTTTCGCTAAAAAGTAAATGCAATATACTGAAATCATGGGGTTTTTCAATATAAAGTTTTAATTATGATTCATTCCAAAGATAAAATACAACTCAACATCAAGAAGGCAATTTGAACTCTTGCGAAAGTTCAAAAAATGATAGATGATGACGTCTATTGTGCAGATGTTGCTCATCAGATCAACGCGTCTATGGGGCTCCTCCAGAGTGCAAACCGCGATCTTCTCAAAAACCACCTTGCTTGTTGTGGTACAAAAGCACTCTCTGCAGAATGAAGAGAAAAAGAAGATTTTATTGAGGAATTGGTACGAACTTGGGATGTGGCGACACGCAAATAATATCCATGATTTCAAGATTTCTTTTTCATCTTGTGTTCTTATTAGTGTTTCTTTTTGGAAATACTTTTTCGTGTATGGCATTCATGGAAAATATGATGGAACATGGACATGAGCAAGAAATCATACATTCACATGAGACTGACGATTGCTGTCCAGCAGATGGACATAAAAAACAGATAGAAGATACAATTGCCAAACATGTCACTCAAAAACAAGGACTGGATATCAAACCACTTATTCTACAAGATAATGTAGTAGCTTACACTAATACCACCGCGATAATCCCATACCCTATCTCGTATTATCCGAATCCTCCCCATGATAGGCACCAACTATTTTTTGTAGATACTATACGGCTCCTCCTATAGGAAAAGAAATATCTTGCACTTTGCTTTCTATTTCTTTTACCCTTTTTAGTATGTCTACTTCTTGTGAAAAAACAAACCCTATAAATCTCGGATGTCATCCGTATGTTACTATTGGTTGCATTATCTCTTGTGCTGTGTGTACCATCGTCATGATATGGTGAGTCTATGCTATGCGTGTAGATATGACACGGATGGAGCAGATGATGTCCTCGTCAGATATGACATCCTCTCATACGATGCCAATGAATACAAAGCAATAATACTCTACTCTATAACTTCTTTTTTATGAAAAAAACTCACTGTACCTGTAAGGATTGCACATGTGATCCCTGTGACTGTACGAGCGCCAAACAATGTTCAGAAAATATACATTGTTCCTCCACTTGGTGTAACTGGAAAACCAATATACTTACTTTTTGTATGATTTTTATTGTGATTGTATGAGTGCTTTTCTCTTTTCGAGGAACTCTATTTCCAAAAACAGAAAACATAACAGAGACCACGAGCCAGATACAGGAGACTCCGCAAGAAGCCATGATGCGTGAACACTGCAAGATGATGCCAGAGATGCAGTGATGTGAAAAATACGCAAATACTCCAGCAACTGATATAACCAAAAAAAGCCTCAATGAACTCATCCTAGTCGATGATCAGACGACTACTGATGTACAGCCAACAGAAATCGTAGATCTCAAAGACGGAGATAGTTACGATCTCACTATCCAAAAAGTTCGCAAAGTTATAAACGGAAAGACATTCATCATGCTCTCGTATAATGGGAGCATTCCTGGACCGACTTTTCGTGCACCAAAAGGTGCGACTATCAAGTTCCGAGTTCGTAATACTGTAAAAGAACTCGCAACAACAATCCATCCACATGGTGTCCGACTCAATTACCTCTATGATGGGGTTCCACGAGACCAAGGTGGAGCACAAGATCCCATAAAAATCGGTGATGTGTATGAACAAATTATTACGTTCCCAGATACAGGGGTTATGTGGTACCATCCTCATACACGAGATGACTTCGAGCAAGAACTTGGGGAATATGGAGTGTTCCAGATATATGATCCAGCCGAGACCCAGACAGTAGACAGCGAGAGTATCGTTGTTCTGGATGATATCCTTATAGAAAATGGACGAATCCCACCATTCGAACAAGATACTGTGAATTATACCCTGATGGGCCGCTACGGGAATACTATGTTCGTAAATGGAAGTACCAACTTCACGCTCACAATAAAACAAGGAGAAGTAAAAAGACTCTACCTCGTCAATACAGCGAATGCTCGACCGTTTGACTTCAGTATTCCGGGAGTGAAGATGAAGCTCGTTGGTGGTGATGTTGGATATTATGAAAATGAAAAATGGATAAATCATCTCGTTATCTCTCCTGCTGAACGATATATTGTCGATATTATGAGTGAGAAATCAGGCACCTTTCCAATTCAGAGTATCGGTGGTGGGAAAATCATCTCTCTCGGAATGCTCACAGTTACACCAAGTACAGAAACCTCAAAATATAGGACTGATTTTGAAAGTCTCAAAACACATGATATTCTTGGAAATCTCAAATATATGCTATCATCATACCAAACAAAATCACCAGATAAAAGTCTAAAAATCACTATGACCATGGCGGGTATGGACTGAATGGGGGATATGAGTAGTATGAACCATGATATGTGATGAATGGGCATGGGCGGCATGATGCATATGGAGAATGAAAATCCTGATGGCATAGAGTGGGAAGATACGATGACAATGATGAATAAAAATAGTACCAATAAAACAGTAAAATGGATTCTCAGAGATGAAGAGACAGGAAAAGAAGGAATGGATATCAATTGGAGTTTTAAAAAAGGAAGTCTCGTCAAAATACATCTCACCAATGATGCGGATGCGATGCATCCGATGCAACATCCATTCCATATGCATGGACAGAGATTCCTCGTGCTGAATCAAAATGGAACAGTAAATACGAATCTCGTCTGGAAAGATACCGTTCTCGTTCCAGCCGACCAATATGTCGATATTCTCGTAGATATGAGCAATCCTGGGAACTGGATGGCACACTGCCATATCGTGGAGCACCTCTTTGCTGGTATGATGTTCGGATATAGAGTAGAGTAGTGATATACTACTATATCGAAAAAATCCCTCAACTAAGAGGGATTTTTGATGGACTATTTTCATCGTGGATACCACATATGGAGGGATATACCACAT
>JALQWG010000006.1 GCA_023260135.1 Candidatus Altimarinota bacterium | reverse complement strand
CTCGACGAGTTCTGGTATCTCAAAATGCATACGAGCGTCGATGCGTTCATAGATATAGTAATCCTCATCATCTATCTCGAGGGTAAATCTATCCCTGACAGTACCATTACCGAGATCCGAGCTCGATACAGACTTGATATTGACTCCTGCATTGTAGAGTATTTTTGTGATATCGAGGAGGAGTCACTTCTTGTCTCGGAAGTCGCATTCCATGACAAAAGTTATCTTGGTATCCTCTGGTTCATCACTCCATCTCACGGGTATGCGTCTGTCGATACCGATTTTTGATATATTGTCACAATCATATCGATGAATAGTTACGATTCATTGTCCGATTGCTCAGACTATTTTTCTATCTGCATGTGTTGGTGCACAGCACTGTGCGAACTTATATGGTATATCTCGTTCACGGCCGATCACTACAGTTACATCTTCGATAGAAGATGATACTTTTTCTGTTTTCTTTGACTTTGGAGTTTTTGGTTCATGGAGTTCTGATTTTTTCTTACCGAGCTCTGACTCTATAACTTCATCATGAATGGCACGGAGGATAGACGAAGGCTTACGAGAGAGGTTTCCGAGTTGGACGAGGGCGTCTTCTTTTTTCTTGGTATCGAGTTCATTACCATCGATATTACGGAGGATAGAGAGCTCCTTATCGAGACTATAGTCGTAGTTTTTCTGGAGGTATGCTGCGAGAATAGCACGTCATTTTTCGACAAAATACTCTCGTTCTTCGCGGTTAATAAATTGTCTAATATATTCTCGAGCCTTTGATGTTTTTACAAATGAGAGCCAGATAGGTTTTGGTTTTTTGTGAATGTCGGTGATAATCTGCACACTCTCACCGTTGTGGAGCTGATAGTCGAGTGGTACTACTTGTCAGTTCACCTTCGCCATCGTGAGTTGGTTTCCCAGATTGGAGTGGATACTGTACGCGAAGTCTACTGGTGTCGCTCACTTCGGTAGAGTGACTATGTCTCATTTTGGTGTGAAGACGAATATCTGATCAGCAAAAACATTGACCTTCATCTCGTTCATAAATACACCACTCTCATCTCCTGAGAGGGCTATATTTTTGATGGTCTCGACCCAATAACTATCACGAGAGCGTCCAGACTTCCCTGACTCAGAGTATTCAAAATGTGCCGCAACTCAGATCTCCGCTTGTCGATGCATCGACTCAGTGCGTATCTGTATCTCTGTTGGTTGACTACGAACATTTCAAAAAAGTCCTACAACCGTCGTATGGAGTGACTGGTATCCATTTTCTTTTGGGAGTGCGATATAGTCCTTGAACCTCTTCGGCATCGGGACGAATACATTATGCAATACTCAGAGTATCTCATAACAATTCGGTATACTCTTCGTAATGATACGTATAGCGAAGAGATCATAGAGATCTCGAGCATGACTGTATGAATATTCTTTTCGCGAGAGTTTGCGATAGATGCTGTATGGTGACTTGATACGATAGGATATGTCGAGAATGAGAGACTTGTTTTCGATAACATTTTCGATCATCTTGCGCGCCTCTGTGAGGAAGAATTTTTGTTCCTCCTTGAGTTCTGCGAGCTCTCTGAGTATTTTTGTATATTCTTCTGGATGGAGAATACGAAAACACTCTGTCTCGAGCATTTCCTTGAAGTTAAATATACCCAGTCTATCTGCTATTGGCGCATAGATATTGAGTGTCTCGAGAGCTATACGTTCACGCTTTTTTGGGTCTGGATGGAATTCCAGAGTTTGCATATTATGCAGTCTATCCGCGAGCTTCACGATAATGACGCGGAGATCATCTACCATCGCGATAAGCATCTTACGGAGACTCTCTATAGTTCGTTCTTCTCCTCGGTACTTGATGGCAGAGAGTTTAGAGAGTCATTCGCAGATATGTGCTACATCTTCACCGAACTCTCTCCCTATATCTTCATGGGTTCGTGGCGTATCCTCGATGACATCATGGAGTATACATGATTGTACGGAGACAATATCAGGACCGAGAGTCAGGAGGAGCTTGGCTGCTTCGAGTGGATGGGTGATATACGGTTCCCCACTTTTTCTACGCTGTTCTCCGTGCGCATCCCGTGCAAATACATAGGTGTTATAGAGTCGTTCTTCCATATCAGGAGTCCATCTTGCTCACATGTATTCGCGCATGGTCTCTATGATCTCATGGATGAGTTGTTCGGAATATGTGTAGTCCATCTGTGTAGTCATAGAGAGAGGATACCATGAATTCGCAAAAATTCAAAAGAAAAAATAAAATCCCAGATTATGGGATTTTATATATTACGCCGCCCTGAGTTCTATTCATTTTTCTTTCATCGTATCGATGATCATGTTCTGTATATTCATTGCTTCTTCGTCTGATATAGTGGATTCATCACTCTGGAGGGAGAATGCATAGTTCACACTCTTCTTCCCTGCTCATACCTTGGTCTCATCGCGATAGATAGAATCTACTGTGACGCCCTGTATCCATGGATGCACACTCGAGAGGAGGGTTGCGATATCTCCTGTTCGAGTAGTCTCTCACATGACGAAGTTGAGTTCACGGTCAATACGCTGGAATCGGGAGATAGGATGGAATGGTTTTTCTTTTTCACTCGCGAGAGAGAGGATGAGTTCGTACTCACACTCCCAGTAGAGTGTATCAGTGGGGATATCATATGTCTCTGCAGTCTGTGGATGAACCCGTCAGAATCTGAGAACGACATCATCACCAACTCTGTATACTGCTGATACTCCTGGGTGGAGGCATGTGAGCGTTGCTCCTGTATCCTGGTGGAGTGGTGGCACATATCCGATCATCATCATGAGGTATCATTCGAGGTCTTGGCGGAGGGACTCGACACTTGTTCCTGTTGTCACTCATGCGAGCATTTTTTTCTCGGCAAATGGTTTTTTTTCTACCTTGTCGAGGAATACTTGATTCACACTCATGGGACTATATGCTCACTTGTGGTACACTTTTCCTACCTCAAAAAACCGGAGTAGAGAGTCGTGTTTTGTATTTTCGCGAATATTCTCAAAAAGGCGAACAGCAAGAGAACGACGCATATGTGTATAACTCTCGTTGAATGCATTTTTGATACCGACAGCATCATCCATATGTGTGTATCCGATTCACTTGTCGAGAGACTCATTGGTGAATGAATAGTTATATACTTCGTTCCAGTTTTTTCCTCTATAGTATTCGAGACTTTTGTTTCTCTCGGATTTTTCTGTATTTTTTGCTGATATAGAGAATTCACTCGCGAGAGATGCGAGAGGGATATCGTCATATCCATATATACGGATGACTTCTTCTGCGATGTCTTCCTTGATAGATATATCCTTAGATGCGCGCCAAGACGGAACAGTAATTGCTAATTGTGAATTGTGAATTGTGAATTTGAAACCAAGTTTTTCGAGTATTTCGTGTACTCGTTCTACGGGAATCTCTATACCAGCCTTGGTATTGATGAATTCGTATGACACCTCTATGGTTATATTATTTACCTGCTTGGTATCGAGATAGTTTGTTACTCATGTTATAATGATATTCTTCTCGAGGAATGTGAGATAGTCGAGAACACGTGGAAGTGCAGAGCTCGCGAGGAGTGGATCGAGAGACTTCTCATAGCGAGTACTTGCATCCGTACGGATACCATGACGTTGTGCTGAGAGACGAACTGATACGGCATCAAAAGTCGCAGACTCCCAGATAACATTCAATGTGCTTTCAGATACTGCAGAGTCCATACCTCCGATGATACCCGCGAGGGCAATAGGTCAGTTCGTATCTGCTATCACCATATCTTCTGCTGTGAGTTCATATATCTCTCCATTGAGCGCGAGGAGCTTTTCGCCACTTTTTGCGAGACGGACAGTGATATTTCCAGACACCTTATCCGCATCAAAAACATGCATCGGTTGTCCGAATTCTGTGAGAAGACAATTGGTGATGTCGACGAGATCCATCTTGGGTGCGAGTCCAGCACGATTCATCATGAGACTCATGCCGAATGGTGACCTCTCAACTGATATTCCCTCCATCCTCACCGCATTGTACGCCAGACAACGTGAAGTTTCGACAGAGATGGTGAGTTCATTCGTTCCTGGTTCTGCGAGGACTGCAGGAGTATATGGAACAAAATCCAATCCAAAAACAGCACCCCACTCACGAGCATTGCCATATACACCGAAGAGATCAGGACGATTGGTGATGAACTTGTTATCTATCTCGAATGTTGTATCTCCGAGTTTTACTTGTGCGGATTTTCCATCTCTTCCAGGAAAAGGAAAAGTCAGATCCCAGAGTGGCTTCCCTACCATAGACTCGAGGAGTCATACATCCCACATACTCTCGAGTATCATGATACCACCATCACTCTCTGTTGCGAGTCCTATCTCATCTGCACCACAGATCATTCCACGACTTATCATGCCTGCCATTTTTCTCTCTCCGATAGTGAAGTCTGGAGCCAATTGTGCACCAACCATAGCAACTGGTACATAGGTAGCATCCACGATATTGGGTGCGCCTGTGAGGATGGTCTCTTCGCCATGTTCACCGAGTCATACACGGACGATAGAGAGCTTGGTGCTATCAGGATGCTTCTCACATGAGAGGACTTTTCCGACGACAACTTTGTCTATACGGTGGTCTTCTATACCGTCTATCTCAGCTGTATGTATAGAGTATTCGTGTGCGAGGTCTTTTATGCTATTTTTCGCGAGAACGGGTGTGAGGTCTGTATAGAGAGATATCCAGTTGAGAGGAGTTTTCATAAATTGGTTATAAAGTGACAGGTTTATAAGGTTATAAGGCTTTAGAGAGAGTATAAGACTTCCCGTGTGGAATACCTTATAAACCTAGAACCTTACAAACTTTTTACCAATTGAATATATGAAAAAACCCATCAAAAGCAATACGAGTGCAAAAAGTTTTGTGTTTTTCTCCTATATGGATTATACTAAAATCAATTAATTCTATATAGTATGAAAAAGAGCATAATCACTTTTTTGGTTGTCATATCCCTAGGTTCAGTATATATCCAAAATATATATGCCAATGACAATCCTGATATCTGACAGAATGCACCAGAAACAAGTACCACAGTGAATAATACTACTAATTGAATCAACAGGGATATCTCTACAGATAATGTTCTCGGTGTTCCTAATAACAATCTCCGTACAGGAAGAGTGGATATGAATACTATCCCACTCGTCCTCATCAACGTCATGAATGTGATGCTCGGTATAGCGGGTACTGTCTCAGTTGTAGCGCTCATATACTATGCAGTACAGATGCAGATCAACTCTGGTATCACTGGAGAAAGCTCTGGTGTAGATAAGACAAAAACCTGAATGAAGTGAGCAATATTCGGATTCATTCTCGCTATCCTCGCATGGTTTATCATTGTCAGACTTATCGAGGTTCTCAGTAGTGTATTTTAGTTTTATTTGTTTTTCTATACCCCTATGTTCTCCTGGGACTTCTCCACACACAAGGAACATTCTGCAGCCTGGTATATCGCTGCCATAGTTGTAGTCCTCTCGCTCGTGACATATGGTATTATCGAGTGAATCTACCTCCTCTCTATAGCAGCATTTCTCTTCGCCTGAGTCTATATCCTCATGGAGAACAATGCCAATCCTGTTACACACGTTGATGTAGATAATACAGGTATCCGTGTTGGTACGACATTCTATGAGTATAGCTCTCTCGTGAGTTATGCTATCGTCTATGTCCGTGATACGCCCATCTATCTCCGTATCACTCCTCGCAAAAAACTCTCCACAGTCATAGATATACCACTCACTCCTGATGTCGATGCAGTCGAACTGAGGAACTATCTCTCTGGACAACTCGAAGAAGAAAAAAACGCACAACTCTCGAACTCTGACGTCCTTATCCATGCGATGAGACTGTAGTATAGATAATAAGTAATAGGTACTAAGTAATAATCCCTCGATTCAGAGGGATTTTCTTTACTTTTTCGTATTTTTTCATACTATACTTCGCGAAAAAGAAGTACTCTATTTCTCAATCCTAAATCCTAAGTTCTAAGCTCTAATTCCTATGTCTGCAACTTCTTACGATAGTAGTAATATCCAAGTCCTCGAATGACTCGAACCAGTCCGCAAGAGACCATGAATGTATATTGGATCCACTGACGAGCGTGGTCTCCATCACCTTGTGTGGGAGATCGTCGACAACTCTATCGATGAGGCGATGGCAGGACATGCGCGCAATATCATCGTCACGATGCACGCCGATGGATCTGTATCAGTCGAGGATGACGGTCGTGGTATCCCAGTCGATATCCATGCAAAAACTGGAAAATCCGCACTCGAGACAGTGATGACAGTCCTCCATGCAGGTGGTAAGTTCGGTGGTGATGAGTCGGGATACAAGGTATCTGGTGGTCTCCATGGAGTAGGTGCATCAGTCGTGAATGCTCTCTCTACCAAGATGCAGGTATGGGTACACAAGGGTGGAAAAGTCTACACACAGTCATACAAGATCGGTGTTCCTGATGGTCAGGTTGCTGAGACCGGTGAGAAGACAGACAAGCACGGTACAATCGTCCGATTCTGGCCAGATGCAACGATGTTCACGACAGTGACTTTTGACTATGACACTATCAAGACTCGTCTTCGTCAGCAGGCATACCTCACCAAGGGTATCACTATTACCCTTCTCGATGAATTCGCAGATACGAAGTATCGATTCTTCTTCGAGGGTGGTATCGAGTCATACGTCCACTATCTCAACCGTGCAGTAGATCCTGTAGCTGATGAGGTGTTCTACGTGGAGAAGCAGATAGATCATGTAGCCGTCGAGGTTGCTCTCCAGTACAAAAAAGACGACTACAACGAGAAAACTATATCATTCGTGAACAATGTCATCACTCCTGAGGGTGGTACACATGTTGTCGGATTCAAGATGGCACTCACTCGTACTATCAACAAGTACGCTCGTGAACAAGAGATACTCAAGGAAAAAGACCAAAACCTCACGAATGAAGATGTCGTAGAGTGACTCACAGCAATAGTATCAGTAAAAGTCCCTGAGCCACAGTTCGAATGACAGACAAAATGAAAGCTCGGAACACCAGAGGTGAAGTGAATCACTGATCGTGTTATGGGTGAGGCGTTTTATGACTTCCTCGCAGAAAATCCGAAGGCAGGACGTCAGATCATCGAAAAGTGTCTCCTCGCCGCGAGAGCAAGAGCTGCAGCGCGTAATGCTCGTGATACCATCATCCGCAAGGGTGCTCTCGAGGGTTCTGGACTCCCAGGAAAACTCGCAGATTGTTCGAGCAAGGATCCATCAAAATGTGAGCTCTATATTGTGGAGGGTGACTCTGCGGGTGGTTCAGCAAAACAGGGCCGTAACCGTGAATTCCAAGCCATTCTCCCACTCCGTGGTAAGATCCTCAATACCGAGCAGGCTCGTCTCGATAAGGTGTTTGCCAACGGTGAAATCAAGAACCTCATCATCGGTCTCGGTACATCTATCGGAGAATCATTCGACTATGGTCGTCTCAGATATCATCGTATCGTTATCATGACCGATGCGGACGTCGATGGTGCACATATCCGTACACTCCTCCTTACGTTTTTCTTCCGATACTTCCGCCCACTCGTCGAGAATGGTCATATATTCATCGCCAATCCTCCACTCTACAAGCTGTCAAAATGAAAACAAACATGGTACGTCTATAGTGATGCCCAAAAAGAAGCCCTCATAGCAGAAGAATGAGTCACTACAGAGTGAATCCAGCGTTACAAGGGTCTTGGTGAGATGAATCCAGATCAACTCTGGGAGACAACTATGGATCCAGATCAGCGCAAGATGTTCCGTGTATCTATCGAAGATGCAGAAAAGGCAGATGAAGTATTCCGTATACTCATGGGAGAAGATGTTGCTCCACGCAAACACTTCATCCAAACTCGAGCGAAGCAAGTTACCAACCTCGATGTATAATAATAAAACCTCCAATTTTTGGAGGTTTTATTTGCTTTTATCAGTATTTGTTAGAGTAAAAACTATAGACTTTGTTTTATGGATATTTTGCAGCATATGCATACATCGAGCTAGAGTCTTATACTTTGTTGGGAGTAGGAATCCGTGAGCTCAATTATACATCCTCTCTCTTCAGGTTGTATCGATTATGGCATCCCCTTGCATTCCCATCTCTTTTTCTAATTTTTCTAGAAATTTCCTTGAGTATGAATTAATATAGATAATTCATTGTATCTGTACTAGACTCAATGTGTAGTTCTGTGGCGAATTAATATCGGCGATACGCAATATGCTTGTATCATCTACAGGTGTATGTCAGAGTAGCATAGGTATAATAAGTTATTTTGTCATATAGTGTACTGTGATATAATATCGTCTCTCACTCGGTACGATGATAACATCGAATCCTATCTTGGTAAAGTTGGGTTGATAGACGCTTCGAGAATGAACTGCAGAGTTTATGAAGAATATATACGAAGAACGAATCGAGTTGATAAAGTCATCTGTACAGTCGGCCTTGGAACAAGTATAGTAACCATAACTTACATTTTCTGAGTGATTCACTCCAGATACTACGGGAGGATTTATTCATCTATCCTGGAACCACTTATCGATAATAGAATAGTTATAGTATCCATCTCCTGGGGTACGTTCATGGAAATTGGTACCGCGAGATCCTGCGAATATCATGTTCCAATCATGTGCAGTACTATCGAGGCGGCTATCATAAGTGTATGCACCAAGTCACTTGACAGAACGTCCCGTATTGTACCATGAGAGCCATGTACTACGAACACGAGTCATATCTACTCATGGTATTTGTACTTGTGATGACGGTGTTGTAATTGCGCTTGATGCAATATTGGTTGTTTTTTGGATTACAGGAACTATAACAGTCTTACTTCCTGTTATTGATGATGTGGTAGTTGATGTTATTGTATTTGACTTGCTTGCTGACTTCTGGGCTAGCGCAGTTTGCCTATTTGCCCTGAGTGTTGCTACTTTTTCTGCATTTTGTTTTTTTCTCTCCTCTATTGCGAGTTTTTTCTCGAGTGCCGTTTTTTGTTTATTGACTACTTCTTGTTTTTTCATCTGGGTTTGTAGGCTCGGTGCAAGACTCGCTGCATGTGCAGATAGTGTTATACTCGAGAGCAAGATGAGAAAAAGAATTTTCTTCATGATTATATTTTAACACATTTTATATATAGTGCAAGTTATAATTCGATTTTAATTCTCATGTCGTGGAATTCCTTCCATCTCTCTGCATCAGGGAGGAATATATCTGTGAGAGTGATCCGATAGAATGAATAATCCTTGCCGAGCACTACGAGTGATACTTTTTCGAAGAGTTTTTCCTTGAGTTCCTGAGGAATACTTGCCTCATCGATCTGCTCAGCAAAGCCGGATGCTTGTATCCCGAACGCACTCCGCATCGTCTGGTTGGAATCATAGATACTGAATGATACTTCCCTATTTTCTCTGATATTCTTGGAATGGAGTGCCTCGATGTGTGAGATAAAATAAAACGAGAAATCATCTCCACAGACATATGCAAGTGGTGATGCCCATGGGAGTCATGCCTGATTCGCGGTTGCGAGGCAGAGATAGTTCTGTTCTTCGAGGATTTCGTGGAGGATTTTCTTATAATGCATAGAGGGAAAGTTAGTTATATACACTTATTATAGACGTAGAATAAATATTCGCAATAAAAGAAAATTGACAAATACATATATTTTAATTTAAAGTATAAATAAACAAAATAATAATAGATACAATATGACAATATAGCGCCCCAACTGATACAGATATCAGAGAGTGAATTTTGGATAGATAGTATTGAGTTATAGATGATTCTGCTTGAGGAGAATCGGATGAAGAGATTAGGAGACGTATGAGTATTGCTCGTACATGATTGGCAGATATTGCTACACTTGGTTGTGATCTTCTGAAGAGAGAATGATGATGAAGTCCTATCAATAAAATTGTAAAAAAGAAAAACTCCCCTAAATCTTAGGAGAGTTTTTTCTTGAGAATTTCAGTGAATATTTTTGGGTTTCCCTGCCCTGCAGACTTTTTCATACATTGTCCGACGAAGAATCCGAAGAGTGCCTCTTTTCCGCTCTTGTACTCTGCTACTTGTCCAGTGTTCTCTGCTATGATAGCGTCGACTATGGCTTCGAGGGCACCTGTATCGTTGGTTTGCTTGAGTCCAAGACTCTCCACCCACTCACGTGCAATACCTCACTCGAATACGAGCTTTTCTATCACAGCCTTGGAGTTGGTTGATGAGAGTTCGTCAGCATTTACCATCTTGATGACTTCTGCTATCTCGGCAGTTTCTGCTTTTATATCCTGGAGTCACATCTTCTCTGTGTGTCCCTCGAATATTGCAAAGAGAACAGTGGTTATATAGGAACATGACTTCTTCGGATCTCATGTGAGTGCGACAAGTTGTTCGTAGAAGTCACTCGTAGTGCGGTCGTTCGAGAGGATACGTGCGTCGTCTTCGATGAGCTTGTAGTCGTTCTTGTACTTCATGCGGCGGTCGATCGGGAGCTCAGAGATACTGCGCTCGTCGATGAATTCTCGTGCTATCACAAGTGGCGGGAGATCTGGATCTGGGAAGTATCTATAGTCCATAGCATCTTCCTTGGAGCGAAGTGGTGTAGAGAATCATTTTTCATCGTTCCATCCACGAGTCTCCTGGTGAAAAGTTTCACCACGCTCAACCATCTCACACTGGCGTTCGAACTCGACATCGATCGCACGACCGATAGAACTAAAAGAGTTGATATTCTTCAGTTCCACACGAGTACCGAATGTCGTAGAACCATGAGGACGGATAGATATATTCACATCACAACGGAGTTGTCCCTTCTCCATATCAGCATCTGAGGCACCACACCAACGCATGAGCTTCTGGAGTTCTTCGAGATAAGCGAGGACGTCAGCTTTGGAGCGGAAGTCTGGCTCCGTCACTATCTCCATGAGTGGTGAACCTGCACGGTTGTAGTCACAGAGAGTTTTTCCTCCTGCGTGGACGAGTTTTCCTGCGTCGTTCTCGATATGCATATGGTGAATACGGAATGTCTTCTCCACTCACTCGACGAGAGTGCGCACCTCTCCCCCGTTGGCAATAGGGTGATACATCTGTGTGATCTGGTATCCCATTGGGAGATCAGGATAGAAGTAACTCTTACGGTCGAACTCACTATATTCCTGGACATCACTCCTGAGTGCATGACTTGCACGGACAGCGAGGTCTACTACTCCAGCTGAGAGTGTCGGGAGCATCCCAGGAAATCCCATACAGACAGGACAGACATTGGTATTGGGCTCATCTGCGAGCTCGATAGCATTCTGACAGCTACAGAACATCTTGGTATTGGATTTGACACGGACATGAGTCTCGAGACCCATAACGATCTCGTATTTGGCACTATAGTTAGACATATTGGACGGATTAGATATCGCTCACTATATAGAAAAATCGTAAAAAGCGTAATGCAAGTAGAAAAATATATTTGACAAATATGAAATATTGTTATTATTGATTCTAACTTAATTAAAGTATATGTCTTCATCTACACCCAATAAATGAACTAGTCTTGAGAGGCTTATGGAAACTGCTAGAAAATTAGATTATTCTTGAGAGTTGGAAAAGATCGGAGTTAAGTATCCTGACTTGGTTAAGGATATAATAACGATATCTAAAACACTGTCACACGAGTGAGTGCATGAGGCATCTAATTTTCCGATCCATGAAATATTGCAGGATTTGAATATGCTTGAACAAGAGCTTGAAATAAATCGCATGAATGAGCTTACTCTATCTAGAGTTGCGGCTAATGATGCTATGGCTAAGTCTTTCATGGAAACAGACAATAGATGAGTTCTCTGATATGATACTTCCCCTGAAGTAACTGCACTATGAAAACAAATGGAGGCAGAGGCACATCAAAGATTTAGACAACAATATTTGGGTAAATAAAACGCCTGTAATTAAACTTGCTTTTTCCCACTTTTCACTATAATACGCCCGACTCTCTCTCGGAAGATGAGATACAGAGTTGGGATTTTCTTTTTTTACAAGGATACTTCCTCCTGAATCAGTTCAGGTTACGTATCTGATTGAATATCTCGGTTAAGGATTATTTTTTTACTATTTTTTATTATGTCTACAGCTACTCTCGTGAAGAGCATGCTCGAAAACGCAGTCCACATCGGACACAAGCGTGAATACTGGTCTCCAAAAATGCGAGACTACATCTACGGTACTCAGAACGGTGTACACGTATTTGATCTCTACAAAACTGCAACAAAACTCGAAGAAGTGAAGGCAGTCCTCGAAGATCTCACAAGCAAGGGGAAGTCTATTCTCTTCGTTGGTACTAAGGTTCAGGCAAAAGACCTCGTAGAGGCTCTCGCAACTGCAACTGGTCAATACTACGTGAATTCTAAGTGGGTTCCAGGTCTCCTCACAAACTTCTCGACTATCAAGAAGCGTATCGGTTACTACAATGAACTCGAGACATCTCTCGCAAACGGAATGCTCGACGGTCTCACGAAGAAGGAAAAGTCTGTAAAGATGAAGGAACTCGAAAAACTCAAAGAAGCATACGCCGGTGTAAAAGACATGAAGCGTACTCCAGATGTTCTCGTGGTTGTCGATGGACACTACGAAGACCTCGCTCTCACAGAGGCTCGTCACCTCGGAACAACAACTATCTCTCTCCTCGGATCTACTGGTGATATCGACAAGACTGAGTACTTCGTTCCATGCAATGTGAACTCTATCAAGGCTCTTGCATTCATGCTCGGTGAACTCAAGTCATCTATCAAGGCAAAGCGTACAGAAGAAAAGAAGCCACTCGGACAGACAAATGTCCTCGCTCCTAAGGGTGCGAAAAAGGCTACCACTGAGTCTGCTGAATAATCTCTAATTCCAATCCTGGTATGACAGATAC
This sequence comes from Candidatus Altimarinota bacterium, assembly GCA_023260135.1. Taxonomy (GTDB): domain Bacteria; phylum Patescibacteriota; class Gracilibacteria; order BD1-5; family UBA2023; genus JABFSX01. The sequence continues at coordinate 69,475 of JALQWG010000006.1, read as the reverse complement.
TCCTACACCACTCACGAGTCAGGAAAAAGTTGCTGGAGCAGTTGCGTATATATTTCCATTTTTTCCTCATATCACTGGGGTCAAGACGGACTTCTCGCTCTTCCATGCCAAACAATCTCTGATTCTCTGGTTCATAGCGTTATTTTTTATACTCTTCCAGGGAATACTCCTCTACATATGGTGGATGGTCTCGATTGTCCTCATTGTAACGAGTTTTTGGTGTATATATATGGCATATCAGGGTGAAAAATTCGTTATACCATTCCTCGGTGAAAAGATGGACTCCATCTATGCATCGACAGGATTGATACGATTTTTTACAACAAAATAATTTACTACTAACAATAACAAACTATGGTAACTCCACAGATGATCAAGGAGCTCCGCGAGCGTACTGGTGTCGGTATGTCTGACTGTAAGAATGCTCTCGTCGAGACAAATGGTGATATGGAAGGTGCAATCGAGATACTTCGCAAGAAGGGTCTCGCCAAGGCTGCCAAGCGCGCTGGTAATGAGACAAACGAAGGAAAAATCAAGATTGTCACAGAAGGTAATACTGCATACGTTGCGGTTGTAACTTGTGAGACTGACTTCGTTGCTCGCAATGAGACATTTGACGCGATGCTCGGTCATTTCATCGATATCCGCAAATCTGAGTCATCAGATGAGGCAGCAATAGCGAAGGCTGAGGAACTCAAGGCATCAGAATACACACTCAAGGTCGGTGAAAATATGGTTATCAAGGCTCTCTCAAAAATCGAAGGAGAAGTGATCGCTACATACGTTCACTCTAATTTTAAAAATGGTGCAGTTCTCGTAGCAAAGGCTGGAACTGACGCTGACAAGCTCAAGCAAGTTGCTATGCACGTTGTAGCTACTAACCCTACAGTTCTCTCCCCTGCTGACATCTCTGACGAGATCGTTGCCAAGGAAAAAGATATCCAACTCGCTATCATGAAGGAAGATCCAAAAAACGCTGGTAAGTCAGATGAGATCCTCACGAAGATCATCGAAGGAAAGATGACAAAGTTCCGTGAAGAGAACGCTCTCCTCACTCAACCATTCGTCGTGAATCCTGATGTCAAGGTTGGTGACTTCATCGGTACTGATGCTATCGTATCATACGTTCGCTACGCTATCTAGTCCCTCATCTCTGAGGGTCTCGTGATAGCCCCGTAGCACAGCGGTCAGTGTAGCGGTCTCCAAAGCCGTTGACCTCAGTTCGATTCTGAGCGGGGCTGCCATGAGGCTCTCAGAAATATAAAAAATCCCTTCCAGTGATGGAGGGGATTTTTTATTATTGTATTGTAGTCGGCATATTGTGGATTGTTCCACGTACATCATGCTCTGTAGGCATCAGATTGATTCATCTTTCCCATATGCTACGATATCATTGCGAATCAGGGAATTTTTGAAAAATAGATCTCACTGTAATTCTATACTCATTGAGTAAGTTAAAATACTTCAATTTCATATTAGCATCATCTTTTATTGAATTATAGAGTCAATGCAATAGTCTATCTATATTAATTAGATGGAACTGCAGATACTTCATTGCCTTCATTGTATCACTGGTATCCCTCGGGAATAGGAGAGTGCCGGTCATTACTGGAATTATACCCATCAGCATACCTATAGCATCTTCTAGACTATGAGCTGATAGAAAATAGTCAATATACTGTGCATGCTTTAGATAATTCTCTGGAACCATAGATTTACCACTTTTTACGTAACTCGCTTGTATGTATGATCCGAGTAATGCTATCTCAGCTCCATCTCTTCAGAATGATATATCACTCAGGATCGTTCCTATTGCTTCATCCAAGTTATCATCGTATCATGGCGGGAAAGTGAGGTCAACATCTCCAGCCTTTTGAATAATTTTAACAAACCATCTTAATGCCTCAGTGGTATTTCATTGATAAAAATGTGCTGCAGAAATATATCACATTACATCGTATCATTCATTCACCGCATTGTCGAGGATACTCCATACCTCTGTATAACGCTCTAATATAATATATATAGTAACTAGATGTCTAACAGTCTCAATGGTCTGATCTGTATTATGAGCCAATAGAAAACATTCGAGTGCCTCATCGTATTTTCTGACTTCCTGTAGTATATTACCAGCGTTAATATATCAACTATTGATACCATATTCTCATGCCAACTTGAACTCATCCACAATTTTTGATTCTTTTCATCCGGTGATACACTTCATATGCGCACTAGTAACCAATATATATCAAAGCATCTCATTAGAGACATTCTTGTCTTTTAGTTTTTCTTTTATGAATCACTCAAAATATCAAAAAAAACTAGGAACACCATACTGCTCACTACAGATATTATCTAGTACTTTTATGAACTTAGTTTGATTACTTTCTTCCATTGGTTTCTCTCACTCCAGTTCACTATTCTCATCATCTCCATTATCCATATATCTAATATACTGCATAAGTATAGAGAGCGCCTGAGGCTCCTCTAACATTCATGGAATAAGGAGTATTAATTCTACAGCTTCTTCATTATGTCAATTTTCGTCAAATATACATGCCAACAAGAGTGCATCACTTATATCAAGATCATTGAATCAATATTTTTCTATCCATTCTGCAAATGACTGTCATTTATCGAGAGTATACTTTCAGAGAAGGATCTCTTCTATAAACACAAGTAGGGCTATATCAGTGTTGTTTAAGAGAATTTCCATATTATGAAGTACTTCCGCAAATGCTACTTCATGATCATGATCATGTCTTATAATAGCCTCTTCCAATCACTTCATAGCCTCAGGTGGTATAGGGTAGGCATCTCTCACGAGTTGCTGAATAGATCTTCGAAAAAACGTACCATATTCTAAGTCTAGAGATTCAATAAAGTTTATATATTTATTCTTTGTTGATTCTGAGAGTGCTTCATAATTCTTGCTCTCCTTTCTCAGTGGAATAAGTTCAGGGTCTTCTCGGATTTCGAAGACAAAATCATCCGTAGTTAAGGTTTTTCATACTTCATGAGTGTAGTGAAGTGATTCATTGGCAGCCGTAATACTTATCTCATCTCATTCATCTTCTGCAACCTCACAGGATTCTATCATTGGTTCTATAACATCCCGAATAGTATCATAAAAAGTTCCTTGCGAAAAAGTGGCCGCGATATGGACAAGATGTATTCTCAATGATTCAAATACACTCATCTTCTCAGTACTACCGAGTTCTCCAGTGTTAAAATACTTGTAACTAGCTCGTACATACGGAGAGAAATTCTCCATAAAAAATCAGCGTATCATGGTATGTGTAGTTGGATTTCCATCTATCACGAACTCTCGCATATCATGCAAATACATATCCAGATATTTATCACTTTGGATTATGATAACATGTACTTGCATGAGATACAGCCTCCTCATAATGAGTTGTATATATTCTTGTCCTTGTTCATCAGTCCAAGATTTTTTTGGTTGCCTATCTATTGGAGCAAGAGCTTTATTTATGCTTTCTATTTCGTTAGAGATATATATCGATGCATTTTTTGCTAGATTACGAACCTGAGTATCAACAACAAAATCCCCTTCGGAGAAGTACATTGTGAGAGCTGTTTCAAATTCCCTAATATCCCTATCATTACGAATCTCTTCTGTGAGTACAATAAATGGCTGTAAGATGCTTCTCATATCTCAATCAGTAAATCTCTGATATTTTCTTGATAATTTTTCATAAAGCCCGTGTGCCTCTTTTCTTCTACCCGATTTTGATAGTGCTGTTATGCATCGCTGAAGATCTCCATCATCTTTTGTTGTATCATATGATTTCTTTAATATCTCTGCACTATCTGAATATCTTCAGAGCCTTTCATATATATCTGCAAGGTATCTATATGCATCAGTCGATCAGAGTATTATAGCTTCCTTGTATGCCTGTATTGCAAGGTCTACTTTTTTCTCCCCTTCGTAGATAGAACCAAGGGTAATATAGACACTAGGATTTTCATTATACCAATCCAAAACAAGTATATACTCACAGAATCAATAGAGTACTTCCCTAAATGTATCTTCGGCCTCCACATCTCATTCATCCGCGCAATTAAGCATACTTGTTCCCAGATTCTGCATAACTTCGATAATTACACGGATATCAAAATAGCATCTTCACTCAATAGCAAGAGTTATAAAATTAGCCGCTTCTATAAATCTCCCTTCTGTCAACATTACTATTGGGATGGATTGAAGGATATTTGCCTGTGATTCTTCTTTCTCTTCATCCAATCTTGAAAGTATAGCATTAACTGCTATTTTTCTCTGGTCGACACTCTCAGCACAGAGTGTATCGTATTTTTCTGTTGGAAGTGATGCTAGGATAGACTTGGCAGATACGAGTGGTTGATGGTTTTTTTGTTCCATAGAGTGTATATATAGATTAGTAGAGTAGCTCTCTTATTTTCAGCTCAGCTTCGGGATAACTCGTGTACGGAAATAGTGTTTCCAAGAGGCCTCGTACGAGCGTCTCATATAGATAGCATCTATCTCCTTGAGTCTCGGATATACGATACTCTCCATCTGTTCGGGGGTGAATACCACGGTTGTAGATTCTCGATATCATTCGGCTGATAGTATATGCACTCGATAGTTCTCGAGTGGCACTCAGTTGAATGTAGTTACACCATCAAATGCGCAGAAAATCATATCCAAGAGACTGCAGTCTGTTGGGTTAGAAAACTTACTCACGGTTGCTAATCATATCTCCTCGTCTCCAGAATCTGACATGATATTGACGGTGTATTTTAGTATTCATTTAACTATGTCTATCTTATCTGGGTATCTATATCTCCCCAATTCTTCATCAGTGATATCTCTGATATTGTGATGGACAGAATTCGGAACGTAGGATACTCATATACCATACTCTTCGAGCCACCATGCAGTCTCTCTGAGATTGCGAGACGAGACCTCACCATCACTCCGGATAAGCGCAGTGAATTCTCTCATGAATAATTCTCGTACACCTCCATCAGGGTCAATAACACTGATAACTGATAACGCTGACATCTCTGAGCCAGAGTGATATATGGTTACTGCCTGAGAATTCATGAGTGCATGGATAAAATCCGCGATATCCTCATGATACATAGGATCTATGTTCTGAAAATACAATTGTACTCAATCTCAGAGTATCCTCGACACATCCACCGTTGTGAGTAGTTGCCCTGCTCGACTTGTTGTCGCAGCTTTATTGGAGGCCTGTATGCGCCGGGCTTCTCATATGTCTATAACAATTGCTGAATCGTTCATAAGTATGAATACTATATATACACATAATCCAATTATAGTCAATAATATATTATTGAAAATATAGAGAAAAGCATAAAATCACTCTATGAATCCCCTCTTCCTCCCATCCTGAGACAAGGTACAATTCTCTCTCCTGCGACTCATATTCTGGATATGTATCGTCCTCTACTCACTCCAGTTCTATACACTCGGAGTCAATGATGCCGTGATGGATGCATGGATCCACGGGCCCAATCTGATATTCCACGAAGCAGGACATATCCTATTCATGCCATTCGGTGAGTTCATGACGATACTCGGTGGCAGCCTCATGCAACTCATCGTCCCTGCTGTCATCGTCTATGTGTTCCTCGTGCGAGAGTCTGATCCCTATGCTGCGAGTATATGACTCTGGTGGCTCGGGCAGAACCTCACCGACGTCGCACTCTATATTTCCGATGCGAGTGCTCGCGCACTTCCTCTCATCGGTGGCATGAGCGAAGAGGCACACGACTGGGGCAATCTCCTCACCATGCTCGATCTCCTCGAGTATGATCACACATTCTGACTCATCACACACTATGCCTGACTCCTCCTCATGACACTTGCACTCTGGTGGTGAGCTATGACGATCATCTATACATATGTACATAGGAATCCGAATATATAAAAATCCCCGAAGAGGGGATTTATCAAAAGTAAGAAAAAAACTTATTTCTTTGCATTTTAATAAAAGATGTCAAGGATTTCGATAGCTTAGTTCTTTGGGTCTGATTGGAAATTATTTAAAGGCTCACTAATGATCCCCTCTTGTCTCTCAATCTTTCTCTCCACTCTCCCTCTTTTGTCAAAAGAAAATCCAGCCTACTCCCCTCTCCCTGATTCCTTGTATGAAAAAGTTTTTATGTTGACTTATTATGAGTTGTCTATAAAATGCCGTTGTCATATCTACAAGAAAGGAAATTATGGCAAATAAAAACAAAAAAGTATTGAGAGTATACTATAAAATCTCACGTCGTGCAATCAGATTCATAATCGAGTATATCGACTTTTCTGATGAACCATTCACTGAACTCGAAGCCAAAATAGCCACGAGCAAGATGAGTGGAGTACCTATAGACTATATCTCACTGGATTGGTACTTCTACCAATACGATGATGATGTATACTATAGAAAAAGGTACAAGGTTATAACTTTGTACAAGGCAATTATCTGAAGTAAAATAGTAGTCTCTTGATGGAGGCTTCTATGATGAGAATTCTTGTAAGAGAGTTCAAATTATAGGAGCTGACCACTTGGGTAAGCATACTTTCAGAATTCTATGAGGGGTAGCTTTCCCCTCGTAGTTGCCTCTGACCTTCAGCGGTCTTAAGCCACCTTCGGGTGGCGTTTTTTATTGTGTTTTTTGCTTTCCTTTTCGTATTATGCTAGACTATACTCATGAACAATTATCAGATATTTTTTGCCATACTCGGTGCAGTGCTCTACCTCATAGGATTCGTCCCATATGTGTATCATATATTCCATGGGAGGGTGGTTCCACATGCGTTCTCATGGAGTGTCTGGGCGATCCTCTGAGGTATCAATACCTATATTCTCATAGGTTCAGAATGATGGAGTCTGAGTATCGTGAGTCCAGTAGTTCGCTCAGTAGCACTAGTAATCGGGAGTATCATAGCATGGTTCTATATATCTCGAGTACATATCAGTAGACTCGATATCATCGCGATAGTACTCGCAGGTATATGTCTCATAGTAGCATATATCTATGGTGCACATAGTGCCATCATTCCGACTATTCTCGTAGACATACTCGTCCTCATCCCAACTCTCAGAAAAATCCACGACAATCCAGATTCTGAAGATGCCTTTGCATGGATACTTGTCGTTTTTTCACAGGCGGCGACACTCCTATCACTCCCGACTCATACGCTCGAGAATTCGCTCTTTTGGGCGTATGTCATGGTCATGAATTGACTCGTTGCGATCTATATCCTCATGCGACGTCGCACGGTACAGTCGTGGAGTTACAAAATAACTCATATCTATAAAAAATACATCCTCCGCAACTAGTTAGTATCCACTCACGAGTGGGACAGATATAGTACCTCATGATCAGAGTGTGTATGAGACCGATGGAACAAGGAGAGATATATCTCATCGTGTATGGACAATATAGACGATAGTTCCTGAGCTTGCGAGAGTGGTATCTCCTGCGAGAGTAAGGATTTTTTGTTTTATGGTATTGGCATCCTGTATAGTCGGCACAGAGCGTGCAGTGAGTCCATATTGCTCTGGTGATCGAGTCTCTACGTCGGTGAATATACCAGACTTCTCATAGATGAGCATCGTCGATGGATAGACAGGGAGGGTGATACTACTCATACGACTTGTATCTGCGAGGATCGTATTGATATCGTGGATCATGAGCGCCATCTCATCCTCGAGTGTTGTATCTGATGGCATAGGAGAGGTGGTTGCCATCATATCTGCACTCGTTGTAGCCATCATGTCTCATCCTCCTGCATCTGGGGCAACTGGATTCGCCATCATGAGTGGAGATGACTCTCTCATCATCGATGACTCTGGTGTTTGCTCGGTATTTTTCATCATCGCCATCTCTGGCATCGGTGCGTCTGCCATCCTCGACTCAGGGAGAGCTGACTCAACTGGTGCTGTCTCCTCAGTCCTGTCTGCAACTCGTGCAGTCTGTATCTGTGGAGTCGGTGTATCCTCTGGAGGAGTTATAGTATCTACTCATACAGTACCTGTCTCTGATGACTCAACTGTGAGTATTGTATGTCATGTATCGGTCACTGTTGGTACAGGTGCAACTATACGCATATAGCCGAGCACGACGATACATACAGCAAAAACCCCAGAGAGTGCCGGAATATAGATACTCCATTTTGGAGAACTTTTTTTCTGTGGCTGCAGGAGCTTGACGCGGAGTTTTTTCTGATAGTTCTTGTTGATATCTACCCTTGGCCTCAATCCTCCGAGCACACTGATAACTCGCTCCATCTCTGGAGTGAGTGACTCACTTTGGAGGAGTTTTTTGATATCATCATGGATGTGGCTATCTCGTGAAGACATGAGTTATGAGGAGGGCAAATACGGTAAAGTGTTGGACGTTGGCGGCAATCTTTTCGAGAGTTCTCGATACTATTTTTTTGCTATTGGCGACGGAGAGTCATGTGATATGTGATATCTCGTCGTAGGAGAGCTCGTCCCAGATACGCATCATGACGATATTGCGGTCTCGTTCGGGGAGTGTATCCATATACGAGAGTACCTGTCGGAGTTCATCGGTTGCATCTATCTGCCCGGAGACGTCAGGAGTGTAGGATGGTTCCCAGACGATATCATCGAGACTCGTATCATCATGCGTCGTGCGTGTCGAGTCGATGAATGTCGTATACGCTATCTGGAGCATCCAAGAGTAGAACTCACCCTCAGAGTCTCAGCGAAACCGCCTGATACTGCTCATCGCCTTGGTATAGACATCGGAGATGAGTTCCTCTGTTGCCCCAGTATCGAGAGTACGATAAAAGAGGAAACGATAGACTCGCTCGTATGAGAGTTCGTAGAGGTCTCCGAACGCGTGGAGATCTCAGGATTTTGCTTGGCGTATTGTCGCGATCATGTGTGTATACAGATACTATGACGATTATATAGAAAAAAGGTGACAAAAAAAGTAAAAAATCCCCCAAATACTGGAGGATTTTATTTTTGGGTATCAGTTTTACTGAAAGAGTGAGTTAATGAGAGTTTCATCATCGATGGCATTCATCTCTTCTTGAACTACTGAGAGAAGAGCCTCGTAACGTGCGGCAAGAATCTTTGCATTTCTCGCACGAGCTGACTCTATAGCCTTGATGAGTGTAGATTCGAGGCGAGTGAGAGTTGCATCACGACTCTCTGCTGGGATTTTTGCAATACGTGCCTTCATGAGTGCCTTGAGACGCTCATTCTGAGACTGAGATACTTTTGTCTTTACTTCAGTTTTCTTCTCTTCTACCTTCGCTTTTACTTCTTCCTTTTTCGCTTCTACAGCCTTTTTGTATTCTTCTTTTTTTACCTCTGTTGTTACCGGCTTCGTTCCGTATTCTATAGCTTTTACCATCTCCCAGAATTTTCCAGAATCGAGGATAACTGCCTCTGTAAATCCAGAGACATCATATCCCTTAGATTGAAGTTTTGCCACATATTCACGACGCTGTGGAACCTCGTGATTATTTTGTACGATCTTGAGTGCTTCCCAGAACTGAGATTCTGTAGTTTTACTTGCATCGAGATAGGCATCGAGAGATGATACATCATACCCCTTGGCCTTGTATTTATTGTAGTATTCGAGGCGCATAGTTGCAGACTTGCTCTGTTCATAGGCTGCCTTCTCTGTATAGTTCGTTGTAGAATCAGAGATAGCGTACATAGAGCCTGCACCAGATATGAGAAGTGATGCACCGATTGCTGTGAGGAGGATTTTTTTCATGTGAAAATATTTAATAGATAAAGCGAGAGAATGATAACATATTTTCCTAACGTCTGCAAATAATTCACCATTCCTTTGCACAATATTTACATTCTCTCCTTTTTGGATAGTATCCAGATATGAAAACAATTGCTATCATCGGTGCGGGTGCTGCAGGGCTCATGACAGCTGCAACAATACTCGAAAACACAGTGCCTGATTCTCCCTCTTCTAGGGGGAGTCAGAGGGGGTACCCCACCCAACCTCCCCTATCAGGGGAGGGATTTCATATCCATCTTTTTGAAAAGAATAAAACCCCAGGGAACAAGATCATCATCTCCTGAGGTGGTAGGTGCAATGTGACGACGAGTATCACGGATAAAAAAATACTGGCAACCAAGTATACTCGGGGTTGGGAGTTCATCCGCAAAGCAATGGGCAAGTTCTCTCCATCAAAGACCTATGAGTGGTTCGAATCTCATGGTGTACCACTCAAGACTCAGGCAGATATGCGAGTATTTCCTATATCTGATGACGGAAATGATGTTGTCGATGCATTCGAATGAGTATTTGCAAAGTATCGCGACAAGATAAGTATACATTATGGGGAATGAGTAGATTCTGTCATCTCGACAGAGTTACCTGTCTCTGTGGTAACGACGAGAGATCCTGCTCATCTAAAACAAGCAGACCAGCAAGATTTCTCGGTTCCACTATCGTTGCACTCGAAATGACAGGAACAAGATGAGCTCAAAAAAAATGAACCCAACAAATATACTATCACCACACCGAAATGAACATACCAAGCAGATATACTCGTCATCACTACAGGTGGCAATGCCTATAGTCACACGGGTTCTACGGGTGATGGGTATGCCTTCGCTCGTGCGCTTGGACACACGGTAACAACACTCTGACCATCACTTTCGAGTTTTCTCACGAATGATTCATGGATACATACGCTCTCTGGGCTCGCATTCGAACATGCGAGAATCTGAGAACTCAGTTGACCTATACTCCTCACACACTTCGGACTCTCTGGTCCACTGGCATTCATGTACTCATCGCGTATTGCCTGGGATAGGCTCGATAAAAACACTCCAAAGCAAATATACCTCTCTCCTCTCGTGGATATGGCTGAGAAGATGTGGGATAGTTTTCTTGTAGAACAATTCACCCTCCATCCCAAGAAAACTATTAGTACAATACTCTCAGAGAAGCTCCCACGTAGATTCGTTGATGGATTCGTGTCTGAGTTTTTCTCTCATATATCTGAGACCTATGTATCATGAGTGAGTAAATCAGATAGGCTCCGTATAGCAGAATTCCTCGGAAACTGATTCCCTGTCACACTCATTGAGAGAAGACCAGGAGATGAGTTCGTGACGGCTGGGTGAGTTGAGACAACTGAGCTCGATGCTGAGACAATGGAGTCAAAGATATCAAAAGACCTCTACTTCGCAGGTGAAGTCCTCAATGTCGACTGATATACATGAGGATTCTCCCTCCAGATATGCTGGTCGAGTGGATATACAGCGGGACGAGATATAGCAAGTAAGATATAAAAAAACCTAAGATTAGGGGATTTTTTCTATCCTTGAGGTTGTTGCCATGATTCAAGTTGACTTTTAAGTCGACCCACAACATCACTAATGATCTTAATTCTATCATCGAGGTCTATTTTCTCTGCAAGTTGAGAGTTTTTCATCGAGAGTTTATCATCTGGATTGAGGAATCAGAGTGTTCCTAGATAATCCCTGATTCTGAGGTAGTTATAATATTCGAGAATCTCTATAATTCACTCTATCTCAGTATCTCTGAGTAATCCTGATGATTGGATACGAGGTATATATTGCCCCAATACCTGTTCGAGAAAATATCCAGCAAAAAGTGAAAAATCATTTGCTTTTGGGTTTGGTGGGAATATAGCCTCCTCGATAAGGGATTCTGGATATAATTCTTGAATCTCTGCAACAGCCCGAGTGACTGATTGAACTCTCTTGATACTAATTGCTCAGTGTTTTCATGTAGATCTCTTGAATCCTGTAGCTTCCAGTTCTTCATCCGTCATTCAACTCAGCTCCATAGGTGTTGGTGTTTTATTTTCCATAAAAAAATTACATAGTCATATAATACTATGTAATTTTCAATTAAGTCAATGATTTATTCGAAGAGACTCTTCGTCTTATCGACTTCTTTTTCGAGTTTTCTGACCTTCTCACGACCAGTATAGACGATACGGTCATCGAGTTCGAGCTTGTCTCGAGAGATCTTATCTGGATAATCAAACTGATTGAGGAGGTACTTGATAGCATTGATACGAGATGCTTCCTTGTCATCACTGTTGATGATAGTCCATGGGGCATGATCGGTATGTGTGCGCGAGAAGTTCTCATACTCAGCCATCGTATATCTATCCCAGAGTTTCTGAGAGAACTGGTCTATAGGTGAGAGCTTATACTGCTTGAGTGGGTTGGTGCGTCGCTCATGGAATCGGGCAGCCTGGACTTCCTTGGATACTGAGAAGTAGAACTTGATGATCTTCGTTCATGAACGCACGAGCATCTTCTCGAGTTCTGGAACATCATTCATGAATTTTTCATAGTCCTTTTTCCCAACGAATCCCATAACAGGCTCAACACCTGCACGATTGTACCAACTACGGTCGAAGAATACCATCTCTCCAGCATTCGGAAGGTGAGCAATATATCTCTGAAAGTACCATTGTCATTTTTCTACATCAGATGGCTTCATGAGGGCAACCACCTTAGCATTACGAGGATTGAGATTCTCGGTAAATCGTTTGATATTCCCCCCCTTCCCTGCTGCATCACGTCCTTCGAATATGATGAGGACTTTTTTTCCTGACTCCTGGATATATCGTTGGAGTTTTACGAGTTCGAGCTGGAGTGTGAGCATCTCCTCTTCGTAGGATATCTCAGCTTTTTTCATCGCGATGAGTACGTGTGTATTTTTTTTAGATTTTGGGAGCTTTTTGAGTGCTTTATATTTTTTGTCGAATTTTTCTTCGAGATCGACGAGTTCGATCGCATTTTTCTGTATCTCCTCTATCTCAACAATTGTCTCACCGATTTCTGTGAGGAGGGTTTGGAGTTTGTGGAGCTTATGGAGTTCCTTGTGTCCGAGCTTACGGGAGTTTCCCTCGATGATAGTCGTCATTCGGTTTTTGAGGACTCGGAGATTGTCGACATCGAGATCTTTGCGGAGTTTTTTGTAGGTTTTGCGGAGTTCATCATGGAGTGCCTCGAGTGTATCCGGACTCATAGTGATGACATTATCGAATATATCTGTGATATTGAACAGCTTCATGGGAAGTATTGAGTTATGAGTATTTAGGTTGAATTTTTATAAAAATAATACCTCTACAGGTACGTGTTTTTGATAGAACGAATGAAGTCTATCATATTTTTGTTCACGTGCAAAATAATAATACAAATTCTCTTGCAAAAATCATGAAAAAACTTTTGACATTATATTACATTTTTATAATATCTATTTCATATTACATTTTTATAATATTCTATGATTGTTCGTTTTACAGAATTCTTCCTCAAAAATGAAAAGATAACTTGGATTCTCATCCTCATTATCTCACTTTTTGGATTCCTCGCGTATATCCTCCTCCCGAAGCAATACAATCCATCGATTATTGCTCCAGCTTTTCTCATCGAGGTGCCTGCGCATGGGTATACTGCCTCGGAGTGACACGAATACGTGATAAAATCTATCGAAAACAAGGTTCGCGAACTCGTCGGAGTGGATACTATCTATGGGTATGCCACTGATGGATATGTGAGTGTAATGGTTGCATTCGAGGTCGGCATCGATCAGGAAGATGCAAAAACCCGACTCTACGACAAGATGTACGCCAACTATGATCTCAGACCATACAATATCGAGGATGTTGCCATCAGATCTATCGATCCTGAGGATCTCCCACAGGTCACCTATGCCATAGTATTCTCTGGAAGTACAGATATGCTCAGTGAAAAAGAACGCGGACAATACCTCCAGAATATCGCAAAAAATCTCCGTGAAAAAATAAAATCCGTCGAGTGAACAACAGTGATCGATATCGTCGGTGGATACTCCAATGATATCTCCATCGAACTCAATCCTGAACGTATAGAAGACTTCGGACTCGATATCCTCACAGTAGTGGGACGACTCAGGGAGAGCTTTTGAGAGTATATGATGGGTGAGATATCTGATGAGAGTACTCGATATGCACTCTACCTCGGACACGATACAGATACACTCGAGCAACTCAGGAACTTCCCTATCATCGCGAGTGGTGACAAGCGAGTCTATCTCCAGGATATAGCTACTATATCATCATGACCGCGTGACATCACTGAGGTATATGACTATGTGAGTCCTGAACTATCATCAGATGCCGTATTCCTCGGAGTAGCGAAACTCAAGTGAACCAACTCAGTTCATGTAGTGGAGCAAGTCCATGAGGTCATCCAGGAAGCAATAAAAACTCTCCCGAAGAATATATCTATCATCACTATCCAGGACGAGTGAGAGACAGCGAAACATGCGACCAATGAACTCATGCTCCACCTCTTCGTCTCTATCGCGATAGTACTCGTTATCCTCATCATATTCCTCGGGGTACGAGATGCGATCAACGCGGCATTCTGTATTCCGATGGTACTTGGAATCGTTTTTATCGTGGCACTTATCCTCGGTCTCGATATCAATCGTATCACACTCTTCGCACTCATACTCTCACTCGGTATCCTCGTCGATGACTCTATCGTGATGGTCGAGAACAATGCTCGTCATCTCGCGATGATGCCACGTACTGGCAAGAGTAAATTCGAAGCAATACTTGACTCTGTTCGCGAGGTAGGAGTCAGCATCGTCCTCTCGACGATCACTCGTATCATATCATTCGTCGCGATGTTCGCGGTGACGGGAATGATGGGTGACTATATGAAGCCAATTCCTATATTTGCATCTATTGCTCTCACAGCATCCCTCGTTGTTGCGTTCAGTATCAATCCTTTTCTTGCAAGTTTTCTCCATAAGGCTGGAGCAACACACAATCACGATCATAAGGAGTGAGGATTCCTCCGATGGTACGGACAGAAACTCCAGGTATTCATCACGAGAGAGTCCAAAACCGAACATATGCGCAGTTGGCTCAAGCGCGGATTCTGGATATCACTCATCATCATCCTCGTGGTACCTATCATGCTCGATGTATTCAAGGCACGCATGCTCCCCAAGGCAGACAAGGACCAAGTATACCTCTGGATCGATGCACCACGCAATACCAGTATAGAGAAAACTACAGAGATAGCGCATGCTGCGGAGAGTTTTCTCGTCGGATACAAAAAAGTCGAATGAACCGTCTCAGGTGAGGCTCATCTCGAACGCATACTTCCTAGAGAACTCAGAATCGTCGAAAATGTAAATACCTCTATCGGAGATAGACTACCAGCCGACTTTGCCAATCTGTTCCGTGGTGGGAACAATCGTCTCATGGAACATCAGATCAGTATGCGTATCAATCTCCATCATGCTGCAGACCGAGAGATGAAGTCAGAATCATGGGTGATCGCCGTACGCCCACTCCTCGAGAACATGCTCCGAGAGCGATATCCAGATATCAAGATTCGACTCCTCGAAGATCCTCCAGGACCTCCGACACAGGCAACTTTTCATATCAAGATACAGGGTGATGTCGGGACTCCACATATGAGTCTCGTACAATTCGCAGAACGTGTAGAGTCAAGAGTTCGTATCATGGCATCAGAAGAAGACATAGTCGATCTCACGAACTCATACTCGACGACAGCCGCGAGTCTGCGTATCACACTCAGGCATGATAGACTCCTCGAGACAGGAGTGAGTGCGACACAGGTGATGCAGACACTTGGACTTTTTTATGGAGATACACGTGTATCGATTGCTCGTGATGATGGAGAAAAATACGGAGCATCAGAGATACGTGTCTGAGTGAGACGCGAAGACAAAAACAATCTCGCAGCAGTGAGATCTCTCTACTTCATGAGTCCTCTCGGGAAGAAGATATCCCTCACAGATATCGCGGATATCGATACAGAGTTCCAGAGTCATGATATCTACACAGACGAGCGTGAGGAGACAATCCACATCTATGGAGAGATGGGAGATAACTCTGTTGTCTATCCTGTTATCCGACTCTATGGTGAGCTCGATGAAGAGGAATTCAGAGAACTCGGATACAAGAAGATATCTTCATGACCATATGGTATGACTTTCCGTGGCGAGGATGGACATACATATGAACTCGTCTGGTGAGGCGAATGGGAACTGACGATGGATACATTCCGTGACCTCGGAGTAGCCATGATATTCTCACTCTTTGTGATATATTTTATCATCGTGACACAGTTCGGGAGCTTCTCGGTCGGTGGTATCGTGATGACGACATTCCTCCTCTCATTCTTCGGGATATTTCCAGGGTTTTCAATACTCTACCTCATGAATGGTACATACTTCACTGCGACAGCGATGATCGGTGCTATAGCACTCGGTGGTATCGTGGTGGGGAATGCCCTCATACTCATCGACTATATCAATCAGCTGATTGACGAAGGTAAGTCGCTCGAGTATGCAGTGATCGAGTGAAGCAAAAAAAGATTCGTTCCCGTGATGCTCACATCAGTCGCTGCGGTTGCTGGATCTTTTATCATCACGAGTGACCCTGTCTGGAGTGGACTCGCATGGTCTATCATCTCCTGACTCTCAGCCTCTGCGGTGCTCACACTCTATTTTATCCCGATTTTCTACTACTCATACCTACGCAAGTATCACGTCGAGGATACAGTCCGAGACAATCAACTCACACATATCGTCGAGCACGAGCGAGAACTCCACATTCACTAATATATTCTATTTTTCCTCTATGAAAAAAATACTTCCCCTCATATTCATCACTTCCCTGCCACTCATCCTCTCCTCCTGTGGGGATGATGAAGTTGCACCGAGAGAGTTCTCGTATGGGATTTTTACTACACAGGCTGGAACTATCACCCTCCGAGATAGCATCATCGCATCAGTCGAGTGAGGCATCACGAGTGATCTCGCATTCAAGAACGGTGGCCGTATCACTGAGATACTCGTCCACCCAGGTGACAGTGTCAAGAAATGACAGATCCTCGCACGCCTCGGGAACAATGAATCTGATATCATGGTCGAGTGACTCTCACAGGTTGCTGGATGACTCGTATCGATACAAGCAGATACAGAGGATATGCGTGCACAGACCGAGCTCATGAAGCAATCGATAGAAAAACTCTACGATGAGCGTATCGCCCAAGCTGAGAATGGTATCAAACAACTCGAAAACGAACTCCTCAAAAATGAAAAAGACCTCACCGACAATATAGAAAATCTCGATCAGAACTATACACTCCAGCTCAACAATATTATTAACCTCGCGAATGCATCGCTCCATGAGTGAGACAAGATACTTGGTATTACTTCGAATTTTGAATATACAAATGATAGCTGGGAAGACTACCTCGGTACACGCGCTGGATCATCTAGAGTTGATGCAGAAAATGCATGGTGAAAACTCTATGAATCTATCGGTGAACTCAGGGGTATCAAGGATAAAAAAGTAGTTATCACTTCAGAAAATGCAAAAGAATACATAAAAATCCTCGAAAATGCGTACGCGAGCCTCAGAACGTATCATGAAAAGATGGTATTCATGCTCGAGAATTCTGTCCTCTCAAACTGACTCACACTCGAACTCAGAAACTGATGGACACAAGCTTTTAATGAATTTAAGTCGAACACCTCAGAGATAGAGTGAATATTCGTCTCGTGGAAGTCAGGAGTTACACCACTTCTCGTCACATCGAGTGGATCAGAGAGTACACAGGAACTCTCACTCGAGAGTCTGCGTATCCAGGTAGAGAATGCGAAAAAAAATAAAGATATCCTTCTCGCTGAGAAAAAGACAAAACTCCGAGAACTCAGTGTGAATATCATCGAAATCCAAGCAAAAAAGTCAGAGATCGGAACCAAGCTCGCAGAGACCAAGATGAATGAGTTCCTCGCACGTGACGCGAATGAATCAGATATCATCCGTGCTCCATACGATGGTATCATACTCGAGAAATATATGAATGTCGGAACCATCATCTGACAGGGCATCCCGCTTCTCAGGATGACGAGTGAAGACAAGAGTATGCTCAAGGCATATATCGACAATAATCTCTACGAGTACCAGGTATGAGATACTATCGAGATAGAGAATCCAGTCAAAGATATAACTCTCACAGGCACCATATCACTCCTCCAGAAGGAACGTGACCCAATACACAACAAAAACTACATAGAGATAACTCTCACGAACTCTCAGAGCGTGATAGGAGAGCGCATGATTATCAAGCTCTCACGCAAAAAATCCCCACACAACAATGGTACGATAGTGCCAGTGAACTCACTCATCACCCGATATGGTCCTCCAGGATTATACATACTCGAAGGTGATACAATCAGATTCCAACTCGTAGAAGTCCTCGCCTCAGATCTGAGCTTCGCCGAGATACTCTGAGTCCATGATGGTGCAACTATCATAACCGAGTGAAAAGAAAACATGTACGACTGACAGATTCTCACGAAGAAGAAAACAGTTTCTGGAGAATAAAAACTGTTGACTTCATATTATGAATACATAATATGATTACATCGTCGTCATTCCTTCTTTCCATAGCAGGAAATCTAAAAAACGAACAGATTTCCGACTACAGAAGCTCGAAAATGACGGATACAAAAAGCATATAATCATCCACTCACTATGAAAGACATCGAAAAAAAATCCGAGGAAGTCGCAGAACTCCTGAAGTTCCTCGCTCATCCCAAGAGATTCCTCCTCCTCTGCAAGCTCCGTGATGGTGCCAAGACCGTCTGAGAACTTGAGAAGTCATGCAATGTGAGTCAGTCTCAGCTCTCACAATTCCTCGCCGCCATGCGAGAGGATGGTATGCTCCATGCAGAGAAGCAGTGACAATTCGTCTCCTACTCTATCGCAGATCCTCGTGTCCTCGCTCTCATGAACGAGATACAACGTATATTTTGTAAATAACTAATTTTGATGATTTACACCAAGTACGAGATTAGAGATGAGATCTCTAGTAGCTATAACAACATCCTTAGGATACTTGCGTAACTCCTGCATATATCTATCAGCATATTCTTCTATAGTTCCTGCAGAATCATCACCAAATAAATCAGCCCTTGCTAGAATAGCTGCAATTGTGTAATATCAAATATAATCCAAACCCTCTATTTTTTCTCAGAAATTATTTGTTATACTAAGTGGATTATGCATAAAGAACTTTTATTATAAAATATATACATATAATATACATAATTTTATTTTGTCAATTTTACATAGCTTATGATCTCCTCTATCTCTCCAAAAGAACTCAAAAAACTCATCGACACAGCTCCAGATACTATCGACCTCATCGATGTCCGTGGAACTGGTGAGTTCAAGGAGTTACGCATACCAACTGCGCGTAATATCCCACTACACATCCTCCCGATGCGCATGAACGAACTCGATAAGAGCAAGAAAATCATCTTCATCTGTCGGTCTGGTGGACGCTCAGCTCAGGCGACTATGTTCGCAGAACGCGAGGGTATTCATGGATACAATCTCGACGGCGGGATGAATGAGTTCGAGAACGAATTTCCAGAACACGTCGTCCGCGAAGAGGTTAAGAAATTGTTTGGATTGTTTTAGTTCAGGCATGGTATAAGTGCATAGACATAGAATTGAACAAAAAGATATTAATTCCATTCTATGCACTATGCCTATGTCTTTATTTCTTATCTTTTATCTTTTATTTTTTAGTTATTAGTTTTTATCTATTATGTCTCTCACTCTCTACACCAAGGACTACTGTCCATACTGCGTCATGGCAAAAAATCTCCTCACTTCTCTCGGTGCTACATATGAGGAAGTCGACGTCACTCATGACCAAGATACACTTATGAAGATAGTTCAGAAGTCAGGTATGCGAACTGTCCCACAGATATTTCTCGGTGAAGAGTGTCTCGGTGGATACTCAGATATAGCAAGCCTCCACAGCGAAGGGAAACTCATATCAAAACTTGGACTCTAGGAAAATATAGCTATACTTCTCGTATGATAGAACATACATTCGAGTGGACATCGATGCCAGATACACGCCGAGCAGATTATCATCTCACATATGCTCTTGGTTCCGTGTTTCTAGATTTTGATAATCAGGATAGTCATATCCGACTCGTTCGTATCTCGTTCGATGGATATGGTTGTCATGATCTCTCGGATGTCCCAATCGTTCCACTCTCAAAAAAAGATACAGAAGTATTTCAAAGTATGTTCGATAGAGGCATCATAGACCAAACCAAGATGATGCAGATTATCAGAAAAACTATACAAAAAAACAAAAAATACCTCTGGACTGATGCTCTCAGGGAATATAAACTCTTATAAAATACCAGTATCCGTCATTCTGAGGTACGAAGAATCCAGGATTCCGAAACTCTGGATCCTTCCTATCGTCAAGATGACGCAGATAAAAACTAATTCCTAATCCCTCCACTTATGTACTGAACTCGCGTTCCACACCTCTCACAGAAGTGAGACAAATACGGTTTTGTAAATGAAACCGAGATACGTATAGCAACAGGTATCACGCTCGTACTTGCACTCTTTACATTTTTTCTCGTAGTGTTCAAGGCGAATTATAGTATTCCTCTCATTCTCGTGAGCATCATGCTCGCTGATTTCGTGCTGAAGCTCATCTCTCCACGATTTTCACTGTTCGGAGCTTTTGTGAGAATATTTCTCAAAAAATGAGACGAAGTCTGGGTTGGTGCAGTGCAAAAGAGATTCGCATGGAGTATCGGACTTGTACTCGTTGGATTCGTGCTCTTCTGTATCCTGATGCTCGGTGGCTATACCGGTATGATCAATCCTGTCATGCAGGCCATCTGGGATGGCACAGCACAAAATATTGCAAACAACGCTCTCATTGTTACCCCGATGAATCCAACTATATTCGCCTGTCTCCTCTGTATTGTGTTCATGTGGAGTGAGTCAGTCGTCGGATATTGTGTCGGATGTCATATCTATGGCTGGCTTGTGAAGAAGTGATGGATGAAGGAATACAAGTGACAGAACTGTGTGAACGGAGTGTGTGAAGTGAAGTAAAAAAGGAAATCCCTCTCGATTGTGAGAGGGATTATTTTATCTCATGATTCACTCCAATAATCTCATGAATCTCCATCTTGGGATCTCGGTTCATCATGGAAGAGGCGCAGCTCATTTGTCTCCACCATGAAAATCTGAACCACCAGTTACCAAGAGTCAGAGTGAGTCAGCCAATGCAATTTTTTCTGAAACTGTGGGATCATTTTCATGTCATTGATAGTAGACCTCTACTCACTGAAGTCAATTTGCCTTGAGCTCCATCAGTAATCGAACTCTCTCACTCATATCTCTCGCTACAGTATTAAGTGATATCCATGGTGCGAATGTATGAGCAATGATTGGCGTTCATCAGAGCTCATAGACAAATCTCGTTGTATCATATATGTCCATTGACTGTAACTGTACATCGCACTGAACGAGCCATCGAGTGAATGCATCCTGAAAGTTCTGTACATAACCATTCTCTAGAAGATAATTAGCAATATCAGGGCGAGTAATTGGTCATTCTCACTCAAGTGCAAGTATATCTTCGAGGGGAATCGAACGCAATCATTCGTTTTTTAACATCACATTCAGACGCTCAACTATCTGTACTGCCCTATCTCTCCGTGCATTTTTTTGTCTCACGAGAAAATCTGTCAGTTCTGTACTATTGGGATCGATTCCGTATGCGAGCAGATGAAGTGTTTTTTGGTTATAATGCGTGGTGATTTCTAGTCATGGGATGATTTTTACGTTACTTCCGATTTGAAGAAGAAACTCCCTAATTAGCTCAACTCATAGTACACTATCATGATCAGTCAGGGATGCATACTCCAATCATAACTCATGCAAAAGGTATGCCAATTCCTGTGCATAGAGAGCCCCATCTGAGCCAGTCCGAGAATGCATATGAAGGTCAGCCTTGATTAGGTCCATATGCGTATTATATAGATTTATTGACTTATACAATATTTTATTAACCGAAGAACACTTTTTTACCATTCGACTTCCTACACAAAGTTACATAAGTATAGTATTTTGTAGTAGCCTTGAGGATTACAATAGCATAAAAAATCCTCTAGTTATAGAGGATTTTATTTCTTGCAGCAATTGTAGCTGCTATGGATTCCCTGGATATATAGGTAGTTATGGCTATCGATATACTTCATATTCCCATAGCCCCAAGCACCAATCTGGTTTCATCCGGAATCATTTCCAGAATCTGATCAAATGATTTACCATTTCCATGTTCAGAAACTATGCGTTGGATAATAGCTCCAGCAATTGCAAAACTATCTTTGTGTTTTCTTAGCTCCTCTGGAATACTTAGCAATACTCGTCAATCTTCTCCGAGCACAATAGCAATTTTTTGTACCTTTTCTGCGATAAGTATCTCTGGATTATCTATCTCTGATAATACACCATAGTTTGACATAGTAGTTTGTAATTTAGTTTAAATACTTTTATATTATACACTATATATATTATAGTCAACTTTTACTTCGTATATTCTTCACCTGTAGCCACCTCATAGATACGTCGTGCGTGTCCCATGGCCACTATATCGCGATATGCGTGTGACGGCGTCCCTGTGCTGTCGATGATGTATGTTGAACGAATGATATCAGAGAGTTCATCACCATTTCCATATGTCTGGAGTGGCCCCTCAGCCCCAAATGCTTTGAGAAGATCGCCATTGGCATCCTGTAGGAGTTCTATTTTGAGTTCATTGCGCTCAGCAAATACCTTGTGTGAGTCGAGTCCATCCTTGGATACTCAGATAACATTATATCCCTTCGCACGGAAGTCTGTGAGCATCATAGAGAAGTCAAGTGCCTGTATCGTACAATTCGGAGTTCCATCCTTTGGGTAGAAGTATACAACCGTATGAGGATAGCGACTGATGATCTCTCGGAATGTGCCGCTTGCATACGACTTGTTCTCACTATCGAGATAGGTAAATACCGTATCCATCACTCATGAGAGTGAGATGCTATCGATAGATGACTCCTCGAGTACACCTGTTCAGATAGGCATACTCGGACTCGGGAGGGCGTCTTCTGTTGTGATGGTCGTAGGTGTGACACCATTATTCGTCTCTGTTTTTTGTTCGAGGCCTACGGTACATGATGCTAGGAGTGTCAGTAAAAATACGGAAAAAAGAATTTTCATAAGAAAGGTAAGGATAAAAAAATAGAAAAAGAATTTTTAAAATCCTAGACCTGTATCTTGGTTATCCGGACAAATGGATAGACAAAAGTATCCGGCTCCTCATAGAGAAGTCCTACGACTGTTCACTCAATATATGTCTCTCATATAACCCAATCAATTCTCTGACTCCACCCGATAGATGGGGCGAGTAATCCTGCAACACTACGAATCGTACATCCTGCCGGAACGATCATCTCACCAGAACTCCGACAGACGATACGAGACTCGCCGACATCACGACATTCGATATTCATCGTACAGCTATCCCCTACACGACCACTCATGACGATGAGTTCATCTTGTCATGCACTGAGAGCAATACTCGGACTCATGACAAAAAATCCCACAATACCAATGAGAAAAGTTGAAACTATATGCCTCATACACCAAAACATAGATATATGATAGAGGGGTAAGAAAAAAATGCAAACGAAGATTTGCAATTTGAGAACTTTTCGATATATTGCCAGCATAAGAGAAGTCGTGCAGAACCCTCTTTGGATGTATCAGTGTTCCGTCATTGCGAGGTACGAAGCAATCCAGTGCTCCGTTTTCCAATAACCAAACAACTCTCATCCAATAAAGTTCTGTGCGATTTTTTTGTTTTAAAAAGTGGCACCAATCAAAATTGACGGTGCCACAAATCTTGTCCACTCTCTGGAGGACTTGCTAGAGTGTTTTCATCATCCAGCCAATGGCTGAAAATGCAATTAAAAGAGTTCCATAAGACGTCCAGTAGCCAATTCCCCTATTCCTTGAGACAACTGTGATTCCAGCAAGGAATCCGCCAATCACAAAGGTCGCGTAAAAAATGGCATAGTAAAACAAGGGCGAGTTCGGTTCCATAGAGCCTCCAAAGTAGATGAACTAATTATTTATATTTATTTTTATATATAAGTCAATATATATGTCTAAAAAACTCGAACTCCTCATGCCAGCTGGCAATCTCGAAAAACTCAAATACGCTATCGCCTATGGTGCAGATGCGGTCTATGCAGGTGTACCGATGTTCTCCCTCCGAGCTCGTGAGAACCAATTCACATGGGAGACACTTGCGGAAGGTGTAGAGTACTGCCACTCTCGCGGGAAGAAGATATACTTCACTGCGAACATATACGCACACAATATGAAGATCAAGCCATTTATGGCGAACTTCCAGAAGATGATGGACATGAAGCCAGATGCCTTCATCATGAGCGATCCTGGACTTATCCACCTCGTGCGCAAGGAATTCCCTACTGCTGAGATACATCTCTCCGTACAAGCAAATAACACGAACTGGGCGCAGGCTGAGTTCTGGAAAGAGATGGGAATAACCCGTATTATCCTCTCTCGCGAGCTCTCACTCCGCGAAGTGCGGGAGATCCACGAGATGGTTCCAGATATCGAGCTCGAGTTCTTCGTCCACGGTGCTATCTGTATGGCATACTCTGGACGTTGTCTCCTCTCGAACTACTTCTCTCATCGTGATCCGAACCAAGGAACATGTTCACATAGTTGTCGTTGGGAGTACAAGGTATTTAAAAAAGATGCCAGTCCTGAGGAACTCTATGACTCCACAGGTCGACCAGAGGATTATCAGGAACTCACAGGAGAATTCTACCTCGAGGAACGTGAACGCAAGTGAGAGCTCATGCCAATAGATGAAGATGAATACGGAACCTATATTATGAATTCACGAGACATCTGTCTCCTCTCTTATATGCAGGAGCTCGCGGATGCTGGTGTAGTCTCATTCAAGGTCGAAGGTCGCAGTAAGACGGTAAACTATCTCGCAGGTGTCGGTCGCGCATATCGACCAGCCCTCGATGCAGTCGAGAAAAATATGGAATACGATATCATGTGACTCTCATGTGAGGTATTTGCGATATCGAATCGTGGATATACGCCTGGCTTCCTCGTGGGTAACCCTGGAGAGAAAGCAATTTATTTCGAAAAAAATAAAGAACTCCACGAAGAGGAGATGGCAGGAGTGATAGTGAAGAGTGACGAGTGAGGAATGAAGAATTCAGAAACTGAATCTGTCATTTCGAGTGAAGTGGTAGCGGAATCGAGAAATCTTGTTTCTGCTATTCCTGAAAACCTTAAACTCCTCCTTGAGCAAGGAAAAATCGCGAGAATCCAAGTAAAGAATCGTATCGATGTCGGGGACAAGCTCCGCATGATATCACCAACTCAGTCAATCGAGTTCCGACTCGAGAAGATATATACCCTCACAGGTGAAGAGCTCCAGTCTGCTCATGGTGGTGCAGTAGATGTCTATATCACTATTCCAGAACCTGCTACAGAATACGCCATCATCCGTACACAGGAGGATCTCAGTAGTCCAGACAAGGCTGCCAAGCTCCACAAGGAGATAAAAATCGGCACAAAAGAAAATCCTCTTGCAAAGATAGATATATCAGTGAGTCCTGCAGGATATTCATGGCTCGAGAAAAAGAAACATCAACTCTCACAATCTATGAGATTCTTCTGAGTAAGAACGAAATCGAAGATGACGAAAATATTCTGAAAGAAGAAAAAGAAATAAAAATTCCCCCTCGGATTCGAGGGGGAATTTTTTAATTGAATTCCTCACTATATATCTTCTCATATCCTCTTGCCTGTAGCTTGGTAGTTGCCTCCTCTACCATCCTCGGACTTCCACAGAGGTACCACTCTGTATCTGGAGTGGCTATGATATTATCAACATCGACTCGTCCATAGTTACAATCTGGAGTCTGTTCCTTGGTTGTATGGATATGGAGATCGAGACCTTGGATAGACTTCAATTCATCAACATAGAAGAGTTCTGTACACGTTGCCACTGTGAAGTAGAGGGACTTGTTCACTCACTCTGGAAGTGCCCGTATCATGTTGTATATAGGTGCGAGTCATGTGCCTGTCGCGAGGAATACCTTTGGACTCTGTGTATCCTGGAGAACGAATCGACCAAATATTCCCCTGATGCGAATAGTTGCATCAGATGATATATCACGAAGGAGACGAGCTCAGCGACCGAGGTCTGTCAGCTTGATAAGGAATGTGAGTTGCTTTCCTGTATGCTCTGCTATCGAGTACGAACGAGAGAACTCTCATTCAGCATCCGACCACATGAACGTAACGAATTGCCCTGCAATACTCTTGAGGTCTTCTGTGAGTTCGATAACGAGCTTCAATGTCACAGGATTGAGATAGGTTTTTTCTACTATCTTTGCCTCATGTCATGGTGGAGTCTTGGTGCCATCATCCTCGAATGGAACGAAGTCTGCCTTGGTCACACCACAGTCTGGACAACGCCAATCATCAGGAATATCTGAGAACTCAGTTCCAGGAGCAATACCATCAGCCTCATCTCAGAGTAGAGGATCATATATATATCCACATGGGATACAGAGCCACTTTTGTCATTTTGGATAGATTTTTTTCGTGTTCTTTCCCGCGAATGAAAAACCACGCCACTCGAGTACCTTGAGCCCAAAATATAATACCAATATGATTACTGGTCCCCATTCCATATGCTTCGCCCACTGTATCAGTACTACATGTATGACTGTAAATATGATGATAACGTATACCATTCTATGGAGCATCTTCCAGTATCGTCACATCACGCGCATTGCCCACTTGGTCGATGTGAGCGTGAGTGGTATCGTGAGGAGAAGCGCAAAAAAACCAAATGCAAGGTATGATAGCACTGTTGTATCATCGAGCCAAAAATATGACTCACCTATCATCGTCGGATAAGGTACAATATACATTGCCCCATGAACAAAAGCAAGAGTCCCCATGAGGATACCGAGCTCTTGCCTGAGTGACATAATCGCCTGAAAAATCCTAATACCAAAAACGCGAGCAAATATCGGAATCCAGAGGATGACCCAGAGGACGAATATTGCCTTTTCTCCAGACTCCTTGACTCCGTTATCCGCCCAGAAAAAACCAAACGATAGGACTGCCAGAATCAGAAAAAAATATCCAATATACTTTTTGTGGGCTTTGAGGATATTTTCGATTGGTGAGAGGAGAGTATTAATTCTGATTATGAGTTCTGACATGATGCAGTAATAGTTATGGAAAGCTTTGGGAGCCTTTTGTCATTCTGATATATGTCTACGCGAGTATGGACCGCCAAGGAGTCTATTTTATTTTTTTATAAAGCAGATACTTCGTACCTCAGTATGACAAAACATGTAAGAAAACAGTAAGAATTCTTACTGGAGATATTTTCTCTTGTTGGCGACATGCTCATCATTGGTACGAGCATAGTGTATCACACCATCACTATCATGGAGGTAGTAATAATACGGTGAGGTTTCAGGATTGGTTGCAGCCCCCCATGCAGATAACGGTACACTGGCTATCGGGGTTGGTGGATATCCGAGAGTATTGCGAGTATTGTATGGATTCTTCTGGTTGATGACAGTTGCCACGAATGTCGGTGTACACTCCTTTTGCGTCTTGCCATACCCAACACAGACTGTTGCATCAGCACCCATAGCGATACCTTCACGGACACGCTTCTCGAGTATTCCTGCCACAATTGGCTGATTGGCATCGACACGCTCCTCTCGTTCGACGATCGATGCGAGGATGAGTTTCTGATATGCATCCTTCCCTTGCGAACGATAACTCTCCCCTATTCGATTCTCAAATCCCTGAAGGAGCTTGAGTATTACCTCATGTGCAGTGGCACTCTTGGTTACTCTGTAGGTATCAGGATAGAGAAATCCCTCAAGACTATCGACTCCAGTGAGCCAGTCATACTTGGTCTGATACTCAGCGAATCTATCACTCGCCACACGGAGGAATTCTCCGGTTTTTGCTATATTTTTCTCCACGAGATAAGCATCGATATCATACATATTCCACCCTGGGAGTATCGTGATAGTGATATCCGTATGGACGGGGCTCGCTATCGACTCAGTAAAAAAAGTCTCGACAGTAGTACCACGAACCGCCTCATATTCTCACGCCATGAGTGTGATATCTCTCGGTGCAAAATACTTCACCCAGAGACTATATCGCCAATCTGCTACTCACCACTTGAGCTTGGTATTGAGCGAGAGCATAGAGGCTCACCTGTCGATGATATAGTCTTTTGGTGTTATCTCGATATTCCCCGTATTTTTCACGAGAAAATAGAGAAAAATAATACAGGCAAAAATTCAGATAATTATCATCTGAATAATATGAGAAGATGCGGACTTGCGCTCCTCATGTCTGAGGATACGATCCGAACGGAAGTGTCGATTCATGGGATTTATGGTTGGATTGAGCCAGAGAGCGATGCTCCAGAGAAGTTCGTGAGATTTTTGATATCCGTCTTTGCTTCTTCGAGTGCGTTATATGCTTTTTCTACAGATTCTGCCGCTTTTTTTGCTTGTTCGGTTTTTTCGGTGACTACTTTTTGGGTATTTTCGACTGTTTGCTTGGTCTCGTCGACGAGGTTTTTACTCGTGTTGAGGACTTTTTCTGCGAGTGATGTTGGACTCTCTGAACCAGATGCGTAGTTCAGGCTCTGATCTTTTATGATGCGGATTTTTGCATTGAGTTCTGTATTTCCATACTGATCAGCCATATCAGGAACAACAAAAACTGAGAGAACATAACTTCAACCAATCAGGAGAAAAAAAGCAATGAGTTTTGCGAGCATAGGAAAG
Source organism: Candidatus Altimarinota bacterium (assembly GCA_023260135.1). Classification (GTDB taxonomy): domain Bacteria; phylum Patescibacteriota; class Gracilibacteria; order BD1-5; family UBA2023; genus JABFSX01. The sequence goes on along the minus strand of JALQWG010000006.1, from coordinate 40,657 downwards.
AGTTATAGATTAATTCATGAGATCTTCTATACTTTTTGCATTTTTGAGATCATTATGGATTTTGACAATATCTTCATCCTTGATGGCATCAGGATTAACTGGAGTACGTGGATTTTTGTTCTTCATCGTAGCACCAATAGTTCATCAACTTTTTACGAATTCTTCGAATGTTTTTCTTCACTCTTCGGTCTCAAGCATCTGAGCTGCCATAGCATTGACTTCAGCATTGAGTTCTGAGTGTGTTCCACAGATATGACAGTGCACATGGATACTGAGGGAGTTTTCACGAACCCCCATAATACTCAGAGACTGCTCATTAGCTTTGCTCTGACACTGAGGGCAGAGATAGTTAGCAAGTATGGTTTCGAGTATGTTTTTGAAAAATATATATTGCATAGTCGAGTATAGAGTATGGAGTATAGAGTTTTTAGGGCGCACTTCATGAACTATTTAGCTGATTCTAGGACTTTTTTTACTCGAGAGACTGACTCGTCACGACCAAGGATATATGCGAGCTCGAATGCTCCTGGTGAGAATTCTTCACCCGAGAGTGCGACACGCAGTGGCCAGAGAACTTGTCCATTTTTCTTGCCGGCTGTGGCAATAGCCTCGAGAATCGGAGCTTTCAGCGCATCGAGTGAACTATAGTCTGCGGACTCGAGGAGTGGGAGAGCGAACTTAAGTGAAGCGAGTCCGTCTGCCTCTGATTCGATCTTCATCTTCGGATTGGCGAGGAGGTCTTTTCTGATATTCGCTTCGCTATAGAGGAACTTGGTCAGCTCTACGAACTCGTCGAATCGCTTCATACGAGTCTGGAGTTCAGCGATAATACGTGTATTGAACTGGTAATCCTTCTGTGAGAATACTGCACGATAGAATGCCTCTTCATATTGTTCGAGATAGCGAGCGAGACGAGTATGGAGCTCACCGATTTCCATGCGCTTGATGTATTCACCATTCATCCAGTCGAGCTTGATCGGATCGAGTACTGCACCAGACTTGTGTATATCGGTGATCTCGAACTTGGCAATCATCTCATCCATCGTCATAATCTCTTCGTCTTGCTTCGGATGCCAACCGAGGAGCGAGAGAAAGTTCAGGAGTGCCTCTGGAAAGTATCATTTTGCGAGGTATTCAGAGACAAATGCATCACCCGTTCTTTTTGAGAGTTTTTTTCCGTCATTTCCGAGCACAGATGGAAGATGTGCATACTCAGGAAGTGTTATACCAAGAGCACGAGCAGTGAGTATTTGCTTTGGCATGGAACTAATCCACTCCTCTCATCGCATCACATGAGTAATATTCATAGCATGATCATCGAGCACAATAGCACCATGATAGGTTGGGAATCCATCTGACTTGAGAAGCACTTGGTCATCTACTTCGCTCGTATTAAACTCTATCCGACCACGAATAAGATCATTAAAAACTAAAGTTTCTGCCTTTGGTACTTTGAGACGAATGGTGTATTTTTCACTATTTGCAATTCGCTCCTTAGCCTCCTCGAGAGGTATATGACGACAATGTCAATCATAGCGTGGAGGAAGCTTTAATTCTTCTTGTTCTTTTTTGAGATTCTCAAGACGCTCAGATGTACAAAAACAATAGTATGCAGTTCATTCCTCACAGAGACGATGAAGATGTGGTGCATAAAAATCAAGACGCTCACTCTGAGTATAAGGTCAAAAGCCACCATCATGATGTGGTCATTCATCCGGTCTCATACCAACATCAGTCAGGGTTTGAAGAATTTTATCAACAGCATCTTCGACAAGTCGTGTTCTATCTGTATCTTCTATTCGAAGTATAAATTGTCCATTATTGTGTCGTGCCCAGAGGTAGGCATATAGTGCGGTTCTGAGATTACCAATATGTATGTATCCTGTTGGTGATGGTGCGAGTCGGGTACGAACTGTCATGTGATTTATGAGTAAGAATTATAGGTATTTTTTGGCATATAGATGCATAAACTGAATATATCAAAAATAGGGGAAAAAGCAAGGGAAAGGAGAAAAAATTGACAAATCATATTTTATTTATATTTTATATAAATGAATGATTATGTCTACGTACATCCTGATGGTGAACGACTCGTTGACCACTTATGAATTTTGCTTGATGAGGTCGAAAAGGGACTCTGATTAAACCCTATAAATATAAATCTTGGAACCGTTAAGTATCGACTTACTGAACTCTTGGACTGAAACCATAGCCTAAAAGAATATAAAAATGCATGACTCGCAGAAGTACTCTGAAGACTCTGTCTCTCAATAGAGCTGCTTGAATCAGAGCAAAAAGAAATATTTAAATATAGAAATCCAAGTATAGAGCTCATCGAAAGAATAGAACGAGTTTTTCGCATATATACAAACACATCGATAACTGCACGACAACTCTTAGAAAAACTGGAAGATGGATGAAATATTCCTCACCCTTAATTCACATATTTCACCTTGTTCTATACAGGAAAGTTCGTATACTTCCTGTATATTTTTTATCCCCTCTTGTGCGGCTCTCCTACCAGATTCCACTCATCACTGGACTGACACTCATACTCACGATATTCGTGAATATTATTGCGTTCCAGAATATCACCAAGTCCAAGATAGAGATATATCAGACGGAGGTGGGTGATACGAGCAACACTCCAGACCCCGAAAAACTCAAGGCATTTACCGAGCTGTCGACACTCGACGATGAGACGAGAGACGAATATAACGCAGTACTCCAGGAACTCTCCACCATATCAACCGCCCTCCAGAATATATCAGAAAACCCTGAACTCTATCTCTCTTCGAGCGGTGCCTCTAATAGCACTTCTCTCTCGATTGGTGGATTCTCGAGTGGACGGAGTCTCACAGATATATTCTCACGTGTGAGCTACAAGACTCTCTGAGAAAACAGTCCAGAATGACGTCTCGTGACAGGCGTTGTACGTGAACTCGTTATCGTCAATATTTTTTGGCTCCTCTTCGTCTACGTCCTCTATATGCTCTGGATTCGTTCTATATTCTCCCCGATAGAACGTGTTACAGAGAATATCGAGAAGATCACCGAAAAAAAATGATACTCATCTCTCAGATATACCAAGAATAATGAGTTTTTTCCACTCATATCAGCCATCAACAACCTCCACAAGTCCCTCTCTATACAGGAAAATATCAGACATAATTTTCTCTCGGATCTCTCCCACGAGATACGTACACCCATCACTGCGGTGAAGTGCTATCTCGAGGCCATCGAGGATGGAGTGATGGAGCTCGATACGAAGACGATGAATCTGTTCAAGAACGAACTTGACAGACTCACAGATACAACAGAGCAGATCATGGAGTTCGAACGCGCAACGCATGAGTGAGACAAAAATATTCGGGTAGAACGATTCAGTGTACGAAAACTTCTAACTCCCCTCATCCAAGAATACTTCCCACAAGTACAAAAAACAGGGCAAAGTATAGAGATAGATATGTCCTGAGACACCATGATACGCATGGATCAGTCCATGTTCACACAACTCATACATAATATATTCTCGAACTTTATCAAATACGCCTGACAAAACACCTCACTCATATGTGAATACAAGAAGTCAGATAAATACGTGATCCTCGTATTCAGAGACAACGGAGTATGAATCCCCGAAAAAGATATCCCATACGTAAAAGAAAAATTCTATCGTGTAGACACTGGTCGTGGAAGAAAAGATAAAAGTATGTGAATCTGACTCTCTGTCATCGAGCACATCATGCGTATTCATGGTGGAGTTTTTACTCTCGAGAATACTGTTCCACACTGACTCACTATCACCCTCACATTCCCCCGATAATATGCTCAAAAAAATACTTCTCACCACGATCTCACTCCTCTTCATACTGTCGTCTCTCGATATATATGCGAGTAGTATTCTTGCGCCACCAAATCTACAGAACGTCATGAAGGAGAATGAAAAACTCGTAAAACAAAATCTGAAGAAGAAAAAGTGACAAACCTCAACCTGAACGGTCACAAAAAAACCAATAACGTATACTTATCAGACACTCATAGCAGGTGATGCTGTCCGCATATCTCGATACAATGAAGTAGAACTCTGGGTACAGGAGGTCGATCTCTCTCGTGGTGCCACACTCACATCGATGCTCACACAGAGTGGTTATGATAGTAGTTCCTGAGAACCTCTTTTTGTGAAGAAAAAAATATCTGAAGCACTCGTAGGACTCGATACAAAACCATTCTCTCTCATTAACTGACAGTTTTTTGATCCTGCGAGAGAATATACACCACTCTCATTTGGATTGAAGGAATGAACAACAATCAGGACAGCATGAGCAGATAATCGTGACGAGTCCAAAAATATCCTCATCATAGGTTCAACTGGTGCATCTCTCCTGCCTTACTCCTGGGAGAATCTCCGTGATGCATCAGGATCCCTCGCACTCGTGAATCTGACACTCGATGAGTCTCACCACAGAACAGAGTCAATCGGTCGGACATATATCTGCCTCCAGAATATGAACTCACAGAACCAGAGTTCTACACTTCTCATATTCACAGCACTTGCCATGAGCGAGACCGATATAGAAAAAGAATTTCCTCGATGGTGATGTAGCCGGAATGCTGTAGCCAAGCTCGATGCCAGTGGCTCATCACGCCTCTGGGTCGATGGAGAATACATCTATGGCAAGTCGCACAAATGAGATCCCGACTATAGAAAAATCCCACACTATTTAGCAGTGTGGGATAAGAAATAAGAGAGATGAAGCCTATAAATTTTTAAGAAACTATTAATTATTAGCAATATAATCAATACATTTTCGTTGGAAAATCCGCAATACTGGAATTTTTACAAGTGGAAGAGTGTTGGATATTTTATCATTAATATTTGATGGTTTTGCTGCAAATGGATGATCTCTCATGCAAGCAGTATACTCACTTCAAAATTCAAACATTCAAGCAGTTTCAGTATGAAAAACGATTCTTTTCTGGGTCTCTCCTTGCACGGTAAGACATTTTGAACATGTTCAGCATTGAGTTTCCATTGATACATCGGACAAGTCACGTCCCACATATCTCTCCAGGATTCATCAATTATCAAGCTCAAGATCTCTGACTAATTGCATAATAGATATAATTAAAGTTATATTATGAGAGATAATAAATAATTAAATACTTCTGTCAATTACTTTTACCTGCATCAGACTACTGTTCTTGCCTCATGCTGGAATCAAGATGGGATTACTCACTATATTCCCATCATCTCACATCACAGGTTCCACACAGACGAAGTTCTTGTCCGGAAGTGACCATATCCAGAGTCTACGAAATTCAGGTGAGAACTGGAGCTCGATAGTGCCAACTCATGGGATAGTGAATGATATGATACCATCATCCGGTACATCAATACGAGTTGTACCTCCACGAGACCAATTATCGATGTCTGATGCGATGATATCCCCTCCTGCGAAGTTCCACTCTATGAGAGACTTGTCTCAGAGCGGTACATCCCAGTATGGATGCAGTCACCATGATATGGGAAGTTCCTTATCACTATTATTCGCAATAGAGTATCTGAGCTCTACTCATTCATCAGAGAGGATGATAGTATTCTCGACACTTCAATTCCATTCATAGCCGAACATATCAGGAATATCAGAGGAAGAGAGGGATTGGGTTACTTGGTTATGGTTTTTTGTCATTCCGAGGTACGAGGAATCTGCTCCCTGTCCACAAACAGAACAGATGTCTCATTCTTCACTATGTCAGATACCTGGATTGCTTCGTTCCTCGCAATGACGGATACATCAAAACCTCCACTCATTCGTCCGAGCAAATCCATGTTGTGGGAAACTCCATCATGATTGGATTTTTTCGTCATCAGTCAGGAATCCAGCATTCGGGAAAAGTATCGGAATACCTCATCTCACGTTCTTCGTGCTATCATGTAGCGTCTCCTCGAGCATACCCTGATATAATAACTCAATTCATCATATTTTCATGGAAGTGATAATCCCTCATCGCTCTGGATAGAGCGTGATAGATGATTGATTATGTGTGAGGGTTTTTGGTTGAAACATATACTAGAATACTAATACAAACTCTCCTTTCACCTTCCCTTCTCACTTGTAGTATTCTTTTACCTCATCGATAGTTCCACGCTTGAATTCTTCGAATTTTTTGGTGATCTCACGTCCCACGACGATAGGATAATCTCCCCCGAGATACTCGGCGAGTTCCTCGAGAGTACGTTCGATACGGTGCACTGACTCATAGACAACGACGGTATATTCCTTGTTCACGAGGGACTTGAGCATAGTCTGGCGTCATTTTTTCACTGGGAGGAATCCGAGATAGAGATACTGATGGCAGTCCATACCACTCGAGACAAGTGCTGAGAGTACAGCTGATGCACCAGGAATAGGTGTCACAGTGATATCTGCCTCTATAGCAGCACGTATGAGAACGAATCCTGGATCACTGATTCATGGAGTTCCTGCATCTGAGACGAGTGCAACATGTTTTCACTCCTTGAGTAGATCAATTATCTTATCTACCTTGGAAAATCCTGAATGCGAATGAAAAGACATAAGACGTCCGTCATTGGGGATATCATAGTGCACGAGAAGTTGCCCTGTCATGCGTGTATCCTCGCAAGCAATATAATCTGCATCTCTGAGTATACGGAGTGCACGGAGGGTGATGTCTTCGAGGTTTCAAATCGGTGTCGAAACTATTGAGAGCATAATAAATTGTTATATAAAGAAGAGTATATACAAAAATTAATTATGTCTACTGTGAGTTCTTCATTCTCTGTATATTCGAACCATCTGCGTATACATATCCTCCAATGAACCATCAAAAACTGCAGGACAAATTCAATATTTTCCTCATTTTATGAGCTGCGTGATATTTAGTCATTCAAGTACAAACTTCACCCTAAGTCATGTGGGAGAGAGGAATCCTCCTCATTTCAAGAGTGAAAAAACATTATGACTTATTAGGTCGGAGATCCACATTCTCATAGTCACAGCTTTTTGTACTTTATCAGGCAGTGATGCAAGTTTTAATAACTTTTTACGTGTATCATCAATCCAATCATCATCTAATAACTGAGCATTAGTAGCTGATGATAAAACAAGATCAATAGGTTGCATAGCATAGTACAATAATCATAAATTATTCGTTACCGGAGAGGCTGAATCATTGGATTCTAGTCGTCAATTCCGAATACTTATCCCTGCACAATTCTCACAGATGTAGTCAAAGAGAATAAATCAATAACCAGAAAAATCTAAGCTTTCTGATAATGGAATAGGCATATCATATTCTCATGGTTCTGAGTAAAATTTAAAGTTCATTACCTCTCTATGATTTATTCCAATGAGATGCTCTAATGGAAATCTTCTTAATAACCCAGAAATACTATGCCCTCATATCGTACGAATATAATTATAGTGTTCAATGCTCGGTCATCATAGTTGATTCTTTGTTGAATCGCGAGCAAATCGTAGCATATCTAACGGGCACTTCTTCATAAAAAAATATCACAGTTAACTGTGATATTTTTAATCATTTTACATATATTGTCAACTATATTCCGAGCTTATCTCGTATCACATTCACTTCATAGACTACTTGTTGGTCTTTTTTCATCACGGATTCGAGCTTCTTACATGAATACATGACAGCCGTGTGATTGCGTCCGGAGAATATATTGCCAATACGTTCGTATGTATAGTTGAGCTTGTTTTTGAGAAGGTACATAGCCACCTGACGAGGTATCATATTTTCCTTCTTGCGGTCCTCCGAGAGGAGTGTGCGTATCTCGATACCGAAGTGTCCTGACACAGCCTGTATGAGATCCTCATAACTACAGTGTGTCGAACGGAATGTACGGCTCGATGTCACAGAAGTCGCGAGAGAGCGGATAGAGAGCTTCGATAGGCGAAGTGCGACATTCTCGAGTGTTGGAGGAGTTCCCTTGAGATCATGTTCTGCGATTATCTGGTTGAGTACTCACTCGATCTCACGAACATTGGTTGTGACGTTTTCTGCGATGAATTCTGTCACATCACTCGCGAGGAGGAATTCTCGTGCACGACACTTTTCCTGGACGATGGCGAGACGAGTCTCATAGTCAGGTTCACCGAGATCTACTGTGATTCCCCACTCGAACCGACTCTGGAGTCTATCCTCGAGCTCTGTGAGCTCCTTGGGTGGACGATCTCCTGAGAGGATGATCTGCTTCCCTGCTTCGTAGAGGATATTGAATATATTATAGAGCTCTTCTTGTGTTTGTTTTTTGCCTGCAAGAAACTGTACATCATCAAGTACGAGTACATCTATCTGACGATATCTCTCACGGAGTTTGTCAATAGATCGACCCTTGATAGAGGCAACATAGTCTGTGAGGAACTTGTCTGCGGTTGTATAGACGACACGGAGGTTCTTGTGCTTGGCACGGATAGCATTAGCTGTTCCCTGGAGGAGGTGTGTTTTTCCGAGTCCGACATTGCCATAGAGGTAGAGTGGATTGTATGATGCACCTGGCTTGCGCGCGACAGCATCACATGCTGCGTGTGCGAGCTGTGTCGATGGTCCGACGATGAAGTTGCCGAGCTGGTACCTATCACTCACGAGACGACTATTGACTCACTCAACTATCTGTACTCATTCTACTTGTTCTTTTTTGGTTTGTTTTTCTTGGTTCTTGTGAGCGAGACGACAGTCTACGACCTCAGTCTCAGGACGAACATCAATACGCTCATCTACAGCAAAATCCACAACTTCGATGCCAGGACATACAGATACAATTGCTGATTTAATCTCATCATAGAACTTTTTCGAGAGGTTATCCTTGTGAAAAGATGATACCACTCCGAGTGTTACACTCGTCTCAGTTGATTCTATGAGGGAAAACTTCTTAAAATACGTGAGAAAATCTTGCTTGCGGATCGCACCAGACATGATGTGAACAGCACTACCGAGATGGGAAAAAGAAAACTGCGACATGGGTGAAACTATATTGGTGAAAAGTTTTAAACCGCTCTTACTCGTTCTTTACCTCTTGTTTGTGGCTTCCTTTTTATGCAAAAAATAAGTGAAGTCAAAAGAAAAAAAATGCTTGACAGACATTATCGTATACTATTCTGAATCACAAAAACCCCGCAATCACGTCCTATACGCACTCAAGAAAAATTCACAAAAAAAGAAGAAAAAATATATGAGAATCTGTATCGCTTTTTGATGCAAAATTTCGCCTAGGATTTTATATATTTGACATAATTTATCAAAAAAGTATTATCCCAATAATATCTATTAAATGTATTCCTATGTCACTCTCAAGACCCGAAGTTCTATCATGTATTGCTGCAGCACCATTTGTCTCAAGAGCTATACAAATGTGAATAGAAAAATGATTAATTGCAATTTGACAGTCTTGATTCATCCAAAAGAGAATCCAAAAAGCAGTCAATAATACTACAGTTCTTATCGAACAACCTACTGAACCACATATTATTGATTTTAATCAGCCTTGGTACAAATAATTCCACAATAAAAAACTCCCCTCATTTCTGAAGGGAGTTTTTTAGAGTTAGACCTAATTACTAGACTACTTAATCTCCTTGAGACGTGCAGCCTTACCTGTGAGGTTACGGATGTAACCAATATGGTTGCGACGAACCTTGAACTTGCGGAGAACCTCGATTTTCGCGATGAATGGAGAGTTGATAGGGAAAATCTTCTCGATTCCTACACCCTCGATATCAGCACGAACGGTGATAACACGAGTGAGTGGAGAAGATCCGCGCATAGAGATGATGAGTCCCTTGAACTTTTGGATACGTTCCTTGTCACCTTCCTTGATTATCTGGTGAACTTCGACTTCCATACCAGTTTCAAAACGTGGCTGTTCGTCTTTTTTTGCTCCTGCTTGTATAGCGTTGATGAGTGTTACGTCTGACATATGATAATAAATGATTTTTTAAAACGCGCGGATTATATGAGAAAATACATATAATGCAAATTTTTTGTATGAGATTTATTCTCGGAGGTTTTTTCGTACCGAATTCACTCTTGCAAATTTGAGTTTTTTCTCTATGATGCCCTAAATAAATTCTCTCCATGGAAGCACTCTTTTCTACAGCTCTCGCATCGGTTGAGGCATGGCTCATGCTCATCTGTGTCATAGTATTCCTCGGCGTCTACCTCCTCGATGTGGTAGCTCTCGCAGAACGTGTCATGATGGTACTCCGCCCGATGAAGCGTCCAACAGAGGAACAAGCCCTCACTACAGAGTCTACAATTCCAGAGAATACAACCGATATTGTAGTCGAGTCTCCGATGCTCGAGGAGATAACACCAGAGGAGATACAGGCACATGAAGAAGAGAAAAAGGAAGAAGAACAAGAACTCATCGCTCACCAAGAAGAAGTAGCAGAACTCGAAGAAGAAGTCCGCGAAGCTATCGCAGAGAATCCAGAGGCAGTCATAGAGAATATAGACAAGATAGTAGAAGAATCAGAATCTGCGATAGCAGAAGAAGTGCGATGAGCAGAAGAAATAAATACAACAGAAACAGTACAATGAGGGATGCTAGAAGATATAACACCAACAGAGGAATCAATACAAGAAGAAAAAGTAGCAGAAATGGAAATAGAGCAGATGGAGGAAGTATGAACTCAGGATGAAGAGATAGATACAATAGAGAAAAAGGATGAAGAGAATAGAGATGTAGAACCTGATACTGCATCTACAGAATTAACAACAGAAGCATCTACAGAAAACACAGAGCTAGTAGAGGAAAAAATAGAAGAAGTACCGGAGGTATCTCAAGAGGACAGCCCTATTGCGACAGAAGAAATAACAGAAGAATTCCCTATCCTAGAAGTCACGGAAGAATCATGAGAAGAACCAGATACAGTAGAGTCAGAGGAATCAGCCACACCTGCAGAAGTTGCAGCTACAGACCCTGAGGAATCAGTAATAGAAGAGAAAAACCAAGAAACAACTAATACCATAGATGAGACCATTCCTCCTACAGATGAGAAAATAGAAGAAAAGTTAGAAGAGATAGAAACTCCAGAGACTCGTGCACGCATCGAACGCGAACGCAACACAGAACGCCTCTATGCTATAACCAATGAAGTAAAGACACTCATCGCCCGTGGCAATACACACGATGCACGTGCTCTCATCATCCAGTGACTCGCCCTCGAGAAAAATCATCGTGAGCTCAATCTCATCCTCGGTTCTCTCTATGAGTGAGACCGTCAGTTCCAAAAGGCAGAATTCGTCTACAAGGATCTCGCTCTCATCTATCCAGAGGACATCGAGATACTCGAGAAGCTCGCCAATATCCTCATCATCGAACGCCGATACGACATAGCCCTCGAGATATATCGCAAGATAGTATCCCTCGCATGAGAGACAGAATGAAGCATCTATATCATGGCTCATCTCTCACATGAACTCGGTCATCACGAGGAACTCTACGCATATACCAAGCGCTACCAAAAAAGCTGGCCCAATAATCCAGAGATACTCGCACTCCTCGCAGAAGCAGAGATAGCCCTCGGTGAACGTCAGTCAGCAATACAGACACTCATCAAGCTCAAAAATCTCACTCCATACAATGCAGAGATCATGGAAACCATAGCCAAGTTGACTATGGAAGAAGAACTCGCAGGGAACTTTGGAGGGGAAAAAATTTAATAGTTAGTTTTTTAAAATATGTCAACAAAACCATTCCTCAGTGATTTTCAATTAAGTGATTGAATACTTAGTCCACGACCTAGTTTCTGAAGAACACAAAATACAACTATTTTATATGAAAAGCTAGATAATTATCAGGGTGTTCTGATGCGTATGATAAAGACATGACTTATTTTAGTGGAGTTTTGAGATAAATCAGTCTTACCTGGACGTATAGAATCTGATAGAACTTTTCGAGATCTCCTATTAGGATTCTTTCAAAGTGGCTGAGTAGTTCACAGGATATCATCCGATGTGACTAGCGTATTGCAAGTTCCAAACGTATCTGGTATACTGAGCATGGAAAATCCATATAAACCAATTATACACTTCCCTAACCTAGAAGTCACACAGGAATTGAAAATTGATTCTGATATAAATACAAGACTCCCATGATATAATGACTTTCTTAAAAAGGTTGAAAATTCAATAAAAGCTAATTAAATTAACACCAAATAATATTTTGTCACTCACTGTCCCACCACACAGCATCGAAGCAGAACGTTCAGTTCTCGGATCTATCCTCATCGACAAGGATGGTATTATCCAGGTTGCCAATCTGTTATCCAAGGATGACTTCTACGACCCATCACACAGCATAGTATATGATGCCATGCTCGAGCTCTTCGCACGCAATCGTCCTATTGACTCTGTCACGGTCCGTGAGGTCATCGATGACAAAAAACAACTCGAATGAATCGGTGGCAATGCATTCCTCGCTGAACTCATGTCAGCTGTTTTCACGAGCGCCAATATCTATCAATACGCCCAGATTATCAAGAACAAATCCGTTCTCCGCAAGCTCGTACGTGCTGGTAATGAGATCATCATGCATGGATACGATGAGGCGGCAGAGACAACAGAGCTCCTCGAGAAGTGCGAGAAGTCACTCTTCGGTGTGACACAGACATTTATCCAGAACAAGCTGGTACCCATCCGTGATATCCTCAATGCTCGCTATGAAGAATTCGCAGCAATACATGCAGATCCAGAACTCGTAGAACGCAATACTATCTCTACAGGATACAAGTGACTCGACTATCGACTCGGAGGATTCAAGCGTGGAGATCTCGTCATCCTCGCAGCCCGTCCATCGATGGGTAAGACTGCTATGGCTCTTAACTTCTGACAAAATGTCGCCAAGAAGTGACGCAATGTTGCTATATTTTCCCTCGAGATGAGCAAGGAGCAACTCACCGATCGTCTCATCGCAGCAGCGATGTGAGTCGATAGCTGGAAGCTCGCCAAGTGACAACTCTCAGAAGATGACTTCGCCAAGATGGGTGATGCACTCGAGACGCTCTCGAAGTCCAAGATATACCTCGACGACTCCCCTGCCTGAGAGTGACTCATGTCAATCAAGTCCAAGGCTCGTCGTCTCAAGATGGAGTCTGGTCTCGATCTCATCATTATCGACTACCTTCAGCTCATGTCCAATGGCAATAGCATGAATCGTGTTCAAGAAGTCTCTGATATCTCTCGCGGACTCAAGGCTCTTGCCCGTGAGCTCGATGTCCCTGTCGTGGCACTCTCTCAGCTCTCTCGTGCGCTCGAGGCACGCCCAGACAAGCGACCAGTGATGTCAGACCTCCGTGAATCAGGATCAATCGAGCAAGACGCAGATATCATCATGATGCTCTATCGCGATGACTACTACAACGAGTTCTCAGAAAAACCAGGAACAACAGATATCCTCATCCGCAAGAATCGTAACGGACCAATCTGAAATATCGAACTCAAGTTCGAGAAAAACCAACAAAAATTCTACGAAATCGAAAAACAAGAGTCCGAGCGCGAATACGTCGATGATGTGAGTTTCTAAAAAATCCCCGAATTCGGGGATTTTTATTAGTCTGCGTTATATACTCCATACTTGAGTGCATCATAGTACTTACTCTTATCCTCTGTGAATTGGAATACCTGGATAGAGTCATTTTTCTGTGACTCTGCTCGGACGGTGAGAGTTGGGAGTGTGAAGAGCGTATCTGCCGTGATGCGTATATCTTGAGGGGATGCCCCATCGTTGTAGACCATGAGATAGGCATCAGTTGCATCAGAGATAAAATCTGAAACCGTCTTATCCTCATCATAGAAGTATTGGAGTTCCTCATCTCCCGGATCAAGAAAGGAACAAGACTTCGGAGAACCATCATCCCTATCATAACACTGACTCGTCTTGTGCCTGATGGTACCAAGTTTTGTAGGAGATATATCACCGCTGCCTGTGAGTCCTATACTCTCACTACCACTCATCGCAACTATCGTCCATGAGAGATTGCCTAGATTGACACTCAGATTCTCTGTCTTCGCGACAGATGGATTGTATGATGGATTTTTCGAGAGAGCACCTCACGGGATGAGGGCCTCATCTGAGGCAAAAAGTGGGATGATAAGATGTTCGTTCGGTGTGAGTACATGATCATACTCAGTAGTACTCGCATTGATAGCATAGAGCCCAGTGAGTCCACGAGAGCGCGCTGATGTTGGTACGAGGATTGTTCCATCTGGTTCGGAGTTTTCTACACTGTCAGCAAATCCCTCACGATGATTGCGTGCCTTGAGCATCGCGTACTCGAACATTCACTCAGCATTGGCATAGGCGATGACCTCATCATATGTTGTACGAGAGAGCTTCATCTCGCGGATATAGGTAGTTGCGAGTCCTGTGATCACAATGAGCAAAACCCCGATAGTACCGATTGCCATCAGGATAGAAAAACCACGAGAAGTGGGTTGATAGATTCGTGAGATCGTAGGATGGCTTGATAGATGCAACATAGGGAATTTTACAGAATGATATGATTCATGGTGGGAGCTTATCTCTAAAAACTAAATACTCTTTACTCTATACTTCTACTGCTTTTTCTGCCAACCACGTTCACTGATAGTAGTCTGGATATGATACTTGGTATTTGCTATCATGGATGATGGGACTCAGGATCGTGGCATGAGTCCGAGTGTCATGACGAGTGTGACTTTTTTGGTCGTGAATTCTCATCATGAGATATAGAATTTGAGGTCTTCGATTTTTACACGTTTCCTGTCCTCCTCCGGGATGAAGCTATCAACGAGATTGTAGCTATTCTGTCAGTTATCTCATGGGAGAACGAAGTAGAGTCCGCAGTGTGTCTGAGGGTCTGTCTGGACTGTTCAGATACAACGATTCATACCAGTATCAGTCTTGTATCCATAGACATATGCCCCACGAGTGGTGATACCGAGGAATTCACTCCCACTCTCTGTGTAGTTATATGTATTCCAGAGAGGGCTCGTAGGATCAAAACCCGCCGTCCATCCGTCAGATATACCATATTCACGGACATCTTCTGCTATTTTTTCTGTTATCTGCCTCGCTGTCTCTGTCATATGTCGTTCGAGGGAGAGCCTTCGCGATGTAGTCATCATGTTGAGATATACAGACATAACAATCACACTCATCACAGCAAATATCGTCATCGCAATCATGAGTTCGATGAGAGTAAAACCAGCACGAGATGTACGAGAAAGTGTGTACATGAGAACCAGGAAGTATAAGTATTGTATGTACCGTCATGCTGACGAAGGAAGCATCCAGGATTTTTTGGAACATGGATTCTTCGTGCCTCAGAATGACAAGGCTAGGAAATTTTCTGTTTTTAGTTATTAACTAGTAGTTATTCGTTATTTTACCCAATCAGTTATCATCGTCTTAGCATCGTATTCACGAGTGGTGTTCCCTGTTTTTACTATCACGCGTGCATCGATGATCCATCCCTGACTCTGACCATCTCGCACAATAGGAACCAATCCAGTCGATCCAGTATAACCGAGTGGTGAGACGATGATATAGGATGCATAGGCGGTACCACTGCCAGTAACTGCATGTGTATAGCGTCATCTCTCATCGAGTGAGAGTCGTGTGCGATTCCATCTGTCTAGTGTCTCAGTCGGGAATATATCGAGTCTCTCGACACTAACAGGTCATACATCTATCTCTCCGTCTGAACTATATGATGCAATATCAGTAGTATAATTATTCTCTATGGTATATATGCCTCCTGTCCATGTAGTATCTGTAGCTCATATGAGAACCTTGTCCCACGGAACATAGTTCGTCAGATTGGTGTCACGTATATTTTTGACGAGTTCTATCTGTTCTCTGAGGAGTCCTGCAACCACCACTTCATGTGATGAGTAGCGCGCAGATGAAAAAGTCGTCCCGAGAAGTGCGAGTATCCCCGCGAGTCCAATAGCAAATACTGTCATCCCTACGATGAGTTCTATGAGAGTAAAACCACGATGTGAAGAGGTAAGAGAAAGTTGCATATTTTATTGGAGATATGGTCTCAGAAGTATCTGTCTCGCTCGTCCAGAGTCCTGACTTGCACCATCATACCCAAGAGTGACAAAAACTCCAGTCGAAGAAAATGTAGTAGAACCAGTAGAAAATACTCCTACCGCATATGGAGCACTGATACTATAGACGAGCACATCACTCTCACCTACACCTACACCCGAAAAACTCAGAATCTCTACGTTTGAATCGAATTCGATATTTTTATCCTGTATGATGCTCGGATTGCTCGAGAGTGTTGCCGTCTCTGGAACAACTGCTCCTGTGTAGAGATACTGCTCGACGGAGTCTGAACCCACGCGGAATACGAGGAGCTTGTTCGCTGTGGATTGTTCGTCATACATCTTGCCATTGCGGATATCCTTGTGCGCGAGAACCCAGCTCTGACCGAGAGTGTCGATACTTCTCTCTACAGAGGCACGTTGCATGTAGTACGTATACGGGAAAAATGATATACTCGCGAGAGCGAGAATAATCGCAATAACAACCATCATCTCTATGAGAGTGAATCCTTGATGAGAATGACGATGATTGTGTGGGCGAAACATGGAGATTTTTTAGAGCTGGGGAGAATGAAAAAAAGGATTGATGTCGAGTATTGATGTGTTATCTAGACTGCCCCACCGACAGCAACCACCTGCATGATAGCAGAGAATATTGCTATAGCGAACCAGAGGACAAATACTCCAGCCAAGAGAAGTGCAATTGGCTCGATGAACTTGACCATCACACTGAGAGATGCATCAACCTCACGTCTATATTGTTCGCTGATTTTACTGGTAACTTCATGGAGCGTAGAGGT
This sequence comes from Candidatus Altimarinota bacterium, assembly GCA_023260135.1. Classification (GTDB taxonomy): domain Bacteria; phylum Patescibacteriota; class Gracilibacteria; order BD1-5; family UBA2023; genus JABFSX01. The sequence goes on along the minus strand of JALQWG010000006.1, from coordinate 23,774 downwards.
CTTCTCTGCACTCTCAACCATCTGGAGGATATCCGGGGTAAATATATCGCCACGTTCATCAGATTCCCGCATGGATTCGTGTATTTTTTTTCCATGAGAGACCTCGTCTGCTATGTGAAAAAAGAGTCCAGCAACGATGCGATTCCCAGAACTCGAACCTGTGAGTCTGAGTGTCTTCACGATACTCACTCATGAACTCGCGAGGAGGTGAAAAGTCGACATCACCTGTACAATCATATAGTTACGATAGACCGTCCCGATAACTGGGAGATAGAGTTTTTCTCTATCAAAAAATCGTCTTCCCATATCTGTATTGGAATATCCATATACGAGGAGTCCGATGGCTATGAGGATGAGGATAATGAGTATGATATTTTCTGAGAAAAAACTACTCACAGCAATGAGCGAACGTGTAGAAAATGGAATATCCGTCGTCATCTCTGCGATAATCGGCATGATCTGTGGAATCACATAGGTCATGACGACTATGAGTGCGAGCATGAGAAAAAGCATGATGATGAATGGATATGTCAGGGCTCCTACTACCTTGCGGCGGAGCTCTTCTTGCATGCGCATCTCACGCGCAATCGCCTCAAATGTATCTTTGAGCATACCAGTCTGTTCACCAGACTCTACGATGGCGATTTCTTTTTCTCCATAAAAATCCGGAATCTTGCGCATCGCCGTATTCATAGCATCACCTCCCTCGAGGAAGAAGAGTGTATTCTCGACGGATTCACGGATACGAGAGCCAGCCTTGAGTCTCCCACCGAATCCACGGAGTGCAGACACGAGCGTGACTCACCCATCGAGGAGATTGGCAATTGATTCGTAGAAGAGGACTTTTTCCTTCAGCGATATGGAGTTAAAAAAAGAAAGCATATTGAGATATCTAATGGCTAATAACCGAACTTATTCATAATAATACACACCAAGCGCAACAGAGATACCTATAGTTCCAGTCTCGCGCTGACTCGGAGCACTGATAGGGAGATCGATTGTATCGAGTGTAAAAATATACGGAGAATTGGTGGTGAGATATGTGAGATACTCGACCATTCTATCGATAGAATCTGCCGAGAGAGTGATATTGACCGTTCCGAGAGAGAGTCCACTTGGGAGCTTCTTTCCAGGATCGAGAGAGATATTCGAGATGACAACCTTGGGATTGATGTAGTCAGAACCCTTGGTATATTCATTGAGCATCACAGCCGACATGATAGATGCATCACTCCACTTTTGATGGATTTTTTCGACTTTTTTGGAGAGTTCGGTTGCACCGCTCTGGCTGGCAAATGTCGCCTGGAGTGCCACGAGCTTCTGATACTCAGACTCACTCTGAGCATACTCAGCCTCGAGACGAGACTCACGAGAGCGTGTATCGAGATAGTCCATATAGAGTGGACGAGAGAAGAGTATACCGATGATGAGCGAGAGCGCTATGAGTATCGGTGCATGGATACGATTGATGGAATTATTCATAGTATTATGGTTGAGGGGTAGATACAGTGAGTTCTATACTAGTTGTTCTCTTGTTCGGAGTTCCAGATACTGTTCGTATCTTGCCGAGACGGAATACCTGTTCTCCATTGCTGAACTGATTCATCATATTGATGATAGTTGCTACAGCATCTGGATGCACCTGATTCCCTTGTGTAGAGATGAGATTCGTACTGATAACATCATCTTTTATAGAGAATCCGTCGAGTGTCACATTGGATGCTACTGCCACAGAACGAAAATTCCGGATGATACCTACGAGATCGAGAGATGGACGAACTCAGTTCTGCTCGATGATACGAGCAACGATGATTTTTTCATCTTTTGAGGCTGACTGGATTTTTGTCTGTATCTCTTGTTGTTTTTCCTCGAGCGAACTGATGCGTCTCTCGGCAAAAAACTGCATACCATAGAGAATTATCGATCATACGAGTACAAAAACAAAAAATCCAATAGAGAGATACCACACACCGTGGCGCTCTACGAGAATTCATGATTCCTTCATGTTTGTCTCTTGCATAATATAGAATTATTGTTAGGATATGAGCATCTCGGATAGATTCCTGACGTTCCCCTACACTCTAGCATATCATAGAGAAAAATGCAAAAAACCACACAAAAATACATCATCCATGATGAAAAAGAACTTGACGATATAGATATATCTCTCACACCTGGGGATAGAATATTTTTTGTATGAGATCTCGGAGCTGGCAAGAGTACATTCATCCGACATATACTCAGGAGATATATGAATGACCCATCTCTGGTGGTCCGGAGTCCGACGTATACGTATTATCAGAAGTATCAGAAAAATTGTGAATTATGAATTGTGAATTTTGAATTACAGAAAATAAAGCCAGAATTAACCATTAATAATTTAGCATTTACAATTTACCATTTTGACCTCTATCGCCTCGAGGACTATGATACATTCATCTCTATCGGAGGTGAGGAGATAATCGAGGATGCTCGCTCTATATGCCTCATCGAGTGGCCAGAGATACTCGGAGATGCAGTAGTATATACAAAAAAAATCTCCATCGAAGTGATGGAGGATGGAGGACGGGAGGTAGTGATTGAAGAATAATTATCTCTTCCATACGAGTACCACATACCCAACCACGACATAGAGGATGAGTCCGAGTATACTCTCCATCTGGAGGAGTGTATTGTAGAGGATATGCGCACCGCCCGCGAGGAGGAATCCAGTGAGGAATGTGATGATATATCTCATCGAGAAGAGTGGATATGAGAGCGCTCTCCACCATGCGTACGCACAGATGAGTGCTGCGAATACATGAGCAATGAGGGTGAAGAATGATCTCCATATCCATGTACCGAGTGTCCAGTCTCCACGCACGAGATAGAGGAGATTCTCCGCGAAGACGAATCCAAGTACGACAAAGAATGTGAATGATATGATGTCCCTCTCTGAGAATCGGAAGTCTCGACCGATGAGCCCGACTGACCCGAGGTGCTTCGCGGATTCTTCGAGGAGTGGTGTGAGGAGGAATACAACTACCGCAGGAGTAACCCCAGGGATGATACCAACTCATTGTCTGAGGAGATACACTATCGTGAGAACTATGATGAGTATGACTGCATGGACTCATGCGATTTTTTGCAAGAAGACTCTCGAGAACCGAGAACCCAGGAGTGTGAGGAGGAGTACGATGGTGGTGAGGAGGATAAAATACCCCACGAAAAGCCCCACCTCGAATATCACTCCCCTATCCTGATAGAGGAAAAATACATATGTCAGTCCGACACCAACACTCCCCAGAAATAATCCAAGAAAAAACCTCGCTCGATTCCAGGTATCTGAGAGCATGTGTGTCACACCATATCCCCAGAGATAGACTGGGAGAAGTGCAATCCAGAATGCAACAAATGAGAGAAGTACTGTCTGCATGTATTATTTGTTTCTATTCCTGATTATCTCATATCATCACACTTTCCATGAATTATTCGTCTGCCCTGTCCCGCGTCTTCATAGTAGATATGATGCAGCGATGATATTGAGCCCAACAAATACGAAGAAAAAGCCAACAATATACGCAATGAGCTCAGGAAAGGCTATAACAATAATTCAAAATAGGAGTGAGATGATTCAGAAAATTGGCATAAATAAAGTTTTAGAAGAATCGAGAGATATCGAGTCATGCTACATAGAGCGTGAGAATCATGAGAAATATAAAACCAAATGCATGGAAATATTTTTCGAATTTTAGGAACTTTTCTACTCATTCACGATTGTGTCTGACAATGATCGAGTAAAATGTTGTAGTCACAATACGCCCACCATCAAGTGCTGGGATCGGGAGGAGGTTCACTACTCAGAGATTGACTGATATGAGTGCAATCACAACGAGTATGATCCCTACAGGTGCCGATATCTCAACCAGTCATACAAATGTAGCACCAACACCAATAGGTCATGAGAGCATATTTTTTGCATCTTCACGTTCCTGTGGTGTCTCTGGGTCGAATATCCCATCTACGAGGTCTCCGAGGAAGTTCAGTGTGAGAACACTAGACGCATATGTCTCATAGAGTCCAGCCTTGAGTGCGACAGGAAACGGGAGCTCCATACGGAAGTCTGGATTGGTTTTGAGATTCTTGAATCAAACGGATACTCATATTTTTCCATTCTCCGGAGTTATCTGGACAACTCGATGTCCACCGTCACGATAGAGTATGAGATCTAGGTTCTGATTCATCTTGGTTGCCTCGATGAGCTGATCTGGATGAACTACATGGAATCCATTGATAGAGTAGAGTATCTCTCCTGTGCCTATTCATTTTTGTTCTGCGAGACTCCCTGGGAGAGCAGATATCTCGATACCTTCATGCTGTACATATCCCCAGTAGAGTGCCTCATCGAGTGACGGGATAAAAAACGAATTTGTAGGTTCATCTGATATTGGATTGATAGCAACCGGAGTTGTACCATACCAGAAAAGTCCAGTAAAAATAAAAAAGGCAAGGAGAAAATTCATCGTCACTCAGGCAATGAGTACGAGAACTCGAGCTGCCCAGGGACGAGTCATGAATGCTCATTTTTTATGTGCATCTTCACCTGTTGGATCCTCACCGAGTATCCGCACGAATCCACCTATTGGAAGCCAGTTCCAGGTATAGAGTGTTCCTTTTTTATCCTTGAAGAGCTTGATGAGAAGTGGTGGAAGACCAATACCGAACTCCTCTACCTTCATCTTGGTGAGACGTGCAGTAGAAAAATGCCCAAACTCATGAACGAGAACAACCACAAGGAATACGAATAATGCGAGGAGAATGCCGAGGAAGAGAGACATGGAAATAATTAATAATTACGAATTAATAATTACGAATACAGATGGCGTTTTATTTGCAATTTGTACGCTCGTACTTGAAAGATTTTGTTTCTATTTTGCCATCTGATCTTTGATATGTGTGAAGAGATGATTGATGAGATCTGCGAGGTTGTCAAAATTCTCACGCTCACTACGATATGACTTGTTTCCTACTGAGAGAATGAGTTTTCACTGAGCTTGTCCATCCTTTTCACGACGGAGAGTGAGCTCTACACGTACAGGACTATTCGGTTGTTCGTGTTTTTTGATATAAGAGTCGAGTTTCCCAGCAAGGTTCTTGTCGATGATGATACGGATAGACTCAGCTTCTACAGGATAGTCAGCTGCATGTACGATAATCTCGGGAGTTGTAGTCATAGGAATAGTGGATTAGAGGATAGATTAGTGATGCCCACCATGAGCATCAGATGCATGATTATCATGTCAGTCTCCATGTTCTTCTTCTTTTTTTGTATAGACCGTTTTCCAGTGTTCGATAACTACTTTTTCATCAGGAGTTCTGAGATCGATAGGAACTCACCTGGTAAGTGTCTCATCGAGCTTCTCTACATAGTCACGTGTGATATAATTTTTTCAGTTTGTGACAAGGTGTCACTTCACGACGTCCGAGAGCGTCTCGACAAGTATCTCAAATGGCTCCCTATCATCCGGTCAATGTTCTCATTTTTTGTGTTGTGTCGCATTCTGGAGGAATTCTACGATCTGTGTTGGCCTCATGGCGCTCGTGAGAGTAAAAGACTCTTGTCCGGCAAGCTTTACAACAACATCTGACATGCCTATCATGGCCGTGAACCAGGAACGAGTTCGCACCTCGATTCACTCGACTTTATCATATGGAATATAGAGCAGATTGGAAGTAAAATATTTCCACTTCACATCGACAATTGTAGAATCCGTTGCCACCCATACATCTGCATACCAGTCAAATAGCTTGTACATCAGAATTCCATATATGAGAAGGAGATAGAGTGAGAATGAGAACTCTGAAACAGCAGACTGCACACCGAATACATCCTGTGAATAGAGAAACCCGGGAATTATCACAGCAAAAAAAGTCCAGAGAACTATATCCTCTATAATCACAAAAAAATGTCTATGAAAAACATCTTGGATTGCCTCATTGGGATTGACGTACTGTGAGAAAAAAAGTGCATCGAACTTATTCATACAAGCATTCGTTATGAGAGTTTTTTATGGTTGAGAAACGTCGCAACAAAAAATGCAGAAAGTGCAACGATAAAACCAATTGCAGTAAGTGCGAGCGTATAGAGAAGCTGATTATCTGTACGCTGGAACTGCCCGTATATATACCAAAATCCTATCATATGGATCACAATCTCAATAAAAGTTGTCACATAAAATACTTTTTTATGGATATGATAGAGGATGATGAGGAAGAGAAAGTTGAGAAGTGGAAAAACAAACATAGAGTGTATGGGGTGGGATTTTTGCTATAGTATCGATTCTTAGCCCTTTTACAAGGAGAAAACTATTTTGCCTCTGACCAATTAGCGCCAGTTGATATATCAACTATGATTGGTGGTATTATTTTTCGTCATTCGTCATTCGTCATTCGTCATTCATAATTCCTGAGTACCCCTTCCATTGTCTCTCGTACCATCTTTTCAAATACCTCTTGTTCAGAAGTAGGTATATCAAATACCAGTTCATCATGTACCTGGAGTATCATGCGTCATCCGATATTATTATCGCGAATATTTGCATCGAGCTCTATCATCGCTATCTTGATGACATCTGCTGCTGTTCCCTGCACTGGCATATTCATCGCCTCACGCTCTGCGATAGCACGGAGTGTCTTGTTCGCATCATTCACTCAGGGGATATATCTGCGACGACCAAAATACGTCTCTACATAGCCGTTCTTCCTCGCATCCTCGAGGAGCCTATCATAGTAGATTCGAACTCCAGGATACTTGGCATAAAAAGCATTCACATACTCCTGTGCTTCCCATGGACTACAATCGAGTGTCTTGGCAAGTCAGAAACCAGTTATACCATATATCACACCAAAATTCACACTTTTGGCGATTCGACGTTGTTCACTTGTCGCTTTCCAGGTTTTTTTGTCTGCACCAACCTTGTCTCCGAAGAGAAAAAATGCCGTACGTGCATGGATATCCTCTCCGTGTGCAAATGCCTCGAGAAGTGCCTCATCCTGTGAGAGAAACGCGAGGATACGGAGCTCGATCTGAGAATAGTCGGCGACGAGGAGAATATTTCATGATGATGGAACAAAGCACTCCTTGATCTCTCGAGCATATCCATCTCCTGTTGGGATATTCTGGAGGTTGGGATCAGTCGAGGACATGCGACCAGTAGATGCACCGAGCGAATCATAGGTTGTGTGTATTTTTCTATCTGTATCTACTGACTTCAAGAGTCACTCTACATAGGTCGACGACAGCTTCGCGAGTCCACGATACTCGAGGATGAGGCGTGCTATATCATAGTTCTTGGCTATCTCCTCGAGAACATCATTGTCCACAGAGTACCCTGTTTTATTCTTTTTCGTTGGTTTGATTCCGAGTTTTTCAAAAAGTATTACCTGGAGTTGCTTCGGAGAATTGAGATTGAACCGCTCTCCGATAATATCATATATCTCTGTCTCGAGTCGTGCTATATCAGCACGGATGCGTTCTCCTATATCTCTGAGCTTCTCGCTGTCAAAAGACACTCCCCTACTCTCCATCCGAGCAAGCACACCGATGAGTGTAGACTCAAGCTCATATATATACGTGGATTGGATGCTTCCTGATGATTCTTGTGCGAGCTTCTTCCCGATGTAGTATACTCGATTCTCGGGTGTATCGAGTGCTGTCTCCGCGAACTCCATATCCACCCAAGATACAAAATCCCGACGCCCACGACGAGGTGAGAGTCCAGATATGAGAGAATAGTCTATATAGTGTTGTCCCTGTCATTCTGAGGAACGAAGAATCTGCTCTGTTTTTTGAGTTTTTGTCATATCTCAAGTATATACAATAGGAGAAAAAGACAAAGAAAATTTTAAAATACATCTCCTCACTTCGTCAATTAAATCTGTGTATAAAAAATACAGGTTTCGTTGACGCAATATACGAGATATGCCAAGATGAATAGGTAATATCAATAACTCATACATATATGAATTCTCGTGTTCTCGTCGGCGCAGTCACTCTCGCAGCAATATCTCTCACACTCGTATCGAGTAGTATCTCAGATACTTGGGCGTCAGTCATCGGTAGTGGTACAGTACAGTGAAGTGGTGCACTCACAACCAATATCAACTGGAATGATACATTTCCAGGGTCAGCATCAGGTACAATCAATGGTATCATAGTTCGTGGTCGTATCCTCCCAGTACTCAACATGGTAGTATCGGGAAGTGGCATCATCGATCTCGGTAACATGTCGAGTCTCGCAGCCTCATCAGGAAGTGTAAATATCGAGATCGGAACCAATGCAGTAAATGGTGCATCTGTTACAGCAGCATCAGCAAGTGGTGGTATGGTCAACTCATCATCTGGAGCTATCATCATCAACTCCAATGTAACTGACGGCTTTGCTGATAGTTACAGGTTCGTCTCTGCTATCGTCGCGGCAACCGACTCTACTGCCCCAGGGTTCTCACGGACAGCAGCACACAACGCCGAGATCAATAACACAACTCCTGTTACAGTCTACACATCCAATCGCCCACAGAATGCTACTGGTGTTGATGACTTTTCCCTCACGGTCAGTGCTCAACCAAATATCCAGACTCCAGCAGGAGACTATACAGACAAGGTTATCCTCACTGTAACCGGTAACTTCTAGTATATCTCATAGCAAAAAATCCAGAGTTCTTTCTCTGGATTTTTTCGTTTTTGAGAAATAGGTATTTTCGATACAATCTATCTCATGCCAACCAAAAAAATCTACACCAATACTATAGCACAGATAGTGAGCAAGGTTCTGACAGCACTCATATCAATAGTGATGATAAAAATCCTCACAAACTATCTCGATGTAGCATGATATGGACTCTATTCCAAGATATACAACTATCTCTCGATATTTGCAGTCATGGCAGATCTCGGACTCTATACCATCACTGTACGTGAACTCTCAGCACACGAGTGAGACAAAAAGATGCAAGAAAAAATAGCTGCCAATGTACTCTCGCTACGTACATTTTCAGGACTCCTTATCATCGGACTCGCACTCTCTGTTGGGTATTTTCTCGATGGATATAACTCGAGAGAGGCTCTTATTGGGGTTTTTATAGTATGAGTTTTTACACTCCTCTGACTCATCAATAGTTCTCTCATGAGCTACCTCCAGGCAATACTGAAAACAGAATTCAGCATCATAGCAAATACTACAGGCAAGATTGTAACACTTGCCATAATATCATATGCCTGGTGGACTACATATGGTGAGAGTCATATCGATAGATTCATCCTCGTGATGGTCGCTGGACTCATAGGCAACCTCATCATGACACTCCTCACGTGGTGGTACGCATCTAGATGGCAGAGAGTCAGGTTCGAGTGGGATACGACCTATATCCAACATATTCTGAAGATATCAATTCCTTATGGAGTTGCACTTTTTCTCGGGGTTATATTTTTCAAGGTGGATGTGATCCTACTATCCATATTGGAACCACATGATATAGCAGACACTGCTATCGCCCTCTACTCTCTCCCGATGAAGATCATCGAAGTTGGTATGATGTATGGAACAGTATTCCTCAACTCACTCCTCCCAGTACTCACTATTGCATACGAGAGACAGGATACAGCAAGGGTAAAAAAACTCATAAAACATGCATTCATACTCCTCTTCGGTGGATGAATTATCGCGTCACTTGTATTGTTTTTCTGAGCGGAGGATATCCTCATGCTCATATCGAGTAGAGAATTCATCGAGACAACTGCCTATGGATATGGTTCCATCGATGCTATGCGGGTCGTTGCGTGGGTATTTTTTGTCTATACGGTATCAGCACTCTTCACCTATATACTCATCGCACAAAACAAACAAAGAAAGATGCTGACTATCAACGCAGTTGTTGCAGTATTCAACATCATTGGTAATATCATCATCATTCCATATTATTCATTCATCGGTTCAGCATATGTGACTCTTGCGAGCCAGATACTCCTCTTCCTACTCGTGGTCTATGCAACGCGTGAGAACTTTGTAAAAACACGCTAACTTTTGCATTATTTCGGACTTTCAGATACAATGATTCTATAACTTTTATTCTATGGATTCACAGTCTCGTATCAATGCCATGATTGCATATTTTTTCCTTGGACCACTTTTTCTCCTCGCGAAGAAGTGAACTCCTATGGCGACAGAGTACGTCCGCGGACATGCACAGAGATCGAGTATCATCATGTGAGTAGGACTCGCTGTCATAGCGGTATATATGATTGTACTGTCTTCGTTTTTTCAGATACAGGTATTCGGGATATCCATCCACAGCATCATCCTCGGTCTCATGATGAGCGTACTCGTGGGCTATCTCCTACATGGAGCCTATCGCGCCTATCATGGAGTCGATACCCGTATGATGTCAGAGTGAATCAATCTCTCATCTCTGACTGCGACAGAGGAAGTAGATGGTGCATATAGTGAAGATGAGAAAATCCGTATCCTCGCATCGTATATTCCATTCATCTGAGTATGGGTCGCTACTCGATATGAGTGAGAACCATACCGAGTAGGACAAAAACTCTGAAGCCTCATAGCATTTCTCATCATCACGCTCATAGTATTCTTCGGTGGCGCAGTATCGACACTCGTATTCGCTCTGACCATCATCGCCATAGTCGTATTCATCATGACAGCGGTTCACCTCTTCGTCTACGATAAGTGGCTCTCAGTCAGTGCATATAGACTCATCCCTGCTTATCCCGAGATAGAGGCACACATCATGGCGTCTATCATGAGCGTTGTGGATTTTTTCCGTGTGGCGTTCGGTGGAGAGAATCGTCGTGGATATAGTTCACTCTATGAGCTCTACCGAGCACGATACACGCAGTCTGTCACACCGACCACTCCATATATCCTCCCACAGAGTATTATCGCTATCCCAGGTGCCAATCTCATCACCCTCCCATCACTCTGGAGGAGCGACATGCGAGAATATCGCGGACTCATACTCCAAGGACTCACTGTCACCCTCACACTCGCACTCATCGTCTGGCAATACGGATTCCAGTCGTCTATGGCGCTCTACCTCCTCTTCCCTATAGTATCACTCATCACGAACCACGGACGCAATATCCTCCATCGTGCACCACTCACGAGCCCTATAGTATCACTCATATCTCTCTTCTCACGTGGACAGGAACAACTCCAGGCAATGTGAGAAAAAAAGGAAGAAGTGAGTTTTACATACGAAGATAGATAATATATATGCCATTATCATTTAATGATGCATTCGTATACGAGGATTCTGATTTATTGCCATGATTCCAGAGTGAAGGCATTTATCAGAGTGACTTATTTGTATGAAGATTTTATCACCTAGGAAGTGGTGATTATTCATATCTAGAGAAGTTACTAAAGAATATTAAGTCTCACTTTCCAAATGCACCTGATTCAAATGAATGGATAGACGAAGTATTATCACATTTATTAGAAGAATGATATTGATTTGAGTTCTATACCCTAGATGTCCTCCTAGGAATGTATGCAAAAGTCAATAAACAACTCTTATACACTTGTATAGAAAAAACAGCAAAAGAACTTTATTCAGATAATTTTGATAAGTTGAGGATTATTTTTAATTGACAGTGAAGTAATTTTGGTTTTTTCGGATACTACCATTGACCACGGTGAGATGATGCACTGAGTAAGAGTCTCGCTCTACATAAAAAACCAAATCCAAGTGATGAACATAAAACAGTAATAGATTGAGTCATCGAGGATGTTCACTGAATACACACTGAGATACAGTATCATAGATGAGTCACTGCAATCAATGAAAAATGAGTGATAGTAGATGATACCATATCTGTAGTATCATCATTAATCACGGGACTAATACATATAAACAAATCACCCACTATAGATGATTCGGACGATGAAATACCATTCTAATTAAAAACCTCCACTTGCGTGGAGGATTTTATTTTCCCTCTTGATCGTTTTAGATCATATTTTATCCCTGGAGCAACAGGTGAATACTTGGTTCTGCCAAGTACTCGTGTGGCGAGTCGGATCCACCACGATGGAATCAATGGCGACCCGCTCTAGGATGCGGTATAATTGTAGAGAAAAATACCGACCAGATGCACGGAAGAAGAGAGAACAGGGTTATACTATCGAGAATAGAAAATATAGCAAATTATTTATCCCTTGACGTTGCTTATTTTGACACACTCTGGCGGGTTTTTTCAGATATATATGCAGAGATAGAGAGTGAAAAATAATATTTTACATTTTCTCTATTTTCCGCTTGCTGATGCGGACTGTTCACATATCGTGTACAATTATCACTTCCTACGTCGGAAGAAGAATATATTGATGAATATACTAACAAATAATACGAAGAGAATACTCCTATCCACGCTAGTCTCAGTTCACTCACCATCAGCATAGGCAGATGGGATGAGTTCTATGACTTTTTGTGGAGATGCTGTATCTGTTATCTTCTCGGATGATGTTTTTTTAGATGAATTCGTTTTTGTAGCTTGTTTTTTGGCTTTGGATTTTTTGTGCTGGATAGACTCTATGGTATACTCTCCTGTCCAGATTGGATCTGTTCCTCAGGTAGAGTATGCTGAGATGCTGAGCCTGTATCTTCATGGAGAAAAAGCACGAGAACGAGGATTGGTCGTGATAAACTCAGCCTGCTCGTGTGCATAGTTCCAGCGATACTCCACATCGTTGACGGTATCCGCGAGAGAGAAGTTGATACTGCATGTCTTGGCTGTCGATACGCACCTGTATCATCACTCTATAGGGACTATAGCATCACTCGGATTATCGATGATGATTGATGGTGGAGAGAAAAGAACTACTTTTGATTTTTTGGATTTTTTGACACTATCAGTAGCTCCTGCGAGACTCATATCAGTATCTGATATTGTATCGAGATGAACAATGATCTCGTATTCCGCTGTCGATGACTGTCACACACTATCTGTGATAGTGAAGAGGACTCGATGACTGCCTGGAGCAAACTGGAATGCTCATGGATTCTTGCGATCAGAGAGAACGCGTCCACTCGATGTCCAGAGATACGTATAGTCTACACCGGATACAAGCACGGATCCTGTACTATCAAAGTTGACACTACATGTACCAGAGAGGCACTCTATATTAGTTCCAGAGTGTATCTGTGATCGCGAGAGTATACCATTGAGCGCTATATTCGCCCGTGGTGGTGCTGGTCTCGTTGTATATGGAGTACTCGATGTAGTATTTGTAGATATGATATTCCAGAGGACTGGGAATTTTTTGCTACTCATCTGTCATGTTGCTCGATGTGTGAGGATGAACTCTATCTCTCATGGTCATGTCGGATTCCACTGTGTAGGATTGCACTTGTTCTCGATAGATCCGGCATATCGCACCTGACAAGTATAACCTGAGGCTGGATACTGAGAGGTAAATATTGACTCAAAATTCAGATTGAGCCTACAGGGAGTCTCTCGACAGACGAATGTCTCACCCGAGAGAGTCGTGTTGGTGTAGTTCTGTATGGTTGGCACTATCTGAGGAAAATCCACGACAATTGATTCGGTCTCGAGGATATCTCCAGACGCATCTGGATCGATAAGCTCATCATACGCATCTCAACTATATACAGCACTATAGGCGTCGAACGAACTCGTGAGAGTCACATCTGGAAGTATCTCGCCTGAGAGTGATGAGAGTGTAGGAGCCGAGAACTTGATCCTGAGTTCACTCTGTGTGGTATTGTCTATGTTGAGTGAATTCTTGTCATAGTCCGATGGGCGGATAGAGAGTCTGAGGATATTATTCTCTATCTCATAACCAGTGATGTATCCTGTGAGGGTATTGATACGTTCGCTATAGAGTCCACCAGTATTGGAATAGAGAGATACTCTAGTGATATCGAGACTCCCAGTGATAGATATATCATAGAGTATCTCGAGCGTGTCGATATGTCCGTCATTGTCAGTGTCATCATAGAGGAGTATCTGTGGCACGAGCGAACCCGACTGACCAAGGAAGTTGGACGTCTGTATCTCTGAAACTAGACTTGGTAATTCGTCCTCTTCTAGTACTGAATCATCTATCGACTCCCCTGTTGATGATTCTTCATCTGGCAGGTCAATCAGCTCGTCCTCTGCTCATGTAGGTATATCAACTGTTCATCAGGTATTCTCTATATCCCCAGATTCACCCTCAGGAATATCGACCACCGATCCTGTCTCGGTAGTGGTAGTTTCCTCATCAGGAGCGTATTCCTCCTCGATATCTCACTCCTCTACAGTAGCACCCCCAGACTCCTCTGTCTCACAGACATCATAGACTATACCTGGCACAACGAGTACTCATCACTTCTCGCTCGTAGCATAGGAAAATGTATGAACAATATTGTCAGAGCTATCACGAAGAGTGAGTTCTTCATTGGTATTATTGAGCTCGACACGAGAACTCGGGCGACCCACACGATAGGTCGTATGTGCATCGATGACAGATGGACTCGGGAATACATAACTCTTCACCTTGTCACTGAGGGTATATCACCCGATATCCACACTCGCACAACCAGTATTGGCGATATCTATATATTCGAGATTTGCATCATCTATCGTATTGGGGAGTACTTCAACTATCATCACCTGAGCAAGGAGAGGAAGTGGAGAGAGGAAAAACACTGAGAGAAGAATAAGAATCTTTTTCATAGAAAAACAAAAAAGTATACTCATATGAGTATACGCTCGAAAAGTGACAAAATAGTGACAAAAAATGATGAAAAGTATGGACAAGACATAAAAATATGTTTTTTATATTAAACTATAGAAAAATATTTGATTTTTAAAAAAATATGATACAATGTAAATATCTTCAAAAAAGACAGAGGTAAATCTCTCTATTGAAAAATCCCCATCTCACTGGGGATTTTTCTTCGTCGATCTAGCGCGGTGGTTTCACGACTCGACATCTCAGAAGAGAAAACTCAATTCTGATAGACCGATGCTTCCAATATGGAAGTTCAAAGGAGACCTTTTCATAGTTCAAGTGGAGAGAGGAAATGAGGGCTTGCCCGCGATTTCTGAACGGAATGCAGAACTAAGAGGCAAAGCCTCATGAAGAAAAAGTGTTAGAGGATAAACCTCCCTACTCCCCTTGGAAGCAGGGAGCGAGAGAATGGCAAAAAAAGTATTTGAAAGCCAAAAATGAACTCCTTGTTTTTTGCAAGTTTTTCTATAGACTCAATCACTCCTAATGTTCACACTATGCATATCGCCATCCTCACATGATGAATCTCGACCGAACGCGCCGTTGCACTCCGAAGCGGGGATAATATGCGAGATTGGTGTACTATTGTAGGACATACAGTGGATATGTATGACTTCCCTACTGAGATTGCATCATTCATAGAAAAACACAAAACCTACGACCTCGTGATACCGATGTTCCATGGTATATATGGAGAGGATGGCCAAGTAACAGCATTCCTCGCGACACTCGGATGCAGATATGCATATTCGGATTTTGACGTGCATGCACTCTGTATAGACAAGTATCGAACCAATGAATTCGTCAGAGATATCGGAATCTGTATCCCTGAGACGGTATTTCTGAGACGAGATGCAGACTTCGAACTCAACTACACATCATTCCCTGCTATCGTGAAGCCGAACCATGGTGGGAGCTCACTCTGAACCAGCAAAGTAACAGAACACGATGAGCTCGCAGAGGCATGTATGTCTATCATTGATGATGACATCCTCATCCAAGAATGTATCGAGTGACGAGAGTTCACAGTTGGAGCCTACAGAGATACTGATTGATACAAGACCCTTCCAATCATCGAGATAAAGACCTTATCACAAGATTTTTTTGACTACAGTGAAAAATACGAAACCGATGGCTCGAACGAAGTATTCATGATATGAGAAGATAAGCTCCAAAAAAGACTCTCAACTGAGAGCCTCAGAATATGCAAATATATAGGAACTAGATGAGTTGTTCGCCTCGACTGGCGATACGACGGAGAGGATATATACTTTCTCGAGGTCAACACGATTCCATGATTCACAAGCGGGTCTCTCGTTCCGAAGATGTGGAAGCAGGCAGGAAAAAGTGAGAAGGAATTTGTAGAGATGATTAGTCCTCAGTTTCAATAACTCTACATCAACTGGCAGACACTCTAATCACTAGATCAGTTATTCATTCGCGCAGAAAATACTGATCCCTTTTTCTGTCCTTATTTTTCTTTGTTATATTATTATGAGCACCTCCATCTGATTCGATAATAGCGAAAATCTGTCACCTTGAATCTAGGATTACTATATCAATCTCATATCATTGTACATAAGCTCAACCTAGGAATTCAAAATCTTCTCAGAAATTACCCTTTATATATTTCATGAGTTTTCGCTCGTGTTTTGTAGTTGTTGATTGTTCCTTTCATTCAGTAGCAACTAAGTCATCCCAACGTGATTGAACATCTTCAGGTATCTCTATCGATGCATGATTGAGTCATATAACCAGTGATTGAATTTGTGCAAATCCTTCCTTTTCGATATCCAGAAGATGAATTTTCTCAAAAAGTAATTCTATTAAGTCATCAGCAGCTCATCCTTTCAGATGGCTTATCCCATATATTGCATTTCAGATTCACTGAGCATTCCAGTATTGAACCCGTGGAATTACTTGGACAAATGCCTGAAGGAGTTCAGTTGGAACATTTGAGGAATTCTGAAGTCCATAAAGTGCCATTCAGATATTTTGAGCCGTCCATATATGAACTCTGGGGACCTCATCTATAAGAGCAAGTAGGAGTTCAGTTGGAACATTTGAAAAATTTTGTAATCCATAAAGAGTATTTCAAACTGATGTAGCATCCCAATTTTTCCATAATATATGGCTTTTCTCTCTAATAATAATCAATAATAATCATCTGTAAAATAAGTCTACATCCCCAGCAACTTTTTTTGAGCCGAAAAATTTTACAAGTCGATGAAAAAGTGCTCCTAGGTTCATTGTACTTTGCAATGTTCTAGCAAGCATATAAACATGCTCCGAAAAAGACATTCCATCAGGACAAAGACTGTCAATGCTTATTATATTAGTATCCTGAAATACATTATCAAAAAAGACTGTAATCACCCTATTTAAGGAAATAGCTTCTTGTATATTTTGAATATCATGAATTCTTTTTTCATCTAAAAACATAAAATGCTTATAGTCAATTCCTTGCTTTTTGCAAGTTTTTTTCTATACTTCGCGCGATGAGTACATAGACATAGGCATAGTGCATAGTCCTGAGACTGCAATATTCTATTCTATGATTCTATTTCTATTCTATGTCTATGAACTTTTACTATGTCTTTTAGATTCTCTGCTATCAATCTCGGATGTTCCAAGAACATGGTCGACCTCGAATACGCTATCGGTGAGATTTTAAAATTTTCAGACCGTGCACCGATCGAGTATATCGAAGATCCTGAGTCACGTGAGTGTGAATATGTCATCGTGAATACTTGTGGATTCCTCTCGTCAGCACGTCAGGAATCTGAGGAGACACTCTCATACTACGACTCACTCGGCAAGAAGCTCATCCTCATGGGCTGCTATGTGAGTGTGAAGGATGATGCTTTTCTCGCGAGTTTAAAAAATCTCGTATCCATAGTTCCATTCATGAGCTACTCTGTTATCGAGGAACTCGTCCTCGGTAAGAAGTCCAAGTTCAACCTAGGAGCAATCGTGAGAGCTAAGCAGGCACATAAGGAGAGTAAAGAGAAAACCCTCTCGAACTACCTCGCTTCCATCGAAGCGCCTGGAAAGTGAAAAAAGGCATTCGTCTGGAGAGGAGATGAAGTGCGTGCATATATGCATGCACCATTCGGTTACGAGTATCTCAAGGTAGCAGAAGGGTGTGACAATAACTGTACATTCTGTATCATCCCGACGATACGTGGTCGTCAGACATCTCGTCCGATAGAAGCAATCGTCGAGGAGGTGAAGGTGATGCTCTCACAAGGTATCCGCGAGATCCAGATTATCTCTCAAGATACAACTCGCTATGGAACTGATCTCTATGGAGAGCCTCGCCTTATCGAGATGCTCGAGGCAATCGATGCGATTCCAGGCGATTTTACCTATCGTGTGTACTATCTCTATCCAGACATCCTCACACTCTCTCACCTCGAGAAGCTCTCGAAACTCCAGAAGTTCCTCCCATATTTTGATATACCATTCCAGCATGCGAGCGAAAATATCCTGAAACTCATGTGACGTCACTACGATCGGACTCATATTGATAGCTTTATCGAGTATATTCGTGCACATTTTCCGAACTCTTTTATTCGCACGGCTTTTATCATCGGATTCCCTGGTGAGACTGAGACTGATTTCCAGATACTCATGGACTTCGTAGAAAAGTATCGATTCGAGTCTGTCGGGATATTCCAGTACCATGATGAGCCACTTGCTGCGAGTTCCAAGCTCCCGAAGAAGGTAGATGATACTATAGCGAAAAATCGCATCAATACCATCAATCCACTCCTAGAAAAAATACTCGATGAGAAACTCGATGCGAGAAAGTGAAAAAAACAGTACGGATATGTGATGGATACGGGATGAACAACAGTTATCATACGCCCAGAGCTCGCAGCACCAGAGGTCGACGACTACGATGAAGTACTCACGTCCGATATAGTAGAAAAAGATATCGATATCGGAAGCTATGTAGAATATACACTCTCAGAGTGAGTAGCACGCGATATATGAGCAGAGAAACACCAATTCTCACACTAATTTGCACTTTTTAAAAAATCCTGATACGATAGTGGTATCAGGATTTTTTTATGAACTATCACAATATTCTCGTCATCATGGAAAATACTATCGAAATACTCTGAGTGAGTATCATATTCGGTGGTATACTCATGTGACTCTATCGTGCAGCACGAGCATATGGTCATGATACTGGGAAGCATATCTATACACATATCCGTGAGGAGATAGGAAGGTCTATACTCCTCGGACTCGAGATACTCATAGCTGTCGATATCATCAAGACTGTAACCAATGAGCTCACGCTCGAGAACACGATAACCCTCGGACTCATCGTCCTCATACGAACCATCCTCTCTATATCTCTCGAAGTCGAGATAGAACAACGATGGCCATGGCAGAGACGAGTAACCAAGTCAGAATAAAAAATCTCTCATTCAATTTAATGAGAGATTTTATTTTTTTGTGGTGGCGACTAGTCGAGGAAGTCAGAACTGCTCTTCAATGATCTAATACTCTGCCTTTTATACCAAAATTTGGATAAATATACCCACTCTCCTCTCACTATGAAAAAATCTTCTGAAATACAAAAGATACGAGATACAAAAATCCTCTTCTCAAATCAAGATTGGGAAGAGGAAGTCAGTATGCAGAAAATGGATCTCGAACTCCTCAGAAGTGGCAAGTTGAATCTGAGGCAAGTTTCACTCATAAGTCAGAGAGCATTTCAAAGACTAAAAACAGTGAATGAAGGATGTAGGTATATTCAGGAACATCTGGTTACCTTTGTAAATCAAGAAGTCGCACTATAATCTTTTCTCGCACTTTCCATTAGCTCACATCCAATATCATTCTTTCCAGTCACATTCACATTTATTATCATAAGGAGAGATATATCAGCCAAGTCAGCAAGTAGCAATATTTATCTCCATTTCAGTCAAAATTCTCTCACCAGAAATAGTACTTTTTAGGACACAAGCCTTTACACTTCACATCCATTTGTATCAATCATTGCAAGAACAGTATCCATCCGAATCAATATGCCCGTTTACTGGATCACAATCAGCTGCAGATGCCTTCGATGGATCATCCACAAAGGCAAGATACGATACCCATCATTTTGTACTATACTGTTCTACTTCATACCAATCCATCGAACCCACCTTTTTCTTATCAAGAACCGTCACATATTCCCCTTTGATAAGTGGTCGGATAACTTTTCCACTAGTTCACGGAACTTCTCTAAAATTTGCATCCTGCATAATTCGGCGAGATCATAGCTCTTCACTCGTAGCATTCACTCCAGAGAGTCATGAATCCCAAAAAGAAATATCTGCATTCCCGTTACACATCATAGCGCCATTCACGATAAGTATACTAGCATTCGACTCTGACTGATTCGGGTAGTTTTGATAGTCTTTTGAAAATGCTTCAGAAAATCACTGCAAGAGATTCGCAGAAACTGCATAATCGGCGAGCATATTTTCCTTAAAATCATCAACTGATTTTATATACTTCATATTTTCTAAAAATCTCAACATCCTCTCATCTGTTTGCTCTAGTATAGATATACTATGCTCAAAAGGTCATTTTGATTGTCGGGCACTCGAAAGAAGTGAATCTATACCTATCAATGACCTCTCTGCAATCAGTTTCGGAGCTATCGCAATCTGAGAAGAAACATCACTGTTGTTCTCCATAAGTCTCTTATAGTACTTCGATTCTGGTGCAAGAGAATGAAGTATAAATAGTCGGTTTAAACCGCAATACACCTGGAACATATCATTGATTGTTCATGAGTTTGCTTTTTGTATGAAGCTTTGTATCGGAGCATTCTGAGGTGTATATGAAGTACTCGGCGTATATTGGTATGGTTTATCTTCTGGAAATATAGCCTCGTATGCAGAGACAAATCATCATAAAATCATTACAAGCATCCAGAACTGAATAACACTAGGCATTCGCTTGAATTTATCGATACTCCAGTATCAAAATCTTTTTATATACTCTTTCAATTTTGCTTTTAAGGGAACTCGGTTTTCCTTTGTTTTTTTGTTATCGTTAGAGTTATTTTGTTTCTCTTTCTTTTCATTACTATTTGCATTATTCGTACTCGATGATGATTTCGCTTTTTTCTCTGATTGTCTGCTTGATCATTTCGACTCATAGTACTCATAATCATACATTCTCCTTTTTTCACTATCTGAGAGCGTATCATAGGCTTCGTTTATTTCCTTCATCTTCTTCTCGGATTCCTCTTTGAAACCTGCATTTCTATCAGGATGATACTCCATCGCTTTTTTGTGAAATGCTTTTTTTATCTCATTCTGAGTAGCTGATGACTCTATTCCGAGAATCTGATAATAATCTTTGAAAGTCATAATTTTTATCGATTACAATAGGAATGATCTACATAGTTTTTCTTATAGTTCGCACCATAGTAAAAGCATCCACCTTTTGGTCATGTATAGTATGTCTTCTTGGTGGAAGAGTTGTATACTGCACTACTTCCCTCATCATTTCGATTGCAATACTGATGAGATACATAGACTTTCTTCCCTAAAGAAGAGATATAGTAACATCCTCATTTTGGTCAATTATAATAAGAACGAGCCTCTACCGATGGGATAATCCCTGAAAATAGGGAAAGAAGAATGAGTGAGAATGAGAAGAGTCGTAGTAGCATAAAATTATAGTTTAGAGATTTCAGCGTTGATAAGCTCAATTATCAAATTATTTATAGTGAGATTATCTCATTTGAGAGTCTTTGATTTTCGCTGAAAGCCTGAGACTAGAGATTGATATTTAGATTTCTGAGTCTCTTTAGAGAGGTGAGTATACTGTTTTTTATATCTATCAAATTGGAGTTTTGCTTTGCCCTTAAGTCCATCTATCTTTTTCGCATTTTGTTTATCAAAATATACCTGTAAGTTATTGAGATATTTGTTTGCATCTAAGACTGGATTTCCTTTTGAATTAGTAGTAGTCGCAAGAGAAAGAGCATCATAAGCTACAGAATACGGAATTTTACCATACTTATTGTAGCCAAGTGCTAAGATTCAAGAAACAATAGGTGCTGAGAAAGATGTGCCGTCAAGTTGATTGTAGTTAATTCATAACACTTTATTGTATCAGGCAACAGATGTTGAAACTATTTCCTCTCAAGGTGCGAAAAATGGAGTACATTTGCCATAATTTGTCCATAAAGTTCTATATCATTCTCGATTTGTAGCAAACACTCAGAATGAGTAATTATTCCCTTTATTATTACATACAGGAGAAATTGGATTTATATCTAAATTAACTCAATTCTGTTTATTTGCGAGAACATCCCCATTTCATCAAGCTATAACCACAAAGATTCATCTATCATAAGCTTTTTTAATTGTTTCATCCATTCATTTACTATACTTGAATTGACTTCAGCCAAGACTGAGATTTATGATGTTTGCACCGTTATCAATAGCATAATCTATTGCTTTGATTATAAATTCTTCTTTCGTACCACCATCAGTATCAAAAATTCTAATTGGCATTAATTTAACATTTTTCGCAATTCATGCTATTCATTCGTTATTTCAAGTAGTAGCTCCGATAATCCCAGCCACCATAGTTCCATGCTCACCCGCAGTAGCATTATCGGGTAATCCATCATTTTGAAAATTAATAATCTTTGATGTTCCGTAAACATTATTCTGTGCAACCCATATATTTTTTGTTAGGTCAGGATGATTGATGTTAATGCCATCATCGATAACTGCCACTATAACTTGTCTTGGATTAGAAATCTGATTCCATGCGATATTAATATTTAGATCTTTAAGGTAGTACTGGAGATATGCAATAGTATCGTTTGAAACTGAATTAAGTTTAGCATTTGCAGTATCCCACTTAGTTTGTATCTCGCTTAGAAGTCCTTTTGCTGAATCTATGTCTGAAGCACTTGTGGCATTATTATAAGCAATTTGAGCATAGTTTTGAGCATTATTTAACTCATTCAGTGCTAAGTATGATTGTGCAATAAGGTAATTTGCAGATTGAAACTTAGGATCAATTGCTAATGCTTTAAGATAATTATTCACCGCTTCTCGATAGTTTTCTTTAAGAAAATAGCTATCAGCATATTTTTTATATGAAACTGATAGATTCTTTCTTGCGATGCCATAATTTGAATCTGAAGTATCTCAGTTTTCAACTAAATAGCTTTCAAAGTATGAAATAGATTCAGAGTACCTTCATAGAGTAGAGGCATCATATCATTTATCAAAAATGTCACTAATTCTTGATTTACAAGATTGATACTCATAGTAGGTATCGCTAGCAAGAGATTTATATTGAGTATATTGAGAATAGTAACCATTTCTTATTTCAGTATCTTTATAAGATGTAGCAAGATATAAGTCAAAATATCGTGTAGATTCTGAAGAATACTGCTTATAGGTATTATTAAGATCAAAACAGCTTGCATTCACGAATGAGACGCCGAATAGATATACCACCATTCAGAAAAATATTTTCTTTAACATAAACGACTGAAAAATGAAATAAAATCAAACAAAAAAGGACAATTTACCGCCTTTGATGTTTGCGACAACACACAATGCTCTCGTTCCAAAAAGGAGAAAAGGACATTATAAGGCAAAATAAATTGCCCTTTATTACCACTTTTCAGAACTCTAATAGCATTTTTGTATGTGTCGCAAATTCATTATATGTATTTATTTTGTTTGTCCAGAACGAATCTTAGCTTCATATAAGTTCAAGGATATCGGACTTCTTAAATCTTCGATCCTTTCTATTTCAAATTCTAACCACCTGTAACTTTCAATCTCTTTCCCAATTTCTCAGAGTATTCGTATGGCATCCGAGAATACGAGAAGCTTGTCATATAGTGAGAAGATCTGGGAGTTCTTCTATGGGTTTGATGATATATTTAGGCATATTTTACTTAACAAAACTTGATAGAAAGTATATACA
>JALQWG010000063.1 GCA_023260135.1 Candidatus Altimarinota bacterium | reverse complement strand
ATGTCTTAATGACATTCTTTGTATTGGCTTCATTTTGGGCATCCACCTTTTTGGTGAGATGTCCATCAATGAATGGACCCTTCTTGAGACTACGTGGCATGAGGGCTCCTTAGCGCTTCTTGTTCGACTTACGACGACGGACGATCATTGAATCTGAAGCCTTCTTCTTACGAGTACGTGCTTCAGGCTTACCCCATGGAGTCACTGGGTGACGTCCACCAGAGGTCTTACCTTCACCACCACCGTGTGGGTGGTCAACAGGGTTCATAACAACACCACGAACAGATGGACGAATGCCTAACCAGCGCTTACGTCCAGCTTTTCCGTAGTTAATGTTTGCTTGTTCTGCGTTTCCAACTTCACCAACAGTTGCGCGGCAACGAACATCTACGTTACGGATTTCTCCAGATGGCATACGAAGTTGTGCGTATGGACCATCTTTAGCAACGAGCTGAACTGATGCGCCAGCTGAACGAGCGATCTTCGCTCCGCCACCTGGGCGAAGTTCGATT
>JALQWG010000062.1 GCA_023260135.1 Candidatus Altimarinota bacterium | reverse complement strand
GCACGGTTCAACATCACTGGATGTTGACGAATCACGTGAGCAAGAACGTCCCAAACTTCTGGAGTTTCGCGCTCAACCATTTTCTTCGCAGCTTTAATGGTGGTTGCTTGACCAGATGCCTGTAGTTTCGCGAAAATGAATGGCTTGAACAGTTCAAGTGCCATTTTCTTCGGAAGACCACATTGGTGCAAACGCAGGTTTGGACCAACAGTAATTACCGAACGACCAGAGTAGTCAACACGCTTACCAAGTAAGTTTTGACGGACACGACCTTGCTTACCTTTGATCATGTCTGCCAAAGATTTAAGCGGACGCTTGTTCGAACCGGTAATTGCACGACCACGACGACCGTTATCCAGCAATGCATCTACAGACTCTTGTAACATACGTTTTTCGTTACGTACGATGATGTCTGGCGCTGCAAGGTCAAGAAGACGCTTCAAACGGTTGTTACGGTTGATCACACGACGATAAAGATCGTTCAGGTCAGAAGTCGCGAAACGACCACCTTCAAG
>JALQWG010000061.1 GCA_023260135.1 Candidatus Altimarinota bacterium | reverse complement strand
GGTACCTTTTATCCGTTGAGCGACACCCCTTCCACTCAGAGGTGCCGGATCACTAGTCCCGACTTTCGTCCCTGCTTGACGTGTCAGTCTCACAGTCAAGCTCCCTTGTGCACTTACACTCGACACCTGATTGCCAACCAGGTTGAGGGAACCTTTGAGCGCCTCCGTTACTTTTTAGGAGGCAACCGCCCCAGTTAAACTACCCACCAGGCACTGTCCCTGAACCGGATTACGGTTCGAAGTTAGATATCCAGAGTGACCAGAGTGGTATTTCAACAATGACTCCACGGTAACTGGCGTCCCCGCTTCAAAGTCTCCCACCTATCCTACACAAACCGTTCCGAACACCAATACCAAGATATAGTAAAGGTCCCGGGGTCTTTCCGTCTTTCTGCGCGTAACGAGCATCTTTACTCGTAATGCAATTTCGCCGAGTTTACGGATGAGACAGCGCTCAAGTCGTTACGCCATTCGTGCAGGTCGGAACTTACCCGACAAGGAATTTCGCTACCTTA
>JALQWG010000005.1 GCA_023260135.1 Candidatus Altimarinota bacterium | reverse complement strand
CATACCAAATAAAAATACATACAAATATCACACGTATAAAACTATACAAACCGTGCACACCAAAAAGGTGGCACACCCACAAATACACGAGCTGGTCATTCTCAGTCAACAGACCAAAACGCAGTAGACCACAGATTTTCTCAATGTGAAGATAAGAGAAAATATAAAATCCCCACTCTCGGCTCAATAATTACATTAAAGCAGCCACGTTATGAGAGATGGGGATTTTTTATTACATCAACCTTTTAATTACCATATCAGGATTCACTATACTATAAAATCAATGAACTGGTAAATGTTTTCCATATTTTTCTGCTTCTGAAGAACAAGTTTGAGCTGAGAGCCATATTAAATTTTGATCTTCACTAGTGAGTTCAGTATGATCAACTCTTGCTAGTATACGAATTACCTCTTTTGGTTTTTGTATCAGAAGATACAGATTAGGGAGGGTTGACGGGATTCAAGTATAGTGAGAATCTTCAACAACACTAAAATGTTGTTTTCAAGGAAACTTACTTCAAATATCAAATAAAAATGATGCAACTTTATCTCTGTTAACTAACATATTACGCCCCAAACTTAAACAACATAATATCTCCATCCTGAACTATATATTCCTTCCCTTCCATTCGAACTTTTCCCTTCTCACGCGCACCTGCCCATCCACCGAACTCGACGAGATCCTTCCAGTTGACGGTCTCTGCCTTGATGAACTTCTTCTGGAAGTCAGTATGGATCACACCTGCTGCCTCAGGAGCTGTATCTCACTTGTGTATTGTCCAGGCTCTGACCTCTATCTCACCAGCGGTGAAATAGTATTGGAGACCGAGGAGATTGTAACACGTCTTGATGATAGAGTCCATAGGATTGAAATCGATACCCATATCCGCGAGGAACATCTTCTTGTCCTCATCAGAGAATTCGAGCATATCCATCTCGATCTTGGCACTCACAGGCAGTACTGGAATCTGCGGATCAGTGATACCTGTTATGGCACGGAGCTCTGACTCCGGAGTATTGACCTTGTCTTCTGTGACATTGACTGCGTAGATGAATGGCTTATTGGTGAGGAGGTGGAGGTCATAGATAGCCTTCTTCTCGTCATCAGTCATCTCCATGAGGGATGCAATCTTCCCTGATTCGAGATGAGCCTTGAGACGAGCATAGACATCTTCACGAGACTTGGCTTCTTTGTCTCCTGCACGGACTTTTTTTGCATTGTCTGCTATACGCTTATCGAGGGTCTCAAGATCGGCAAATATGAGTTCGAGATTAATGATCTCGATATCTCGCTTCGGGTCAACAGAACCTGATACATGGTGTACATTGGAGTCATCAAAAGCACGTACCACCTGGAGAATAGCATCGACAGAACGAATATGTGAGAGGAACTTATTTCCGAGTCCTTCTCATTTTGATGCTCATTCGACGAGCCCTGCAATATCTACGAACTCGACAGTTGCAGGGATGATCTTGGCGCCATTCACCACAACTCGTATCTGCTCAAGACGCTCATCGTTGACATTTACGATACCAGTATTGGGCTCGATAGTACAGAACGGGAAGTTCGCAGCTTCGGCTGCATACGACTTCGTGAGAGCATTGAAGAGAGTGGATTTACCAACATTCGGGAGACCGACGATACCAACTTGCATGAGAAAAAAGAAAAAATATTAAAATTCGAGCTTGAGCTGACTTCCTCCAGAAGACTTGGCTGCTGTAGGAACAATATCTGATGTGAGCACCATATATCCACCAAATACAGCAATACCAGCAACAAGTACTATATAGAGTCTGAGTACTGGTGTGATATATCGTGAATACTGTCGGAACTCACCAATATGCATGATGAGTATAGCAATGAACACAATAATAGAGAATACACAGAGGAGATAGAGTCAGAAGAGTATCCAATTCATAGGAAAAACGTGAGGAATATATGAAAAATTGAGTTATTGGCAAATTATCTCAGCATCTCGACGTATCTCGACACGTCAAGTACGTCTATCAAAAACAACCTTACGTGCGGAATCAACATACCTCACTCGAACCTCGAGAATATTGGCTCATGATGGGAGTCCAACTCCAGAAAATGTAGTTCAATTCCTATCTGTATATATCTCCACCTGCGATGTTGACCCACTATTCGTTCCATCACAGCCCCGGATAGAGAATATCTGATATCTCGGATCATTGTCAAAAAATGGATAACTATATGATCATGTTAGGCTCGGAGTGAGCTGCCAGCGTATACCATGTCATACCATCCCCGATGCAGTGATAATGATAGTTGATCATGTTGAGCCACTACCGGTAGCATCCATACGCCCCATCATGACTGATACATTGTTGTTATGGAGCACTCATTGTACGCGATTGGCAATACGATCAGCTCGAACAGAACTCTCCTGTGCACGAAAATCAATCTGGGACATCAGTCCAAAAAGGATTCCAATTATGGCAATAACGACCATAAGTTCTACGATTGTAAAGCCTCTTTCCCCAAAAGAAAATTGCGTTTTCATAACATTTTTTTATGATATAGACGAAGTGTATATTTTCTTATCTTTTTTGCAACATGAAATCTACTCTCATTTTTCTTGTTTCAGGATGCCTCATGGCTATTGCAGCAGTATCTGCAACATATGCAGCTGATACCGAGACATGATCTACTGTTCCTGTAGGAGCAATCACCGTAGAAAATCCCCTCCTCGTAGACACTATAGAATCCATCGATACCAAGCATGTCAATGTAGTATTCAATCAACCTATTATCCGAGAGTCTGTGCGTGTGAGAATCACTAAGCAAAATGATGACAGCAATGTACGAATAGAGTCTTTTACCGGAAGTGCAGATAACTCTACTGTACAGGTTATCCTCACTGATAGCATAGAGGCTGATACAGCATACAAGATGACCATAGTGAGTGCTATATCAGAGGATGGCGTCATCATCAAGGATGGTGCCGACGGACTCAAGGAGTTCACTACACCAGTAGATCTCCAGGAATATAGTGAAGAGATCCCTGTAATCGTCGAGCTCAACGCACCAAGTAATCCGAATGCAATCATTGTGGCGGCTACGGGATCAAGTCAGACAGAGTCGACTCCAACAATGGTAGCAACCAACACAGGAGAGACAGAGACACCATCTCCATCATCAACAACTGAAGAACTCCCACCAGCCGGTGCAAATCCTCTCATATATCTCGCTATAGCAGGAAGTATCGCATTCATCCTTCTCATACGCCGACGTCACGCATAATTGACACACCAAAAACCGAGATACCTTCTCGGTTTTTTATAATTATACCCTCCCTCATGGAAAAAAAACATATAGACGCCACTCTCGTATTCCTGACACTCGCACTCGTCATATTCTGACTCGTGATGATGAGTTCTGTGAGTGTCTATTGGTCAAATAGTCTCACCGAAAAACTCGTAAATAGAGGGATTCTCGAAGAATCCAATAACTACTATTACCTCATACGTCATATCAAGTCTATATTCATCGGGGTTGTTGCCCTCGTTGTGATGACCAAGATTCCATACAGGTTCCTAGAGCAACATGCGAAGCATATTTTTTGAGCATGTTTTATACTTCTCCTCTCTGTACTCTTTATCTGAGAAGAATACAATGGTGCAAAATGATGGCTCAACATACCATGAATCCCATCGATTCAGCCAGTTGAATTCATGAAGATAGGACTCGTTATAGTGCTCGCCTATTTTATCAAGAAAAAAAGACATCTACTCGATGATTTTTTTGATGGATTTGTTCCATTCTTTTTCCTTGCTGGAAGTGTATTTCTCCTCCTGATTCTCCAGCCAGACTTCTGATCTATATTGATCCTCGCACCAGTTGTTATAGCACTCTACTTCGTGGGTGGTGGAAACTCCAAATACCTGGCAATATCTATAGGCATCAGCCTTCTCGGAGCCATGACTGTGTATGGAATCGGAAAAATAGAGATACAAAATAGTGAATGAAAAAATACTAATCCCCTGAGTTACATATCACAAAGAGTGGATAACTTCATCCGAGACAACAAGGAACTCATCGAAAAGCCGAATCCAGATGGAAAAGACTATCAGACAAAACAAGGACTCATAGCAATAGGAAGTGGGGGATTTTTTGGTCTTGGATTCGGAAAATCCATACAAAAATTCGGATACCTCCCAGAAGTACAGTGAGACTTCATATTCTCTGTAATCACAGAAGAACTCGGATTTGTAGGAGCATTTGTCGTTATCATGTTCTATCTTCTCATAGTGTACAGAGGCTTTCTCATAGCGAGATCGGTCAAGGATCCATTTGCGCAGTATGTTGCATTCGGTATCACGATGATCATATTCGTCCAGGCAGGTATCAATATGTGAGTCAACCTCAACATAGTACCCCTCACAGGAGTCACACTCCCGTTCGTGAGTTATGGGGGTTCATCACTTCTCTCGATGCTCATGTGTGTGGGGATACTTCTATCTATCTCTCGACATAGGGAATACCGACCACAGAAGATTACAGATATATTTTCGAGTGAACGCCGCGTTACCCTCTAAAAAGTACCGCTATGTTAGCGGTACTTTTTATTACACATCTTGGTGTTCTACTGCACCATTGGCGTATTCACCAGTCTCGGTCATCGGTTGCCAGCTGATAGCATTGACTGGACATGCCGAGATAGAGTCGTCGACATCATGTCACTCGTAGTTATCGAGCTTGCTCACGCATGAGAGTCCATTATCATCGAGATAGAATACATTCCCCGATATAGCAGTACAAGCACTGCAGCCAATACAAGTAGAGTTTACATGGGGCTTACGAAGACGAGCGAGTTGTTCTGGAGTGAGGAGAGACATAGCAATAATTGTTAATTGATAATTCTTAATTGTACATTATTTTGTTTGCCTATTGTATAAAAATGATTAGTATTCGCAAGTAATTTTATTCTATGAAAAACTTTTTTAAAAATACATCTGTATTCGATGTTGTATTCCGCATACTCCTCATACTCTTACCATTCACAACCATACTCTCTGTCTGGACCAATGTAAAACTCGGAATACCAGGTTTTTCATTCTACAAAGAAGCACTCATTCTCGTCATGTTCCTGATCTTCGCATGGAATGTTTTAGGGCGAAAAATCACCCTCAAATTCACCCTCATAGATATACTGATTCTCTCATATATTGTGAGTATGCTCGTTATCACAGTATTTACCACCGGACTCTCGGGAATCATCTATGGTGGGAGGTATGATTTCTCATTCCTCCTCGTTTTCTGGCTCCTCTATCATGGGGCATCTCTCCTCAGAGAATCAACTGCGTACTATCTCAGACTGTTCCTCATCTCTGGGGGCATCATGTTATTCCTCTCATGACTCCTGAAGTGGCCCCTCACAGAAGACCTCCTCCTCGTGTTCGGATATTGTGGTAATCCGTCGAATTGGCATGATTGTGGTGGTATTCCTCCGATTTTTCATGGTATAGATGGTGCCAATGTCCGTAGATTCCAGTGACTCCTCGACGGGCCCAATACGATGTGAGCATTTTTGATATTTTTTGGATGAATATTCGCCTACTATATGCGCATGCGCAAGGATTGGTATTTTGTAGTGGGGCTCATCCTCATTGGTATCATGGGAATGATTGTCTACACATATTCTCGCAGCGCTCTTCTTGGGTCGGTCGGTGCTATCGGAGTTGCCATCATATGGAATCTCCGAACCATCTACCGACACTACAAAAAAGAATTCATCATTATCTCACTCATAGGAATACTCTGAGTCTGAGTTCTCGGACTCAAGTATGGTGGACATATTGGTGCTATTATCGGGCGTGCTGGATCTACCAAGTGACACTTTGAACGAATGGTCACGAGTATTGAACGATTCCAGTCTCATCCTCTCGGACAATGACTCGGGAGCTCTGGTCCAGGATATAGACATGTAATACCCGAGGCAGACGTAGACATGGAGGAAAAAGACCGATTCTACATTCCTGAGAGCTGGTATATACAACAATTCGTCGAGGGTTGAGTTATCGGTGGGATACTTTTTCTTGCGATTATGCTGACTCTTTTTCTCCTCCTCATGAAGGAACATGCCATCCTCGGAGCGATGTTTGCATGAGTGGGCATTATGAATCTTTTTCTCCATACATTTGAGTCGAGCGTTCTCGTACTCCCGATGTTCATGCTCATAGGACTCATACTCTCTCATCATAGAAAAAGGCTCAACCAACCACAGAACTAAATATGCTCCATATACTCTTCGCATCTCGTCTCGTCCACGAAAAATGAGTCGATATACTCATAGAGGCAATTAGGTATTTTCATAGTCGAGAGTGATCCCAGGACATCCACTGGGATATATGTTCTGATGGTGAATATGAGAATACAATCCGAGACCTCGCGAGAGAATATAAAAACGTGACATATCATGGGAAGATATCCAAAGAGGCGCTCAACACCCTCTATGAAAAATCTGATGTTCTCTTCATGCCATCACGATTCCTCGAGATGTTCGGACTCACGGCACTCGAGGCACTCGAACATGGAACACCAGTCATATGACCGAGAAAATGATGACTCAGAGATCTCATATCTGAATCATATTCACTCGATGAGAATAATCCTATCACTTCTCTCGAAAAAATCCTAGTAGAGCTCATCAAGTGAGAAGAGTTACCAGTAACTGATATCAGAGATTTTTCACATGAAGCCTGGACAACTAGAATCACCAAGCTCATAGAAAAAGACAAAAACATAGCCATCATCCATGACTATGAGGAGAAGATATGATGAGCAGAATACTATATAGCATTCCTGAGGGAACAAATAAAAAACCTCTGAAAAAATGTATCACTCCATGCCTACAGGGGGAAAACAACTCCCTGGAAGAGACGAATTATGTTTGTACTCTCTCTCATAGCTTTTTGGCGTGGGATAGCACTCTGGAAAGGACTCAGGGAGACACAACCAACCCTCATCTGGCTCCACTCGATACTGAGGTATATGTGACCGTGGTGAGCCCTTGCGGTGAGACACTATCAGCGAAAAACCTGAGCACGAATTATTTTATGTCATCATGATCTTGGACTTCTTGCGGCTTTTCCCCAGGATATCACGAGCGAATCGATGATCCCAGAGAGTACCAGACTTACTGATTTTATCCCGAAATATACATCTCTGACAAAAAAAATCATCAGTATCGGAAAATGGTGTTATGTTCGACTCATTCTCTCTCTGCTCGGGAAGAATATAGAACATATGGTTTTCGCGAGTTTTCTCATACCATACGTACAGAAGCAGGCAAAAAAAGAGGATATTATCCTCTTTCCCCATACATCTCTCTAGTTTTTATCATTTCCTCCGGAACATCGTCTTGAGAAGGAGTATGACTCTTCCCTTCCATGAGAGGATAACACAGAGTTTTGGTGGTTGTTTTACGAGATAGCCTCAGAATTTTTCCTTGAAGTCAGAGACTCACTTCAGATGATCATGAGGATTAGCTGGATCTGCCACTCAGAGGAAGTCATAGTACTCGATTCATCGTCTCTTGGCATCTCGGATGGCATGCCATTGGAGGAGGTATGATCCCATGCGTTTACGGTCTTCCTTGTCAGATGAAGATGCGCCGTAGTAGTATATAGCTCGCTCAGGTGTGAATACGAATATACCAGCCACAATCACTCGTCCCTCCGCAGAACCGAAGTAGAGTCCAGTACCGTAACTCTTCTCTATCTCAGAGAGGAATACCTCATAGTATTCACGGCTATTCCCAGAAAATCCATCACGACTCACTGTATCAGAGAGAAGCCTCATCCACGTATCAATATTCTCACTCGTTGCCCTGACAGCCTCTATCGTGACATCTCTCTTGATAGCGAGATTGATATGGTATCTCCCCTTCTCGCGCATCTGAGCAAATATCTCATCCTCAGTCGGAGCAAGATCGATCATACGATTGTATGGTGTGAGAAATTCCTTGTACACACGATTCCCACTTCCTGTGAGAAGGAGCATGATAGGATTCTTTTTCTTATCAACTCCGAGTCCTGACTCTATCATACCACTATCCTCAATAGGCTCGACTTGGAAGAGTACTATTCATTTTTTCTTGAGGTATTTTTTGAGACTCGTGATGAAGTCCGCAAAATCCGATTGTATCTGTATTTTTTTTGGCCCGAGGACAAATGCTCCGAGCATCCCGAGCTTGAGCGTACGAATCTCTACGAGAAGATATGTTCCGTCGAGGTTTCCATAATAAAAAACCTCCTGTGCCTGGTGAGACTCTTCGAGGATGCGCTTCCATGTATGTGACTGCCAGAATGATAACGGTCTATCATCTACGCGTTCTGCAGGAATAAAATTATATAACATGATGAAAAGTGTACAAAAAACAAGGAAAATGCAAGGAAAAAGTTGCACAAAAGAATAAAACCTGTTATACTTTGCTGGTAAGATTCTAAATTATTAATTGTTTCCCTATGCTCACGCAACTCGAAGTCAAAAAATCCAGTACCAATACAGGTGTAAAAATATTTACATTCCACGGTGAACTCGATGAGACCAATGTGGACACTACATTCCCGAATATTATTGCTGATATTGGTGATTTTACTGGAGTTCGTATCCTCTTCAACCTCATAGAGCTCAAGTATCTCAATAGTAAATCCATCGGATACATCGCTGATATTGCTCAGCGCACAGAAGATGGTGGTGGTAAATTTGCCCTCTCTAACATCGGTCCTGAGGTACGTGATACACTCGACCTCGTCGGTATCACATCGATTATTCCGGTATTCGATGCAGAGGAAGTAGCTCTTGCAGAACTCTCAAAATAATGAGAGTTTTTTCTTGACGAGAGTATATAAATAATTATTATACAAATATAAATTTTTAAAATATGACAGTATATTTCCAAACAATTGATAAAACAAGGAGTCCTGAAGTGATTACAAAGTCACCGGATGATGTAAAAAAAGAACTGGCAGCACTTAAGCTAGAGCTTGAGGCAGAAAAAGATGCAAAAAAAAGATTTGAATTACAACGAAAAGTTAAGAGACTTGAACGCCTCGATGCTATTATGGAGTGAAAATGAGTAGATGAAAAGAATAAGAATGATGTCACTGAAGTCCTCAAGTGAAAAAATGCTGATAACATCAAAAACTCTGATATACTCACTCTCAGAAAAAAATGAGTAGATATAGCAAACCTCACTCTCATTGATGAGAAAAATCCAGATAAAGAGATAAAATCTTCTGAGATACAAGAATGAAATACTTTTATAGTGAATTTTGGTGGTAATACATCACTCCGAGATAGGACTGGTGCTGGAGATATCCTTCCTGCAAATGTTAAAAAGATATCAATCAATGGTGTCGAGTGTGAACGAAGAAATACTCCACGCCCTGGTTACTATGATGCCAAGTGAAAATATCAACCAATATATGATGGATATAGAATCGAAATAGTTGCACGCTGAGAAGTAACAAAAGATGATGAAGAAGCAAATGAGAGACAGTGGAAGAGAGAAAGATTAGAGGATACACTAGAAAATAGATGAAAGCCACTAACGACAGTACAAGACGATGTTCAGCTTGAGAAAGATGTACAAGAAGAATTAAAATACAGAACTCGATACCAATCTATGAATTTTGATATTAATGATATTGGCTCATGAGATAAATGACTCTTGAATTTTATTGGTGTGGCAGAATGAACTTGAGATAATTATAATGCAATCTTCGCTGATGGATGACAAAATACGATAAAATTTACAGAGATGAACCTCACAGAAATACTAGAATATCAAAGAAGTTATAAGATATGAAAAGGGTCTGCTGCTATCGGAAAATATCAGTTCATGGATTACACGTTGAAAGATATGATAAAAAAATATGATATCGACCCGAATACTAAATTTTCAGCTGAATTCCAAGATAGATTAGCATTTCTAAAATTAAATGAGCGATGATTATCAAGCTTTAAGGCTGGAAGACTATCACAAGCTGAATTCCAGATGAATTTAGCAAGAGAATGGGCATCAATAGCAAAAGACAATTCATGACTCAGCTACTATCATTGAGATAGTATGAATAATAAGGCATCTCGGGCTTGAGTACAAATTGCGAGCGTACTAGACAAGCTCTATGAGGCCTAAAACAATCTCCCTTGCCCCTCATCCCCCGCCACTTCGGCGGGTTTTTTTATAGCGTAGAGCTTGCGGAGGACATCCTTGAGATCATAGCCTATGAGAGATATATTCTCACTCAGGATATCGTCGATGAATTCGCTTGTATCAACTTTTTTTGTATCGATACGATAGATTATTCCGTCGAGGGAGAATGCTATCTTACCGAACTCATCCACCGCGATCACGATAGGGAGTTTTTTTTGGATTATCTCACGATGAATATCCTGGAGTCTATCATAGCTCGTGATATCTGTCACATCGATATTCTGCACAGGGACGAGACTCGGGGCCTCGCGAGGGAGGAGTGACTTGAATTCGTAGGATTTCAGAAGTGCAACATAATCAGGATTGGATAATCCAGTGACAAATGATGATTCTGGTAATGCATCGAGCTCGAGCTCAGTATATATGGTTGCGAGTTTTTGAGAGAGGAATGCATTTCCCTTCTGTGCGATGAGCACTTCTTGCATCTTCGGTGTGAGATCATCGAGGTGTTCATAGATTCACTCAAGTGTCTCGTATTTTGAGAGGAGATCGACAGCTTTTTTTGGACCGAATCCACTAATACCAGGAATATTGTCCGAACTATCCCCGACGATAGCGAGGTAGTCACGAACCTGATGTGCTGGTACACCGAACTTCTCGACAACATCAGATTCCTTCATGAACTTGCGCTTCATGGCATCATAGATATGTACATGTCCATCGCGGACGAACTGACAGAGGTCCTTGTCGGATGAGATAATAACCACCTGGTGTCAGTTATTCTCATAACGATGTGCAATAGATCCGATAATATCATCCGCCTCATATCCCTCTCGAGCAAGTACTGTGATACCCGCAGCATCGAATATCGCAAAAACCCCCTCTATCTGACTACGGAGATTATCTGGCATGCGGTCACGTTGAGCCTTGTACTCGGTATAGAGTTCCGCACGGAAGCTCTGACCGACATCAGTTGCAACCAAAAGTGCTGCATCAGGGTTTTCATCGGCGAGACTCTTCAGGAACTTCGCTACTCAGAATATAGCATTCACCGGTGTACCATCACGAGTATTCATCTCTGGTATCGCATAGAACATACGATAGATGAGGTTATAGGCATCGATGATGAAAAAAGTATTAGACATGTTTTAAAGAATTTAATTTTCTAAGTATCCGGGCAAATACTTCATCCTCTGTACCACTCGCATCGATACGGACGAATCGATTTTTCATGATTTCCAACTTTTCACACTTTTCATATCATCGGATAATTGCTTGGTAGAATGACTTTCATTCTCGTTCGAACTTGTCACCAGAGTGGTCAAATATACGAGAGAGAGCAGTGTCAGCATCGATATCGAGATAGATAACAACATCAGGGATGATTCCCAGGATGGCTTCATGGTTGATATCGAGTATTGTATCTATACCAAGTCACTGAGCCTCTCACTGGATGGTACACGATGAGAGAAAACACCTATCCGCAACCACTATCTTCCCTGCATCGAGTGCTGGCCGTACAACGGTATGAAGTGTCTGGGAACGAGCTGCAGCATAGAGATACGCATTCGTGAGTGGATGCATATGTTCACCCTCCCAACCTTTCACCTGAGCGAGATGGCGGATATCCTCAGCAATCGGTGTTGTTCCTGGTTCACGAACATGGACAACATCGTGTCGCTCTCACTGCAGATATTCCCCAAGTTTCCGAACTTGTGTAGATTTCCCTGACCCAACGATGCCCTCGAATGCAATATACAAAGTAGTGAAGAGTTGAAAATTAAGAGTGAAGAGTATTTTTTTCTTTGGATGTTGTGATGATACTCGCAAGTATTAATATCTCAATAACATCGAACTCAAGAGAATCATGTTGTTCTTGTGAAATATATCATCACCTCAAGAGAAGTTCAAGCCAATATTTGGTTTCTCTGGCCTCACGATAAGAGATACTCATTTTCTGGATAAATTCTTTTTTGGAAAGTCATCCGTTTGCCTCCTCAACATTTGCACCAATAGAAGTAGCACTTCTCATAATCTGATCAACGAGAATAAACTCTTTCTTTTCAGAACGGAGAAACTGAGCAAGTTTTATGATTCTTACAGCAAATTCTAGAGACTTTTCACGGATAGGACTCTTTTTCTCCTCCATAATCTTGAATTATAGGTATTACAGTATTGATTTTTTCATATTTATTGCCACTACTGATTCTTAATTTCTATATTTCAAATCCTTATTCTTCACTCTTCACTTCTAACTCTTCACTAATTGTTATCTCTCCCCACCATCCCCCCTACTACTGCCATCTGCGCCTTGATCGGAGCCTCTGCCTCATATCACTCGAGGATGATGTGATGGAAGTCGAGATCATCGATAGACTTGAGCGACGGATCGATACGAACGGTAGGAAATGGATGTGGAGTGCGTGACATCTGCTCTTTCATCTGCTCGATATGGTTCTCATAGATATGGACGTCACCGAATGTATGGACGAATCCTCCAGCCTCCACACCGAGGAGATGCGCGAGAACATGGACGAGGAGTGAGTACGATGCGATGTTGAACGGCACTCCGAGGAAGAGGTCTGCAGAACGCTGATAGAGCTGACCGTAGAGCTTGCCATCCTTGATCGAGTATTGAGAGAATCCATGACAGATAGGATAGCATGAGGCCTCGTCAGGGAGAGCCATCGAGTAGAGATACTCAGGATTCCATGCTGTGAGACAGCAGTTACGAGCATATGGATCTTCCTTGAGCTCCTGGAGAATCCATGCAATCTGATCCACAGTACGACCTGAAGTCTTGGTTGGCCAACGCCTCCAGAGCTCTCCATATATCTTCGGGAGTTCTCCGTGGAGTTTTGCGAATTCTACATCCTCTAGTATCTTCGCGATGAACTCATCCTTGGTCATCTCGGGCTCTAGTCCTTTTTTGACCTTGTTGTTATAGATGTAGTATGGATAATCATCCCAGATATGGACGTTATTCTCGACGAGGAATCGGATATTAGAGTCCCCGCGGAGGAACCAGAGGAGCTCAGTGACCACTCACTTCCAGTAGACTTTTTTGGTTGTGAGGAGTGGAAAACCCTCAGCAAAGTCGAAACGAAACTGACGTCCAAAAAAACTATACGTCACATCTCCGCTTCAGAGATCCTTGTTATAGATACCATTCTCGATGAGGTCTCGACCGAGGTCGAGGTACTGTTGTTCTGGATGGATAGACATAGAAAAAGAGTGAGGAATTATTGCCAAGAATTATATGCAAGATAGAGAAAATAGAAAGCAAAAATCATAATAGAACCGAGAAGGAGATTTTTCAAAATATCGTTTCATATTCTGATAATATGCTTGGTTCAGAAGTATCATCAGATAAACATACCAGCACCAAGTGATAATGCCCAAGCTATATTGTATTGACCTGCAAGAAGTATGCCAAAAAGGGTTCCCACAAACCAAAATAATGCAAGCACACTCGCTATTCACTTAGACTCCAAGGGACTCAACCTAAGAATAAGTGTATTATTAAAAAAGTACCATACCCCAGATCCTGCAGGAAAGAGATTGCCAATAATCGATAATACAAAATACGTTCCATACCCGATATATTCCCTGAGTTTTGATATCTTTTCTCACTTTTGTTCTTTTTTAAATATAGAAACAATCGTGAGAAGTATCATGCTGACTCCGCAACCAAGGTACATGATAGCATCAGGAATAGAGATAATCAGGTATGATCCGAGAAAACTCCCAGATAATAACGCAACTCCTCCACCAAGAACAAATCTTCGTGGAATATGTCAGTGCTTGTGGAAAAGTATAAGTCATCCAACATTATCTCCGAGCTTTCAGAGCTTGAATGTGATACCTGCCATCTGTGGAGGAACTCATATCATGACCATGAGTGCTATACTCAGAGCAGACACCCCTCACGAAGAAAAACTCCCAAAATATGCTGAGAAGAGTCAGATGAGGAAAAAGATGAAAATCTGGAGTTCTGGAGACATTAGAGATAGTGATGTTGGATGTATGTACGGACTTGTTCGATTGTCTGATATCTGAAGAATTCTGCTTTTTCAGGAGGAATTCCGAGAATCATACGGGTGACGACGGCATCTTCACGAGCGATGAGAAGGATCTTTTTATGGTGTTCTACTGCTGTTGCTATCTCATAACCGAGTCCTGTACTTGGGTAGCTACACTCAGCAACGAATACATCACAATCAATAACACATCATCGATCATGTTGGTATATATCCTCTGCTGTTATAGTTCCACTATCTATTACTCCAGTATAGTCCAGTACATGACACATTGAACGAAGAGAATCCTTGAACCCTCGTATCTCTTCACGAAACTCAGGACTTGCATGCGTGAGAGCGCATCAGACATATATTTTCTTTTGAGTAGTATGTATATTCTGCGATATATATTCCTCTATTTTTGATATCATATCTTCCTGATTCTCATATTCGAGAAAATCTTCTGTAATATACTTCAGGCTCGATGATACTTTGTTTCACTTTTTGTAGATACAGAGAATCCTCTTACTATAGAGACTTGCAAACCCCAGCTCGATACCAAGTCCAGTCGCAGGATGGCTCACGTCTGCGATAAAAATATCAACTGCTTTGAGGGATTCACGAGAATTAACTTCTTCTCAATCGTGTGGCAATATCCACTCATGCTCGTGAAAAAAACTCGAACCCTTCAGGGGAGCATAGAGTTCAGCTTGAAAATCAGAATCCCGAGCATGTCAGAGTTGGATAATCATAGTAATTAGTGTTGAAGATTTCTCGACTTCGGCTATCACCTTCGCTCGAAATGACAGAAACTATTAGTCCACTGTAAATACATTCTCCGTTCCATAGTATTCTGCCCAATTTTTGTTATAAAAATCAAACATACGAGCAAGACGAGCCTGATCGAGTTCATGATACCCGAGAGACTCTATCATCGTGAGGAGCTCTGCACGAGTCGATTCAACGAGACTCGCATCATCTATAACACGCTCGAACTCTGCGAGATATCCGTATCCGGCATTTTTATCGAGACAGAGAACTGTATTATCATTGAGCTTGTATCACTCACGAGCACGAGACCACTTCGCCTGATACGCGAATCCTGCAGCGAGGACAAGCGCATCCATATCATCGAGGGTCATCGGTGCGAGGTCCACTTCCCACTCGATACGAGCCGTACCATTAGAGCTCGATTCATCATTTACCGTTGCCTTCACGACGATGATCGTCTGTGTAGGGGTTCCACGAGTCCGCACAGAGAAGCTCTTTGCCTCTTCAGAGAGTCGATGGAGTGACTCAGCTTGTTCCTGTGAGATATATTCACGAAAAGTCCCGAGAAGATGCCTCAGATTGCCTCACTCAAAATAGTGATTCAACTGACTCTCAGAATACTCATGAGTCATAGTAGGAAAACTGGAACGAACCTGCTCCATGAAGGCATCCTTAGCTGATGCTTCTCAGAGAAGAACCTTGATCTCTACTTCGTAACTATGCATAAAATGAAAATGATGAATGATAAATGGTAAATTATAAATTTTTCTTGAAAGAAACTATAATTGCTACGAGTATTCTACTAATTTCCTTGTTTTCAGAAAGCATATTACCTCAGACTTCTTGATCAGCAAATCAAGAGGATATCAATAACTCTAACCAATACTGAGTTTCATTGCTCTCTTTTTGTGCTATAGCGAGCTTATGAATAAAATCAATCTTACTCTCAGCATGTTCTGATTCTCGTACAAGGGCGCCTATAGCAGTGCCACTTCTGAGGATCTGTTTACTGAGAACAAACTCTTTCTTATTTTGAATAAGAAACTGAGATAGTTCTATGATTTTTAAAGCGAAACCAAAAGACTTCAATTTGATAATATTTTCCTTTCCCACATTCATAATTTATCACTTATAATTTATAATTGATTCTAATCTTTGTGCATATAGGAGGTAAAGTTATCCTGTCCGGACTTGTACCTCCCTGTATCACGATAGTTCTGACGTGGAGGAGATGTGAGTTCAGAGAAGAGTATCTGTGCTATCTCCATGCCAGGTCGGAGGATGATAGGTATCGAGCTCATATTCGCGAGTTCGAACGTGATATGGAGAAAGTGTCCAGGATTGATGAGTCATGCTGTATTATGTACCACGAGTCCGAGACGTGCAAGCGAAGACTTCCCTGAGAGATGTGTGAGATATATATCACTTCCGAATTCCTCGATACTCATACCGAGAACGGTCACACCAGGACGGAGGATGAATCCCTCATCAGGAGTCACAGTTACCTCTTCATATTCTGGAACTATCTTGTTCACCGGATCAATATTGGCTATCGAGTGAGGCTTCACGATGAGAAACTTGTTCGCGAGACGGATATCATAACTCGCAGG
This sequence comes from Candidatus Altimarinota bacterium, assembly GCA_023260135.1. Lineage (GTDB taxonomy): Bacteria > Patescibacteriota > Gracilibacteria > BD1-5 > UBA2023 > JABFSX01. The sequence goes on along the minus strand of JALQWG010000005.1, from coordinate 66,746 downwards.
TTGGAGACGCTTGGCATCGAACTCTGATATTCGCACATCACCAGACTCGAGCCCACGGAGGATATCCACATCAGAGAGATACATAGTCAATTAACAATTAAAAATTAATAATTTACAATTATTGTAGCTATTTTTTCTCTATTGCAACTCAATTCATATAGTATTGTATAATCTCCTTGTACGTCTTCCCTGATTCTGCCATTGCAGTGGCTCATATTCCAGATATTCAGACTCAGTGTCAGAGTTGAGTTTTTCACTCTCAGGCAGGGTCACTCACTGATTGGAGATAAGATATATCTTCACAGGATTTTCCTGTATTTTTCTCACAATATTCCTTATAAGATAATGTTCTTCCTGATGAGGAACTAAAATACCAAGCCTTAACGATTTTTCTCTTATAGGTAATAACTTGTCCGAGAGTATTTTTGACCTCACGAGATACGTTGGGTGAGCGCATCTCATAGCTATATCCGAGATATCGCTGAAAAGAATTCGGGTCATCAGATCCATCATAGAGTGTGGTATTATACTTGCGGTTGGCACGCTCCATATAGTAGCGAGCATAGCTACGAGCTGCGACGGTGATAGTTTTTATCTTTTCCTTATTATCAGTATTGGATACCTCGCCGAGTCCACGGAGATAGTCCTCGAGAGGAAGTTCATTTACCACGAGGAGTTTTCATCCATCATTGCGGATGATGATACGAGAGCGGAAGAGATTATCATTGTATTTTTTGGTTGTATCCCATGCTGGTATACGAGTCCATGAATCAATACGAACAACTGGAGCTGAGTATTCAAAGTAACTACCTGTGTATGACTTTTCTCATATTTTTATAGATAGTTTGTCATTTCATACTATTCATACATTTACTTTTTTGAGAGATTTACCAGTCATTTTTTTGGAATCAATTTTGAGATTCGGGATACCTGTACTCGCTATAGAGAGTCCAATATTCTGAGTATCTGGATATGATAGTTTTATCTTGATATTCTTGCCTCAGAGAGATACCGACGGACGGATAATGCTTGTATCTTGAGTTTTTTTTATAATTGCAGAGGCTATTTGGATCTGCGATTTTTGTCATGGATAAATATAGGTGACCATATCCTCTGGTGGCACCGGATCTATAGCTCCAGGATTCGGATTATACACTGGTGTGACTTTTCATACTCGTGATGCAACACGAGATCTGAGTTCGTCGAGTTCACTATAGAGGCTTTTCCCGGGACATGAAGTGTATCAGACATCCCGATGTCCATGAAGACGCTTCACATATCTTGTTTCGATGATACAATCTGGTGATGCACCCTTACCACACACACGGAATCATGTAGTATCCTCGAGAACATTGATTCCGTATTTTTTGGCGAGAGCGACGAGGAGATTCTCGAGTGATGTCATCTGAGAACGAGATACAGTCTCTGATTCAAAATTACCCATCAGAGATACTCCAACCGTTCAGAGATTATTCGCATAGGCATGAGCTCACTCTATATAGTCTCATCAGATACGTCACTCATATATCGTACCGTCTTTGCCGATGATATACTGATAACCTATATCACCCCAACCTCGTGTACGTGCATGATAGGCATATATGGAACGCATGACTGAGGCACCATCACTATTTGCCTGTTCGAGTGTCTCGGCGGTATGATGAACAACAATTCTATCTACAATATTGGAGTATTTGAGTGGCCAGATGAGTTTTTTTCCATTTTCATAGCGGATTTTCTTCACTACAGAGAAACTCTCAGGATGAAGTTGGGTGAGTATATTTCCGATTTTTGTATCTTTTTGTTCTGCGAGAACATCTGCATCAGTGAGCTCTACGATACGTGGAGTCTGTCCTCGTGATTCCCATTCTTCGATTTTTTTGGCAATATAATTGGAGTCAACATATCTCAGAGATTCATCAGCTCACCACTCTCTACGAGACACTGTGGCGAGACCGTCTCATGCGATGATATCTGGAGTACGAAGCTCTGGAACAAGTGTGTAGTTTTCTGTATTTTCAGACACAAGATATGCCTCAATACCCTCTCATCAGATAACACGAACTGATAGACTGTCCCGAATGGGAGTTACGAGCGGGAATGTATGGTAGAGTCCAGTCTCATCAGTATCCTCAGTATCGAGAGTGCGCGTATACTCACGACCATCTACACGCCATACAACATAGATTGGATCTGGAGCGACATCTGCTTTTACTGAAAGTACCCAGGAATTCGCAGGCTCGGGAGTCTTGATATCTACAAAATCTGAAGAAATAATATTGATTTTTTGTATATCTTGAGCATAATCATACTCACGAACCCAACTAACAGAACTAAAAAAAATCCCAAAACCCAAAAAAGTGAGAAAAATAAGAAGAAAAAGTGATTTTTTTTGCATAATTTAGGAAAACCTGTTACTATCAGGATATAAACTTATTACCGTCAGTGTATGGCTCTCGCTCACGAAATCAAGATTTTCACCAAAAACACACTTATTGTGACGCTTTTTTTCGCGCTCGCGCTCGAGCTCTCCTGGGACTATGTAGCGCCTATGCTCGGCATGGAGACACGAGCAGGCTCCAATGATACACGATTCCAACAGGCCGAAGTCAACTATCTGGGTTCTACTGCAACAGCATTATCACTCGCACTCGGACAACAAATGAGTATAACTGGAGATATATGAGTCTCGAGTGATGTCATCACTATCGCAGAGGTGCTCGCACGCCCTGCTGATGGGCAACGTAGACTCATTGGGACACATATGCAGTCCATCCAGACATACGTCAGTATCCTCGAGACGGATATACCCGCCCTCCTCGATGGTGCAGGCGATCGTGCACAGACCCTCGATGAACATATAGCCCTCCTGAAGAACTATGGCATGAAGACCAATGATTCACTCGTCATCCTCGATGAGCAGATATCAGATCTCCGAGCCATCATAGAGAAAAATACTACCGATACATCCTGAGCAAAGTCAGTCCTCCAGGGCTCACTCTCGAGTCTCGACTACAATTGAGTGGATAGCGCTATCGAGAACTATACCAACTCAAAAAACTCAGATACACGCGCACGTATATACCTCATATATCTCGAGCGATTCCGTGATACATACCAGAAGCTCCAGGCAAAAAATAAGAGCATCCTCACAGTACTCTCAGAGAATCGTGAATCCATCATCAAAAAAAGCGTCGTAGTTATCCCAGATACCAACAGTGATCTCCTCCGTGAACTCGGACTCATACAGAGTGAGGCAGAGTACAAGGCGCAAGAGACACTTGACTAAATATTTGCAAAAAAAATGCAACTGTGCTAGAGTAGCACTATATACATATATATACGTACCTCATGTTTACAAAAATCCTCACATCTTCCCTCCTCTTCCTGATTGCTATTGGGGGATTTTTTGTGAGTGTGGATGTTGGAGTGCAGAATTCTGGACAATTTGCTGTGGAGCTCTCTTTTTCAGAGACTTTTGCCGAAGATGTGAAAACATCAGAATCAGAAACACTCAAGAAGTGAATTGATATATTTAACGCGGCTCTTTGAGTTTTAACTGTTATTGTATCACCTGCGGTTATATTTGCAGGATGGCTCATGTCACCGGACTGGACAAGTGGTGATATATTCTGACTCAGAGAACCTATGCACAAGATATGGGTAATAGTATCGAATATTGTATACTTCGTCTACGCCATACTCCTCATCATCATAGCAGTAGCAACTGTCCTTGGAAAAGATAACTTCAACTACAAGGTCATGCTCCCTAAGCTCGCACTTGGTATCCTCATGGTACCATTTACCTGGTGGTTCGTACAGTGGACGATATCACTCTCTACAATAGTTACAGCCTCAACCATCTCAATTCCGATGGAGATGATACGAGAAGATAATAGATATATCAATGGGAATTATGTTCCTCGTTACTATCTAACTACAAACGATCCTGATAGCAAAAATGCAACCACTCAATATGCACAAAACTGTGATTGAACAACAGTATGACGATGAAATGCGGATTGTACGAGTATACAAGAGATCATCGAAAATGGTTGATGAATATATTCAACAATGCTTGTATATGCATATCAGGTGTTTAGACTACAAGACTATAAGTCGATTGACTCCACCCTCAATCAGATAAAAACAGCATGACAACTACTCAATAATGTAATTATATGAGCAGTTATGTTTCTTGTATTTGGAATACTTGTAATAGCACTAATAATGGTACTTTTCGTCCGAGCTATCAAGCTCTGGATGTATGCTATGTTTTCACCTCTTTTTACACTGCACTTTGTAGCAGGCAAGGAACTATTCAAGGACTCCGATTCATTTAGCTTGAAAGAATTTGTATGACTATGTTTTATGCCTGCAATAGTAGGAATAACGCTCTCATTTGGACTCATGGTTATATCAGTTATTCAGGCACCAGGTCAAGCGTCATGACAAGAATCATGTACAGCGACTCAATTTACAATAACTGTTCCTTGAAACACAATTGAAAACATAAGAAACGCAACTGGATGATGTAGACTTATTGGACAGATGTGAATCTTCAAGAGATGAATATGGACAAAGTGACCCCAAGATGAGTGGGCTGTTAATATAATAGAAGCTGCTGGTATAAAATATGTCTATACATGAAAGGCAACAAATGCGAGTGATATGAGACAAAGTATAAATAATATATCAGGATGACTGAGTGCTGCGGGAGGAATATTCTGAACGATTGTTATAGATATTATTGCTCTCGTATTCATCTGGATGGCGTTCATGGCGGCAAAGTGAGTGAATAAGACGATATCAAAAGTCCTCGATCCATTCGAACAGATGGGAAAGAAGGTATGAGATATGGCTATGTCTGCACCAAAATATGCACCTCTCCCTATACCAGGTGGCAGCATATCTGGACTCAATAGAACTGTAGAACTCTGAAAACAAGCAATTGATACGCATCATCGAAAGAAGGAAGAAGAAGCAATTGGTAAGTTTGCTCCTGGATTACTACAATGAACAATTAAAGCTGAGGCAAATGCTCGTTATCAAGATGCTATGTGATCAGATAAGGGTAACTTCCAAAAAACTCGCGAGCATGTCGCAAATGTCACAAGCGGCGCAACATCTGAACGAGAAAAAAATTGGGATGATTTAGCAAATTGATTTAGCAAGATATCTAGTGTAATACGTGAAGATTGGAAAAAACTTGGGATAAATCTCTCTAAAGAACAGAAAGAAGCCTATGACAAGCTGATTGCCTGAGATGTTAGTGGTGTTAAGTCATTAAGTGCAAATGATAAAGACGTTGTATGGAAGATACTAGCATCCTGAACCGCAGCTAATGCAACTAAAGATAACAAGCAACAAGCAAATCAATTTACGGCAACTCAACAATGAGCATCAACGAGCAATAGCTTCACAATAAACTTGTGAAATAATATAAAACTTGATGCAAATATTCAGGATAATAAATTCTCATGAGATGCAATCTCGACAGATGAGTGAAAGAAAAAACTAGAAGAATTTATGAAAAATACAACCGAAAATGAATTCAAGAGTCAGCGTCCCGATAATATACCAAGCAAAACTTGGGATGAGTTAATCAAGAAAATGAAGGAAGAATGAAGAAAGTTTAAATCTGAGTAAAATAAAACCCCACATTTGTGGGATTTTATTTTATCTCGTATGCACGACATCCACTACCCTCCACCCTGTGTCCAGTATGGGTGCACCAGAGTCTCATGGGAGATACTCTATGTCTGTCACGAGTACACCAGTGAGGATCTGTGTGCGTCAGAGTGTATCATATGCGAGGATAGTGCCCGTGAGAGAGACGATTGTTCCAGTGAGACTGATGATCGATCCAGAGCGCATGACTTCTGTCGTTATACTATCCCCTATCTGTAGTTCGGGAGTTTTTCAGATATATTTTTTATACTCTCCACAGACGTTCTTCATTCATCATTTTTCATCCCCTATTTTCATATAGGCAATATCCCTCTCTATATCACGTTCCCGTATTTCATACCTCATATCTCATGCCTCATATCTCACTCTATCATCTCGCATAACATGCGCACTCGTGAGTATAGTATCAGGAGCAATACATACTCCCATACCCTGCACCACCTCGGTACCATCGAGGATTCCACGCACAACAACAGTACTAGTAACCGGATCTGTTCTCGTACATGAGGAGAGTACTATGCAGAAAATACCAATGTACAAAATATACTTCATGCACCTATGATGACAAAAACAAGTCAAAAGTAAAGCAAATATTTGCAAAGTAAGAAAAACAAATATAATCAGAGTGAAAAGAAAAGTTACCTACTTTTAGCTTTTCACTTTTAATTCTTCATTTTTTTCCTATGTCTATGCTCAAGGAATTCAAGGAGTTCGCCATGAAGTGAAACGTGGTAGACCTCGCAGTCGGTGTAGTTATCGGTGCTGCGTTCGGTAAGATTGTGACTTCTCTCGTGGAGGACCTCATGATGCCCGCTATTGGTTGGGTGTTCGGCAAAGTAGACTTTTCAGAACTCACACTCTCACTCCCAGCACTTGCAGGTGACCCTGTCACTCTCAAGTATGGAGTATTCCTCACAGTTCTCGTGAACTTCATCATCGTTGCATTTGCTATATTCTTCTTCGTAGTGAAGCCAATGAGCAAGCTCAAGAAAAAAGAAGCTCCAGCAGCTCCAGCAGGACCTACTGATGTAGAGCTCCTCACAGAGATACGCGACCTTCTCAAGAAGAAGTCAGCATAATCCAAATCCCCTCACTTCGAGGGGATTTTTTATTTACTATTCTCTACTTTTTCCTATACTCATACCATGAAAAAAAATATCGTTCTCCTCTCAGGGAGGGATACATATGGGATAGCAGAGGAACGTAAAAAATGGATCCAAGCATTCAAGGAGCGTCACTCAGAGATGAATATAGAACATGTGAGCCTCTCAGATATCAAGAACTCCTGAAAAAATATAGAACAAAATATGCTCTCGTCGGGACTTTTTGCAGATAAGAGACTGTTCGTTATATCTGGAGGCAATGAAAAACGAGACAAGACTACTGACTTTGTGGAGTTTTTTACGAGGGTTTTTGAAGTCCTTCCGGATGATCATTTTCTCCTATTTTCAGACCTCACTGAACGTGCGCTCGACCTCGTACCACTCATCACTCGCACCTGAGAAGTCAAAAAATTCGATACCCTCTATAACACAACCACTTGGGAAAAGAGATTCGGGAATCTAGATAGTAGAGTAATATCTCGTGTTATAGATGAGCTCCGAGACCAAGAGTCAGTCCTCGAAGAATGGGAGATCAATTCGCAACAGAGCCACCTGATAGCAAGCATTCTCGAGGTTCTCAGTATAGAGTCGCTGACAATCCCTATTACCGATGCGAGTATCGACCGAGCTATTGGTGACCTCTCTGGAGGCAAGGTGTTTTCTCTCGTAGATGCTATCATGGCTAGTGATACGAAAAAATCTCTCACACTCTTCTCGAGAATATCAAGTGGCAAGAGTATGTATGAATTCCTCCCGAGCTTCATCGGTGCGATGCGCAATAGTCTCTATGCAAAATACATGCAGGAACACCACATATCAAATCCTCAGATAAAAATCAATCCATTCGTCCTCAAAAAGAGCCAATCTGCACGTATATCATACCCAAAACTCCGAGACTTTTATCATCGACTCATAGAGATAAATATCGCATACAAAAGCGGAAAATGAATGAAAGATGTTGAATTATGACGTATTTTGGAGATTGAGCTAGCCATAATCTGATTGAAAAAATAAAATATTCCATACAATATCCGAGTTAAAAACTAATTATACTCTATGCGCAATATTCTCATAGCACTCGCACTCCTCTCCCTCGCATCTTGCTCACTCTCGATGAGTAACAAACCAACTACAGAAAATACTCCTACAGAAGGAGCAACATCAGGTTCAACAGTAGAAAAAGTTGCACCAACTGAGGTTGCAGATAACACATACGTCACACTCAACTACACTCTCCGTGATGGTCAAGCAGATGGACCAGTACTCGAGACTACAGTCTATTCTGTAGCACAGGCGAACGGTATGTCTGGAAAAACTGAGGACATGTATTCTCCATTCTCCGTGATGATTGGCGGAAACCAGGTTATTCCAGGATTTGAGAACGGGCTCAAGGGGCTCAAGATAGGAGAAAAGAAGGTTATCGAAGTTCCACCAGAACTCGGATACGGAACAGGCCCTGTCATGAGTACTATACCAAAATACCAGATTGCACCAGTATTTACTATGACTCAGGATAAGGCACTCTTCGCTGATACTATCACTGAGACAGTCCCACGTACAGAACTCCCAGAGGATATGAAGTCTGCTGTTGTAGGACAGACATTCACTGGTGCCAATGATGCAACAGCGAAGGTAGTAAAGGCAGATGATACTAGCATTACACTCGAGATAGAAAATACTAACAATCCATTCTACAAGAAAAAACTCGTTGTAGGTGCAACTGCAGAGAGCGCAGGACAGGATGCAGAATTCAAGATTACAAAAATAGCAGGAACAGGAGTAACACTCGAGATTACGAATAAGAATAGTCCTTTTTATAACAAGAACTTTGCTGTTGGTGAATCTATAGAGCTCCCAACTGGAAAACTCCAAATCATGGAGATAAAAGATGAAGAAGTGGTTATTGCACAGTTCCATCCAATGGTTGGAAAAACACTCTTCTTCGATGTAGAAATCCTCGATATCAAGTAATATGCATATTCACATAGTCTCACTCTTTCCTGAGAGTGTACGTCCATACCTCGAAACAAGTATCATGAAAAGAGCCCAAGAAAAGGGGCTCTTTCGCTATAGTATTCACAATCTCACTGATTGGACAGTGCGCAATACTCGCCGTGTAGATGATAGACCCTATGGTGGATGAGCGGGTACAATCATCACCATAGAGCCCCTGGTACAGTGTATACGTGACCTCGAAGAGCAATATGGAAAACTCTCTATCATACTCATGTCTCCTGCATGAGAAGAGCTCACAGCAAGCGTAGCAGATAACCTAGCGCAAAATGAACAAGATAACTATTGTATCATCTGTGGCCACTATGAGGGAGTTGATGGACGAATATTTGATTTTTTTGATGTGAGAGAGATCTCTATAGGCAAGTACGTGCTCTCGAGTGGTGAGCTCGGAGCTCTCGTACTCATCGATAGTGTCGTCCGACTCATACCATGAGTTATATCAGATGAGTCCCTGAGAGAGGAGTCCTATAGTCCACATCTCTGATGAAAAAAAGAATACCCCCAGTATTCACGACCAGAGGTATTCGAATGACAGAGTGTACCAACTGTACTCCTCTCTTGAGACCCGAAAAAAATACAAAAATGGAAAGAAGAAAATCTACGGAACTAACGGAAATGGATATATACCAATCATGATTTTCTTCGTTGTATCGAGAAATCTAACTTCACCTTCGAGAGATGGATTCGTCTTCATGATATCATTGTAGCGTGATATATATACTGGTATAGTACTGAGTACATTTGGGAGATATTCGAGTCCTTCTTCTGAGAACGCCATAGGTATAGTCATACCCTTATAGTTCACCATAACGTTGTGAAAAGTTGCCATATCCTGTGGAATATCGAGAGATAATCGCACCTGGAGAGAATCACCTGTTGATTTATCTTTTATTCCATAGGTAGCTCCACTGATGCTATAGTATCCAGAACCCTTGGATATAAGAGTCTTTGGTATACCTCCAAGGAGTGTTGTTATCCTGTCGATATCCGGATTGGTCACGGTAGACTCTGATATGAGTCCAGAGAGAATATCGGATGTCTCGAGAACTCATCCTGTATAGACTGGGAGGAGGAACTCACTCTTAGTATCAACAGTATATGGAGTTTTTACATATTCATTATACGCTTCATAGTTGAGTATTTTTGAAAATCCATAGAACTGTGTGATAGACTTCTTGATGCTGAGAAATACATTATTGGTAGAACCTTCGCCATAGTGACTCTCTATCTTATCCTCTACGAGAGATATGGTTCATGCAACCGCCTCGATATCACGTATGAGGTTCTCGTCAATATGTATCTTGGGTTCTGTATTCGTCGGGCGAAATGCTGGTTTGAGATAGAGATGCCCATCTTCTTCCTGCATGAATGTAGTATATACTGACCGTGTGAGAACTTGGAATATATGATCATAAAAATGAAGTGCAATTCCCTGATATGTTATATTTTTTCGTTCAGGATCCTTGATTGTAGCAGTATAGCGCTCTGTAGAGAGGAGAATTGTATTGATGAGTGCATATGTAGGATGGAGATATACAGCCTCTTCCATGAACATTCATTTTTCTTCTGTTTTTTTGAGGACATTGAATGCATAAAGTGCTATATCAAAATAATCTCTCTGCTGAATATCAGAAGAATTCAGAGTCTTTTCGAGCTCGAGCGCCGTTGGAGAATAGGTATCAATCTTAGAGAACGAGAGATCTTTTTTCTGTGTAACGAGATTTTTAGAATATATATCTGAGAGTCTCTGGAGGAGCTTGGCATGTGCAGTTACTGGAGACTTCCCCACGGCATCAGATACAGCCTGGTATATCTCAGGAAATATTGGATTCACCTTCATGGCTGCGGATCCAAATAATGCAAATCGTCACTCTGTGAGAAATTGTTCGAGTTTTACCTGTACACTATTTCAGAGTCAGAGTGTCTTTGCCTGCTCATTTATCTCAGCAATTTGCTTGGTAAAGTATTCCATTGATACTCCATTTTGGAGAGCATTCGCGAGAACAGAGTCGAGCTTGAGGAGAAGAAAGTGACTCTTCTTTCCTGGATTCATGAACCAGTCATGGCTGGTGAACGTGATAGTCTGTCCATACGCGGCAATTCCGTATTTTTGATAGAGCTCTATCTGGGAGACTTCATCATAGAACATCACGTGGAGGAGCTGAAACAACGTATTCCTATCAACAGGGAGTCTATACATAAAAAATGAATCCTTGTTGCTCGTAGCACTCTCCATACGTGGATTGACGAATTCTATACCTGTAGTACTGTTCTGAGCAATATCCTGTGTTCCATCGAGTTCGAGGGATTGGAGTATTCGGAATAGGTTTGCTCATTCGAGAGTTACATTATTTTTTGGATCAAAACGAATATACATTCCTGGGAAGAGCACCATATCTGTCATAACTTTTCCCTCATAGAGAAAATCCAGACGGACAACAGAGTCAACAGAATAGAGAGATATAGTTGAGTCGGACTCATTTCCTATATAAAAACTTCCATTCGTAATCTGCGTGATAGCAAAATCCTGGTTAACTCATAGAATCTTGTAGGTGGTAAATGGGTCATAGAGTGATACTACTGCAGGATATTTTGGATTGAGAGTGAGATTGGTTCCTGAGAGAGAAAAATCACGAAAATCTAGAGTCCCAGTCGAGTCACCGAGGACAAATGCACCAGCCAAGAGTCAAAATTCTATATGTCATGCAGCTCACTTATCGAGTGTAAGTGAAGTAGTAGCGGGTACTGATTCTTTTTTTATGAATGACTTGGCACTATCATCTTTTCAGATTGTAGCAATAGAAGCAATAATCTCACGCTTCTTCTCCTCTGTACGAACTATCTCTTCTGATTTTCCAAAACCAAAAGAAGTAATGGTCATAAAGCCAAAAACTGTGAGTACCAAGAGTGTTGTGAGAATATTTTTGATAATATGCATATTCTATAGACTACACCAATATAAAAAAAATTGCAAAAATTTAGTCAAAAATACAGTCTTTTTCTATGATTTTTTGTATTTTCGCAATGATATCGGGACTGTCTCGGATGATTATACCCACTTCCCTGTTATTTTCGAGAGCATTTTGTGTAAAGTTTTGACTTCAGAGAAATAATGTTTTTCCATCAAGTATCATGATTTTTGCATGAAGATAGGGCTTTTTGATGGTTTTCCAATTGAGATGACCCCCTGACAAACTCTGTCTGTTGGATTCATTATCTGCCGTACATACTCGAATATCAGCTCACTCAGATATTTTCTCATGGAGCAAAGAGAGTATGGACAGATCAGTAAGCGTCTGATTGTATATAACTACACTCCCTGATGTTGCACGAATCAGGGATTCTATCTTCTCACGACTGTTGACTGGAGAGAGTACCATATGCTCAGGAACACGAGTCTGAGGGAGGTTCAGATACGCAAAATCAGAGAGAAATACTTCCCTGAGAAAATCAAGAGTAATTATATCATTACCGAAATAGATGAACTCTCTATTTCCCTCAAAAAATGAACGAGTAAAATTCCCAGTACTAATATAATACCTATCATCAATAATCATGAATTTTGCATGAGTAAAAACATATCGATAGTTATCAGTATATTTCACCTTGATTCACACATCAGTCATGGATCTATATATTTTTTTGTTAGCATCTGGGAGTCCATATACATTGGGCTCCAGGAGTACTCGTACATCCACTCATCTCGCATGAGCCCGGAGAACTGCGTCGAGGATATCAGTGTCTGTCCAGAGGTATATCTCTATCCATATCCTCTCGCTTGCACTATCGATATGCCCTATGATACGCGTTCTCACTCATTCATCTGGGAGAACCGAGAGCTCTGAACCGCTCGATACAAGAGATCAACTCTGGATAGTTGCACCAATATCATATTCGCGAAAAAAATGCTCCTGGTACTCGTTGGTACAAGAAGCAAACAAAAATACAGAAAATACAAGAATATATCAGTAGATAGTATATTTCATACAATTCATACTATGAGTGAAGTGTTGCCTTTGGTTCGTCTCGAAACTCTCGGTTCGTATGATGATTGTGTAGTTTTTCTATTGTATCTATCTCTGCACGTTCGTCATCATTGTATCGAGTGAGAGCATTGATGAGGGCATACACTTTACCCACTTTTGGGACATAATTCGCATGAAAATCCCCCTCATTCGCGGATGAGCGAACAAATATTGTACCGTATTTGAAGAGAAAACTCCACATACTATGCTTGCTCACAGCGCAGTCACGAATATTGCGATACCGGACATTCATAGCATATTGTGAAAAGAGTCCATTACGAACAGCGAGGGTTACTTTTTGGTTACCAATAAAAAGCCACGAGTGATCCCAGAGATAGTACTCATACAAGGCAATCATACTAGCGATAAGGAAGAACACCATAAGAGTCCAAGCCCAAGAATAGTCACTCAGAAAATATGTCACGAGTGCCACTGGAAATCCAATAGCAAGTATGTATTTTAGAGCTCAAAAAAATGGAACAATCCAGTGCTGGTGACACTTGTAGAGGATTTTTTCATCGAACTTGGGGGTAGATCAGTGTGGAGCCATAGAGTCTTGTAGGAAATATTAGTGGTGTCCATGTCATCCATGAGTATCGTGTCAAGGAGCAGTATGAGCATCATGTCCGTGGTCATCATGCCCATGAGCATCATGTCATCCACCTCCATGTCCACCAACTTCATGGAACTCTACACGGTAGCTGGCATCATCTTTTTTCCTATAGAATCAGACATTGCTGAGATTGTACCAGATAGAGAGTAGCGCGGCATTGACTATATTGGCAAGAAGAATCTTGTAGAGCATGAGGAGGATACCGAGTGGTATGATGATATCTTGTTTCGACAGGACAAATGCATAAAAATTCGACTTCTGCACTCACTCGAGATAGAATGGAGTCTCTCTCATGAGAGAAAATATCGTTCCAGGCTTGAATATATAGGCCTGATCAGCCATATATACCATCGTTGCAAACATCGAAAAGAGAAAAAATATTGCAACAAAAAAATAAAGAACTGTATAGATAGTTGGATGTGTTGGCTCAGATATGACGAGTCCACCATGGAGAGGAAAAAGAACTGCCAAGATAAACACCAGATATATAGCAATACTCACAACAAAAACCGAAAAACCGAACGGAAAAAGTCCACCATTGGAACCAAGTGGACCATTACCGAGGAGGAGAACAGAGAGGAGAATATATACACCAAGCCCGACCATAGCACCGAATGCCGCCTCAAATATCTGATGTAATGTCAGAAAATAATACGCCAACCCTGCGAGGAGGAGGATGAGGAGGGCAAGTCCCGCATCGAACCGAGTAACTGCAAATGTCTGTGCGAGCGCGTCGAGGAATTCCATGGAAGAGAGAGAAGAATTGTCCTGATTCTACAGAATAGGAAGAGGAAATCAAGAGTTTTCTATATATTTACCCTGAGACTCGTCAGATATGCTATAGCAAGAGCATCTGCTGCATCATCCGGACGTGGTATCTCACTGAGTTTGAGGAGCATCATGAGGGACTTCTGGACTTGGAGTTTTTTGGCAAAACCATTGCCCGCAATTCCCTGCTTCACCTGAAGTGGTGTGAACTCAACAAGTGGTATACCACGCTCTGCAAGTGTGAGTACAATCACTCCTCGAGCATGCGCCACATCGATACCATTGGTTACATTGCGGAGGAAAAAAAGTCGCTCAATCCCACATATATCTGGGCGATATGTATCGAGTACTTCTCTGAGATCAGACTGTATCTGGAGGAGTCTATCAGAAAAAGCTACACCAGCACGAGTCTCGATAACACCATATTCGATAATACGCGTCATACGCCCCTCCTTCTCGAGGAGAGCAAAACCAATTGTCGCGAATCATGGATCAAGTCAGAGTATTATCATGAGGAGAATTATATAGAAAATATAGTAAATTCATAAAATTTTATAAAATTCTATTGACTCAGAACACTTTTTGACTATATAGACGCCCTCTTTTTTTAAAAAAATATGTCACTCTGAATCATGCCCCAAGATAACACAACAAGAACTCTTGTATTTCCGCCTAAAAATAAAGAAGAAGATAGAAAATCAATAAAAAAAGTAGTTATTATTGGAAGCGTTATCGCTGGGATTTTGACTGGTGGATGATACACTCTCAAGTTATCACAAAATACAAAAAAATGATCCCAAGAATTAGACAAAGTAATTGAAGATATAGGAAATATCCCAGGAATTGAATATATACACCTCTCAAAATAACTAAAACATCATCTCAAATAAGCCCTTCTTCTGACTCGCATCGATGAGGATATCACGAGTGAACCTGGCATCTGAGTATGTCACCTTGGACCCATGACGTTTACGAGAGAACACTTCTCGTTCCATGAGAGACTTGAATGCTACGAAGAAGTCATCTGATACAAGGATATCGAGAGTATCGGAAGAATTCATTTTCCAGAATAATATAAGTTCTCTCAATATTGGAGCAAGATTTCTCGATTCCACTATCGCTTTACTCGAAATGACAGATACACCAGAATCACGGATATATTGGACTAACTGGTAGAGTCGTCCAATCGAGAGTGTATATTTTTTCTCTATGAGATTCACTATATCTTGCTCCAGTCATTGCGAGATCGTATCCCTATTCCTCTCCTTGTAGGGGAGGCTAGGTGGGGTATTCTGATGATACCCCCTCTGACTCCCCCTATAAGGGGGAGAATTTCTCCATGGTGCCACAAGTCGCTCCTCTATCCATGCATCCAGTATCTTCTGATAAGCGATGATGATAGGAAGTGCATCCATCTGAGGATATTGCTGGAGTGTATTCCAGTATATCTCAGCGTCGATGAGCCTCTCAAGTGTATACTTCGGCGCTCGTTCAAGTGAACTATCGAACTTCTGTATCATCTTGCGCGTGAGGATATCGAGTCACTCTGTTTCGAATATATTTTTCATAGCGACTCTCGTACTCTTCTGAGATTGTTCCTCTTGGATACGACTAATCGAGGTAGCCACTTCACGACGCATCCATGCTTGTGCGAATTCGAGCTTGGCCCGGAGTTCATGGTTTTCACGGATGAGGTCGTCATTTGTTGGCATGAATATAAAAAAATATGCCATTATTGTAGCATATTTTTATTGTTCTGTGAAGTAAAAAATATTTTTTATCCTTCGTCATTCCGAATTTATTTCGGAATCTTCAAATATTGGACGGAAGATCCTGAATCAAGTTCAGGATGACGTATTAGTCCTCACTTCCCTGTCCAAAAGTCCGAATATGTTCCATGATCTCAGCATAGAGCGAGTCAAATCTCTCTTGTGTCCGTGCTTCCATATTGAGTCTGAGAAGTGGTTCGTTAGAACTCGGACGGAAGTTCCACCAACTACCATCATCATAGGTTACTGTTATACCATCGAACATATCATACTTCTCTGACTTATAGAGTTCTTCGAGTTTTTGGATAGCTGATTTTGGATCAGCGACTTCGAAGTTGGTCTCTTCGAGTGTGACATACTTTTCATACTGCTTCTTGATATCAGATATCCGTTGTCCACTACGAGCTGCAGCAGCGAGGAATACCATACCAGCCATGATACCAGAATCCATATAGTAGTTATCTCGGAAGAAGTAGTGTGCAGAGTGTTCACCCGCATAGACGATGCCACTATCTCGCATCATATGTTCACGGATATAGACATGTCAGACCATCTCACGCTCGTAGTAGCCACCGAGAGACTCAACCGTATCTTGATAGATATGTGAGACGGTTGCATTGCCTATGTACCCTGCACGAGGATATTTCTCTGAGAGTCATGTAGCAATAACTGATGAGATAATACCAGAAGTGAGTACCTCACCCGTATCATCGAGTATCATGACACGATCGGCATCTCCATCGAATACGAATGCTATATCAGCAGATTCACGGAGGAGGGCTTGTCGTGCATCTTCACGGTTCTTCTCGTGCATCGGATTGGGATGATGATTCGGGAAGTTACCATCTGGTTCGAGGAAGAGTGGAACTATACGGAATCCTGCACGCTCCGCGAGTCGAGTCATAAATGCTCATGCAGCACCATTGCCACCATCTGCTACGATAGTATACGCAGAGAAGTCGACATCTCGACCTACGAAGTCGAGAATATGCTCGACCCAATCATTCTCTACATCTCGATGCTCTATTTTTTCTGCTATCAATTCCCCATTATCTCCATTCATTGATTCCATAATCTTCACCATATCTGGACCGTATTTTTTCACATTGTACGGTTCTCCCTTGTGGTTGAGTGACTTCATACCGTTATAGTCACGAGGATTGTGACTCGCAGTGATCATCACACCTGCATCGATGTCCGCATAGTGACACGTGGCAAATGAGAGCATATCAGACGATACGAGCCCGAGGTCGACTATGGTCGCACCTGCGAGATTGGCTCCGCGGGTGAATGCAGTTTTAAGTGCCAGAGCCGAGAGACGAGCATCATATCCGAGTGCGATACGAGTGTTGCCTGTCACACGAGCAAATGCATAACCAAGTCGGAAGAAAAAATCATCATCAATATCAGTACCATAGATACCGCGGAGATCGTATGAGCGAGAGAGGATAGAATAGTTCATAATATTAGAGAGTAACGATATGATAGTTCTGAGCATAGCTGACTCACTTCTGTCCTGATTTTCACCAGTCGATTGTGTGTTTTGCTATCTTCCCAGTATAAAATGTATATGGAGCAAAGCTATAGTAGTTCTGATCTACAACGACTATACTCAGAGGATTTCACTTGGCGTCATAGTTGATCTTGAGCAGTATTGCGACGTGTTTCCGATTTGCTTGTGCCTGAGCATAGTCAGTTTTTCCGTCAAAGCAAGCAATCATCATTCACTGATAAGCAGAGAGATTCTTGGATTCGGGTTTTTTGACAAAGTCTGGGAGTGATATCCCAGGTTTCCACTCTCGTGTCGGTGTAAATCTCCTATCAGAGACAGCCTTCGCGAAAGCGACACACTGACCACTATACCCTACCTCAGAGAACTGAGGGAAAAACACATCTCCCGTATACCTCACAGATCCTGGATTCGGAGAGTATGCAATCATGTTGATATACTCACTATCTACAGTAACTCATGGCATAGATGGATTGTGACTTGAGAGGATCTTCCCTTTTGGCACAACTCATTCCTGCCAGAACCCCTTCGGGATACCAGTATCATACCATGGAAGCGTGAATGCGAGTGGAGATTGGATGAGGTTCATATACTAGATTAATTGCTCAAACTCCTCCACCATCTTCTCCACTTCTCTGAGTCCTGCACGATAGAACTCTGGAGAAGCTATGTCGATATTATATTTTTTTAACAAGTCACGTGGACGCTCAGATCCACCAGCACGGAGGATATCCTTGTAGTCCTCGACTGAGAGTGAACCGTCTTGTACCTTGTTATAGAGAGCAAATGTAAGGAGATTGCCGAATGCATACGCATAGCAGTAGAACGGAGAATGATAGATGTGTGGTATCATCGACCATCCAGACTCATCCTCAGGTGCGATATCATGACGTACAACTCCACCATAGAGTTTCTCTTGTTCTCATCTCCAGAGAGTATTGAGATCCTTGTATGTGAGTTCTGCACCAGCGTGTATCTGCTCATGCACCTGACGTTCGAATGTGACATACTGTACCTGACGGAATATAGTCGCAAATATATCTCCGAGTCGTTCGTTGAGATATTCCTTGTATTCATCAGTGGAGACGAGGGATTTTACCTTCTCGCCTAATAGCATCTCAGAGAATATCGATGCCGTCTCAGCCATCGAGAGTGGAGAGTCATAGACTGGAGCCTCTTGTACCTGCGAGAGGTGACCATGGATGGCATGTCCGAGCTCATGAGAGATAGTCGAGACATCTCGGAGCTTGCCTGTGAAGTTCAGGAGAACGAATGACTCCTCTCACTTGCGGTAGCTCGCATACGCACCACCACGCTTCCCTGCTCTCGGGAATACATCGATACGCTCTTCTTCAATCATTCGCTTGGAATACTCATAGAAGTCGCTATCAAAATCCTGCATCACAGAGAGGTGGAGGTCATATGCCTCTTCGAATGTAAAATCCTTGTCCGAATGACCGAGTGGAGCACCGACGTCCCAGACAGAGAAATCAGTATCAAAACCGAGCATCTTCGCCTTGGCGCGGAGGAATCTCTGGTATACAGGATAAGCCTTCTCGACTTCACTGAGGAGCATGTTGACAACCTCATCATCCATCTCTTCGGAGATATTGCGTTGAGCCATGACATTCGTCCCATATCCTCGCATCTTGATCTCACTTGTCCAGTCCTTCACTATAGAAGTATAGATATTCCCGAGAGATATCTGATTCTGCTTGGTGTTATAGACTCGACGAAGTGATCTATATGCTTCTTCTCGTATACTGCGGTCAGTATGTTGGCGATAACTGCGGACTTCTTCTTCGGTGAGTTTTTTCTCTTCTCATGCTATAGTCATCGTGAATTCATATGAACCAGTGAGTTCATCATGGAGACTCCCTGCGAGTCCGAGAGGTCGAGACTTCAGATTGAGGACGTATTCCTCACGCTCACCGAGGATATAGCGGATACCGTCGGCAGTTGAGAGGAGATCATTCTTGTACCGAGCAAGTTCAGGAAGCCCTGACCACTCCATGATACGATCATACCCTATCTGTTTCCATCATTGTGCGACGAAGAGGAGCTTGTTCGCGGCTTCGTTGTAGATGTAGTCCACTTCTCACATCTTCTTGGTCACACTGAGATCCTGTGTATCAAGTGAAGAGCGGTAGAATAGATAATAACTCGGTGTCGCCATACGATGTGACATCTCAGTATAATCACGGTAGAAATCGAGAATCTGAGCAGATTCTGTAAAAGTACCAAAAATTTTCTCGTACTTGGTAGCAAATTCTGTCGCAAGAGGGAGGATACTCGCAATATCGGCATCGAGACGAGGATCATCGAGACCAGAGTAAAAGTATCGAGCAAGATTCCAGTTAGTTGGGTAAGACATAAAAAATAATTATAAATTGTGAATGGTAAATTATGAATTATAGAGAAAGGCTCTTCGGATAATAGAGTCAAATCCTGGTCGCCAATCAGTGTAGCTGTCTATATCAGATTCGCGAATCCATAGAGCCTCAGAGTGTTCTGTGAGGATGAGTTCTGGCTTGGAATCTATCTCATAGAGATAGCAGAGAAAGATGAATGCTCGTTCAGTATACTGTGTCGTTACTTCGTATCGTTTTTCTACATGGAAGAGTCCCGTGTTAGAATCATCGAATTGGATATCAATCCCGAGTTCTTCTCGAATCTCTCGATTCAAGGTAAATAGTGGAGAATTTGATCCATCAGCCTTACTAATCTTACCTCCAGGGAGCTCTCGCCAGAGTGGTAGTCATGGATAGGATTCTACGAGAGTTAATATCTCATCACCACACTTGAGGCAGAGCTTGGTGGCGACATAGAAGGTTTCTTCGTATATGAGAGGATTAACTGACATGTCAGAAGTATATAAAAAATCCCCTCTTTTAAAAGGGAAATTTTGATTTTCTGAAGTGGTATTCCACTCTCAATGCTCCATATTACTTCTTAAACTTTAGGAACTTGAGTAGTGCTTCTCGCGTTGCCATGATATCACCATGAGCGGTATGTGCATCATATCCTGTGATATTGAGTCGTGATGCGATACCTCCAGGCTTAGATAGGCTTGTACTCGTAAATGGAAGTGGTATCTTGTTATAACGTGCGATGGCATTCGCCTGATTGGCTATCGACTTGGTATCGATGATATCATTTCCGAGCTTCTCATAGAGCTTTTCACGACGTGCATTGGCAAATATGCTCGCGAGAAATGCTATATCTGCAGTGATAAACTGTCATATCATGATTGGTTTCTTGCCGTCTCGAAAATATGTATCGAGAAATCCATCCCAAAAATCACAGAATTCCTCATACGACTTCCCTGCAGCGATACGATCCAGAGTAAAACCATTGTATTCGAGTGCTGCTGGGTCGATGATAACATTGTCAGGTGGGAGGAGATCCATATGAAAATCCCCAATAATCTCAAAAAGATCATCAAGTACAATTGCGGCAACCTCAATAACTCCATGCTGGAACGGATTGAGCCCGGTCATCTCGAGATCCAATACGAGGTATGTTCAACTTTTTGTTTGATTTTCCATGCAAAAATAATAGGATGTCGGGAATCCGACAGGTCAATATATTTGTATTTTGTTTTTTGTCAAAAAATTATGCCAAAACCGTTTATCATCCATGACCCTTATTTTGAAAAGGCCAAGAGAATGTGATACCGTGCACGCAGTGCATTCAAGCTCCTCGAAATACAAGAAAAATATAACGTCATAAAACCTCGGATGAATGTACTCGACGTTGCTGCTGCTCCAGGGAGTTTTCTCCAGGTGATTGCAAAAATCATCGGACCCGAGGGAAAGGCTGTTGGAATCGATATCCAAAAGATAGATCCGAACTTCGGTTTTCCCAATATCTACCTCCTCCAAGAGAGTGTGTTTGAGTATGAGAAAATACAAGTATTTCTCGAGAGTATTGGTTTCGGAAGATGAAAATCTGCAATAGAGTTCCATCACTTCGACCTCATCACATCAGATATAGCTCCATCTACAACAGGAATGACAGGAGTAGACCAGTATAGGTCTGTAGAGCTCAATCTCGCTATTCTCGATGTGGCGAAGGTTTTTCTCAAAAAATGAGGCAATCTCGTTCTCAAGGTATTCGTCTGAGAGGATGTGAACGACCTTATGTGACCACTCAAGGAAAACTTTAACAAAGTGAGTAGATTCAAACCAAAAGCATGTCGAGATAGAAGTTTTGAGGAGTATTTTATCGGGATCGGGAAAAAATAAGAGCACCGATTGGTGCTCTTATAATTCATGACAAGCCATGATAATCTCCTCTCTGAGAACCGGAGCAAGATCTATCGTCATACTCCGTATATCGATAGGATAGACATCATCTCCGTCGAATCCTGGGTCTATATCTTTTTTCCATGTACGTTCAAAATTCCCTATTTTTACCTTGTGAACCTTGTCTTCGTAGAGAACTTGGGTTTCGAGATTTTCAAATATAGCCTCAACACCATCATCGAGAGCAATGAGTTCTATCTTGAACTCGAGGGGTTTTTTGAAAACTATGTCCTCCATATATCCATCAAAAATCTCTCCGCTAAAAGAGAATTTTTTGGAATCACCAGTATATGATGCAAGTATATCTCCAACTGGAATTTTGAACATATCAAATAACTAATATCGAGTAACTAAATCGATTAGGCATCCATCGCCTTGATAGCATTGAGGCCGAGCGTGTGTCCAGTCTTCTCAAAAAGATCGCGCGCTTCTTCCTCGAGACCACTCGCCATGAGTGCAACTCAGAGATCATTGACTATCATCATCTCCTGTGGTGCGAGGAGGTGTGCACGCCTGAGGAGAGCAAGACCGCGAGGAATCTCACCCTTCATAACATATGCCCAACCGAGATTGCGAATCACCTCTGCATTGTTCGGCATGACAATATTAGCATGAGTGAGTACTTCGATGGCATGTTCAAAATCCCCTCTCACAACAGCGATATATCACTCGAGATACGTACCAGTACCACTCTCAGGATGGAGTGCACGAGCATATCCTATGACTTCCTCTGCCTTCTCGAGGTTATTCTCGAAGAGATATATATCAGCAAGTTCCTCATAGAGACGATAGTCATCAGTGTAGCGAGCAAGTGCCTGGAGAGCAATATCACGCGCCTCATTGTACCTATTCTCCTGCTTGAGTGACTCAATAGACTCTATAACTGACTCAACTGGATGTGAAAATCATGAATTCATGAGTGTGAGTATAGGTTTTTTGAGAGGAAAATCAAGAAAAAACCCAGGATTATTCCTGAGGTTTTTTAATTGTTTTACCAGTTTCCGTAGCGAGTGACTTACCTTCTTCCTTCAACGCAAGCTGACCACAAGCAGCATCGATATCATCACCCATAGTATGACGAACAGTTGATGGTATACCATAGCTGTCGAGTGTGTCTTGGAATTTTTTGATAATCATCTTGGACGTCGGGAGGAATCCATCAGAATCAGTCCCCTCTCCAGGATTGTACGGAATAAAATTCACATGTGCGAGTCTATTCTTGAGGAGCTCACCGAGCTCACGAGCATACTCGAGTCTGTCTGTCACTCAGTTAATCATGATATATTCATAGAATACCCTCTTGTTGGTGATAGCAACGTATTCATCTATGGCAGACATGAGCACATCGAGTGGATAGGTATTCTCGACTGGCATGATACGCTTGCGGGCCTCGTCGTTCGGTGCGTGGAGTGATATAGCAAGGGATACCTGTGGGAAGTCACGAGCAAAGTCCACAATACGAGGAGCAATACCACAGGTCGAGACAGTAATACGACGATTCGAGAGATCGAGTTTTTTCTTATTACAAGCGATATGAATAGATTTTTTTACATGTTCGTAGTTGAGCATTGGCTCACCCATACCCATATAGACAATATTGCGGAGCTTGCGATCTTCACGAGCAAGATGGTGTACTGCCCACATAATCTGATCAATTATCTCATAGAATTCGAGATTGCGGATGAGTCAGAGCTTCCCTGTTGCACAAAAACTACAGGCCATAGGACAACCTGCCTGAGAACTCACACAGAGTGTATTGCGACCAGAGAGGTGGCGCATAATAACAGCCTCTATCATACGGTCATCGTGCGTCTTGAAGAGGAACTTGGTTGTCTGTCATTCTGGATCAGTCTTCTCAGAGTGAAGAGTCAGTGATGTATAAAAACAATTTGCTACAAGGAGCTCACGAATATCCTTCGGAAGTGTCTCGATAAGACTAAAATCCGTGATAAGATTCTTGTATAGTGCATTCTCAACTTGGGCATAGCGAAACTTCTTGTGCCCATGTGACTCAAGAAGAGTGATAATCTGTGATTCGTCGTGTATAGAAAACATGTACAAAAGTTATAAACGATAAGAGATAAACGATAAGACTCTATTCTTATATCTTATATCTTATATCTTATATCTATTATTCGTGTGCTTTTTCTTTTTTCTGACGGATAAGCTCTTTCATACGACGAGCCTTATCTATAATAGGATTTCATGATTTGCGAGAAAAACTCGAACCACAACCACAATGAGTATTCACCGCGTCTCATGAGACAATCCACTTGTTTCCTGATCGAGTGATACGTATATCCGAGAAAAAATCTACCTCAGAACTACGAGTATGAAAAGTTATACTATTCTGATTTTTGATTTTTTTATCCATTCCATCAGCTATTCATTCTTCGACTTGGACTTTTTCTCCTGCACATCCACGAGCAATGAGAAAACAAGAGACATCAGTGATGCCTCGAGTTTGCCAATCTAAGAGAGTGTTTTTATCAAAAATCATAATTGATTCTATAATCCGAGCAATATTGCTGCCGTGGTAAATCCTATAATTCCACCTACAAGTGCCTCAAGTGGTGTATGTCAGAGAGTTTCATTGAATTCTTTACCATCGTCAGGAGTGAGTTCATTGAGTGCCTTTGCATGGAGTCCAGCTTGATATCGTACATTCATCGCATCATAAATGATGATAATAGAGAATACAAGACAAATGAGAAACATATCACTCCATGGACCATACTTGATACCCATAGATGTTGCAAGTGATACAACAAATGTTGAGTGCGCAGAAGGCATACCACCACTTCCGAGCATATTGGAAAAACTAAATCTTCCCTTAGCTGCATGAACAATACCCTTGAGAAGTATAGCAACGAGAAGCGCTATAAATGGAATCAAGAGTGTGTATGAGAACAAGTATGTCTGGAATTGATCGAACATACAGAGATGGGTTATTGAGCTTCTGTGATCTTGTATTCCTTCTTCCCTGCTGGAGCAACAACTGATATTGTATCACCTACATTTTTCCCGATGATAGCCTTACCGATAGGAGATTCATTGCTGATTTTACCTTCGAGAATAGATGCCTCCTGTGAACCAACGATAGTATAAGAAACAGTATCACCTGATACAGTATCAACGAGTGACACTGTTGCACCGACATTGATACCTGTTTTTCTCTTGCGTCCACCCTTCTCATCCTCGATGAGTTCATAGCTTCCAGGCTTGAGCATCTCTTCGAGCTCTGCAATACGGAGCTCTACCTGAGCCTGATCATCGCGTGCCTCTTGGTATTCAGCATTTTCAGAGAGATCACCATAAGAGATTGCTTCCTTGAGCTTATTAGCGATTTCTACACGTCTTTCTTCACGGAGAACACGGAGCTCTTCTTGGAGTTCTGCGAGACCTGAGGCGGTGAGGAGGATTTTCTTATCTGACATAATAGAGAGAGATTAATGGGAATAAAAATTATTTTTTGAGAAGCATTTTTTTAAAGTTTTCGAATTTTGTTTTTGGTACCTCGAGCACTATAACCTGAGATTCAACTTCTATAACGAGACGAACGAGTGTATCTGCTTTTGGAGGATTGACATAGAAGCTTCGGAATGGAAATGTCTTCGTCTCATTGACAGTATAGACACTTGTGGGAACTGCCTTCATGTTTTTGAGGAAGAGATCATACTTGATTGAGAGTGGCTGAGCCTTGATCCCCTGCTTGGCATCTAGATAGGTCGAATACTCTATAGTCTTGTCGAATATGAGGAGTTCATAGATTCCGGTATTCTTGGTTAGGGTAAACTCGAGAGTTGGCATCACCTGAGAGAGGAATTTCCCCGAGAGAGGAATAGCAGTAGGATTAGTAGTTCATGAGGAGATGGCTCCAGTTGATGTATCAGAGTTAGTTCCAACAATTATACCACCTTGGCTCGCTACGAGGCTATCGATTTTTTTAGAGAGTTCATCTATCTTTTGTTCATTTTTTATCTGGTATTTGAGTGTCTCGAGTTCCATAGGAGTCTCAGTTTTTGTTGTCTGTGTTTTTGTAGGGAGTGTGAGACCAGATTCCTTACCAAAAAGTGTATACACAATACTGCCGATAAAGGCAAATGCTGTGAGTGCGAGAATGATAAGAGCAATACGCATAAGTGGTTGGTTGGCTAGCTGGTAAGTTGGTTCATGGTAGGAATAAGAGAAGTTTTCTGAACTTATTTCGACTATCCTACTATCAAACTATCCTACTATCAAACTACTTCTTCTTCGAAACACTTGCGAACTCAATCTCAACTGGTGTATCACGACCAAGGAGGTTAATCATGATTTTGACGAATCCTTTTTGAGTATTAACTTCGATGATTTTTCCTTCACTTCATTCGAATGGACCATTTTTGACTGTGACATAGTCACCTGACTGCATATCAGTTTTGTATTCTTCACTCTTTTCTGTGAGGATACCCTTGAGCTGCTCGAGCTCGGCACCACTGACTGGAACTGGTACTGTACCTGCACCAAGAAAACCAGTTACATTCGGAGTATTACGAACGATATACCATGACTCGTTGGTTACAACCATACGAACGAGGATGTATCCGGGAAAGATATTCTTTTTCTTCTTCACCTTGACACCACCAGCACGTACAGATACAGAGTCATGTGTTGGAACGAATACCTCAAGGATATAGTTTTCGAGACCGAATGCCTCACGACGCTGCATGAGTGATTCTTTTACATTACCTTCTGTACCAGAGATAACACGGATTACATACCATTCTCCTTCTGTTTTTGGAGAGAGTAAATCAAACATAGAAACAAATGGATTAAAAAATTATGGAAGAGTAACACCTGTAGCAATAGTCTCGGCAGGAGCCTCACCAGATGTAGTTGCACCTGAGGCAACCTTGTCCTTGATAGCATCAGCGAGTGCATCGAGCTCAGCCTGAGTTGCGAGCTCATCAGCAGAACTATCTGTAGTGATATTAGTCACACCATCATTGACAGAGCTACGAACAGCCTGGAGACTCGACTGAGTCGCATATCCGAGTGCCATGAGAAAAATAGTTAATACAACGATAACTACGATATTGTAGTTCATGTATTTTTTGGTCTCATTGGGAGTTGGCCAGACAACGTGTTCGAGCTCTGCACGAGCATCTTTGAGGAATTGGAACATAGTAGATAGATAAAAATTACGACGGAATTATATGGAAAAAACGGAGAGAGTCAAAGCATTTTAAAATCCCCTATCGGGGATCAAATACAAGACTGATTATACAAAAAAATACGGGAAGTCAACAAAAAATTCTCGAATGTATCGAGAATTTTTATTCTGTTGGAGTAACTTCTGTTGGAGTCTCAGTGGTTGGAATTTCAGTAACAGTAGATGTTATATCTGTAGATTCTTCGGCTGATGTCTCCGGAGGAGCATCTGACTCTATGACTTCTCCAGATGGAGTATCAGATATAGGTTCTTCTGGTGATACGTCAGGCGAATTATTTTCAT
This sequence comes from Candidatus Altimarinota bacterium, assembly GCA_023260135.1. Lineage (GTDB taxonomy): Bacteria > Patescibacteriota > Gracilibacteria > BD1-5 > UBA2023 > JABFSX01. The sequence continues at coordinate 39,450 of JALQWG010000005.1, read as the reverse complement.
CTGTAGTTGATGAAGTATTCACTCCATCAACTGTTCCAGTAGAAGTACCGACATCATTATCGAGCACTTCCCCTGATAATGATTCTACAGATCATGTAGATGTCTCTCCTGATTCTGTATTTTGTCATTCTGTTGCTCCAGTAGATGTATCCATACTATCTGTAGTCCCAGAAACAGTAGCATCTGCCATATCAATACCATCTGCTGTAGTATCTGAACTATCAGGTACATCCTCCTGGCTCGTCTGTACTCCTGGACGACCACCCATGATAGCAATCTAGTCAAACACAGTATCCTGAGAAGTTGGTGACTCTGTCTGTATAGTGAATCATGCAACTCACTTGTTCGTCACGCGGTAGGTGATAAATACATTGGAACTCACAACAACCTGAGGAATATGAGCATACGGCCGTACGAAGTCAATACGTACAGACGATCCGCCCGCTGGGATAACAGCAGTACCAGAGATGTCCTTGTCTTCGAAATTCACACGCTTCTCGAATGTCACATCGCCTTGGAATACTACTGACTTCACAAATGTAACCATCTCGTTAAATACTGTCTCTATCTGCACGAAGAGTCTATCGAGAACACGGGAGAATACAGAGAAGATAGACGTATATACGGATGTATCATCAGAAGTGGTTGGAGAATCCATACTCTGCGATACAATCTGTGATCGCATGAGAGCAATCTCACCAGAGAGTGTAGCAATAGCATCTGTTGTCCCCGAGAGTGAATTCTCGAGCTGTTGTACTGATGTAGAGAGTGTGCCAATATGGTTCGTGAGAGAATCTACACCATCAACAAGTGTGAGGAGATCCTCCTGCCCTGAGAGAGTCGATGTTGTTCATGAGCTAGTACTGAGGGCACTGATCTTGCCAAGGGACTGTTGTACCATATATGAGAATCTATCGAGTCCTCCTGATTGAGTACTAGCAATATACTCTGCCTCATTCACTCCATCGAAGTATGTATTCTGGATAAATACAATAACCGTACCATTTTCCTCGCCACTGAGTCATGTAAGTGCCTTACCGATAACACGACCTGGTCATGTTGCCTTCATACCAACACCTGGGATATCTGATGTAGTGATATAGTCTCCTGGAGAGATGTTACCATTTTGAGTTGTTACCTTGACTGGCACGCGACCAGCGAGACCGACGATAACAGGCTTTCCAGTACCATCTGCTTCACCGAGTACCATACCAGGCTTGGTAGATATAACACCGATTGCTGAGTTATCATATTGTCTAGATGACTTTGCCACCTGTGAAACACCATCATTCGTGAGTGATACGATATCTCCTGCAGAGACACTACCATCGTGTGCATAGTAGACTTCTGCTACGTCAGCACCAGAGAGTCGAGTATATGCGAGTGTAGAATCCTTGAGGAATATAGTTGCTGTAGCGTTATTTACACGTTGTGCCCACTGAAATTGAGCAACACCATCAGCACCAGCAGTAAATACTCCAGTATATCGGAATTCATCAGAATTCGATGTTGCTGCAAGATTATTGAGGTTGGTAATGAGAAGTGCGGTATTACATGCAGCATTCGTAAACCATGCACCGTTATAGTTTGTGATAACTGAGTTACTACAGTTCGTAGAACCACCTGGGACATTCATGAGTACACGGGCACCACCAGTAGCACCATTGCGGACTATAATTGACATCTCAAACATCCATGTCTCTCCAGCCTTGACTGGGAATGAGAAGTGATCATCATTTTGTGGAGTAGTATTGCTCGCAACAGACTCATCTGCAGCCTTGCGTATAGTACCATTGATCCTATCGTCAGCATTTCCTGTGAGTACCCAACGAGTACCATTCCATATAACCGTACGAGAAGAATTTGGGATAATCTGAGTTTCGAGGAATGTAAATGATCGAGTACCAATATTATTGATATATACTATACGACCTGCAGTTGCATCTGTAGGATTTGGAAGAGTAATAGTCTGATTTGCTGTAGTCTGATTCACATTGAATGTTGTAGCAATATCAACTGTAGTTACTGCTGTGCCAATATCACCACCTGCTGCGAGGTTCGCTATAGTGATAGCCTCAAAAAGTGTTGATCCCCTACTATGAAGTGTTGCCTGTGGAGTATTAGTACCAAGACCAAGACGCTTGTTGGTACCGTTGTAGTAAATACCAGCATTGTCCTGGGTAATAGTTCCCCCTGTTCCGACATAGAGAACTGATCACTGTGTAAATCCTGAGAGTGTCGGTGCCTGGGCAAATGTCTTGGCACCTGCGAGTATCTGCGTACCTGTACTGATGAGTCCACGAGCAGTAAGTGATGCATCAGGGAGATTGAATGTATGAGTATTACCGATAGATACAATATTGAAGTCACTTCCAACTGTACCAACAGAGAATAACTGAGTTACACCCGTGAGTCAGTTGATAGAACCAACCTTGTTGTTGAATATATTCCAATCCGCAGCAGAGAGGGCACCTGTTGTAGAAGTATTAGCTATATTGATGCCGAATACTCATGTAGTATTGTTGTATGTGAGTGGGCCTGTTGTAGAGAGGTTTGCGAGAGATATTTTTGTTCACTGGAGTTTCTCTATTGCTGAGAGAACAGTATCTGTAGCAACTACAGAACCAGATGATGCAGAGAATCCTGTGAGAGTTGAACCGATTGCACGAGCATTGGTGAAGTAGAGATTGGTTCACTCTGCGAGATTGGTTGTAGAACTTGATGCGAAGTCGGTATTGAATCGTGTTGTTGTGTAGTAGAGATTGGTTCACTCTGCTACATCTGTCGTGGTCTTGGTTGCGAGACGAGTATCAAAAAGTCCATCAAAGAGTGCCGTGACACGAGCATCAGCACGAGTATTGGTAAAGTAAAGATTGGATCACTCTGCGAGATTGCTGGTAGTTTTTCCAGAGAATGCCGTATCAAATCGTCCTATTGTCCAATAGAGATTGGTTCACTCTGCTACATTCGATGTTGTACCATTCCATCCAAATACTCATGTCGTATTATTGTATGTGACTCCACTGCCCGCAGAGAGATTTGCGAGTGATATTTTTGTTCACTGGAGTTTCTGAAGTGCTGAGAGAATAGAGTCAGTTGCAGTGACTGTACCAGATGATGCAGCAAATCCTGTGAGGAGTGATGTGAGATTGAGTTTTCCTGAGAATGCATTGTAGTCTGCAGCTGAGAGGGCACCTACGGTACTCGATGAGGCGAGTCCGAGAGAGAGCTCTTGTCCTGAGAGAGTGAGGCCATTCGGAGTACCGAGAGTCACTGCAGCATGAGATGCTCACATAAGTGTAGCAATACTACCGGAGAGTGAACTAATGAGGCTCGTCTGTCCAGCTACGACACCTGAGAGTGTCGAGAGATTGGAGTTAGTCGTAGCGAGAGCTGCTATAGTGCTCGCGAGAGATCCTGAGAGAGAACTCACATCAGCTGAGAGAACTGAGAGAGTTGAGTTCATTGTAGCAAGTGCTCATGAGAGTACTGAAACTGTTCATGAGAGAGAGTCCAGATTCGTATTGGTTGCCGAGATTGTACCGGAGAGAGAATTGATATCTGCAGTGTTGGTTGCGACAATACCAGACAGTGTGGAGATATCTGTAGTATTCGATGCCAATACTCCTGAGAGTATATTGATATTACTTGTATTTGTTGCTACCACTCATGAGATGGTGGAGATATCTGCGGTATTGCTTGCAATATCTGCAGTATTCGATGCTACAGAACCTGAGAGACTATTGAGGTTCCCTGAGAGTGTAGAGATATCTGCAGTATTGGTAGCTACAGTGCCAGAAACAGATGCAATATGAGTAGTGTTGGTAGCGACTGCGCCTGAAATTGTAGTGATATCTGTCGTATTATTTGCAACTACACCAGAGAGTGATGATATATCAGCTGTGTTGGTTACGATATCTGCGGTATTCGATGCGATGTCGCCTGAGAGTGTAGAGATATCTGCTGTATTTGCGGCTATATTACTCGTATTCGTAGCCACTGTTCATGAGAGAGAACTAATATCTAGCGTATTTCCAGCCACTACTCCAGAGAGTGTCGAGATCGATGTATTGATACTCGCAATAGTGCCAGAGAGAGCATTTTGGGCACGCATATCAGTGAAGTATAGATTCACGATTCCCTCTGTTACCTGGTCTGTGTTGTAGTCTCAGTTTTGAGCTACGATGTCTCAGAGACGACCGAATACAGATGTCACTGGAGATGTAGCTGCACCAGGGTTGGTCCATACTGGAACTCATCCACTCATAGAGAGGATCTGACCATCAGTACCAGTTATCATTGCAATTGCATTCCCTACACGAGTGAGTCATGTTCAGAATGTGAGGGTATTTTCTTTTGCATTAAAAATATTCCAATCAAGTACAGAGAGTGCACCTGTAGTACTCGATGAAGCGAGTCCGAGAGAGAGCTCTTGTCCTGAGAGAGTGAGTCCATTCGATGTGCCGAGTGTGAGGGCATCATGAGAGGCTCCCAACAGAGTTGCTACACTTCCAGAGAGAATACTCAGATTCGAGTCTGTGATAGCAAGTGCTGCGATAGTACTCGCGAGGGATCCAGAAATCGAAGCTATATTCGCTGTATTAACTGATATACTCGTAGTATTCGTAGCTACTACGCCTGACAGTGAACTAACTGCTGCATCTGTGGTTGCAAGATTGCCAGAAAGTGTCGAGATATTAGATGTGTTCGTAGCAATACTCACTGTATTAGCAGCAACAATACCAGAGAGAGTGGCAATATCGAGATTGATGGTACCGATGGCAGAAGTATTGGCTGCAATGTTGGTAGCATGAGTTGCGAGGAGTCCTGAGAGTGTGGAGATATCTCCAGTATTGATGGCAATGTTAGATGCATTAGTCGCAATATTTGCAGTGTTGGTTGCAATATTGGATGCATTGGTAGCGATGTCTGCTGTATTGCTTGCTATCTGTGCGACATTGAGTGCGACAATACCAGAGAGTGAAGTGATGCCACCACTGAGAGTTGTGAGAGTTGTATTGATGGTTGCAATCGTTGCAGAGAGAGCGTTCTGTGCACGAGCATCAGTGAAGTAGAGATTGGTGAGTCACTCTACGAGATCATCTGTTGTTCTGGTTGCAAATGCTGTAGTAAATCGAGCAGGAGTCCAATAGAGATTGGTTCATTCTGCTATATCTGTTGTGGTCTTGGTTGCGAGACGAGTATCAAAATCAGTATTGGCACGTGCTGTAGTATAGTAGAGATTGGTTCCACCTTCTGTGAGATCATCTGTTGTCTTGGTTCCAAGACGTGAGTCGAAGAGTCCATCAAAGAGTGCTGTGACACGAGCGTCAGCACGAGCATTGGTGAAGTAGAGATTGGTTCATTCTGTTACTTGGTCTGTGTTGTAGTCTCAGTTTTGAGCTACGATGTCTCAGAGACGACCAAATACAGATGTCACTGGAGATGTAGCTGCACCTGGATTGACCCAGAGTGGAGTTCATCCACTCATAGAGAGGATCTGTCAGTCTATACCTGGAGTGATGGATACAGTATTGCCTACTCTCTGGAGTCATCCATTGAATACAAATGCATCTGTAAATTCTCCTGTTGTATTGTTGTATGTTATTCCACCAAGAGCTGAGAGAGATGTGAGATCGAGTTTGTTTGAGAATGTATTCCAGTCAGCTGATGAGAGGGCACCTATACTCGTACTACTTGCGAGGGCGAGAGAGAGTTGTTGTCCTGAGAGAGTGAGGCCATTCGGTGTACCGAGTGTGAGAGCGTCGTGGGATACAGCTGAGAGAGCTGCAAGAGAGCCGGAGAGGGTGGCGAGAGGACCAGCGAGTGCCGTCTGTGCACGAGCATTGGTGAAGTAGAGATTGCTCGCTCATTCTAGGAGATCATCTGTTGATCCTATAGATGAGACAGTATCGAGTACTCATCCAGAGAGAGTGAGTCCACCGCCAAGAGAGATACCATTGACACTACCAGACGCATTGCGTCCGAGTATCTCGATCGGTATACCGGCTCCACTGATAACTGAGAGTGTATTGATAAGTGCCTCTCCGAGTTCTGTATCACCATGGACGATGAGTTCTCCGTTGAGTACTGTGTGTCCATCGACAGAGAGATCACCTGTTATCTGTCATATATTAAAAGACGGAGCCGATGTATAGCCCTGTATCTGTGAGAGTGGTGTGCCATTCGGTGTGGTCATTGGTGCCTGAACTATACCATTCACTGTTGTTGGTTTTGGTTTCGTCGGAGTAGTTGGTGCAGAGTTGAACTCTGGGAATGCAGTCGTTTTCTTTTTTGGAAAAATCCATGATCCGTCACTTACCTGATATGTACCAGCAGATGGCGTAACAGGAGTAAAAAGTGGTGTCGTGTTCACACGTGTACCAATCCACGAATCATCGATGAGTGGATTCGTCTGGACATATATATACCCATCCTTGATAAAAGCAGCAGACACAATAGTGGCACTCGAAAACTGGAACGCAAAAAATACAAGTACAATCCAGGTAATTGCCTTGCGAATAGTGGTCGTAGATGGAGTTTTCCAGTTAAACATGCGTCGTATTTGTGTTTTGGTATTTTGATTCTACTCTATCAGACTAGCATGTTCATAGATCAAAAACAAAAAAAACAATGTATTTCGTAGGAAAAATACATTGACTTTTTTCATTATTAAAAAATAATTATTATATGTTATCGATCCAATTTCTTATATCTCATAATTCATCAAAAGTGATGGTATGTCCAGAGTTATACTTATGTATCTCTGTAACTATCCCCTGTGACTGGAGAAAATCCTGAACCACAGAGGTAGCATCAACAGGTATAACAGCATCAGCTGTACCATGTCCGATGAATACCCTCTTCTCGGAATAATCCTGATGAGACATATCCTTATCTCATAGTTCTCGGAGGAGTCTCCCAGAGAGTCAGATAACACCCCCGACCTTCTCTGGTGCATAGATGAGAGTATAGTATGACATGATAGCCCCCTGACTGAATCCCATGAGATATATATTCTCAGTAGAGAGATGATGCTTCTCTTTTGCCTCATCTATGAGACTCACTATCTCACGATATCATATCTCGACATCGCCTATCTTATAGACTGGTTTTCCTGTAGTAAAATCTACAGGATACCATGCATACCGATCCCCTCAGAGTGAAAAAGGTCAGCGAAGAGAATATATCAGAGTACCCGGATCAAGTGAATCCTTGAGCTCAAAAAGATCTGCTTCATTGGATCCAACTCCATGGAGCAAGATGATACACTTGGTCTCAGGAGTTACATCTTCGGGAATATGGGAAAGTGTGTGCATAAAAAAGGATTATCTTGGGATCTCTGTAAATCTCTGAATCTGTTGTCAATTGTACTCTACTATATCATACCAGAGCGAGAGTGGTCGAGTTACAAAATCATATCCATATGCCCAACTCTCAGGTCATACTGGATACAGAGGACGATATATCACCATAGATTCTTCAGTCTCTGAGTGCACAGCTATACCAATCACCTCATATGTATGAAGGTTGGTTCCATCAGACTTGTAGTGGCGCCAGTGGCTGCCGGGAGTGGGTGTGTTATTCATATTTTGTGAGGGTGAGGAATTCCCCTATCATATAGAGACTTCAGAAAACTACAAACAGTTTTTCTGGATTTTCACTTGCAGATTGGAGTATCTGAATCGGTGAGAGTATCACATATTGTTGATTCATATGGCTCAATTCTTGTTCGAGTATAGCTGGATTTTCTACCATCTGATGATCACTCTGCACGATAATCCATTCTCGGACACCATAGAATACATCAGTCACAAGCTGAATAGATTTTCCTTTTTTCAGATTGACACAGTAGACGATATCCTTGCCACCAAGAGATGATGTATATTTATGCAGCTTTCTCACGCCATCCTCATTGTGTGCACCATCGATGAGGAGATTGGGAAGAATATATTCCATACGTCCATGATGCTCGACATGGAGGAGAGAAGTTCTGATAGTAGCATCAGGAATCCCGAGAAATACTCACGCTTCATATGCAATACGAGCATTTGATACCTGATGTTCTCAGAGAAGATTAGTATGAATTTTCATACTTCTCGGAAATATAACTTTTGAGGATTTTTTATAGGCTATATTTTCGAGAGTTGGATTTTTTCCATAGAGGATAACTGGAACTCATGACTTGATGATACCTCACTTCTCATATGCAATCTGCTCTAGAGTATCCCCGAGGAATTCCATATGATCATAGGATATACTCGTGATGATAGAGAGTATTGGCGTAATGATATTGGTTGCATCGAGCCTCCCTCACATTCCTACTTCGATGACTGCATATTCACACTTCTGCTCGCGAAAATAGAGAAAAGCGAGCAATACACACTTCTCAAAATACGAGAGTCAATGCCCATAATCAATAATTTGTTCTGCAATCCGTACAAAATCATCTTCAGATATCAGGTGTCGGTCATTGCGAGGAGGTTTCTGTCATTTCGACCGAAGCGATAGCGAAGTGGAGAAATCTTGCTCCGAAAAACAATTCCCCACTTCAAAACGTTCACGAATATCGATATTGTGTGGACTCGTATAGACTCAGACTTTTTTTCATGATTCCTTGAGCATCTGAAATACCATCTTCGAGACACTTCCCTTTCCATTGGTTCCAGCAATATGGACGGATTTGAAGCTGTTTTGTGGATTACCAAAATACTCACACGCTACTCGGATATTATCGAGAGAATATTCTGTTATCTTTTCAGTATGAAAAAACTGTTCGAGAATGAGATTATATTCCTTAGACATGTGAAAATGAAGTAAGTATTGACTGGATCTCATCGGGAGTTCACAGGAGCAAGCGAGCGAGACTATAGTCAGTAATTCGAGGATAACTTATAGTATGTACTCATCGTGCTTTTTCTCACATGATCGGGTCAAATCCATAATACCACTTACGATATTCTCCATAATTCGTGATTGTAATCTGATGTTCTATCTGCATATCTAGAAAAATTAAAACAATAAAAAAACACCCGAAAAACGGGTGCTTTGAAAACCTCAAAACATCCCGTTATGCGAGTGCACAGGATATAAAACTTGACCAAGTGATGAGGCGTGTAGATATAAGCATGGAGGTATTATGTTGAAATCAAATATAGTTTCAAGTTTTTTTAATCATTAGAATAATATTCATTAGGCGAATCTTGCATATCAGGTGCACCTAATGGGGAATAAAAATAAGGAATTAGAAAAAAAATAATACTCAACAGTATACCAATTATCGACAATGGGACACTCCATTTATTTATTCTCTCTAGCCTTTTATAATCATCATTTCTAGTTAATATAAGAACTTTTAGTTCATTTATCTTCTTGGAAATTCAATCCCTATTTGACTCTTTTACAAAAATATCTAAATCCTCCAATAGATTTCTTTCATATGCTGGTAAACCCGAGAATGGATGTTGTTTCTCAAATGTTTCTATAAAACTTGATACCTTTTCCTTCATTAGCACTTTATCACTCAAATCTCATTCCTGAGACCGAATTAGTTTTCAAAGAAACTTTTTTAAATAGTATGTAATACCTTGATTTGAATTCTTAAATAATCACTCAAATATATGAAGCACGTCAATATTTGTCTTTATAAGTGAATTTAAGAATCACTTGTTCAGGGAATCGAAAAATTCAGTTTCTCTTTGCCTATCCTCTTTTTCAGAATTTAATGCGGAATAAAGTAACCAAACTGCAATCGATACCATTCCTATAATAAATAGGAAGAAGAATATATCATTACCGTCATAATAATGTCAAAATATATAAGTCATATAGGATTTGATTATTTCTCGAGCACCGCCTTAATTCTTCTCACTCCTGCTGAACTGGATTCTTCCTTTACTATCTTGAACTTGCCCATCTCCTGTGAGTTCTCGACATGGGGACCACCACAGAGCTCACGAGAGTATGTCACTCCATTGGCACCAACCATAGAGTAGACCTTCACGATATCAGGATACTTTTCCCAGAATGACCCCTCGACACCAGATGCCTTGGCTTCGTTCTTGTCCATATTGGTGATAGTCACAGTGAGTTCAGACTGTATCGCCTCATTCACATAGTCCTCCACTGCAGATATCTGTTCTGGAGTCATCTTCTCAGGGTGTGTGAAGTCGAACCTGAGACGCTCGGCCGTGATATTGGATCCAGCCTGATGCACTCCATCACCGAGTACCTTGCGGAGTCCTGCGAGCATGAGGTGACATGCAGAGTGGAGAGCGGTTGTCTCGACGCCATCATCAGCGAGTCCTCACTTGAACTTCCCTGCTGCAGCAGTACGAGAGAGTTCTTGGTGTTTTTCGAATGCAGTATTGAATCCATCCATATCCACTGTGAGTCCGTTTTCACGGGCGAGCTCGAGTGTCATCTCTATCGGGAATCAATACGTATCAAAGAGGGTAAATGCCTTAGAACCGGCAATCTGAGTTACCTTCTGTCCACTGCGTTCGAATGCTATCTTGAATCCGTTCACTATCTTATCAAATTCACGGACACCGTCCTTGAGTGTCTTCGAGAACTTCCCTTCTTCGAGAGAGAGTTCATTTTTGATTTTTTCTGCATTGATCTTTACACTCTCATAGATACCCGAGAACTGCTCGATATACATCGATGCGATATCAGCCGTGAATGCTTGTTCATATCCCATCTTGTACGCTTCACGGATAGCACGACGGATAAGACGGCGGAGGATGTATCCTTGGTCGATATTCTTCGGTGTGACACCATCAGATATCATGTGTGTAGCGGCACGGAGATGATCTGCGATGATACGTGCACCACGTTCGTTGTAGTTGGATTCGCCAACGATAGACTTGATCCGAGCAAGTACAGGAGCGAAGAGGTCTGTCTCATAGACTGACTTCATCTTGTTGAGTGTCACTGTACATCTCTCTATACCCATACCAGTATCTACGCACTGTGCAGGGAGAGTCTCGAGAGTGTTGGCATCGATACGGTTATACTGCATGAATACATTGTTCCATATCTCCATCCACATCTTGGAATCAGTTCCCTTGTTAGATCCACGAGGAGGCTTCCCTTCTCCCATCCAATAAAATATCTCAGTATCAGGACCACATGGACCAGTTGGACCTGCAGCCCACCAATTATCCTCTGCAGGGAGATATGCAATACGGTCCTCGGGCATACCGATAGACTTCCATATCTCTGCAGATTCTTCATCACGAGGAGCATTGGCATCTCACTCGAATACTGTGACAGATATCATCTCAGGGTCGAGAGCAAGCCATTCTTTGCTCGTGAGGAACTCCCAACTCATAGCGATAGATTCTCGCTTAAAATAATCACCGAGAGACCAGTTCCCGAGCATCTCGAAGAATGTCAGGTGTGTATCGTCACCAACATCATCGATATCCCCTGTACGGACACACTTCTGGGCGTCAGCAAGTCTCTTGCCGAGTGGATGTGGCTCACCGAGGAGGTATGGCACGAGCGGTTGCATACCAGCAGTGTTGAAAAGTACTGATGGATCATTCTCTGGCACAAGTGGCGCAGACGGGATAATTGCGTGGTTGTTTGAGCGGAAGAATTCGAGGTATTTTTGTCGGATCTCAGATGCGAGTATCATAAAATAAGAAAAACAGAAAATAATATCGTGAATTATACACAAAATCAAAAAAAATCCACTCGAAATATAAGTGGATTTTTTATATATACTCTAACGTATCGGTTTGCGTATGATATCAGAGAAATCAACAGTATCAGTCATAGCACGAGCAGACTCATCTATACGATAATACGCACGTGCATCACCGAGAGAGAGTTCTGTATCTATAAGTTCTGCACCATAGACGATCTCATCTGAGTGAGATGGGAGGATCCTATAGATGCCACCACTGAGTTTCTCAGTTCTCAGTGCATTGGCATGCATCAATATGCTCGTCGTACAATTATTCCAGAGAGTATTATAGAACTCAGGTTCACGAGAGAGCTTGTCGGCTCGTATGAGCATAGTACGGAAGAGCTCTTGGACTTTTTCCTTCGGAGTATCGATAGGATACATGTAGACCTCATTTTTACGGTAGTTGGTACGGAGTTTTATCACGTCAATCTCATCTGCGATGACATACATGAGCTCGTATTGATTGAGGATACCCTTCAAGGCGTCAAAATCCTCACCCCGCTCCTTGCGTACCTCAGCAGATATGACTACATGTTGTCCTCATGAGAAGCTAAATGAGAGCATCGTATGAGCAGGTCAATCCCTGTCAGAAAAAGGAGTGATAATATAATACACTTTTTCTAGATCTGCTATATTATATGTAGCATCATAGTATCCTGGGGTGAATTCCTTGTCAGTCGTCCATGTGTGATTCCTGATATTTTTGATGGCAACGGTCTCTCATGAGAATGCTATCTCAGGGAGAACTGACTCTGCGAGGAGCCAATCACGGTAGAGTGATGGCTTCTGTGAGAGCCACCAAGCAAGTCCGACAGTCAGTCAGAGCAAGAGTACTACGAGGAAAATCCTCTCAAGCCAGTACCAGATAATACGGATAAATCCCCATGCCATACGAAAAATACTAAGAATTGCTCACATGCCTGCTTTTAGGATTTGTATGATACGAGAAGGCTCTGAGTCTTTTTTGAGACGAGTATTGCGCATATTACTTATTTTTACGGGTAAAATCGATATATATACTACCATGAGTATACTTATAATTTTTGTGTACTGTAAATACTACTTAGTTCTTATATACAAAAGCTATTTATATATAAACTAAATGAAATTGTAGATTCTTTTTGAGAAAAAACAAATAGAGCTATTTTTTCTTATTGACGAGCAGAGAAATATATGAATTCAACAAAAAATCCCCAACCTGAACGATTGGGGATTTTGTAAGTGTAATTACTTGATTTCAACTGTAGCTCCAGACTCGGTGAGTTGAGTCTTGATCTTTTCAGCCTCATCCTTCTTCACACCCTTCTTGATGTCACCACCATTGTCAGCGAGAGCCTTTGCCTCAGCGAGACCAAGACCAGTAATCTCACGGATAACCTTGATTACCGCGATTTTCTGAGCACCTGCAGAAGTCATAACAACATCAAAAGATGTCTTCTCGTCATCACCACCAGCAGCAGCACCAGCACCAGCAGCCATAACAGCTACAGGAGCAGCAGCAGATACACCGAACTTCTCCTCCATAGCAGAGACGAGGTCAGCGAGTTCTACGATTGTAAGAGTCTCAACGAGATCCATGATCTGTTGTGCGTTCTTAGAGAGATCAGCCATAATAAAATAGATAGAAAATAAATATACTTGATCGAGATTTTCACCTCGCACCTATCCCGAGAACTCGAGACAGGATGTGAAACGAAAATTATTCAGCTTTTGGTTCTTCAGCTGGGGTCTCAGCTACAGTTTCTGTTGCTGGAGCTTCAACTGGAGCAGCTTCTGCTACTGGAGCCTCTTCGACCTTTGCTTCAGGAACTACAGGAGCTGGAGTTTCAGCCTTTGCCGGAGCAGCAGCAGTGAGATCACCAACTTTTGTGAGACCCTTGGTACCAAGGTCCTTCCCTGCTGCATCGAAGAATCGAGCAAGACCAGAGAGTGGAGACATCATAGAACCAAGGAGCTTTGCGAGGAGAACTTCGCGAGATGGAAGTGTAGCGAGTTTTTTTGTCTCTGCACCATCCATGAGGCGTCCTTCCATGTATCCTGCAACGAATACCATCTTTTCTTCCTTCTTCCATTCATTTGCATACTTGTTAGCAACACCGAGTGGAGCGATAGCATCACCCTTAGCGATAACGAGAGCAACCTGTCCAGGGAGAGTTGCGAGATCGAGTTCTATATTATAGACATTCTTGAACGCGATGCGAATAAGTGTCTTTTTTGCAGTGAGAAATACTGCGTTCTGTGCACGGAGATCCTTCTTGAGATTAGATACCTCGAGAACGGTTACCTTCTGATTAGAAGTAAAACCAACGCTTGTAGCATCCTTGAGGTGTGCCTCGAGTGCTGCGAGTTGTTCACTTTTCTTAGCTCTTGATACAGCCATATGAGTGGAATAATTAGGATTAAATCTTCTGGCGAAAAGGCAAAAAAAATCGCGCTAATCGCACGAACAACTTTGGATTAAAGGTTTGTAAGGTTAAAGGTTTGTAAGGTACACCCTTAAAAACTTTCAACTTTCAACCTAGAACCAATCTTGTCCATCTCGGTAGGCTATTTTTAGTCCAAAATAGGAACCTACTGTCTGCGATAGAAGTGGTGGGATTATAGCGAAAATTATTATTTGTCAAAACTTTTTTTTGGATATACTCTCTCCTATGAAAAAGATAGTATTATTTCTCGGTATCATATTCGTGTTCTGTGGTATATATACCACCTCTGTGATACAGAGTATATCGCATACAACTGCAGATTACGGACATATCATCCTCAGGGATTCACGTGGTACTATCATCGCGAACAAGTGACTTCCTGGATGATATATGATTCCATACTCACTCACACAGAGTGGGAGACTCTTTGAGGCTATTGTGGCTATAGAGGATAGACGTTTTTATGAACATAGTGGATTCGACTGGCGTGCCAAGATAGCATGAATACGAGAAAATCTCCAAGCTGGAAAGGTTGTAAGATGAGGCTCTACACTCACAGAACAGTATATAAAAAATCTCTTTTTCCGATGAAAAGAGAGAACCATCAAACAGAAGGTAGATGAGGCTATATGAGCAGTGTATACGGAACTCACACATTCAAAAGAATCAATACTACGAGGATATCTCGATAATATATACTTCGGGAACAATACATATGGACTCTCTGCTGCCATAGACCTCTACTTCGATGGCAAGAGGATAGAGGACCTCACTGAAGATGATATGCTCGATATCATCACACGAATACATACGCCCAATATAGATGAGACCAATATCCGAGAGGCACTCCTCTACAGAGAAGATGTCGCAAAAAAACTCGGATGGAAGACAGCAAATAGTGGACTCTGAGAATCAAAGAGAAGAGAGACCATAGACCTCTTCCCTCTCATAACAGAACGTATCATATGAGCAAAAAAATCATACTGTCTCTGAGATAAAACTGAACTCGAGAAGTGGGCATACAAGATTCCATCAGATATATGCACATCACCTTCTCTCGATATCACACTCTCGATATCGCTCGATCTCCAGAGATATACTACTGATATCATACAGAAGACTCTCAGTCAGATAGAACAGGAAAATGTGACTGGAGCCGCAGTCTATATATACAGTCCAAAAAATAATAAAATACTCGCATACGTAGGAAATAGATGAGTGAGTTCTATCGATGGAAGCATCGATATGATTACTCGGAGACGATCGGTTGGTTCTGTTTTGAAGCCTTTTATATATCTACTCGCCCTCAGAGAATGAAGAGAGATAGACTCATATATACTCGATGATACGAGGACGTATCCTACTGGCGTCGATGGCAAGGTATTCGTTCCACAGAACTACAATCCACGACCATACGGACCAATACGACTCAGGGAAGCCCTCGGAAACTCGCTCAATAGCTCCACAGTACGCCTCTCAGAACATATATGAATCGGGAGGATTTATGATTTTTTTAGAGAAGTGTGACTCTCGCTCGATCATGATGCTGGATACTATGGATACGGTATATCACTCGGAACCGTCGAACTCTCACTCAAAAATATCGTCGAATCATACACATATCTCACCAACACAGCTGATCCCAATATATTTCTCATAGAAAAAATCCTCTCAGATCCAAAAAATCGCGCAAGAACATTCGGTATATCAAGCATACTGAATTCCTCGATAGATCTCCCTGTAAAGACAGGAACAAGTACAGACTTCCGAGATAATTGGGCGGTATCATACCATCGAGACGCCATCATCGGTGTGTGGGTTGGCAATACTGATGGGTCGTCCATGGAGGATGTATCATGAGTGAGTGGCGCATGACCGATATGGCATCAGATAGCAGAATACATGATATCAAGATGACTCATACAGAACACACGCTCTCCTCCTCCAGAGTGAGTAACTGACACCCTCATCTGTCTCGATACTCGTTGCCTCCAGAAGGAACAAACATATCTAAAAAATCCTGAAGATATCAGAAGCCGCCCAAAAGATAACATCTACTATGAGTCAGACTTCGTGGGGAATATCTCAACAGAGGAAAAAGAAAAATGGAATATCCAATAATCGTGATATTTTCCTTGCATAATACAAAAAATACGTAAAATACACCTACTATGATCCCATTCGACAAAATATACAGTTGGCTTTTCAAGTCATTCAACATCTCGGGCGAGACAGAGCTCATCGAACGCCTCGTGCGCGATGGTTTTACACAGATTATGATTATCAAGAGATCGTGGATTTTTGCTCTCCTCATGCTCTGGATACCACTCGTGATACTCTGACTCTCAGGAGTGAGTATGTGGATAGCATACGACTCTATCGATATCCCTGCTATCAAGTATACCCTCATCACTGGGAATATCCTCATGTCAGTGATCCTCATCGTATCATCCATACTCTATATCAGTCACTTTCGACACGTACACAATGAGCCGACGATAGAGACAGATACTACGAGACTCACGGGTAGCCTCAGTCAGGGTGACAACTATTTTCGGAGTTTTTTTAACTGGTCTATCACGAACCAATTCATCCTCGTACTCATCATCATCGCGGAGATAGTGCTCCTACTCCTCTATGGGAAAAAGGTCTGAGAACACTTCTGGGTTCTCGCAACTGATACATTCGTCATCATCGTAGAGATATATTTTCTCAGATACTTCCGCAAACGCATGATGGATCTCGAGATGGACTACAACGTCGTTGTTCCAGGGAAGATATTTTTCGTGAATCAGTCAGGTGTCCTCTCAGCCGTACAGACTATCGAGAGCGACAAGATCAAGACCGTTCAGTCATCATTTCCGAGCAAGATTGCCAGTTTTTTTAACTATGGAACAATCAATGTCCTCACCGAGTGAGACACGCAGGCAATGATGGGAACTATGAGCATGTACTATGTCACCAATCCTGATGGGGTTGTTGCCAATATACAGACACTCCTCGATGCAGGAAAACAAGAGGCAAAACAACCACCAGTCACAGTGGTAGTAGAAAAACAAGTACCAGCTGAACTCACGAAAACAAGCACAACACACACTCCTCGTCATACGCTCGATACGAGAGAAAAAATCCGAGCCGTAATCCACAAATAAAATATGATAATCACATTAGGCGGACATCATGGTGCTGGCAAGAGTACACTTTGAAAAAAACTTGCAGAATGCTTTTGATACAAGAGATACTCTACGGGTGACTTCATGAGAGAACTCGCTATGGAACGATGAATATCGCTCATTGACCTCGGAAGAGAGGCGGAATCAGATGGATGAGTCATAGATACCATTCTGGATGAGAGACAAAAAAATCTCTGAAAAATAGAAGACAACTTCATCATAGATTGACGTTTAGCCTTTTACTTTATTCCTCATGGGAAAAAAGTATTTCTCACTGTAGAGCCAACAGAAGCTGCAAGGAGAATATTTCATGATGAATCACGTCTCTGAGTGGAAGTACATGAGACTATAGAGCACGCAGCAGAAAATATCATAGTACGCCGCAATAGTGAAGATGAGCGATATATGAAGTACTATGGCGTACATATTTATGATATGAATCTGTATGATGTGGTAGTGGATACAACGGACAAAACCCCAGAACAAGTATTTGATGAAGTTATGCAAAAAATAAAAGATGCCTAAACCATATTCTCAAAAACATATCCTCACAGAGCCTCTCGGAAACAATGCCTTTGCTTGGCAGGAACGAGAGGTTTTGTATGGACACTCCCCTACTCTCAACATCCCGAGTCTCATAGATGGAACAATCGATGATGTCATACTCTGAGATGATATAGTTTTCGAGGAGATGGAGGATGGCGTTCTGAGGTCTTGCAAGGGACTCCAGAATTTTGTTCGACTCCGTCATTGCGACGAAGGAGGCAATCCAGTCAGCAAAAAAGGTATTCCTAATATTGTTTCTGGATTGCTCTATCCTCACGAGTGACAGAAACAACAAGAAATAATCATCTTCGACAACCACAACCATGCCCTCTACTTCTGGTGTGACGCGGTCAGACGATGAATTATAGTACCATGATTCCAGGTGATACATATAGATGAACATTCTGACCTCTGGGAGAACCACAATAACCTAGACCTACAAAAAGCTATCTCAGACGAACAGTATATCTGGGAATTTACCAATCTCTCATGCAATGTCGGGAACTATATACAACCAGCTCTCAGATGCGGACTCGTTCGTGATATTATCCGCATAGAGAATGAATACCAGATAGATGAATATATGGAGTACACTCCGTCTGAGAATGCCGTTCTCAATATCGATATTGATATATTTGCACCGGAACTCGAGCATATTCCTGAGGAGAAAAAAATACAAATCATCAAAAACTTGCTCAAAAAGGTAAAATATGCCACAATAGCCACATCACCATATTTTATAGACCAATGAACAGCAATAGAGAAGTTACAAAAAGTCCTAAAAACCACATAAGACCTCCATATTCAAAAGATGAAATGAGACTTATTTTTGCCTGGATTGAGGACTGATTAAGGGTATTAAAATCTACGGGAAAAACAGTAAATTATGAGGAAATGTGCCAAAGGATACTCGATTCAATTCCGACTAACCTACATATACCGGAATTAAAGTCATATATCACATACTGGAGAGAGAAATTCTATGAAAAAACCTCAAAAAAAGATAGAAACAGGGTATTTTCTGAATTCATCTGAGATGCCTATAGAAAAGGATTGATACAGTGAGCAATCTACGGACTAACAGCAGACTACACAGAAAAGATAATGGATATAATTCAAAAAAACTCAACTAATTAGTTGAGTTTTTTTGTTCTTCTTCTCTGCATTCACTCATCGAGTTTTTTGATATGATCGTGATGCTGGTGATCATGTGGTGGATGATCTGTATGATGTGCCTCTGTTTTTCATGATTTTCCATCATCACTCATAGCGTATGTTACAGAGAGCGGAAGAAGAAAACACGAAAAACAAAACATGAGAGTATATTTTTTAATCATATATGTATTAGTATTTGTATGAACATATTGTAGCATATATTTATATATTGACAAGTATAATTTTTATTTTTATATGAAAAACTCGACATTTTGGAGTTTTTTACTATCATGCGTGCCATGAAGACAGTTCCGAACAAGACCATCATCGAGAATCGCAAAGCACTCTTCGACTATGAAGTCATCGAAGAGTATGAGGCATGAATCATCCTCTATGGACCAGAGGTCAAGAGTCTCCGTGCTGGACAGGCGAACCTCAAGTGATCATACATCACCGTCCATACAGGACGTCCCGTGCTCGTCGGACTCCATATATCAGAATACAAGTCCAATACAGGAACCAAGCTCGAACCAAAACGCGAACGCAATCTCCTCCTGTCACAGAAGGAGATATCGAGACTCGAACAGAAGACCAAGGAAATGTGAGCAACGATAGTACCAGTCGAGATATACACAAAAGGCAATCTCATGAAGGTACGTATTGCTCTCGCAAAATGACGACGAAAGTGGGAGAAGAAAAACCTCCTCAAGGAACGCGACCTCGACCGCGAGATAGCGAGGAAGTTTAAGTTATAGAATATTAATTCTTACCTAATAACCCCATAAGCCTTTCTATCTTTGCTTTCCTTCTTATTACTCATGCATCAGATAAAGATATTGCAGTTAGAATTTGGTGATCTGGAGTCCTACGTCGCTCATGTCTATCTAAAGCATTGCGTAAATTCCTAATATCCATAAACCAAAACGCATCAGGGTCTCATGAATCATAAGAAACCGCTGCAAATTTATGTCAGGCTATATACTGATTATCAGAGATTATTTCTACCAATTCATCAGGAGAATCACAAAAGCGTAAATCAAGCATAGCTATAATTTGTAAAAATGTAGATTATGTTTATAATATATAAATCTAATTAAAAATGTCAATAAATTCTCGTTTTATCGAATACTTCCGTGATACATTTTTCCAAGACAAGGAAGAAGAATTTGAGCAATTTTTGACTGCGATAGAACAACCAATTCCTCGAACTATCCGTATCAAGCCATGACACGAGGATAGTGTCAAAAGTCATCTCGAATCAGATGGCTGGATACTCGATAAAACCAATATCCCACGAGTATACTCTATGGACAGACGAGAGGATTTTGATCCACTCGAGCGTCGTCTCGGATTCTCACTCGACCATATTGTGGGGAATTTTTATATCCAGGAACTCGCTGCTGCGCATCCTGTAGATATCCTCGCAGAGAGTGCGATACACGAAGATGGATTCCTCATACTCGATATGGCATCGAGTCCAGGTGGCAAGACAACTCAACTTACAGAGTACTATCCGAATTCTTTTATCATCGCGAATGAGCCAACACGCGAGCGTATACCGCAACTCCTCCAGAACCTCCATCGTATGTGAACTCCCAATGTCGGTATCACCCTCTATCCAGGACAATACTGGAAAAAATATAGTGAGACGTTCGATAGGATACTTCTGGATGCTCCATGTAGTGGAGAATGAACCCTCTACAAGTGAACTGATGCAGTGAAGCATTGGCATATCAAAAATATCAAGGAAATAGCTCGACTCCAGACCAAGCTGCTCGACGCATGACTCCACGCACTCAAGGTATGAGGTGAGATGATATACTCTACTTGTTCACTGAATCTTCTCGAGAATGAGTGAGTACTCGACGCTATGCGAGAAAAATATGGACAGAGCTTTGAAATACTCTACCAGAAAAAATTCTGGCCACATATCGATGGAACTGGTGGATTCTTCGTAGCCAAGATACGCAAGATTGCATCCATAGAATCAGAGAAGCAAGGTGAACGACGTGGAACTCGCAACGAGAAACTCACACGATATAGATGATGAATTGGGGATTGGCAGATAGACTCGAAGTATGAGCTCTATGAACATGACAAGAAAATACTCGCTGTCTCAGGAAGTACCGAGAAAATCCCAGATGATATATACTTCATGCGATTCGGTGAAGAGATAGGGAAAAAAGATGGTGGAATATTCTACGGAGATATCTGGATCTCTCGATATATAGATACAGCAAATATCCCTACATACAAAATCTCTACAGAACAAGAACTCGATATATACCTACGTGGATGATCGATTGCGGCAGACTGTTCTGATGGATATATCCTCCTCTCATATGACGATACAGTTATCTGACTCGAGTACTGTGAAAACTGAGAAGTGCAGAGTACATTCCCCCGAGACTGGCAGAGAAAATAAAAATCCCCAAATTGGGGATTTTTCTATAAGTATTTGTGAGATTATTGCATGAGTGCATCGATCTTTTCATAGAATGTTGCGAGAGGATATGCTCACTCAACTGTTGCATATTTTCCTGTCTTTTTATTGATGATGATTGTTCCTGGTGTACCACCGAGTCCGAATGAGTTAGCCTCAGTTGTCTCAGCCTGGAACTGTGCTGCAGTCTCCTTGGCATCATAACATGACTGCCATTTTGCTACATCTACACCAGCTACCTTTGCAGCATCAGCGAGTTTTGCAACTGGATAGATAGCACCATCAGTCGTTGTTCCATCCATGACATTCCTATAGAATTTTACATATGACTCATTACCTCCCACCTTTTTCGCACAGAGAGCACCGATAGCCTTCGCCTCAGTTCCATCATGGTTTACACCACGATTGTTTTTAAATGCGAATGCAACCTTATCACCATACTTGCTTACGAGTGACTCCTGGAGCTTGGTCTGATGATACTGACGGACACAGAATGGACATTCCATATCAGAGTATTCGATAGCTACGATATCTGCATTTGCATTGCCTTCGAGTGCAGCAGTAGAGAGAATCTCTTCCATCTTGGCTTGATCGAGAGACTGCATAGCCGCTGGAGTCGTAGGGGTAGTAGTGGTTGTTCCACCCTGACTCTCGACAAATTGCTTGATCTGAGGAATTTGTTCCTGCATTTGCATGAGTGTAGCCTTGGAGATGAGGTCATAGTTTTCCTTGCCTCCGACTTTTTCGTATTCGAGTTCGAGGAGTGCCTTCTTGACCCCGAGGGCATCTATACCAGTTGATGCTGGAAGTGGAACAGAGTTCCCTGTGAGGAGATAGATATTAAAAAATCCCTGGAGAATAACGATAGCAAGAAGTATATATGTAGTAACTGTGTGAGTATTCGACTGCGTAGTTACTTCTACCTCTGGAGTTGATTCGTGTTTTTGCATACAATTGAGTTAAAAAAATACCTAGGAATTGTAGGTACAATACAGATGAAATCAAGGTAAAAACAAAAAAGTCTTTGACAAACACCAAGAACCTAAAATGACTTCTTACTTTGGATTTTTTATGTATTCATAATATGCCCTGATACCGACCATGGCAGCATTATCCATGGAGTAGAGTATCTTTTTTGGTGCGATGAAGTTCCATCCTCGATTCATCGCCTCTTGAGTGAGCATATCCTTGAGTCTGGTATTAGCACTCACACCACCTGCAAGAGCAATATCTCTAACTCCATGCTGTTCTGCCGCCTGTATGAGCTTGGTAGCGAGCACATCAGTGATAGCCATCTCAGTGCCATATGCAATCCTCTCTCTATCTGCGTCAGTGGGTTCTCCTATAGAGTCAACATATCTCTTGATAGCTGACTTCATACCAGAGAATGAGAAGTCGAGCTCAGCACCTGAGAGACCACGCGGGAATAGCTTCGATGCAAGTTGTTTTTCATCGTCTGTTGCCCTATTCACGAATTCAGCTGATAGTCGAGCAATCTTGGCTCCACCAGGGAATCCAAGTCACATCATCTTGGCTACCTTGTCGAAGCACTCCCCTGCAGCATCATCACGTGTCTGACTCACCATCTCGAACTCATAGAGGCTCCGCCAGAGATATATCTCCGTATGTCCGCCAGAGACAGTGAGAATCATAGTAGGAAACCGAATCTCGTCGGTCTCACGTTCGAGGAAGTTCGCAAACATATGTGACTCGATATGATCAATCCAGAGAATTGGCTTCCCGAGTGAGAGTGCGAGTGTATCTGCAACTGTTGTACCAGTGAGGAGTGATGGCGCGAGTCCTGGTCTCGCTGTACAGGCGAATACATCGATATCCGAGAGTGAGATATTCGCCTCTCGGAGAACATCATCGATACATGGAAATATCGCATTCGCATGGCTACGAGCAGCAACCTCAGGAACAACACCACCCGTAGCATCATGTTCGAGCTGGGTACGAGTAGACATAGCAAGCAGTTCCCCATCTCTCATCAGAGCAACAGAGGTATCGTCACAGGATGTTTCGAGGGCAAGAAGGTACAAGTTAGATATTAGTAAAAAAACTAAGAATAGAATGTATTGAAAAGTTAATAAAGAGCAAGAATTTGACAAAAAAATAATAATTTGATAAATATTGACTTATTATTGTATATTAATAAAATACTAGAGATTTACTATATAAAACTTATACATATGACTTTATCTATAAGACTTATTGACGATGATATAACATTTTCAAAATGTTTATGAGTAGGTATCAATGCCGCCATAGAAGAGACTTGAATCGATGCTAATTTTCATCATATAGACCCTAAAAATACATATGATACAAAACATTGAATTGATTTTATGTATCCCCGATTTTTAGATATAATTAGAGAAGCGAGGGAAAAAGCAAATTCCGTTATTATACTTTCTGATGCAACCTTTATTAGTAATCTATCAGATGAACTTCAGGAAGCAACGCTACCACAAAAACTAGAGCTATTCTGAGAAAACGACTGAAACCTTAAGTTATGAGTATTAAGCTGAACACCGGTAAGTTATGTAGAACACGAGCTCTGAAGAGAATATATGGAGAGGTTAAGATTCATCAAAAGAGAAAGTGGACTATACATACCATGGATAGAGAAACCAGTAATAATAAACGAGATTCTTGAATGATTGCCCTGGAATCAAAAAAACTAAGCATTAAAAATGCTGAACTATTTATATAATGCCATGATCTCTAAGAGCTTCTATCTGTACTTTTGTACAGATTTTTTCTATTTCTTCAAGTTTTATATTCTTTATCTCATCGATACTTCCAGCGAGTTTTAGAAGTTTTTTACGAGTGACTGGTCATATTCATGGTATCTCTTCGAGGATATTCTTTTTCATACTTTTCATACGAGCGGTTTTATTAGCTGTAATAGAGAATCTATGTGATTCATCTCGAGCCTTCTGTAGCACCATGAGTTCTGGTGTCCCTTTTTCAAAAAGTATTGGATTTTTCTCCCCAGGAAGGAATATCTCTTCTTCACGTTTTGCTATAGAACAGATTGGTGGGGATTGTATCTGTCATTGCGAGGCACGAAGCAATCCATGCTCTGTATTTTCAGGAGCCTGGATCGCCACACTACACTCCGTTTCACTTCATTTCGTTCGCGATGACGGAACTAGAGATTGATGCTGATTTATCCATATCCCCTCCTTGACCCCTGATATTGCACTCGAGAGTTGCCCCTTCCCTCAGTCGATGATAATCAGATGAGGAAAATTATCCTGCTCCAGTCATTCAAGTGTACGTCGCATCATCACTTCCCTGTGTGAAGCGAAGTCATCGATATCTCCATCTTGAAGAGTTTTTATCTTATACTTCTTGTATCTACTTGTATCTGGTTTACCATCGACGATACAGACTCGACTCGCATAGGTAAAGTGTCCATCTGTATGAGATATATCGTAACATTCGAATACTATCTCTCACTTCGCAGGAATAGGATATCCGAGAGTTGTGAGAACATTTTTCATATGTTCACGCGTGAGGGTTTTGTTCTCGAGGGATGCTAGTTCCTTCTTGTAGGCATACTCTCGAACTTGTGTGAGAGTGAAGTCTATGATCTCTTTTTTTGGTCAGATTTTTGGTATCTCAACCTTGATTTTCTTTTCCGCTAGAAAACTTGAGAACGATTCATCGATGATTGGATTCTGGAGTAGAAGCAAATCTGGAAGGTCTCATCATTCATAATTCGTAATTCATCATTCGTAATTAGTTACGTATTGTCTCATGAGGAACTCGACTATGATATCATCCCTATCTGTTGCCTGGGCTCATACCTCATAGCGAAAAACTCATACAATCTGATTCGCACGTATCTGCGTATATCCTATATATGTTTTTTCATACTTTTCATACATGATACATATATCGACATCTCACTCTATGATATCTCGAACTTTTTGTTTTTCATAGAGTCACTTCAGTGCCTCGAGAGTTTCCTTGATCTCCTGGGCCTCTTCGAACTCGAGATTCTTGGCTTTTTTCTGCATCTCGAGTGTGAGTTCAGCAAATACCTCTGCGGTGTCTCCAGAGAGGAAGCTCTGTGCACGAGATATATTTTTCTCGTGAGTCTCGAGATTGCCTGATTGGAGGAGGCATGGTGCTGGACAGAGTCAGATATAGTAGTCCATACATGGTATCGTCTTCCCTGCCTTATCTGTGATAGTGAGCTTCTGTCATATATGTGCGAACTTTATCCGACAATTACGAATCTTGAATATCTTCCGCAATGCACGTACACTCTGTTCGACTCCAGAGACGAATGGACCAAAATACAATCCACCATCACGAATCCTCTGTCGAGTCTTGATGAGTTCTGGTACTGGAGAATGAGTGAACTTTAGATAAGCGAGGTTCTTATCATCCTTCATGAGGATATTGTACTTGGGAGATATATGCTTGATGAGATTGGTCTCGAGGACAAGTGCCTCGACTTCAGTCTCACAAGTGATGAGCTCTATATCTCGTATCTTGGCAACCATCTGCTTCTTGGCAGCACTGAGTTCCGCTGTCCGATCAAAGTAGGACTTCACACGATTCCTGAGATTCTTCGCCTTGCCCACGTACATCACTCCCCCACTCTCATCCTTCATCTGATAGACTCATGGAGTTGTTGGGAGATTATTGAGTATTTTTTGCATGTTTTCTGGAAGTCAGCGTTCCCGCCACTCGCGAGGACGAAGCAATCCAGGTTTCTGTTGTTCTTGTTTCACTCTAGTATATTATAGATAAGGAGAAAAAGTGCAAGGAGTTGACTTAAAAAATAAGTATATATAATAAAAATACTACTACTAAAATAACGAATATGGAATGCACTCTTCGTGATCCTGTAAGTACTGAAGATTTCGTGGGGAACATAAAGAGAAACGACGCTCTTACGCAAGCTATGCTTGAGTGACTTGGTATAGCAGAACAAGTAGATATATTTTGTGGTCTACAGGAAGTGCATATTGAAGCAGCAAAAGATAATACAAGAATTGATGCAATTATTAGAATTATTCAACGATTCTCAAAAAATGTTGAAGATAAAATAAGAAAGGAACTTAAAATCAATGATAGAGAGATTGTAAATTGATGAGAACAACTACGCCTTACTTTAGTATCTGCTACTTTAAAGTGACTTTACATAGAACGTAATAAATAAGAGTCAAAATCCGAACTCAATAGCACCTCATTTTGACAGGTGCTATTTTTTTGATAAAATGTTCCTGTCATTCCGAGCGAAGACGATAGTCGAAGTCGAGGAATCTTGCATATATATGATAGAAAATAATTATTGGGTATACATGCTCGCAAACTGGAATAACTCGGTACTCTATGTATGAATGACGGGAAGCCTAGAAAAAAGACTTATAGAGCATAGAAATAAGGTAAATCCTGATTGTTTTACTGCAAAATATAATTGTACAAAATGTGTATTTTTTGAAGTCACGAATGATCCATATAATGCAATTACACGGGAAAAACAGATAAAAAACTGGAATCGAGCGAAAAAGAATTGGCTCATATGAAAAGATAATCCCGAGTGGAGGGAACTCGTACCATAAGATTTCTCCACTTCATTCGCCATAGAAACAGGCGAACTTCGGTCGAAATGACAGAAACCCCATAGTCCCTAACTATTCAACCTATGAGCAAGAACTACTATGACATCCTCGGTGTACCAAAGTCTGCATCTGATGCAGAGATCAAAAAAGCCTACAAAAAGAAGGCTATGGAATATCATCCTGACCGTAATAAGTGAGACAAAAAGGCAGAAGAAAAGTTCAAAGAGATCAACGAGGCATATCAAGTCCTCGGAGATACAACGAAGAAAAAGAACTATGACCAATTCGGTTCTGCAGAATGAAATCCATTCGGAGGGATGGGTGGTAATCCATTCGGAGGACAATACAGTGGTGCGGGCAGTACGAATTATGGTGGATTCGAAGATATATTCTCCCAGTTTGGAGGCATGGGTGGTGGACAGAGATGATGAGGATTCGAGTTCGATATAGGAGACCTCTTCGGTGGTGGTAGTCGAGCAAAGAAGTCGCAAAAACAATCAGAACCAAAGGCAGAAAAGCCAAATCTCGATGTCACGGAGATCGTAGAGATACCATTCCTCGACTTCCTCTATGATACATCAGTGTCTGTACAGACTGTCTACGGAAAAACCCTATCTCTCAAGGTAAAGGCAGGAACCAAGCCTGGAACCAAATTCAAAATATCAGGAAAATGACGCACCATAGATGGAGAAACTGGTGATATGTATGTCATCGTGGATGCCAAGATGCCAAAAAATATAGATGAAAATGTACAGAAGATGATAGATGCCATTCGTTATCAAGTATAGACATATTATTGGTATCTGTCATCCCGGCGATGCCTTAGCCTGGGATCAAAATATCTGAGCATAGATTCCCTACTATAATAGATACTAAGGAATGATGGGATCGGATATTCCTTTACTAGTAGAGAAAATATCGGAAAAATATTATTTTGACTTGATTTTTAGAAGAATCGGACTAATATCCTCGCATTCCATCAGCATATTGCTTTTTTATAAAATTATAGTATAAAAACTTGCAATTCTCTATAAAACCTGATAGAATCTAGGAAATAATATTATATTATGTCAGCTCAACAACCAAGAAACATCCCAGAAAATCAGATTAAACATACTGACCTGATTGATACACCTTGAATGAAGGCAATAAAAAGCATGTATGCAGATAGAGCCAATGAGGTTATGGATAAGTTATCAAAGATGGATAAATGAGTTAGAGACACGCTAATAGGAGCAATAAAATGAGCACACCAAGCTATGGAATATCATAATGCCCCTGAGGTAACCAAAATTCTGAATACATAAAATCTTGCAAATCATAAAAAACTGATACAATAACATGGTATCAGTTTTTTTGTTACAATTATCCTCTGTCATGGTCAACACTCGTCTCCAGACGCTCCTCGATCGGTGTCCACTCTCTCAGGAAGACTGCCACAATATTGCAGTGATTTTCAACGCTCTCACTCCGGAGCGCCAACAATATGTATTGGATAACTGGGATAAATATCTCATCGAAATGGTTATGACAAGAAAAGAAGTTGATGCTGCAAATAAAGCATTAATCGATGAAACGTTTGAGCTCATGGATACTCTCGCTGACGCAAAAAACGCTCATGAAGCAGATATGCGCCTGCAGAAATTCATCAAGCAAAAGCAAACACGCCTCGAACTCGAGTCAGTCCAGAAATACGAAGAATCCCGCAAACTCAATCTCATACGAAGTATCGCACAGATACCCAATCTCTAAATAGAGAATTATATTATAAAACATGCAAGAGGAAAACCTCTTGTTTTTTTGTATTTGGAGAAAAATACTGCTATACTCATAGTAATCCTTGGTCAGAAGGAAGCTCTAACCTCATTCGGATATCTGCCGACCACTTTCGCCGGTATTTTATCCTGTTATATTATGGACAATCCTAGCGCTCTCGAAAACAAAAAAACACATCCCGTCATCATCACTGCAAACACAGCACTCTCTGGCACGAGATTGCGCAATTTTTATCTCACACATGGGCTCCAGGGGTTCGTGTGGATGATATTTCATTTCTCTGTAGTGTATTTTTTTGCATTTCAACTCGGGAGTATCGCTCTTGTCTGAGTGTTCCTCGGGATTGCAAACCTCATAGCATTCATGGTAGATATACCAATTGGTATTCTCCAGAGACACTATACAACCAAAAAACTCTTCACCATAGCGGCTATAGGACAACTCCTTGCAACGGGAATATTTTTTGTATTTATATACAATGTATTTACCACCATTGGATCCGTGAGTGAGTCTATCGTACCCAATTGATTCAAGTCGACTGTGGGATGGTTTTTTAGTCACGGTATCAACTGGCTCCTCCTCCTCGTCGCATCAGTGTGTTATGGTGTAGTCAAGGAGATCAATGATGTCTCCAACTATGCATATATGCTGTCACGATCCAATCCAAGTGAATATGCGAGAGTACTCGCACGTAGTAATATCACCTATGGAATAGGGTCTCTAGGCGGACTCCTGTTCTCTGGAATCATACTCGCTATCAACCCAACATTTGCGGTTATTATCCTCGGTTGTATCATTGCTGGACTATTGTATTTTACTGTGAGATTTTTTGATAATGCAGACGATACACTCGATACGAAGGATATAGTATCCTTTACTGTGGCAGTCAGAACGATGAACAAGGAAAATGTATCAGAATACCTCACACAAAAAATACAAGCAGTAGACCTCGAACAGATAATCAAAAGTACAAAATACATATTCCTCAAGCCAAAAAAGGTTGTCGATGAAAAAGTAGACTGGCACTGACTAGTACAAGAGACCAAAATAGCCGGAAGAGTAATCATCGATGTTCTCGTATCCAAGCCAATACACCTCATCCTATACTGGACGATGTCTCTAGTTCTCATATTCTGATTCTGGGATACATTTGCAACGACTTTTCTCATAGATTTTCTCGATAGCAAGCTCCATCACTGGTGATATGCTATCCTGGCACTCATAGCGATCCCTGCACTCTGACTCCAAGAAGTTGCAGCCAATCTCGCTGAAAAAATCTGATTCAAGCTTGTGGCTTATTTTTGACTCCTGATATCATGAGCATCCCTCATCATGCTCGCAGTATTTGCCGATGCACATGTATGAATCGTGGTGTTTCTCGCTATCATCAATAGTATAGGATACGCCTGTGGTATGGCACTCTGACAGAAGGAATTCCTGGAGAGCTATAATCAGATATATGCAGAACGTATGGCCCTCACTGAGATAGATGCCAATGCATCAGCATGACCGATAAAAATCCTTCAGAACCTCGCCAATGTAGTTGGACTCGTTGGTGGAGGATTTATACTCGAGATGTTCTGATATAGTGGATTCTTCTTCGTGTTTGGCTCCGTTATACTCGCCGTTCTCGTATGGAGCGTGCGCAATAGATGAGATATCGAACTCTAATTCCACTCGAGGGAGACACTCCGATTGCGAACGACCTCTATCTCGAGCTCTGCAACGAGTGATGCGAGGGACTGTCACTTCAGGAGAATCTTCTGAGACCACTCACCTCCTCGGCGTTCCCATATATCTCTATCAGCAGCAAAAAATACTTCATCTCACTTGAGGAGATGGATTTTTTGTATGAGATGATTCATCATGTACTGGACTCGCTGTTGAGAATCATGATGCACACGTATCGTGACGAACTGATTATATGGAGGATATGCGAAGAGTTTTCGTTCTTTTTTGAGGAGGTCAAAAAAAGACCGCTGATTCCCATGGAGTATCTCATCGAGGAGTGGATGCTCTGGGGTATATGTCTGGAGGTATATGGGGAGGTGTTGTTTTTTGTAATAGAGGATCTCATCATAGAGTTGCTCCTCGATATCATATTCTGGGAGAGAGAGATTGAGCTCGAACGAGAGAAATACCACAGCCCCAATATCTCTGTGTACAAGTGTAGAACCGAGCGAAGTCGCGAGTACCACATCAGCACTGTCTACATCTGCAAGAGTATCCCGCATACGATGGACACTATCCCCATCGATACGGAGTATATCCATACCAGTGAGGAGTCATGTGAGGTCTGAGTGTATTTTCTCTATACCGATACCAACTCCAGTGATATTGTGTCCATGACAATTCGGACACTCGAGTGGAAATGGCCTCTCATGGTTGCACTGATGACAGACGAGTCGCTTGATAGGAGAAGTATGGTATGCGTATGCGATATCACAATGCGGGCATTTTTCATAGTGGCCACAGTCCTGACAGAGCCATGCACGAGCAGTTCATCTACGACTATAGAATACGAGTGTTTTTTTTCATCTGGAGTGCATATCTCTGATAACAGAGAGAGCCCCACTCGATATGAGTGGAGCCTCGATTGCGCCAGCAGAGAGAGGGATGATATTGATAGTATTATCCGAGTTCATCTTCGATAAATTTTACGAATCCACGAACACTCTCATGGTTGTGATAGATAGATGCATATCGGAGAAATGCTACCTCATCGAGATCACGGAGCTTGCGGAGAATATCACGACCAATTCTCTTGGAAGTGATTCCCTGCTTGTTCTGTGCCCACTCATTCTCGAGTCCATTGATAGCATCTTCGAGTTTTTCTGGATTGAAGTCACGTTTTGTGAGTGCCTTCATCATAGAATTCATCACCTTGGTACGATCGTATGGCTCATTCTCGCCAGATGACTTGGTCACCATAAATGAGATGAACTCGAGACGTTCAAATGTAGTAAAACGAGCACCACACTTCTCACACTCACGACGGCGACGGATAGCCTTGCCATCCTCAGTAGCACGAGAGTCGATTACCTTGGTATCGAGATTTTTACATTTTGGACACTTCATGAGAGTAAAAGTTAATGATTATAGAGAGAGTATTGTATTTTGTTCGACTGTCAAGAGAATCCAATACCGAAGAGAAAAGAGTAACTTTTTATAGTCCTTCTAGCCTCCACCTACAAGTGGAAGAGCTACCATAGTTGCTGATTTATTAGCTCCTATTCTACCACTATCTTCTCATATCGAGTGATAGCATGTATCTCTGGACGATACATATAGTATGCTGTAGCAGGTGGGAGAAGGTATGTTCCCTCAAATTCTGGTCTGACATAGTAGGTGTATGTACGAGGTTCTGCCTCATAGATATAGTCACTCGTTGCGAGTATCCTATCATCGCGTGCCTCAACGTAGGACCAACCATTCCAATACCAACCATCACCATTGTCTGTAGTAGCAGAACTCTCCGTGCGAAATACTCCTCGTATCGGTCTCCATGCGCCCGGAACATAATCCTCGAGTGTGAGATAGTATGTTGGTGCATCGCTCGGTGGAGGTGTGACAGTGAGTGTTACTCGGTAGAGTTTTCCCTTCTGGAATCGACCATCCTCAACACGAGAGCTGATAATCCAGTTACCATCTTCATCGAGTCACTTGGTCTCATCTATGAGGTCGAACTGGCGAGTGATCTCCATACCACCACTCGAACGAGGACGAACAGTGAGTATATCACTCGGTACATCGTGTTCGATGAATTCATAGAAGAGAGACTTGCCTGATGCACTACGGGAGAGCGTAAGTGTATCACCGAGGGATGCCCGTGGGATATCTACTCACTTCGTATAGTCAGATCGGAGGAGAGCGAGTGTTGCCTTGACTCCGTCAGAACGTATATCCAGTGATACATCAGTCCGAGCATTCATACGTTCTGAGAGACGTACGAGGGATAGGAAGTATTGTATCTTCGCCTGAGTCGAGACATAGTATGATCTCGGATTGATATCTCGAGAGAGATCATCGAGTATCTCTACTGCACCAGAGAGATTGCCTCTATCCATGAGAAGTGATGCATATATAGCTCTGTCTGCACTCGCATCCCAGTACCAGTAGTTGGATGTATCATCTCATGATTCCATGAGAGTAACTATTTTTTGATAATCAGCCTCTGGCAGTTTGCCGAGGGATTGGAGTCATACAGCATACATGAGAACTCCATGACGAGTTATCTTTTTGTTCTTGGAAGATGGATTATAAAAATCTCGTACATATGCATCAAGTCGAGGAATCAGTGACTCTGTACGAGCGTGTCATGCACGAGCAAGAGTCGCAAATACCTCAGCGAAGTAGTCACCATCATCACGGAAATACTCAGACTGATAGTCTATCTTATCGACGATATACTGGAGTCATGCATCGATAGATGCCTGTGGAACATCGACACCCATCTCACGGAAGAGATAGAGTGATCGTATCACATATGGTGTTACATGTTCATTGATGTATGTATCATCTTCCCAGTATTTCCATCATCACCAGACCTGCATTCTCAGTATCTTGGAGAGTCACGTATCGAGATTTTCGCGTGCCTGTTTTTCATCTATCTGTATACCGAGAAGACTCGAGAATCTGAGAGCTATGGCATTCGGAAGAGTGGATGCTATAGTCTGCTCGATACAACCATATGGATAACCAATGAGTGACTCTATCACACTCGCTGGATCAGTGAGTGGAGTACGAGATATACTCATATGGGTATATGACTTCTCACTGTCCATAGAAGCATCGAGCCGTCCTATATCGAGTGAGAGTGTTGTGCCAGTCATAACTCATGCTATACGAGTCATAGACTCTACGAGTGGTATATCTCATACTTTCACAGTTTTAGTGATACTATCGAGGAGGATTTTTTTATCACGGAGATTGATAGTATATGGTATATCTCTGATAGACTCCTGACTCACGGGTATACGTAGAGCATAGGATCATTGCCCATACGCTTGGAGGATGAGAGAACCTGTGTAGACTTTTTTCGTAGTTCCAGTTCACCAGATAAATTCTATATCTGCATTGGTGATTTTTTTGGTTGAGTTGAACGCACTCACTACACCCTCGAATGTATCACCACCATAGACGATATACGGCATATGTGGCTCGAGTGTATAGTCACGACGAACCTGTATTGTCTTCTCTCCGACGGAGAATATGGAGCTCTGTGTCTGACCGATCGTGATAATACGATAGTCCGTGACATTGTCTGGGAGGGTGAACGATACATCTGCACGACCATTCTGACTGGTACGGACAGATGGGTTATAGTAGGCTGTATTTTTGAATACTGTACGTGAAGCTATCTGGATTCATCCACCACCCTTGTCGCCACTTCCTCCGTTGGATCATTTTCGAGAGAGGAATCTATTGCGTTCCATACCGATGCTCGTGAGAGCAGTACGGAGAGTAAAAGGCGCCTTGCGGAAGAATCGTGGAATAATGTCGAGGTCGATATTGCCGAGGAGACGTATGAGACTCTCATCAACTACCATGATAGCCACCTCTCATTGGAGTGGTTTTCCGTTTTTATCACTCATCTGGAGTTGGAGTTTTACTGTGTCTCCGTTTTTGTAGGTTTCCTTGTCTGGAGTGATGGCTATGTCTCATTTTTTGTCGGAGAGATCCATGATGATCTCACCATATCAGACAGCGTAGTTACGATCTCCTGGAGTATATCCTGATGCATATGCCACTGCACCAATATAGACGTTCGGATAATATGAACCATCAATCTTGTATTCTCGTGTGAGAGTATTGCCCGACATCGCTATGTATTCATGGTCGATGACACCGCCTCGCTCACGAGTGAGGTAGATATATCCTCCAGAGAATGGTGACGTGATAAATACACGAGCCACTTCCCCGTCCTGATAGATAGTCTTCTCTGGTATGACTCTGAGAGAGGAATTCCGATCGACAAAATCCCCTGTAATATACACGATCGTGTCAGATATACTCGTATCTGGTGGCTCTACTCCTACCTCTGTCATGGGAACGATGCGGACATGATACTCTCCCGGAACTAGACCTGTAGTATTGATCGCGAGAGTATCACTCGTGAGTCATCCAGAGAGTACCACAGTATCACGTGAGTCAGTGATAGCTGTATCACGCACTCTGAGATCATCCACATAGGTACGACTATATTCTCGATGAACGAATTCATAGCGGTATTTTTTTGCGAGAGAGTTGTCCCAAGCTCCATACTCGAATCCGAGCGTTCCTGTGAGAGTTGTCCCTGGGGATACCATCTTGTTCTGTGGCGTGAAAACGAGTGGATTATATGGGTCAAACGCCTTGTACTCAGCAGGTATACGAGCGAGGAGTGTTGCTGGGGTGGTGACGTTTTCTCATGAGAGAGGGTCTGTGATAGTGACCTCCGCTGTATATGTATAGTCATCATAGTACGAACTGAACTCAACCGGTACACGAAATACTCCCATACCATCGAGGTCGATACTTCCTGTTCCCTCTGTATAGAACTCTGGAGATGGCTCATAATAACATCACCAAAAACAATCACCCCAATACGAACTATCATAGTGTGGTGCACGATAGATACGATAGGTAAAAGGTATTCCCTTCATCTGAGTTCCATTGTAGTAACGAGCCGTGACGATACCATCGAGGTTAAAAGTCGTCGAATACACATCATCATACCATGGATAGTTGGCATCCGTGTTTTGCTTCTTGCGGAGAGTAAGGAGAAGATTATTTTCTATATCTGGACTCTGGAGCTTCACATCTGCGGTGAATGTTGGGTTTTTGAAAACCTCCACCTGAAAACTCGCATATCCGTTCTCTACTATCTGCGAATCATCACCATCGACTGTTATCTGGATATTGTATGAACCGAGAGTAGCACCCTTGTCGAGGTCAAAACTCAGTGAGAGTGTTCAGAATTCATTGGGTTTTTGGACAACATTCTGTATCTCGGCACCAAGTGGACTCGTGACTCGTATCTGGAATCGTGTATCCTGTGGGATCGTGAGTGCTGTATTGTTCTCACGCATGATGGCATGGATATGCACCGTCTCACCTGGGAGATAGAGTCGTCTCTCGGTATGGAGATAGGTGGTGTACTTGCCCCGTGTGTCCCATGAATAATCAGAATCCTTCATGCCAAAATTCCATCCCGTGATACCATCATTCCATGTGCTCACAACATATCCGAAGTGGTCTCCACCCTCACTACTCGCAAGGAATGATTCATAGCGACCCTCATAGTCACCATACCACTCATACATGAGTCCATATGGAGGACTGTATTCATCCTGTGTGAGTTCGTTTTTCTTCACAGAGAGGACACCATCTCACCGAGTATTCCCGAGGATAACCCCAGTAGCGAATGCCCGATTGGTAAATGGAAGATAGGTCTTCACTGATCGACCAAGTATACTATCCCACTCCTCAGTATAAGTACGTGTGATATTCTTGTAGACCCGGATAGACTGATTGTCTCGAGGTTTTCCAGTATTGATATCCGTGACGAGGAAGTCCATCTTGCCACTCGCATCTACCTTCATCGTGATCTGACTATCTATGACTGAGAATACCCTCGGGAGTACTATATTTTTCCAGGCGAGTGCTGTGGATTTTTCTCTCGGTGCGAGGATATAGAGTCCAGGAGCTAGGGTACGGCTCGAGTACATATCAGCAACACGGAATCGTGATACAGTAGCACCAGATGATATGGTGATATCTGCCTTGGTACATGCTGATGTCTCTGGACCACCATCGAGCATAGTATAGATAGCATCGAGATTCTCTCTCGTTCACTCAGCTATCATACGTTCCGCACGAGCATATCACTCGAGGGAGATACGACAGAGCTTGAGCGTGTAGATATCATTTGGGGTTTTGAGAGCATAGAGCTTGGCCTCGATATCCTCTCCAGCACGGAATATAGTACGTCTCCCTGGGAGTCCCATAGAGAGGAATGGTTCTGAGACAGGAGTGAATACCATCTTCATATCGCTCGTACGACCATACTCATCTGTTATGCCTCTGAGTCGGATAGTATATTCTACTCACTCAGCAAAATTCCCAACGATACTTGCACGACTAGGAGTCATCACTACCTGATCAGGGGTGATATCGACATGTGGAGTGATATCGAGTTTTTGGAGGAATGCGACTTTTTCTGCGAGACGATTGGCTATATAGTCCTCACTATAGAGGGCGCCAGTATCCGCGAATATATCATGAGAAAAACGGAACTCCACCTCACTCTGCATATCATACTCTGGTGAGAGTGTAGATACGAGAGATCCTGTGATGGTGAACTCATCGATCTTCCTATCAACAACAGTGACGAACTGACCAGCAACTCAGGCAACGATACACACTCGTGGTAGGGCCGTGTCATAGGAGAGTCTATATTCTGCTTCTTCTCTGACTCATGGATTTTTGCGAGAGAGTTCTGTGGCAGTGACTTTTTTCCAGATAGTAGAATCCCAGGCATCATCTACACGACAGTTGCGACTCGGGTCAGTATGCATATACCAACGTATATCCCGTGTAGTAGCACCAGGAATACCATACATCTCGACATGAAATACAGCATCACGATCCAGTCCAGTACGCATGATAGAGATATCATACGGAGCCGTCGCAGATCTGAGCTCGATAGATCTCGGGAGCTTGTATTCGCTCGTAGAGTGATCATTGTAGATATCGGCATCGATTGTCACCACAGAGTTCGCGAGTCACATCTCCGGTACCTCGAGAGACATATATTCACCACTCACGACCAGATTGGCCTCATGGGATACTATCGGATTCCACTTTTTACCATCGCGCCTCAGTGAATTCGCGAGTGCATCAGCATCGAACACAGGACCATCCTGTCCATGTGACAAAAATGTCGGACGTGCAACCACGAGACGCATCGTCGTACCTATCTGTCGTTCTGTCGAGACGAATGGAAAATCCAGATGCTCCGTTGCAATAGTGTAGGCATAATATCCTAGTGCCACAACTCCGAGAGACGAGAGGACCACGAGCAGAATACGAGAAAAAGTACGCATAAAAATACGGTAAGAATATCGCAATTATAGGGGTTTGGTGTACCATTGCAACACAATATTTTGTGTTTTGTACTAAAAAATGAATCAAAAAAATCCTGATACACTAGCCAAAAAATTAAAAATGCATATATTTTGTCTATGTCACGAAAAAACTCTACATCATTCCCATGGTCAGAGCTCATCAGTTGGTATGATACTCATGGTCGCCATCACCTCCCATGGCGGCAGTATGGAACCAGTTCCCGTCATGCTGAAGTATGAAGCATCCAGAAAACAAAAAAAGAAACACTGGATTCTCACCCACAAGGGGTGTACTGACTATCGCATGCTCAGAATGACGGAAACCAAGAACTCCTCTATCGTGTCTGGCTCTCTGAGATACTCCTCCAGCAGACACAGGTAGACCGAGTGATCCCATATCTCGAGAAGATACTTACTCAGTATCCAACCATCCACCACCTCGCAGGGGCGAGCTACGATGAGTTTTTCCCCTACTATCAGGGTATGGGATACTATTCACGAGCGCGCAATATCCTCAAGACTGCAGGTATAGTGAGCAAGGAATATGGTGGAGTCTTCCCTAGGGATAAAAAACTCCTCCAAAAACTCCCAGGGGTATGATGATATACATCATCTGCAATACTCGCATTCGGCTACTGAGAACCATATCTCGCCTGGGATACCAATCTCGAAAAGGTATTCGCACGATACTACAATGGGCGTAGAGATATGAAACTCACAGAAAAAGAGAAGGAAAAGATAGAGGAAGACTTTAGAAGATTTGTATCAATAGAATCCATAAAGATGACAACAAAAAATGGGGAAGAAAAAATAGATGATAACGGTAAAATAGGGGTTCGGGGGGAAAGCACTGTCCAAAATTTTCGACAGAAAATTTCGAGCGGTGATGAAAATCAGGTACTGATGAGCAAAGCGAATTCTGAGCGAGTTTGACTTCCCCTCGAGACTTTTGGTACTTTTGGTCACAAAAGTACGGAAAATGGTGTCTGAAAAGAAGGTATTGGATTCCCGACTAAAAAACTCGGGAATGACGGAGACACTGGATTCTTCGTGCCTCAGAATGACGGACAAAGATGAGACACTGGATTGCTTCGTCCTCGCGAGTGACTGGAACAATCAGAATGACAAAAAACCCTTGTTCGTGCCATCAACAATGCCCTCATGGACTTCGCAGCTACTGTGGATCTGAAGAATCCTGATAATATAGACTGGGAGAGTTATCCTATCCAAAGTGGAGTATTCTATGACACACGAGGCAGTCTGGAACCCCGAGAAGAGAAAAAATCCAGATCCTTCCCTATCCCCGATGCAACCGTCATCGTCATACTCCATCAGGATCATAGAGACTACTATATCCCGCCATATAGCGACGAATACACTCCATTCATCCTCCCAGCAGCTCTCCACCGAGATACTCGACTCTTCGTACAGGAGTACTTTCGCAGGTTCCACTTCCTCGAGCTCTCTGTCCGTCCTGTGCATGCGAAGTGGCTCGCAGATGATGGACGTGCCTATATAGCGGTCAATGCTCAGATACA
>JALQWG010000060.1 GCA_023260135.1 Candidatus Altimarinota bacterium | reverse complement strand
GGTTGTTTTGGTCGTCCCACCTGCTTTCCCACTTAGCCATGAATTAGGGGCCTTAGCTGGAGGTCAGGGTTGTTTCCCTCTCCACGACGGGCGTTAGCACCCGCCGTGTGTCTGCCATCTAGTACTCCCGGGTATTCGGAGTTTGGTTAGGATCAGTAAGCCTGTGGGGCCCCATTACCCATCCAGTGCTCTACCCCCCGGGGTATTCGGATGACGCTCTACCTAAATAGATTTCGCGGAGAACCAGCTATCTCCGAGTTTGATTGGCCTTTCACCCCTAGGCACAACTCATCCCGACCTTTTTCAACAGGTGTGGGTTCGGACCTCCAACAAGTGTTACCTTGTCTTCATCCTGGTCATGCCTAGATCACTCGGTTTCGGGTCTGATCCAACTAACTCATGCGCCCTATTAAGACTCGCTTTCGCTGCGCCTACACCTAACGGCTTAAGCTTGCTAGTTAGACCAAGTCGATGACCCATTATACAAAAGGTACGCCGTCAGCTCTCGAGGAGCCTCCGACTGATT
>JALQWG010000059.1 GCA_023260135.1 Candidatus Altimarinota bacterium | reverse complement strand
CTTTTTGACTTAAAAAAATTTATTAGCCTACTTTTCAAAAACTTTAAGCTTGCCAAAAAAAAAAACTCACTGACCCATTATGCAAAAGGTATGCCGTAACTTAATAAAAGCTCCGACTGTTAATAAACATTGAATTTCAAACTTTTCACTCTCGAAAGTTCTGTTTCACCTTTCCCTCACGGTACTTGTTCACTATCGATTTTAAAGACACACCTAGAATTTGAGGGTGGGACCCCATTATTCAAACAAAACAACTTATTTTGT
Source organism: Candidatus Altimarinota bacterium (assembly GCA_023260135.1). Taxonomy (GTDB): domain Bacteria; phylum Patescibacteriota; class Gracilibacteria; order BD1-5; family UBA2023; genus JABFSX01. The sequence goes on along the minus strand of JALQWG010000059.1, from coordinate 265 downwards.
TCTACATTCTTTAAAGTTAAATAATGTAATTTACAGGATTATCACCTTCTATGAAAATTTCAAGCACTAATAACATTAAATATCTACGTTATTTTCACTCACCATTACTCACAACATCTCGGTTGATTTTTACAAAGGCTACTAAGATGTTTCAATTCACCTTGTATTATTTCTTATAAAAAGAAACGATTTCTAAAAATCAGTTTTCTTTAAGGGACGGAAAAATTCAAAATAAAACTTCATTTCTCCTTAACGTTATTCGTCA
>JALQWG010000058.1 GCA_023260135.1 Candidatus Altimarinota bacterium | reverse complement strand
GCGGCAAATATCCTGTGATCCGGAGATTTCTGAATGGGGAAACCCACCTGTCATAAGGCAGGTATCGTATGATGAATACATAGTCATACGAGGCGAACGAGGGGAAGTGAAACATCTCAGTACCCTTAGGAAAAGAAATCAATTGAGATTCCCTCAGTAGCGGCGAGCGAACGGGGAAAAGCCCATTAAGTCATATAAGTTCTAGTGGAATGCTCTGGGAAGTGCAACCATAGTGGGTGATAGTCCTGTACACGAAAGGGCTTATATGATGATGTCGAGTAGGGCGGGGCACGTGAAACCTTGTCTGAATATGGGGGGACCATCCTCCAAGGCTAAATACTCCTGACTGACCGATAGTGAACCAGTACCGTGAGGGAAAGGCGAAAAGAACCCCTGTGAGGGGAGTGAAATAGATCCTGAAACCGCATGCATACAAGCAGTGGGAGCCGACTTGTTCGGTGACTGCGTACCTTTTGTATAATGGGTCAGCGACTTACATTCAGTAGCAAGGTTAACCGCATAGGGGAGCCGTAGAGAAATCGAGTC
>JALQWG010000057.1 GCA_023260135.1 Candidatus Altimarinota bacterium | reverse complement strand
CTTCACTATGCAGATGGCGAGAAGCGTTACATCATCGCTCCAAATAAGTTGGAACAGGGCGATGTAATCGAAAACGGACCAAAGGCAGATATCAAGCCTGGCAATAACTTGCCACTTCGCAATATCCCTGTTGGTACCGTGATTCACGCAATCGAACTTCGCCCAGGTGGCGGTGCAAAGATTGCACGTTCTGCTGGCGCATCAGTTCAGCTAGTTGCAAAAGAAGGTTCAATGGCTCAGCTACGTATGCCTTCTGGCGAAATTCGTAACGTTGATGTTCGTTGCCGCGCAACTGTTGGTGAAGTTGGAAACGCAGAACAATCAAACCTAAATCTTGGAAAAGCTGGACGTAACCGTTGGAAGGGCATCCGCCCAACCGTTCGCGGTGTTGTTATGAACCCAGTTGATCACCCACACGGTGGTGGTGAAGGTCGTACCTCTGGTGGCCGTCACCCAGTTTCACCTTGGGGTAAGCCTGAAAAGCGCACTCGTAAAAAGAAGGCGTCTGATCAGTTCATTGTCCGCCGTCGTAAATCGAATAAGAATCGAT
>JALQWG010000056.1 GCA_023260135.1 Candidatus Altimarinota bacterium | reverse complement strand
TCCAACTTCGTGCCTCTTTCAATGAGCCAACATTAACTACGGAAAAGCTGGACGTAAGCGTTGGTTAGGCGTTCGTCCATCTGTTCGTGGTGTTGTTATGAACCCAGTCGACCACCCACACGGTGGTGGTGAAGGTAAGACTTCTGGTGGACGCCACCCGGTTTCACCTTGGGGTAAGCCTGAAGCACGTACTCGTAAGAAGAAGGCTTCAGATTCAATGATCGTCCGTCGTCGTAAGTCGAACAAGAAGCGCTAAGGAGCCCTCATGCCACGTAGTCTCAAGAAGGGCCCATTCATTGATGGGCATCTCACCAAAAAGGTGGATGCGCAGAATGAAGCCAATACAAAGAATGTCATTAAGACATGGTCTCGACGCTCGATGATCTCGCCTTCAATGATTGGACACACAATTGCGGTACACGACGGTCGCAAGCATGTCCCTGTATTTATCACCGACGCAATGATCGGTCACAAGCTTGGTGAGTTCGCACCAACACGTACATTCCGCGGACACGTTAAAGATGATCGGAGAGCATCACGTGGCTAATACACAAGAC
>JALQWG010000055.1 GCA_023260135.1 Candidatus Altimarinota bacterium | reverse complement strand
GGCCGTAACTATAACGGTCCTAAGGTAGCGAAATTCCTTGTCGGGTAAGTTCCGACCTGCACGAATGGCGTAACGATCTCCCCGCTGTCTCTAACGTGGACTCAGCGAAATTGAACTGTGTGTCAAGATGCACACTTCCCGCGGTTAGACGGAAAGACCCCATGAACCTTTACTCCAGCTTTGCACTGGCATCAGGATTGTGATGTGCAGGATAGGTGGTAGGCATCGAAGCAGAGACGCCAGTTTCCGTGGAGCCTCCCTTGAGATACCACCCTTCGCACTCTTGATGTCTAACCGCGGCCCGTTATCCGGGTCCGGGACCATGCATGGTGGGGAGTTTGACTGGGGCGGTCGCCTCCCAAAGAGTAACGGAGGCGCGCGAAGGTAGGCTCAGACCGGTCGGAAATCGGTCGTTGAGTGCAATGGCATAAGCTTGCCTGACTGCGAGTCTGACAAGACGAGCAGAGACGAAAGTCGGCCATAGTGATCCGGTGGTCCCGAGTGGAAGGGCCATCGCTCAACGGATAAAAGGTACTCTAGGGATAACAGGCTGATTTTGCCCAAGAGTCC
>JALQWG010000054.1 GCA_023260135.1 Candidatus Altimarinota bacterium | reverse complement strand
GCCGCCCGGTCACCGGGCCGGGCAACCGTCCGCTGAAGTCGCTGTCGGACCTGCTCAAGGGCAAGCAGGGCCGGTTCCGCCCGACCCTGCTCGGCAAGCGCGTCGACTACTCCGGCCGTTCGGTCATCGTCTCGGGTCCGCAGCTGAAGCTGCACCAGTGCGGTCTGCCCAAGCAGATGGCCCTGGAGCTCTTCAAGCCCTTCGTCATGAAGCGGCTGGTCGACCTCAACCACGCGCAGACCATCAAGAGCGCCAAGCGCATCGTCGAGCGCGTCCGGCCCGAGGTCTGGGACGTCCTCGAAGAGGTCATCCAGGACCACCCTGTCCTCCTGAACCGCGCGCCCACGCTCCACCGACTCGGCATCCAGGCGTTCATGCCGGTGCTCGTCGAGGGCTCCGCGATCCAGATCCATCCGCTCGTCTGCACCGCGTTCAACGCGGACTTCGACGGCGACCAGATGGCCGTCCACGTGCCGCTGTCGGCGGAGGCGCAGGCCGAGGCCCGCATCCTCATGCTGTCGAGCAACAACATCCTGTCCCCGGCGAACGGCCGTCCGATCACGACGCCGAC
>JALQWG010000053.1 GCA_023260135.1 Candidatus Altimarinota bacterium | reverse complement strand
GCGGGTGCTGGACGGCTTCGCGGGACGTTTCATCGCGATCGGCTTCGTCGCTACGTTTGAAGTCGTTGGCAATCGCCTTCAACTCTGCGTGCTTAGCAGCGTACTTTGCAACCAAACGGTCACGCTTGAGCTCGCGCTCGATCAATGCTTGTTTAGCCACGTGCCACCTCTGTCTTGAATGGGAAACGGAAACCAGCGAGAAGCGCCTTGGCTTCTTCGTCAGACTTGGCCGTCGTGGTGATGCTGATATTGAGACCGCGCAAAGCGTCAACCTTGTCGTATTCGATCTCAGGGAAAATGATTTGCTCTTTCACGCCGATGTTGTAGTTGCCACGGCCATCGAAGGCACGGGCAGAAATACCACGGAAGTCACGAACACGAGGCAAAGCCACAGTCACGAAACGATCCAGGAATTCATACATCTGAACGCCACGCAAAGTCACCATGCAACCGATAGGCTGTCCTTCACGGATTTTGAAACCCGCAATCGCCTTCTTAGCCTTGGTCACCACAGGCTTTTGGCCCGCGATTTTGGTCAAGTCGCTCACAGCGTTGTCCATGACTTTTTTGTCAGCCACAGCTT
>JALQWG010000052.1:284-584 GCA_023260135.1 Candidatus Altimarinota bacterium | reverse complement strand
GTTCGTGACGTTGAAAAACCTTTCTTAATGCCAGTTGAAGATGTATTTACAATTACTGGTCGTGGAACTGTAGCTACAGGTCGTATCGAAACAGGAGTTGCTAATACAGGTGATCCAGTTGAAATCATTGGTATGGGAGCTGATAAATTAACTTCTACAATTACAGGAGTTGAGATGTTCCGTAAAATCCTTGATAGAGGTGAAGCTGGAGATAACGTAGGTTTATTATTAAGAGGTATCGCTAAAGAAGATATCAAAAGAGGAATGGTTATCATTAAGCCAGGATCTGTTAAACAACAC
>JALQWG010000052.1:0-274 GCA_023260135.1 Candidatus Altimarinota bacterium | reverse complement strand
AAGCTGAGGTGTATATCTTGAAAAAAGAAGAAGGTGGACGTCATACTCCATTCCACAATAACTACCGTCCTCAGTTTTATGTACGTACAACTGACGTAACGGGTACTATTTCTTTACCAGCTGGTGTAGAGATGGTTATGCCTGGTGATAACTTAACAATTGATGTTCAATTATTAAGTCCTATCGCTTTATCAGTAGGTTTACGTTTCGCTATCCGTGAGGGTGGTAGAACAGTAGGTGCTGGTCAGGTTACTGAAATTTTAGACTAATTATA
>JALQWG010000051.1 GCA_023260135.1 Candidatus Altimarinota bacterium | reverse complement strand
ATTGAGCTACTGGCCTAAATATAAAATTTATCTCTAAAACTATTCAATCACCTTAGCAACAACACCAGCACCTACTGTGCGGCCACCTTCACGAATCGCAAAGCGAAGTCCCTCTTCCATCGCAACTGGCTGAATAAGAGTTACTGTCATAGCGGTGTTATCGCCAGGCATAACCATTTCAGTTCCAGAAGGAAGTGTTACAACACCAGTTACGTCAGTTGTACGGAAGTAGAACTGAGGACGGTAGTTGTTAAAGAATGGTGTATGACGACCACCCTCATCCTTTGAAAGGATGTATGCAGAGGCTTCGAAATCTGTGTGAGGTGTAATTGATCCAGGCTTACAAACAACCTGACCACGCTCAACATCTTCACGCTTAGTTCCACGAAGAAGTAGACCAACATTTTCGCCAGCCTGTCCCTCATCAAGTAACTTACGGAACATTTCAACGCCAGTAACAATTGTCTTTTGTGCATCTGGGTGGATACCAACGATTTCAACCTCTTCGTTGACCTTAACAATTCCGCGCTCGATACGACCAGTAACAACAGTTCCACGACCTGTGATCGTGAAGACGTCTTCAACTGGCAT
>JALQWG010000004.1 GCA_023260135.1 Candidatus Altimarinota bacterium | reverse complement strand
AATGTTCGCGATAATTGAGCAGGTAAGAATTATCTCATCCAACACAGCGCTGGAAGTGGAAAATCAAACACTATCGCATGGACGGCACACAGGCTCGCTGACCTCCATGATACGAAAAATGAAAAGATATTCGATAGTGTCATCATCATCACTGACCGTCGAGTTCTCGATAAGCAACTGCGTGAGACAGTCGCACAGTTCGAGCAAGTGCGAGGTGTAGTGAAGCCTATCACCGAGGGTTCAGCGGAACTCAAAACCGCTCTCGAAAACGGAGAAAAGATTATCATCACGACACTCCAAAAGTTTCCATTTATCGTGGAAGAAATGGGTGAAATCCCATGAAGGAGATTTGCGGTGATTATCGATGAGGCTCACTCTTCACAATCTGGTGAGGGCGCTCGTGCTATCAATGATGTCCTGACAGTAGATGAGCAAGATGAAGAGACAGCACTCGAAAAAGCATTCCAAGTCGAGAGCCACATTCCAGTGGAAGATGGTGAAGACTGGCTCGCAAAACAGATGGCAAGCAGAAGCCGAAAAAATACGAATGTGAGTTATTTTGCTTTTACAGCAACTCCAAAACAAAAGACTATTGAGATATTCGGAGAAAAGGGGTTTGATGGAAAATATCATCCATTCTCGGTCTATTCTATGAAGCAGGCAATCGAGGAAGGATTTATCGAAGATGTACTCAAAAACTACACGACCTATAAGATGTACTTCGCTCTCCATAAGTCCGTAGAAAATGATCCAGAATACTCGAAGAAACAAGCAGTGAGAGTTCTCGTGAATGCGGTCGATAAAAGTGAGCACGCAATATCAAAAAAGATTGATATTATTGTGAAGCATTTTGCCGAACATATCCGCCATGAAGTAGATGGCAAGGCAAAGGCGATGATAGTGTCCAAATCACGTCTCCACGCCGTCCGATACAAACTCGCGATAGATAAGTTCTTTGCGGAGAATGGATATCCATTTAAGGCACTGGTGGCATTTTCTGGCTCGGTGGAAGATGGTGGCATGGAATACACAGAGGCGAATATGAATGGCATACCAGAGGCACAGACAAAAGAACAGTTCAAAAAGGATGATTATAAGTTCCTCATCGTTGCCGAGAAGTATCAGACGGGTTTCGACCAACCACTCCTTGCCGCGATGTACGTAGACAAAAAACTCGGTGGCGTGAATGCGGTTCAGACACTTTCACGGCTCAATAGAACTCACCCAGATAAGAATGAGGTGTTTGTACTTGATTTTGTGAATGAGACAGAAGATATCAAAGCATCATTCCAGCCATACTATACCACAACTATTTTATCAGAATGAACAGAGCCAAATATCCTCTATAATCTCCAAAGAGATATATTATCATTCAAGTTATTCGATGAGCGTGAGATACATGAGTTCGTGGAGATGTGGCATCGCAATGTCAGTCCAGCAGAACTCAATAGTTTTCTCGATGCGATGCTCGATAGATGGCACGATATCGGAGATGATAATAATGAAAGTGATGAGCAGATAGATTTTCGAGATAAAATCACTGACTATATCAAAAAATATGCGTTTATATCCCAGATTATCACCTTCACAGATACGAGCCTCGAAGCGATGTATGTGTTCCTCCGATTTTATAAAAAGAGACTACCATTGACGAGAAACCCACTCCCAATAGAACTCCTTGACCTCGTAAATCTGGAAACTCTCAAAATACCAAAAACAGGAGAAACCTCTATCAAACTCGATAATGAAGTGGGTGAGATGGATGCCATGTCTGGAAGTGGTCGAGGAAAAGTGGAAGACGATAAAGAGATGCTTTCAAAGATTGTCAGTGAAGTAAATGACCGGTTTGGCACAACATTCTCGGAAGAGGATAGAGTGCTCCTAAATAATCTCTCCAAGCGTCTCATGGATAACGAGGCACTCGTGGGGGCTATCCATAACAATTCGAGTGAGGATGCTATCCGTGTGAAGTTCGACGAGATATTCACCAAGGAATTGATATCCATGTTCCACAGTCATTTTAATCTCTATGAGAAGATTGATAAAAACACCGATTTGAAGGACTATGTGAATAAGAAGATGTTCGACTTCATTAAGTCGCAAGTCAGCAAAAACAAGTAATAAAAAACAGGTCAATTTGACCTGTTTTATTTTATCTCTCGATTTTCACATCGAAGTTATTCTTTAAGTTCTCTAACTCGGCATCACTTATCTCATAATCATAGACTATTTCTATCACACGCTTGATGAAGTTATCCATCGAAGTTGTATCACTGACACCTATCCAGAGACCATATTCGCTATTGATATACGGAACTCATTTTTCAGTCAATACATCAAAATCAATAACACGCTCTATCTGGGAGAAGGTAATCCATATATCAAAATCAGCATATTGATTATCAGAAGCATCCTCGTCATCATAGTATGGGAGATACACATCAGCCTGACTGATGATATCTCGACTATAAAAAGCCTCAACGATAGCATTTTGTTCTATATAGTTGCGAATTGCGTGATATATAGCAGGGGAAATGTGGTTTAACATAGGGAAAAAGTGGTTAAAAAGTTATAGGGTGTGATGTCTCACAATTACCGATAAATTATTTTTCACTTTTTCTCAAATCTTTTTTGAAAAAAGTCGGAAGATGTCTTATAGAAAATATTTCTCCTCATTGTAGATCCTAAAATAGACCTCCACGAAGTTCATGGTTTCTAAAATGTTCGAGTACAGTTTATCAATAATCGAATTGAAAAGTTCAACCTTATTCAACGACAGACTGCCAATCAAAAATCACAAAAATCTCCTCCAGAAATGGGGGAGATTTTACAATATAGCTATCTAATATAGATTTAATCTATTTTTTCTTTTGAGTTATTGACAGTTAGTCATGTATAGCTTACTTCTTGGCTTGTAGGATCTTTTTTCTTTATATAGTCTGTTATAAATACTAGCTGTTCTAGTATGTCTTCTAACGTTTCCGCAGAGTCTTGTGCCGTAGCATATCGAGCATTTATTTTCCAATACCAACAAACAACTTCTCTAATTATTAAAAATAAGAGAATAATCATTATTAAGATTAGAAAACCAGCGTATACTATATCTTCAGTATTTGTTCAGATTATATTGGACGCATGAGTTTGAGAAACCATAAACATAAAGCAATAAATTAATTATTAAAATATTTTTTTGAGAATAAGCGTTATTCCTCAGGATTTTTTTCACTTTTTTCTACTTTCACTTTTTTCGGCTTTTTTTCGAGCATCTCGGTGACTGTTTCTTTTTTCTCTCATGTTACATCATCACCTCACTCAGTGAGCAGGTCGCGAATGTCCTCCAGAGTAGAGAGGATAGACTCCTGGGTCTCGATGATAGAGTTCACCTTCCAGAACCACGCATTGAGTTCGCGGATAACGAGGAATACGATGAGGGCGAATATGATTCATCCGACTCAGATCCATATAGGATCCATACGCTGGAGCTCGAGAGCGAGAGTTTCGAACATAGATACGAGGGTTAGGAGATAGTTCCTGACACATGTATAGTATATCCTTTTTCTATTTTTTCCAAGGTTTTCTTCGAGGAGATTATATTCCACGATACTTTGTTCACTCTTCTAGTTGTGTTGCTTTACTTTGTAGGGTGATTGTATATGATATACGGACTTTAATTCCTCAAAAATACACTATGGACACAACAGTTATCAAGAACAAACTCACTTCTGCAGGGATACCTGCATCTCTCGTCGACCAGCTCGAGTGAGCACTCGGAGACAAGCTCGAGGGAGAGCTTATGACAGGAGGATTCAAGGCTGCAGCAGCCAAGGTCGGCATCGATACAACAGACCTTCCCGATGTAGACTTCAAGAATCTCGCTGAAGCCGCTCAGGAGCTCATGGGCAAGGACGTCGATGGAGACGGTAAGACTGGAGTTACAGAGGCAGTCGAGAATCTGAAGCAAGCAGCAGCCAACACTGATATGGCAGAGGTCAAGGAATTTGCTCAGAAGAATGCAACTGGACTCTTTGCGAAGATCAAGTCACTCTTCGGTTCCAGCAAGGCATAATATAGATGAGTCCACGTGAAGTGGACTTTTTTGTCACCTTTTTCTAGTAGTCACGTCATAGTGTATACTTAACCAATATTTTTTATGCGTAGTATTTTCTTTTTATTCTCTCTCCTTGGTATCGCATCTGTCGCTGCAGCTGCAACCGAGGATCCTATCATGTGTACGATGGAGTATGCTCCAGTCTGTGGAACAGTCCAGGTACAGTGTATCACTACTCCGTGTGAGCCTGTGCGACAGACTTTTGGTAATGCATGTATGGCAGGTGCTGCGAAGGCAACTGATGTGACTGTAGGTGAGTGTGAAGCTACACCAGTAGTTGGTGGAGACTCTGATGAACACGGATGCAAAGCATCAGCAGGGTACTCATGGGATGCAACTCTTGCTCAGTGTATCCGTGTATGGGAAAAACCACAGACACTTGTCACGTGGGCACATGAGAATGCACTGACTCGATATGCGGAGGTAGCAGACTTTGGCTATGAGCGTTCGCTCACACGTCAGGAGGCTGCGGCTATCATTGCTCGTGCCGCGGAGAAGGTATGGGGGCTCCGATATGCATCGTATCCAGACAATTGTAATATTGCATACTCTGACGAATCACGATTCGACCTCACGCTCCGGGATGATATCTACTCTGCATGTGCGTTCGACCTCATGCACGGACAGTCATGAGTATTCTCACCGACTCGTACACTCACACGTGCTGAGGCACTCGCTATCATCATGCGCGGAGTCGATGGAGGGAAAAAAGACGAATCAGGAGCAATGTGGTATGAGAACTATGCAGACAGAGCACATGAACTAGGTATTCTCTCGTTTGCGAACTTCTCTGGATTTGATTCGGCTATCACACGAGGTGAGCTCATCGAGTGGATATATCGCGCCAGCAGTTATGTAGAAAAAAAGAATGCTGACAATGTCCTCATTGGTGACTGGGCACTCACCAGGTACAATGATACAGTTATCACGAGTACATGATATACACTTACTCTCGGTGCCAATAGTATTGCTGCAAAGTTTTGCAACAATGTATTTGGTTCATATTCAGTATCATCTGGTAAGTTCGTTGCTCCAGCACTTGCGAGTACGATGATGTACTGTGAGTGACTCCCGATGACTCTGGAAAATGCATTCAAACTCGATGGTGCAACCTACTCAGTCGTAGCACTTCGCCTTGCTGAGGGTGCAACTGGACCAACCATGCTCCTCACGATCACGACTGCCAAGGGTGATGTATACATCTATGGTCAATAGAAAATGATTATCATAAAAAATTCACCTCAAATGGTGAATTTTTGCATTTTGAGAGGGAAAGTGATAGTGTAGAATTACTATGAACTCAAGAATCTCACTTGCATCATGAACAGGAGAGCCTAGTAAAATCTCCTCTATAAAATATCCTCCCGAGTGACTACAAGTAGGGGAGTATATTTATTGAATCATCTACCCATCTTATTTTCCAGAGTCCAAAAATCTTCATAAAGAAATAAAAGAAAAAAATATAATACTCCATATTAAAAAACAAGAAGGTAGGTTTGGATTTTTAGTATCTATTGAAGATTCCCTCGATGACTTGGAACATGAACTAATTTTTGATGCGATAGAATGACAGTATTTTCTCTACAAGCGAATTCATAAGAATGGTAAGGATACGTATTTGTATTGAGTCTTGCAAATCGAAGCAATAACAGGACACACAACAGCACCTCTGCGAAGTTCACATATTGATACAATTACCAGAAATACACATGATGCGGCTCAGGTTATATTCTGAGATACTGAACCTGGTAATGATTTAGAATGGCTTTAAGAATTTACTTTCCCCTTCTTTTCTATATCATAGTCGCATGACTACACCATCTACACCAAGAGACGGCGAAAACATCGCTATTCTCGGAATCATCGCGAATATATCGCTCGCGACTATCAAGTTCCTCGGAGGAATATTTGGCAACTCGTATGCGCTCATCGCAGATGCTATAGAGAGTGCGACGGATATTATTGGGTCTTTTATCGTACTTCTCTGAGTCCGCTATGCACAGAAGCCTGCGGACGCCAATCATCCATATGGACATGGAAAAACTGAGCCAATGGCAGGACTCGCAGTCTCGATACTCCTCATATTCGCAGTGATCGAGATAGTGACAGGAGCAATCGACCGTATCAAAAATCCAGATACAGGAATTCCTGAACTCTGGACACTCTGGATACTTCTCGGAGTCGTCATCCTCAAGGGATGACTATTTGTCCGCTGATATATCATCGGGAAGTCACTCCAGAGTACTGCTGTGACAGGTGATGCATTCCACCATCTCTCAGATGCACTCACGACAGGGATTGCTCTCATTGGAACACTCCTCGCACTCTTTGGCGGTTTGGCTTTTGCATCAGCAGCTGATTGGGCGGCTATCGTAGCAGCGGTGTTCATGTGTTATAATATCTATCATATCGGTTGGCCTGCGATGCGCGAGCTCCTCGATGAGGTCGAGGATACTGAGCTCCAGGATAGTATCCGAGCTATAGTATGAGGAAACTCAGAAGTTCAGAATGTGAATCTCTGTATCGCACGCAAGAGTGGATTTGACCGTATCGTGGAGCTCCATATCCTCATCGATGGGGAAAAAACTGTCCGTGAGTGACACCTCATCGCACATCAGGTGGAAGATGATATACAAAAACACTTCCCGAATGTGAGAAGTGTTGTGGTGCATGTGGAACCGAGTTATACAGTAGTGTCATAGATAGCGTATAGCCAACCCATTGCTTTTCTAACATCTTTACCAAGTTCTGTGACAGTAAGTTCTCCTGTATTATCATCTTTTTTGACAAATCCTAGGGTGGTTACTTGTTCTAGATCTATGCCTTCTATATTGTCCCATCGAGCTCATGGTTTGATACCACGATCTACTCTTTTTGCAAATAAAACGAGCAATTTTCGTATATCCGTCCTCTCTATGCGCTCTCATCAAGGCATTCTGTGGACATAGTCTATGTACTCATCGAACAATAACATATTGACACTATTATTACTTATTAGAAGATAATTATATCTTAAAATATTATTTGTCAATAACCAAAAATAGACAAGATTGATTTTTTAGAGTTTTCTTATATTCTGCATCTATATAACTCATACTTTATCATGGCTCAACTCTCACGTCAGGAATTCACCGACAAGGTTCAAGAATACATCAAGCGTATCAATCAGATAGCCGAAGAACAAGGGTACTCTGTCATGATGGCGTACTATATCGGTGGTGATGAACAGGCGCCAGATGACTTCATCATCGACTGGCGACATATGGCACTCAACGACAATCTCTATGCACTCTCACGCTGGACACAGGACGTCATGAACAACTTCGACGACGATGCAGCGAATGAGGGTGGACTTCCGTGGGAGAAGGGAACGGGAGGATTCTAAAACTGTTCCCAGAATATATTTTCCTTTGCTATACCAAGTGCTTCGAGTTTTTCTCGGGCACTTTTTACCATCGCGGGAGACCCGCAGAGATAATATTCCTCGTATTCTGATACTCGTTCTGGCGTTATCCAGTCGGTGACATATCATTTTCGTTGTCTCTCAGTATCGATACCTTCGCGAGAGAAGTATTGTACATATTCAAAACTCACAAAACTCCTCCCGAGTTCGAGAATCTCCTCTTCGTAGAAACTATCCTCGAGTCCTCGTACTCAGAATACGAATGCTATTTTTTCAGCCTTTTCCCCTCTCAGAGAGTGTCCGAGCGCTTGGCAGTACACTGGTGCGAATCCTGTACCAGTTCCGATAAAACACTTGGCTCTACTGTTATCCTGGAGGACGAAGTGTCCGAGTGGGAGCATACCAGAAAAAGTCGTACCAACCTCTGCGTCACATATCATCGGGCTTCCACGTCATTCAGCGATTCGCTTGATAATCAGAGTAAAAGTCTTTCCCGCAAACGAGGCAATCGAGTATGCACGATTCAGTCCTGGAGCGAGTTGGAACATGACGTATTGACCGTGTTTTGGGTATTCCTTGATCATGTCGGGACATGAGTAGGTGAGTTCGTAGACATCGTGTGTGAGTTGTCTCTTGGTTGTGAGAGTGAATTGGGTTCTGAGCATTATATGGAATAAAAAATCTCCTCGGATTATGAGGAGATTTGGATTTTTTACAAGAGAAAATATTTTAAGAGTAAAAGATTATTATTGATTATCGGATACTCTTTTAAAATCAGTATTATTTGCCGCTTCACTCAGATCCGTACGTACCGCCATAACTGATTTTACGAGGCTGAGAGTATTATTGCTCACTTCTTCATGTCATCAGAGTGTTTTTTTTACTTTTGCATACGCATCAATAAATGGCTCCATAAGTTGTCAAAAGAATCCTCTCATTGCAGCATTGACTTTTCTGTTTGTATTCTTCACAAAAGTTGGTTCATTTGCTGCTGGAGTAGGTACAGTTGATGTGGTTACCTCACTTGTTGTCATGAGTCAATTATAGCGCATTTTCTCTATAATGCAAATTCTGTATGTGTATTCGGTTATCTTGATTTTATCAGTATTCTCGCTACACTCCCAGGTATATGCATATCATCGTCGATATCAGAACCCGTGCGCCACACGAGCTCCTCGTCCCCAAGGTGGGTATTGCCTGGGCATCCATGTGGCAACGACAGCGCAGGGATGACAAGATAACTCTCCTCATCTACGAACATCAGGAAAAACTTCCATGATTCCACTATGTTGTCGCACCCGGACACTATGGCCCATGGTGAAAAAAATCCCTCAAACCCAGAACGGGGAATGAGGTTTTTCGATGTGTGAGTTTTTCTACTCTCGATGTATATGATACGAGTATCCCCACAGTACGACATATCTGGTCCAATGCTCATGCACTCTATCCAACCCTCTACGAGGGGACATTCATGCGCAAGTGGAACGAATGGTGGAGAAAAATATCACTAAAAAAACCGACAACACTCATCGTTCCTGATATACAGATAGGACGAGAGCTCGTCGAGATATACGATATAGGAGAGGATAGCATAGAGATAGTTCCGCATATTCCACTCGATCCGTATACAGCGGGGAACTGATTCCAGCAGCTACAGGACTTGGGATCGTATTTTATCTATGATGGTGGGTACGGAGAGGAGGCGAATCTGATGACTCTATTTGTCGCGTGGGAAAAATACATCCATGCAGGATGACGGCATCAACTCCTCCTCCTCGGAATGGCTGGAGAGACACTCTCGAGTATCACACACATGCTCAGATCGCTCGATATACATGGGAGTGTCAGGTATATATGAGCTCTCGATGAGGCATCACTCGCGCACATCTATAGGAATGCAAGTTGATGGATATATACTGGTGCATACTATGGTGCATGACCTATCATAGAGGTAGCACTAGCATATGCTCTTCCACTCCTTCTCTCGGATATTCGAGCATTCGAACAATATGAGTGAATCAAGGTCCATCCGAGTCATACAGCAGAGATTGCTCAGTGTATCAAGCTCCTAGAGAAAACAGAATCTATCCCACATATACGTCATCACGAACGAACATATATAGAGGCATATGAGAAAATCCTCATGAAAAAATAAAATACTATTGACAAAATATAAATATCTGTATTGTATATTTGTAAGGTAGTTTCTAACCGCGGTATTTTATGAAAAAATTCCTCTCCCTCCTCGCTGTAACAGCTATCATCTCTGGTATCCTCATCGACTCGGTAGATGCGGCATCACAGCGTATTCGCAAGCGTGTTCCAGCTCGTCAGACTGTAGTTCAGTACTATAACCAACCAGTATACACGACGACTACGAATCGACCTGTCACGAATCAGTCATACTCATACTCTGAGACATATATCGCAGGATATACATACTATAGCACACCGAAGCCAGGATATTATTACTACTATGGAACTCCGACATCGTCTCAGCAGACTGTATACGTACAGAATCCATACGCTCAGTATCAGAATAATCATTATCATACTCCTCAGAACTATCCAACAGGAACGACCAATACTCCAGTAACACAGGTGTATTATTACCCGAGTAACTATACATATACGAGTACATCTGCTTCGTATCCTGGATGTTCACGTACCAATATCCTCATCGGAGGACAGGAGTGGGCAGGGTGTAATGCTACAGACCGTAGCGCAAGTGCAGTAGATCAATCTGGTTGGTTCTTCGGTGGTGATGCTCAGTCGAGTTTTATCTCCTACAATGGCATGGGAAATACTCTCTCATGGCAAGGACGTCAGACTCGCGCACAATCATGGACACAAGGACCATGTGCATCAGGGTACCGTCTCCCAACACGTGGAGAATGGGAGACAGCTATCTACTATGCTCGTCTCGGAGGTACGAGCCTCGCTTCACTCCTCTCTCTCCCATATAACTGAGCATACTACGGATATCGTGATACTGCAGGTGATGTCACTCTCTCACATCGTGCTGATGTCAACGGAGCATACTGGACAAGCACTCTCGAGGGTAATACTCCAACAGTCCTCCATCTTGGTTCGTCATATGCTGGATATAGGACAGACGGTACTGACTACTCACGTAGCTCGAACTCTACTCGTTGGCAGTATAGCGACACAGGACTTGCACTCGTACAGAGTCAATATAGTGAACTTGCAAATGTTCGCTGCATCAAGAACTAATATCGTCAATACATTTTCTCCCGATTTTTTCGGGAGATTTTTTATTTTTGAGAAAAAGTATGATAGTCTGATGAGGTATTCTTATTTTTCTATATGTCTTCTCAAAAAACACCAGAGGAACTCCTCGAAATCAGTGCAGCTGAGTCTCCAGAACTCCTCACAAGTCCAGAGGAACTCCTCGAGCTCGTGGCTCCGCCTCCTCCAGAATGACTCCTCGTCTCACCGAGTGATGATGTTCTGGCTGTGTCAACTCCAGAACCGATGAGTACATCTATCGATACAGAGATCGAACAGACTATTGATACAACCCCTTCGATAGAGACTCAGTCAACATCTATAGATATTTCTACTACTCTTCCTACATCTTCAGATGAGATTTCTCTAGAACCAATAGAAGTATCTGCAGGAACTCTGCAACCTTCAGTCCCTGAGGAGACAGAAGATGAGATGCTCGATGATACACATCTCTTTGATGCTGTCGAGGATACAGTTCCAACCGAACAGACTATCACTCCTCCATCAGTGGATGAGATAGTAGTGTCAACTGATGAGCCGGTATCTACTCCGATTGTCGTATCTCCTGAGACAACTATTGCAGATACTGCAGTATCTAGTATTGTTCCTGGGTCGAATCAGGCAACTGTAGTAACACAGGATACAATGCCAGTGGAGCAATCAAATCCGCTCCCAGCAGTAGATATCCCAGTTCCTCCAACAATCTCATCTATTCCATTTGAGCCGGCAAATCCTATCGTTCCGACAACTCCCCCATCATCACACAAGACACTATTCATCGCCGGAGGTGTTATCTGAACCATTATACTTGCTACTACTCTCTACTTCGTATTTGCTGGAGGATCTGATGATAAAAAAACTCCAACTGTCGAATATACTGTCAGTGCAGAAGTCGAGACACCACAGACATATGAAGAAGTAAAAGAGGATACTCTCGCCAATCAGGAACAAGATATAGCAGTATTCAATGATGCAGTAACAAAAAAAGATAGAACTCTCTGTGATGGTATATCTGATATACTCAAAAAAACAGAGTGTAATGAGACAATAATACTCTCTGAGATATCTGCAATTGGTACACTTGATGACTGCGGTACGCTCACACTCGAGCCTACCAAGACTCAATGTCAGGCAACTCTCACACAAAAAGAAGCAGTGAGAACTATGAACAAGACTCTTTGTGGAGAATTATCAGATACTGATCAGGCACAGTATTGTCGTGAGGAGATAGACGAGATGGTGGTTGCCAATCTCATCGAGTCCAAGACAGCTACACAGTCATCATGTACTCAACTCGAGAAAAAATACCAAGAAGCATGTCTCGCGAGTGTCGCGCGTGTTGATGACAAGTCAATCCTCGATAGTGCTCTCGCAACTGATAATCTCGAAAAATGTCAGTCCCTCTCAACGGAGGAACTACAGGTGGCATGTTTTGATAGCGTTCTCCTCAAGCGTGCTCTCGCAAATGGTGACAAGAGTGTCTGTGAACTCATCCGTGATACAGCAAAACAAGATGCTTGTCTCTGAAAGGCAAATGCCATGAATGATAATGATATATTCAAAAAAGCAATCGTAGATAAAGACCTCAAACTCTGTGCTACAATCACTGCAGAATCAATAGCAAACAAGTGTCATGACTCAGTGACTATGCTCATCGTCCGTGACACACGAGATGTATCACTCTGTAGTGGACTCAAGAATTCGGCATCTTTACAAAATTGTCAGAAACTCGCTGGCGCACAATAATATCTCCTATCTTTTTGTAGCCAATGTTCCGCCTTATTCTCATCATTGCAATCACACTCATCTCAGTTCTCATCTCTCATGAGAGTTGGGCAGGAGTGACGTATAGTCCAGGACCACGAGTGAGTCTCACTGGGACAACTTCTGATGTTCGTTTTGATGGAGCATCAGTACTCTACGGGACTCCATTTTCTGGTGGGTATCTCGATACAGCAACCCGGAATATGAGCGGAGCGTTTTATATGAATGGAGTTGGTTGGGCACTGTTTTCCTCTGGTGCATACCAGGTTTCTCTCGATTGTGGCGGTCAATCTCTCGATCATACCCTCATGAATCCATGTCAGTTCACTGGTTCTGGATGGAGTGAAAATATCTGAGAAGTATGATTCCAGTGAGTACAATATCTGCCATCGTCAGGGGCTCTCACAGGAAGTATCCGGAGCTTTGCTGGGAATTTTAGTGTTGTCGGTATCTATATGCCACTTCATCCAGCAGTACTCCAGCAGAATGTATTTCTCGATATTCCAGCCAGCGATGCAGTGAACCTATCTATCCGAGAACCACATCGATATACAGGAAATCCTTGGAACCTCCATGTATCCAATATAGCAGGACTTCCTTCTCCATTTCTCGTGAGTGGTGGTATGGATTCTGTATGAGTATTCAATCCAGTTGATCTCCAGAAAACATGAAACTATACACTCAGAATCACTGATCCGAATGGATGAATCACAGAGTATGATGGAGTGACCGTAGTGCATGGACTACCTGTCACGATGAATCTCACAAAATCAGCATGACCAGTTCCAGCCGATGGAGTATCACCGTATAATTTCACACTCTCATTTACTGATCAATATGCCAATCCTGTAGACACAGGAGATATAACTATCAGCTATACTGGAACTGTGAGTGAAGTACAACTTCCGAGCGAAATAGTTATATCACCCTATCCAATCGAACAAAAAAATACGCTCATATTTTGAGGAGACTATATCACCGTGTGGGATATGTCTGATAACTGGGTAGCTTCTCCGATAGCACTCTCTCCGGCTCCAGTTACATATTCACTTGCGAGCATCGCACCAACAGATGGTGCAGATAATCGAATCGTACTAGATAAGATTGTATATACATCATCACTCTGAACACGAGAATTTACTGATACAACTCTTGTTGAGTTCGAAAAACCATACACCGTAACCCTCTCACCATTTACTCCTATAGTGGGTGCTAGTAATATTTTTGGTGTGGCTATAGCCAAGCAGACATCAGAGTTGTTACCCTATAAAAACATCAATCTTCTCGAGATAGGAAATGGTATACTCGCACAGTATGATTGACTCTCCACTACCGAGACTCATACAGGGATGAGTCCTGATGCTAATTGGATTATCAATTCTACTCCATCGAGCATCACAGTTGCTACTTCACCACTGAGTTATACATTCTCAGGTGTATATACACCGAATACAGCATATCCAGTGATAGAAGGTGTTGATGTATACTCAATTATTCAGTATACGGTCTGAGCCACTGATGTAGCGTATCTCGCAGATAGTGAGACAAGTGCTGCTACCTACAATGCATCTCGAGTTAAGATTCTTGGTCAGAATAATGCTCGTTCTGAGTACGGTACTATCGGTACGAACTCGAGTACACGTACGAGCTTTATGGGTACTATCAGAAAAAACATCAGTCTCATGGGGCGTGGACGGACAACGTTTGGTGATGTTCGTTATCATATATATACTACGGATACAAGTGTGAACAATACATCGTTCGATGACAATGATGCTATCATAGCTATAGGATGAGATATCACCATCACGAGTAATATAGCAAAGAGAGACACCCCACTCGCTATCATTGCGCTCGCGGATGAGAATGGTAACGGTGGTAATATTATCATCGATGATATAGTCACTGATATCAATGCTGGTATATTTGCTGATCGAGCAGTGAGATCAACTGGTGACAATCAGCTCTATATCTACGGAGCACTCATCTCTGGTAATACTCTCTGAGAGACGGCGGCTGGCATATGTCCATATTATGTAGAGTGAGTCTGTAATGCAGAGGAATATGATCTCGAAAATCTCCGTGGATATGATGCTAGTGTCGGACAACAATGATCGTCTCGAGCGTCGGAATTCGGTAGTTCAGCCCTCATCATCGAATATGATATGAGACTCCAGACAGAACCACCTCCAGGTATCCCAGAGTAAAAAATCCCCGAAAGGGGATTTTTTAGTGTATATCATGTTCGTCGTGGAGTTCTCCTCACTCGATATGTTGTTCCTCACTTGGATTATGTTGGTGTTCGAGTCCGAGAAGTCCAATACTCGACATGCCAATAACTCCTATGAGGAACGCTATGATGGTTCCGAATTTTCACTTCCCTTGACTGTGTATCACTGGGAGGAGATCTGCAGTTGCAACATAGAGGAGTGATCCTCCTGCAAATGCCCCAGCGAGTCCTGCTATCATAGTATCGACATCATGGAGGAATAGGTCGGCTATCAGATATCCGATTGGTGCTGCGAGTGCAAATCCTATGAGGAATAGTATCTGTTTTCTCTTCTCGAACTTGCTCTCGCGAAATATCGCAGCAAGAGAGAGTGATACTGGAATCTGGTGTATTGCCACCCCGAAGAGGATTGCATATCCTGCAGTCTCTGAGAGTCCCATACCAGCACGTATCCCGAGACCATCGAGAAGTGTATGGGCAAATATCGCAATAAAACTCACAACAGCAACATGATCATAGTGTTCGTGTGGATCCTCATGACTATGATCTCCATGTGCATGGTCATGGTGATGTGGCGTGAGGAGTTCCTCTATGATATATATAGCCAGGAATCCAGCAATAAAAGCATACACCGCCATCTCTGTCTGCTCGAGTGACTCTGGTAGGATGTGTACGAGAGCAACCGAGAGCATAGAACCAGCACCGAGACCGATGAGGAGATTGAGGTATTTACTCGGGATACTCTTCTTGGTATAGAGGAGGAGTCCTGTGGCAGATATGAGCGTGAGGATGAGGAGGGGGAGGAACATAGATAATGAACAATTAACAATTAACAATGAATAATGATGGAGCGGTTTTCTTTATTTCGCGAACAACACTGACCGACCAGTCTCTGTACATTCATCCAATAGTTTCCTGATGAGATCTTCGTTCATACCTTTCCCGATGAAGACGATACGTTTCTCTGGAGGAGTTGCCCCCGTCCATGGATCCATCGTCATGCGGGCTCATGCCTTCTGCACGAGCCACCAATCACCTGGGCGCTCTGCAAATTCGACGAATCACTTGATACGATAGCAATCGGTTGTCAGATCCTCGAAGAATGCATCGAGTTCCCGTGCCTTGAAGCGAGACGGTGTCTTATAGGCGAATACCTGGAGGTCTTCATGTCCATGCTTATGTTCATCCTTCCATGCATCTTCCATGCCTGGTTGTACTGCGAATCGTCCAGTTGAGAGGAGGAGTGCGAGGTCAACTTGACCATAACTGGTATCAAATATTGGAGCATATGCATTGACTCGACGGATGAGTGTATGGATGAGTTCGAGTTTTTCTCATGGTACCAGGTCACACTTGTTCAATACCACGAAGTCTGCATATTCTAGTTGGTCGAGTGCAATATCAGGATTGGACGTGAGGAGAGACTCATAGTTGAGTGCGTCGACGAGACAGACTATGGAGTCGAGCTTGACTCGACCTCACATA
This sequence comes from Candidatus Altimarinota bacterium, assembly GCA_023260135.1. GTDB lineage: Bacteria > Patescibacteriota > Gracilibacteria > BD1-5 > UBA2023 > JABFSX01. The sequence goes on along the minus strand of JALQWG010000004.1, from coordinate 77,862 downwards.
TCATTCATGAGGAATGACTGAGCAATCGGGAGTGGTTCACTCGCACCAGATGCTTCAATGACGATGGCGTCGATTTTTTTACCGCTATCAAGGAGCCTCTCGATAGCATCCATCCAGTCTTTGCGGACGACACAACACATACATCCATTCGAGACTTCGATGAGTTCTTCGGTAGATTTTTCTATGAGGTCTGAGTCGATACTCGTCTCACCGAATTCATTTTCGACGACGGCAATCTTGAGTCAGTGGTCTCAGGTGAGGATGTGATTGAGGAGTGTTGTTTTGCCACTGCCGAGGAATCAAGTGATGATGGTGATTGGGATCATTGTATAGTATAGAGTAAAGAGTTTGGAGTTATTTTTCACACTTATCGCAATATTTTACGAGTTCGATGGTTTCGGAACTCAGTGATTCTGGCGGGAGAGAGGTATGGTTATCTTCGATATTGTGACAACTCACACAACACTTGAGCCTGATAGCTTCTTCCTTTTTTTTCTCGCATTGACAGAGGGTAAAAAACTTTTCTCCACCGAATTCTGCACGATGGATAATTCATTCCTGAATAAATTTTTCAAGGATGCGATAGAGTGTTGTTTGATTCATCTCTCCTGAATCGACGAATTTTTCTTTGAGGGATTTCTGTGAGAGAGTTTTCTCATGACTGAGAAGATCAAGGATATGACGCCTGTGTATGGTTGATAGCATAGATTTTTAAAAGTCGATTCTTATACTATGCATTTTTTTGCAAATGCAAGTTTTTTATAAATGATGAATGATTTATTTAGATGAATTATGGTTGACATATTTAATTTATCTCATAATATTATTACTTCTATAATATAGAACTATGAATTCACAAGCAGTACCACAGCAACTATCCCCACGACTTGATGAGCTGAAAAGTGATCTCGATACAATCCGAACAACACTTACCTCAAAGTTTTTGGATGTTGTTATACCACTTGAAAATGCAAATGGAAATCTCTCAAGTCACGATATATCGAATATGTATCATTACTTTGAGTCTCTCTATTATGAAAAGATACGCAAAGTTCATGCAGATATAGCTGGAACTATTGCGAAACAATTTGGTTCCCAAGATGCAAAATTACAAGTTCCGTCACTTACAAATCTGTTGGACGATATGATTGTTGCTGCCGAATCCCTCACACAACAAAAACAATGATCTCTCTTTTATGAGAACAATAGGGTAACTCCAGTCATGCCAGAGTATATTGCAAAACTAGGATTGGACTATAAAAAACAACTTCCTGATATAACTATAGAGGAGTTAGCAATCTTTTTAAAATATCTTGCTACTTTTATTGAATGGAAAGAAGAAATAGTTTACACGAAAATTGCCTCACTTGCATCGTGACTTTCTGAGGAAAAAAGAAATCAAATTTTATATTCTCTTCTTAATAAAAAAAATCCCTAACATATTCTGTTGGGATTTTTTATGAATATTTGAATATACGCTATCTGATAACACAAGCATTACAGCTCTTGACTCTGGCAACTGTCTGCATCATCGTATATGGTGGAGTGAGACGAGCGTGTTTGTCATAGACGGTTCCGCAGTTCTCACAAAATGTTATAACGATAGCATCGTTCGCTGTTGCATCCTCGCACTGACATGGGAATATCACACGTTCTCCTGCGACCTCGATCTCATGGATGAGTCACTGTGCCTGAAATGCATCGATGATGCGGTAGAGGGTAGCGAGATTCATACGACTATCTCACTTTCCGACGAGTTTTTTCTTGAGATCAGAGAAGGTGATTTTCTGGCTTCATCCGAGGGCTTCGACGAACCATTTTCTCTGTTCGGTGATACGAGTATCTGACATAGTATAATAGTATTGAGTATAGAGTATTTAGTATTGGACACTAAAATGTGAGACCCGAAATATAGCGAAAAATTCTATAAATGCAAATGTTTGCGAGAGATTTTTCTATCGCTTTTTTACTCGTCCGAGAATCTCTGTAATAAAAACAGTTATCATAGCAATGATGATGAGTAGGAGTATCTTGCCAACTCCAGAGAGGAGTATAGCTGAGAGTCCGAATATCGCTGTCAGAGAGTATACGATGATACGTATCTCTCGCTGAGTGAGTCCGAGCTCCATGAGGCGGAAGTGGAGGTGTGTTGACTGATCTCATTTCATCGGATTCTGCCCTGACATGATGCGTGTCGTGATGACGTAGACGAAGTCTATCACATAGATCCCGAGGACTGAGAGTGCGGTTGCGATCTTGCCACCACCGACTATCGCGAGTGTCGCGATGAGGAATGCGAGCATGATAGTTCCAGAGTCACCCATGATGACCCGTCTCGATATATCTGACCTCGTCAGGAAGTAGGTAATCGGGATAATGATGGCGAGGAGAGACAGGAGAAATCGACTATTTTCCTGACTCGCGAGTGACTCGTCTGTGAGGATGAGCTTGACCGCGAGGAGTCCGAGAATGATAAAAGATATCAGAGCGAATCCACCTGTGAGTCCCGGGACTCCGTCAGAGAAGTTCACCGAGTTAAATACGAGCACATACCAAAATATCGTCACAAAAAGGGGAATATAGTATATACGATAATCACCGATAATCGTTGAAAAGTCTGAGAGATCGATAATTCCACCAAAAAGTCCGGAAACATAACTAATCTTGATACTCGTGACCCCGATGATGGCACCGACTCCTATCTGCATCATGAGCCTCACTATCGGAGGAACCCGCACAGGACTCTTGCCAATCGTATCCATATCGTCGATGAAGCTCACGAGTGATATCCCTATTCCTATGATGAGGACGATGAGGAGTCGTTTCTCGAGGAGATCAGAGAATTCTCAAAACCAGAAAATCAGTGGTGTGAGTATGAGGAGCATCACGAGGATAGATATACCAGCTCCGTACGGTGCTGGAGCCCGTCATTTCTCAGACTTGTAGAGGTGAGGTCGGTCGAGGAGGCCACCTTTTCTCAGTAAAAAGGTTACACCACGAAGTACAATCGGTGCGAGGATGGCTGATATTATGAAAAGTGTGATGAGTTGGAGGAAGAGGAGCATATTTAGTTCTTAACAGTATTTTTTTTCGCTATCTTTTCATCTATCTCACGATTCTTATCATTCCAGTACTTGATGAGGGTTTCTCTTTTAAAAAACCAAAAGTATCCGAATACCGCGATGAGGATCCCCATGGATATCTTGCCGATATTCTCAAGTATAGACTCATAGTTATCGATGAAAAATACACCAAGGAGATTGATACTCGTTGCCCAGATGACAGATCCAATCATATTATAAGTCCAGAACTTCGTCTCGAGCATCCCGCCAGTTCCTGCGATGAATGGGATAAATGCTCGTGTAAAGTTGTGAAACTTCCCGAGTGTAATATACCAGAATCCGTTTTTCTCGAGTTGGCGGTGGAGGATTTTCTCTTCCGTTTTTCCTACTCAGAACCAGTCTCCGTATCTTTCGATGAGTTCTTTCCCTATCTTCTTCCCAATCCAATACCCGATATAGTTTCCGAGCATTGCCCCGACGCTGGCTGCGAGTATCGTGAGTGCGAGGTGCTCCTTGCCCCAGAATCCACCCACGAGTATCATCACGTTCATCCCTGGTACTGCTGTCCCGATGATCGGGAGTGACTCGATACATGCAGATGCGAATGCAACGAGATAGTTCCAGTCCCCGAGAGAGTGTATGAGCTCGCCGATCCATGCGATTCCTGCGAGTATCCAGTCCTTGCGAACGAATGATATGATGATGAGTGCGAATGTAGCAACCGTCAGGAGTATGGTCACCGCCTTCGCGAGGAATATGAAAAATTGTTTGATATGACGCATGGAATAATGATATACAAAAGGAAAAGAAGAGCAAGGGAAAAGGATGTTATTCTTTGTTGAAACGAGTTTGCGAATTATTGATTTTTCGATACAATCTTTGGGCTAAAATAAACATTTCTACTTCGATATTCCCAATAATAGGTGGTTTGAATATAGAAAAGGGTAACTGAAAAGTTGCTCGCCTTTTCTTCGATTTAAACCATCGTTGGGAAGTGTTTATTTTAGCGAATAATGAGTGATGACTTCGGTTACCCTTTTTATTTGCTAAAATAACAACATCCAGGAAATCCATTTTAGCACTTTTATACAGTAAAGGTGCTTTTTATATGAAAAAACAGAAAATTCGTGTTGGTACACTCTTCTCTTGAATTGGTGCTCCAGAACATGCTCTTGATAGACTGTGAATAGAACATGAAATTGTTTTCGCCTGTGATATTGATAAGTATTGTAAACAAACATTTTTTGCAAATCATGACATCACAGAAGATTCATGGTATGATGATGTCCATAGTCTTGACGCTAAAAAATATAGAGGAAAGTTAGATTTACTTGTTGGCTGAAGTCCGTGTCAGTCTTTTTCAATGGTATGAAAAAGGAAGTGACTTGAAGATTTACGATGAAATCTTGTATTTGAATTCATTCGTATAGTAAAGGAAGCTCAACCTGAGATATTTATATTTGAGAATGTAAAATGAATGCTGAGCCATAATAAATGAAAGACATGGGAAGATACTATATTTCCAGCGTTCCAGAAATTAGAATATTCACTTTCTTATCAAGTATTGAATGGGAAGGATTATTGAATACCACAGAATCGTGAAAGGGTATATCTTATAGGACTTAAAAATACAAAGAAAGTATTTACTTTTCCAAAGCCAATTCCACTCGAAGTAACTATGCAAGATCTGCTCGAAGATAATCCAGATTCAAAGTATTTTCTTCCACCGAAATGAATAACATTCGTATCTGATGAAAAAAATCTAAAAAAACGTTACACTCAAATAAATTGAGACATTGCTGTTTGCCAGAAAGCAAATCAGCAGTTCAATTGGCATGGGGATTTTGTTTCCCAAAAACCGAGGGACTCTGTTGATGAAAAATATTTTCTTTCAGATAAAGTAAAGGATTATGTACTCTCCACATGAACAAAAGAGTTTTATAGTAGACCAAAAACAGACTTAGAAGTTGCAAGACCGCTTCTTTCATCTATGGCAAAGATGCACCGTGCGGGAGTTGATAACTATATAACTCGTTGAGAGAAGCTGAGAAAACTCACACCAAGGGAGTGTCTAAGATTGATGGGTTTTTCTGATTCATTTAAAATCGTTGTAAGTGATACACAGGCTTATAAACAAGCAGGTAACAGCATGATTGTAAATGTACTTATGAATGTATTTACTTCTCTTAACATTCAAGATTTATGACAGAAATAATCAAGGAAATTGCATGAGTACCACATATTATTGTGGATAATAGTGTTATAGATAATATTCTTCTCGCAGATTCTTTCATATTCAATAAGCTTGAAAGAACAACATGACATGGAGAGTGAAGATTGTATGTTTGACCAACATCTCTGATTGATGATAAATTCTTTTGAAATTTCTTATTTCCAGGATTTTTTCTTAAAGAAGATTTGGTAAATTTCTTGGAAGATGCAAAAACAGAATATCTATTACAAGAACAAGATTATCGAAAGAATATTGCCGAAACATATGAGGATTTGCTACTAAATATTGCAGAACTTCCAGAATGAAAGTTATATTTTCAGGTTGAGCCTGCGCAGTGAAAAAACGACATTAAGAGATACTATATTCGTTCGCAAGGTTCTATCTGGACTGCCATGAGACGAATTGCTCTACCGAATTTGAGTTATATATCGATTATGCAGGTTATTACTCCAAATAATAAGGTTGAGCTCTACTTCCGTATATTTATGAGTTATGAATATAATAGTATGAACCACCCAAAACTTCTTGAAAAAGAAGAAGATGATATTATTGATCTAGATATTGAAATTAATCAGAAAAGTAAGATAAGACAGGCAAGGATATGACAATGAGAGTATCGACGCAAGCTTTTGGAACAAATGCCAAACTGTCCAATTACGGGCGTTTCGGATGAAAGATTCCTGATAGCAAGCCATATAAAACCTTGGGTAAAGTCTAATGAGGAAGAAAAGATTGACCCCTATAATTGATTTATGTTTACACCAAATATTGATAGACTCTTTGATCAAGGGTTTATATCTTTCAATATTCAACAAAGAATGATGGTATCTCCCTGGGTTTCTCCAATGAATAGGAAAAGACTTTGAATCACGGAGGAAAAAGAATATCCATTATTACAGATTTCATGAAAAAGAGCATGATATTTGGAATTCCATCAATCAAACATCTTCAAGAAATAACCAAAATTCCCCACCATCACGGTAGGGGATTTTTATTATTCTTCATCATCAACTTCCACTTCCTTTCCTTTTTTCGTTTCCTTTTGGAGTTTTTTGCCACCGCGGACGGCAGTCTCGATCTCGGCGAGGAGATCAGTATGCTCACGGAGGTAGTCCTTCGCATTTTCACGTCATTGCCCGAGCTTGGTCTCACCATATGAGTAGAATGCTCATGACTTCTTGATCACTCCGCGCTCGACACCGATATCGAGGACTTCACCAGAACGAGAGATACCCTCGTTGAACATGACATCTATCTCGACCTCACGGAATGGAGGTGCAATCTTGTTCTTCACGACTTTTACCTTCACACGGTTACCCATTGCTTCCTTGTCATCACCAGTTCCTGATTCGAGCTTCTCCTTGCGACGGATCTCGAGGCGCTGTGATGCATAGAACTTCAGTGCGTTACCACCAGTAGTTGTCTCAGGATTCCCGAACATGACTCAGATCTTCATACGTATCTGGTTGATGAATATGACGGTTGAGTTCGACTTGTTGATGACTCATGTTACCTTGCGAAGTGCCTGAGACATGAGGCGAGCCTGGAGTCCCATGAAGCTATCTCCCATGTTTCATTCGATTTCTGCTTTTGGTGTGAGGGCGGCCACTGAGTCTACGACGATGAGGTCGACAGCGCCAGAACGGACGAGTGCATCGACGATCTCGAGCGCCTGTTCACCATAGTCTGGTTGCGATACGATGAGTTCATCGATATTGACTCCGATCTTGCGTGCGTATTCTGGGTCGAGTGCGTGCTCGGCATCGACGAATGCTGCGGTTCCACCTGCCTTCTGTACTTCGGCGATAGCATGGAGGGTGAGAGTGGTCTTACCAGATGATTCTGGTCCATATATCTCGATGATACGTCAGCGAGCGTATCCGCCTCCGAGTGCGTCATCGAGGGCAATAGATCCAGACGAAGATGTCTCGACTTGCATGTGGGATTTTTCTCCGAGCTTCATCACTGATCCTGCACCGAATTGTTTTTCGATCATGGAGAGGGCTGAGGCGAGGGCTTCTTTTTTGTTGTCGTTCATAAGATAGTAGGTTAGTAGGATGGATTGATAGTAGGATAGGCTATACAAAGAGTGAGAGAATCATAAAACCGAAGAGGATAAAAATCCCTTGGTTTACTCTCCGGAGTATACGCATCGTAGTTTTTGTGTAAAGAGAATTGTTCATAGTAGGTATAAAAGTAAAGAAGTAAGATTCGTGTATATGTGTATTATGCGAAGAGACTCCCTGGGAACGATCGAATGAAGATTCACTGGATAGAGAAGCTATCTGTCTCACCATCGAGGATAATCGGCTTGTGACGAGGATTGGTCGAGTGAGGAATGAGAAATACACTCTGATCTCTCACTTGGAACTCCTTGAGTGTGGCTTCATCGTTGATGAGAGCGACGACTATCTGTCCGTTCTGTGCGATGTTGGTCTGTTCGATGAGGACGAGGTCACCATTCTCGACTCACTTCTTGTCCATGGAGTCACCATCGGCTCGGAGGAAGAAGTATTTCTTGTTCCCGGTAGCTATCTTTGTTGATACTGGTATCTCGGTCTCGATGTTTTCCTCGGCGAATATCGGCATACCACAAGCAATAGCACCGATGAGAGGGATACTGCGTACCGCGATAGAGTCAGTCTGGAGAGAAGGGGATATCTGTATCTGGTCTCGGGAGTCGCGGTATATCCATCACTTGTTCGTGAGTTGTTCGAGCATGACGGATATAGACCTGGGTGATGCATATCCGAGTGCGGACTGGAGTGCACGTACTGTGAGCTTCTCACCTCCAGCAATGAACTCCTTTACCTTCTGGAGGACGAGTTGTTCCTTATTTGATAACTTTTCCATGTGTATGTTGGTTAAGTTCTAAATACATACAATGTATACATAAATATATATTCAGAATATTTTTGAATGCAAATTATTTTTTATCTAAAGTGCATAGACAAATTGCATAGAGATGTAAATAATAAAAAAATACTCTATTCCTAGTATAGAGTATTAAACATAGATTGTATCTATATGCTTTATCTTTGAGTGATACCATTAGTTGCATTCATGAGTATACCTAATCTTCTTTGTATAATGGCTCGTATTTTTTGTAAGTGATGTTTTTTTGCTTCAGATAGATTCTTCATCTACAGTTATAAGTCTAGCTTTCCCCCAAGGGAAATAACTATTTAAAAGGATTCTTCTAGTTCCCATTCATGATGTATTGTTAGTTTCTAGTTTTTCTGGAAGTGGGTTCATAATTCAGTATGTTACTTATTATATTCAGAGATACCTTCATAAAAACTAAATTAGTGCTTCCTATCATAGTGTTCCTTGAGTCACTCTGCTGTACCGAGAGCGATACGCTGTCCATGACAGATTGGACATTCGTATACGTATTCTTTTACTTTCTTACCTATCTTCTGTGGTTCGAGCTGGATGGCATCGACTATCTTATGGCAGTCTCGACAATAAAATGCTACATCACCACGCTCAGGATTGAATGTACTCTCGCGTTTTTTACCGAATGATGGAACATTGACGAGGTCGAGGTAGGAAGTAGACATGAAACGTAGTTAATAGTTAATAGTTAATAGTTAATAGTTTCAAAATAGAAACTATAGCAAATTAACTTTTTGTATGGAATTTAGTATATCAAAACCGAGAGAAAAGCAAGACCAACAAAAAAGCCGAATCGTCCTAAGTTATAGAGGAGCGCTCCAGCGTATCTCTACTATACTCACAAATAGTGACAAATCTGTTACAAAAATCGACATTTTTTAGATGCCGATTTTTTTATTACTGGTATAGGTTTGTGAATGTTTTTTTGCAGGGAATTTTTAGGAAATGCTCTACTTTTTTTATGAGAAAAAATCTTCGAGCCAACCCTTTTTGGTTTTTCCTCACTCTGACTGGAGGATGGCCTCGTAGAGTTTTTTCTGATCTCATGATAGTTTCCGAGGTATCTCGACTTCGATATGGAGGATGAGATTACCTGTTCCACTGCGTCCATCGAGGCGAGGGAGTCACTCCTCGCGGAATACTATCTCTGTACCTGGCTGTGTTCCTGCTCCTATATCGAGAGGCTTCTTGCCGATGATGGGTATCTCGACTATCCGAGAGACTCAGAGAGTTGCCTCTGCAGGTGAGAGCGTCACACTGTAGTGGAGGTGGAGTCACTCGCGTGTCAGTCCACCCTCGCGATTCGGTACTTCGAATGTGATATAGAGGTCACCATTACCATCACCACCACGATGTCACTCATCACGGATTTTGATGCTCATGCCGTCTTCGATTCATTTTGGGATATCGATATTTTTCTCGATAGTCTCATGGAGCTTTCATTTTCCGTGACAGTGCTTACACTTTTCGATTATCTTCTTGCCTGTTCCGTGACATGTATGACATGGACGCTGTTGTTCCATCACACCGAATATCGTCTGCATACGTTCGCGTACCTGACCACTTCCATGACAGGTTGTACATGTCTCGGTAGTTCCACCAGCACCATTACAGTGATGACAGTGAACTTCTCGATCGAACGATACCTTGCGGCTCGAGCCGCGGATTGCATCCTCGAGCGATATCTTCATGGCTATCTCGATATCTCATCCGATGTCCGCTCTCTTGCGCCTGCCACCTCCACCACCGAATCCTCCACCGAAGAATTGTGAAAATATATCTCCGAGATCGCCCGCGTCGAATCCTCACTGAAATCCTCCACCACCAAATCCACCCATACCCTCGGCAGAGCCAAATCGGTCGTAGTTGGATTTTTTTGCTGGATCACTGAGTACTGAATATGCTTCGTTGAGCTTCTTGAATTCTGCTTCCTTGCCCTTGTCACCACCGTGTCTGTCTGGGTGGAGTTCCATGGCCTTTTTCTTGTAGGCCCGCTTGATCTCATCCGCTGTCGCAGATTCATGGACTCCGAGTATGCTATAGTATTCTTTTGACATAATTAAAAATAGAAAAAGACATAGGCATAGTGCATAGAGCGGAAAAGAAAATCCTTTCTATGTTCTATGTCTATGCCTATATAGTAGATATTACGCGTGTTTTGCAATCGCAGCTTCGAGGGTTGCAACATCCTGAACTCCGACGAACTTTTCGACCGGTTGTCCATCCTTGAACACGATGATGGTCGGGATAGACATGATGCGGAACTGTGTGGGGATCTGAGGATCGTTGTCGACATTGTGCTTGCGTACTGTAGCCTTGCCTTCAACCTTGCTCGCGAGCTCCTCGAGACGAGGGAGCATCATCTGACATGGTCCACACCACTCAGCCCAAAAATCAACGAGTGTTACACCAGTTGCAACATTATTCTGAAAATCTGCATCAGTAGAGATCTGTACTCACATAGAATTGATAGATAAAAAATTAGAAAAAGTTAGAAAACTTTTATATAGCTATGATATAAAAATTCTCCCAAAAATCAAGGTGAATTATGAGAATAATTCTCATAATAGTAACCCTTATTCCAATTATACTGAGAAGTGCCTGTCATGCTGAGGCACGAAGCATCTGCTAGCTACCCTCGAATACAGAGCAGATTCTTCCTTCGTCAGAATGACAGAGGCAACATGAATAAATATTAGGATTATACCTGAATATTGTGTCTCTCGATAATCATGATAGAGTCATCGATATCTGTCTTCTCGAGTTGGTAGGGGATGTGATTGTCCTCGAGCCAAGTGTAGAGATTCTCCATCTTGTCTCGGAACTTCTCCACATCATCGATGATGATGAGTGCATCACTCTTCATGAGGGGGAGTGCGAGGACGAGATAGTCGAGGTATTCACGCTTCATGGCGTCGATATATACGAGATCAAAAAACTCCAATCTCAGAGTTGGGAGTACTCTCTTGGCATCTCACCAGATAGAGTGGATATTGTGGAGTTTGCAGTTTTTAAAATGTTCAACCGCCTCAATATGAGCATTCCAGGCGTATTCGATAGTGGTGATAGTTGGAACATTCCCCTCCTTGTAGGAGGGGTTAGGGGAGGTACCCCTCTCGGTCTCCCCTAAAAGGGGAGAAGAGAGAACACTTGCAAATTGGATGGTTGAATATCCATTGGCTGTACCAATCTCGAGGATGTGTTTGGGATTTTTCTCTCGGATGAGATTCTTGATGAATTCTGCGTTTTCCTCGGAGATATTGGGTACTCGACGCTCGAGTCATGATGCCTTGAGCTTGCGGAGGTATGTGGTGAGGAGTTGGGGCATGGGTTATTTATAAGTTCTTCTTTTTGGAATCTTTGAAGTAGCTCTATTATAGAGTCATAGCAATACTGAATTCATTATTTTCTTTGCTCTATTCTGGGAAATATATCAATCGTTATGCTCTGACACAGTACCTGTCCTGACTTCTCTTTCCAACTTGCTTAGTTGTTCTCTTACTTCTTTCCATTCAGGAAAGAGCTCATATGATATTTGAGTTATAATTCAAAGTGCCTTACCCTGGAGATGTCGTGGGTCTATGGTTTGTCACCCTGTAATTTCATGTTTCGGTGTTCTATAGTCGAGTCTTCATTCTAGTTCTCCGCGTAGATCACCCTGTGTATATTGTAATTTTTCAAATAGTGATCAAAGTTGCTTTATTAAACTTCGGACTCTAATTTCCATTTTTTTAATTTCAGGACTTAGCTTCTTAATCTCTATACTAAATAATTCATCTCTTCTTTGTTCTAATCTCCTTTCGTTGGATTCAATGCGTCGTTCTCTTCTTCGGTCGATACCTTCTTCGGTATTCGATTTACCTCGTAAATTTGCTACTCTATTCTCAGTAGCTCTTACTATTTCCTTTAGTGCATAGTATCTATCACGTTTTTTATTGAGTTCGTCTATTCTATACCTAAGAGAATCTATCTCTTTTTGAGTTGCTTGGAATTTTTCAAGGTTTTCTAATACAGGTAGTGGTAGGTTTTTACTTAAATCTTTGAAACCTTCAATTAATTGTGTTAGGTGCAAAATAAGATTCAATGCCCATTCTGGCACTTCTCGTTTTTCTTTACTCGATTTTACTTCGAGAAGTGGTAGGTTTTGTAAAACCTCTACAATATCATCTTTATTAGCTTGAATTATTCTTTTTGTCCCTCATGGTATTCATTGTTTTAAGGGTTGTACTATTCTCAGTCCTTTGTCAATTTCTTTATACGAACTTTTTCCTGACATGAGCGAATCTCATCCAAGTCTAATTCAAAATATAATACAAATTTGTTCTATAAAGACTGCTGCTTGTCCATCTATTACCGCCCGTGCAGCATTGGATATCCTCATTGCTAATTCTTTTTCACCCGAATCATCTGTAGTACAATATTCGAATCAATTTGCTAAGTCAGAAAATAATTCTTTTTCTATATTTTCCTTTTTCTTTTTTTGAGGATTATCTAAATTACCTCAATGAAACTCTTTCCATAGTCTTGCAAGGAAGTCTGACAGTGTCTTCATTGCATCGTCGCCACCTTTCTCATAGAATAGAATCATCTCTTGGAAGGAACTAATCTGATAACCACCTGTTTCTAATTTAGATTCCATAGTTGTATAGATAATTGACTTAAGTATAATATAGAGTTAAGTAAATTTTACAACACTTTTTTTCACTTCATCCACTCCTCAATATCCTGTCGTATCTCTGCGATGAGATCAGTGTCTCTGAGGTCAGCGAAGTGGAAGTCTGGAACACCTGACTGGCGGACACCATAGACTTCACCAGGTCATCTGAGATCGAGGTCTATCTGTGCGAGTTCGAATCCATCATTGGTTTTTTCCATTGCCTTGAGCCTATCACTTTTGTACTCCTTCGTCGTGAAGAGGTAACAGTATGACTGATGACTCCCACGACCGACACGTCCGCGGAACTGGTGGAGCTGTGAGAGTCCGAATCTCTCAGATGCCTCGATACAGATAACCGTTGCATTGGGATTGTTTACTCATACCTCCACGACCGATGTTGATGAGAGGATATGGATCTTGTTCTCGTAGAACTCCTGCATGATACGGTCTTTTTCCTTGCCTGTCATCTTACCGTGAATAAGTCCGATAGTGAGATGAGGAAAAATCCCCGAGAGTATCTCCTGCATATTGGTTGCTGAGGCGATATCAAGCGTCTCTGACTCCTCCACCAGTGGGGATATCCAGTAGACTTGACGTCCAGACTTCACCTCCTCATCGATCCAATTATATATTGCTCCACGTTGTTCCTCCTTGACCACCCGTGTATGTATCGGGAGTCTCCCTGCTGGGTACTCATCGAGCACAGAGATATCTTGATCGCCGTAGAGTGTGAGTGCGAGTGATCGGGGAATCGGTGTTGCGGACATGTTGAGACGGTGGGGCTTTATACTTCCTGCACTACAGTACTCCTCCAGTGCCTTGCGTTGCTCAACTCAGAATCTATGTTGCTCATCGACCACGACAAAACCGAGTCCAGAGAACTGAACTGAATCTTGTATCAGTGCGTGTGTTCCGAATATGATATCTGTCTCTCATGACTTGAGTCTCGCGCGAGCATCTTCTTTCATCCGTGGTGTTATGGAGCCAACGAGGAGATCTGCTCTGATTCACCACTGCATAAGCCATGCCTCTTGTCCTACAAAGTGCTGACGTGCAAGTATCTCCGTTGGTGCCATGATTGCAACTTGGAACTTTTTCTCTTGTCTTCGTCACACGAGGATAGTATGTACACTCGCGAGCATCGCGACAACAGTCTTCCCAGTTCCGACGTCACCCTGGAGCATACGTGCCATCGCGTGTGGACGCTCCATGTCCTTGAGTATCTGAAATAGTACTATCTTCTGCTTGTTCGTGAGGGGAAATGGAAGTGACTCAATCAGTGACTTCATGAGTTCTGTATCGAGTGGGATCACGGGTGCGAGTCATGTTGACTCTCTTTCGAGAGCGTATTTTTTCTCGATACCACGCTTCTGGAACTGATAGAGTTCCTCGTATGCGAGTTCACTCTTGGCTCGATTCCAGTCCTCCATGCTCGTCGGAAAGTGTATCGCCATCACATTTTCCATACGACTTTTCATTCACTTTTTGGCTCTGATCTCTCCAGGAATCATGCTCTTCACATCCGCGATGGCATGACGGACGAGTGCAATCTTCTCGCGTATCCAGGTTCATGGAATATAGTTGAGATCCGAATAGACAGGAACTATCTCACGTCGATTCTGCTTCGGGTGCTCGATCTCTGCATTTGGAAAGGAGAGACGACCGTATTCGTACTTGGGTTGACTGTATATCAGTACGGTATCACCTGATGCGAATTGTTGCAAGAGGAACTTCCGATTGAACCATACAGCCTCAGCGTATGATCCGTCTGCATCGACGAGAACTGCCTTGATGAGGAGCTTTTTGTTGCGGGTCATCTCACTCGTGAGGAGTTCTATCCGACACTGGACGACCTGCTTCTCGGTGATGGTGAGGGTCGAGAATCTCGTTGCAATATCACTCTTATCCTCGATGTCACGGGGAAATATTCCGATGAGCTGTTCGACTGTCTCGATTCCTGCTTCTCGGAGTTTTTTGATATATGCTTCGGTGGTGTGGAGGAGTGACTTGGTGAGGAACATGTCTCGATTATATGGAGACAACTCTAAAAGAAAAATAAAAAAAGAAAACCGCCTGGATTAGGCGGATTGGATATCTGAATTTAGTTCTTCAAGTTCATTTTTTGTTGCTTCTGCTACTTTCTTTATTTCATCATTTTCTCTTACTTGTTCGGTAGGTATTATCATAAATATACTTTCATTTCAGCGGGTTCTATGGAGTTGGAATTCCCCATTGAATTTAATGAGCCTATATACATCTCCCAGGCGAGGCTCTCACCATCTATAGAGTTCTTCATGTTTTGCTGGCTTAATTGGATCTTTTGAATTTACATAAGTATTCTTTTCTACAGGGTTCCTGAGGGTACTATCAAGCCAAGATGCTGACTTCAATCAGAGAGAAAGAGAAATATGCCCTATGGTCATACCAGTCTCAATTTTTATCTTCCGTTCAAACAAAGGATGAATTTCTGGTATTTCCTTGGATGTTGTTTGTAAAGTTTCGTTCATACTAATAATATGTTTTTTTATGCATAAATTTTATATCCTTCATCATTGGCAGGTGCTGGAAATGATGTTCCTGATTGTAGTAAGATATGTCCACGCTCGTATCTCACTACCTGTCCAACGAGATTTTGCACGTTGAGAATATTTTGTCCTATGTAGACTCACATTGCTCATTCGATATGGCGGACCTCGTCACCAGCTTTTACGATATATTGTCTTGATTCATTCAGAATTCCTTCTACTGCTTTTGCGATACTGGTGAGTTCAAAATCATGAACAACTGCCTGATGGCCGAGTTCAGCATCTGAGTGAGCATGGAGAGATGACATATATAAAAATTAAGATTACCAAAATACTTTCTCACAATTGTGATTTTTTTGCAAATATTTGCGTAGTTTTTTGTCAAAATTCTTTGCATTTTTGTACTCGGTGTGTATACTTGGAGTATATTCAGTTTTTCAGTGACTCTGGAGTGGCGTCCTGATGAGAAAAACTAAATACAATGAAGTTGTCCTACAACTGTAGGAAACTTGGGTGGAACCGTCCTTCAGGAGTGCATAGACATAGTCGTAGTGCATAGTTAGAAACCAGAGGACCCCAAGAAAGTTTATTCTTTTTTGCGGGTCTTTTTTTGATTCCAAAAGAGAAACTTACTTCCTAACTCTTTTCTATATGTCAGTCGAAATGTCTACACTCGTCACCTTTGCAAAAACAAAAGGTTTTGTCTACCAGGGTTCTGAGATCTACGGAGGTCTCGCGAACTCATGGGACTATGGTCCACTCGGAATACTTCTCAAGGACAATATCAAAAATCTCTGGACACGAGAATTTGTCCAGAAGCGTAAAGATATGGTACTCCTCGATGCTGCTATCATGATGAATCCAAATGTCTGGGTTGCGTCTGGGCATGTTGGGTCTTTTTCTGACCCTCTTATGGAGTGTAAGGACTGTAATACTCGTCATCGTGCAGATAAGCTCATCGAAGAAGCACTTGAGAAGGATGCAGGTTTCCCTGTTCCAACTAATTGGGCAGGAGATAAGACGGCACTCGAAGACCTCAATGTCTATATGAAGCTCGGGCATATCGCCTGTCCGAACTGCGGTAAGAAAAACTGGGGTGATGTAAAACGATTCAATCTCATGCTCTCGACACATCAGGGAACAACTGAAGATGCAACAGCACTTGTCTATCTCCGTCCTGAGACTGCACAGGGAATATTCGTGAACTTCCCGAATATTGCTCGCTCATCTCGCAAAAAAATACCATTCGGAGTTGCACAGGCAGGAAAAGCATTCCGCAATGAGATCACACCGAAGAATTTTATCTTCCGAACTCGTGAATTCGAACAGATCGAGATCGAGTATTTCTGCAAGCCTGGAACGGATGCTGAAAACTTCGAGAATTGGCTCAGTGAAGAACAGAGATTCTTTACAGAGGTTCTCGGATTCAAGTCAGACAAGGTTCAGTTTGTCGAGATCCCTGCCGAGGGACTACCACATTATTCAAAAAGAGCTGGAGACTTCGAATACCTTTTTCCATTCGGATGGTGAGAGATATCGACCCTTGCCAATCGTACTGACTACGACCTCCGGGCGCATATGGAGCTCTCGAAGCAGGATCTTTCATACTTCGATCCGTTTGATAACACCAAGTATGTGCCATACGTTATCGAGCCATCTATCGGACTTTCTCGTCTCACGCTCGCTGCTATGTGTGATGCCTACGATGAAGTAACAACTGAGGAGGGAAGTCGTGTGGTGATGCGATTCGCCCCTGCGGTTGCACCAATCAAGGTGGGTATCTATCCACTTGTGAAGAAGTTCGCACCTCAGGCTGAGGAGCTCTTTGCTCGTCTCTCAAGTGAGTTCATGTGTGACTATGATGAATCAGGAACTATCGGAAAGCGCTACGCTCGTGCAGACGAGACTGGAATTCCTTATTCTATTTGCGTCGAACCTGAGAACTATGATGCTGGTCAGGTGACAGTACGCGATAGAGATAGCTGAGAACAAGAAGTAGTGAAGCTCGATGAGCTCGTAACTTGGCTCAAGAATAAAGGTTGTTAAAAGAAAATCCCTTGTAATACAGGGGATTTTTTATACAATCGATTCACTTAATTTTCCTTATACTTCTCTATGTTCCACCAGATTACAGATACGGTTCTTGGATTCTTCGCTGACCTCGGATACATCGGTATATTCGCGATGATGACGATTGAGTCGAGCTTCATCCCGTTTCCATCGGAGGTTGCGATGATACCAGCAGGTGCACTTATCCAACGAGGTGAGATGACATTTTTTATGGTGCTCCTCGCTGGTACGGCCGGTGCATATCTCGGATCAGTTATCAACTATATTCTTGGATATTATCTCGGCGGGCCAGTTATCAAAACTCTTATCCATAAGTACGGAAAATATATATTCCTGAATGAGTCACACTATCTCCAAGCAGAGAAGTTCTTCCAGGAAAAGGGTGCCATTACAACGTTCGTTGGACGTTTTATCCCTGCAGTCCGACAACTTATCTCTATACCTGCGGGTGTATTTCGGATGAATTTTGCAGTGTTTTCTCTCTGGACAATACTGGGTGCTGGACTCTGGAATATTATCCTCATCGCGATAGGGTACTATGCATCAGACAAGCAGGATATGATACTCATGTATATTAAGGAGATTGTTATCGGACTCCTGCTTCTCGGTGCCCTCTACCTCGGATACAAGTGGTACCGAAAATCTCATAAAAAGTAAAATATGGAACTCACAAAACTCCGTCAAAGTATCTCTCGTATAGACTCAGAACTCCTCCGGCTCCTCGACGAACGTATGGAACTCGCAGACTGAGTTGCAGAGTACAAGTGGGAACACGATCTTCCCGTATTTGATCCTGTTCGTGAGGCAGAGATACTCGAAAAAATCCCTGAAGAATATCAAGGAATATGGAAGGAGATGATGGATGTCTCGAAGAGGAGACAAGAGGAATATTTGAAGAAAAATTCATAAAAATTTCCTATAACTAGTATCTTACTCTCCGTCATTCTGAGATACCAAGAATCCAGTGTTTCTTGCTTGGTACTTTTGTAACCAAAAGTACCAAAAGTTCTTCTTTTTGGTTTGTTCGTTTTGGATTCTATTTTCGACTTGTTTCCTAAAATTCCAAAAACTAAGAAACGTTTGGAATTTTTACGGAAACTACATCGATAGAATCAAAAAACTCACAAAAAGAAAGAAGCAAATAGAAATAAAAAAACGGATTCCTACGGAATGACAAAAAAGACAGAATTAATATTTTTTAATTCGCCTGTCGTATCGAGAGCTGGATTTTTCATGTTTCCTTATCTATGTTCGTGACTTTGACACGAACTTTTTGTCCGACTTCGAGGACTTCCTTAGGGTCGCGGATATACCGGTCGACTATCTCTGAGATATGCACGAGTCCGTCGTTCTTGAGTCCAACATCGACAAAAGCCCCGAACGCAACCACATTGCGCACAACTCCATCGAGAATATCTCAGATTCATACTGTCTCGAGTGTGAGCTTTTTCGTACTCACCATAGCCGTACTCTCAGTACGTGGATCTCGACCGATGGATTCGTATGACTTCCAGATGAAGTCGATAGTCGCAGGAGTGACGTCAGGGTATATATTCTGGAGTCTTTCTCTCTGTTGCGGATATTCGCGAGAAGTTATCTTTTCTTCTATTAGAGTGTATGCAAGTTCATACTGGTCTGGATGGATATCGGTATTATCGAGGGGTTCTGGACTATCTGGTACTCGGAGGAATCCTATTGCTTGTTCATACGACTTTTCGCCTAATTTTTTTTTGATACTTTTTCGAGAGTGATATGGTCTATTCTCTGAGAGTTTTTGTGCTGACTTTTTGTTGAGCCCTGATATGTAATTGAGTACAAAAGCTGAGGCACTGTTTACATTGATGCCAACAGCGTTCACGACATCTTCGATAACGTATCCGAGTTTTTCTGCAAGCACTTTTTCACTCACATCATGCTGGTACATCCCGACTCCGATACTCTGAGGTGGTATCTTCACGAGCTCTGAGAGTGGGTCGATATACCTACGACCAATCGAGATAGTTCCGCGGTCAGTGACATCGAGTGTAGGGAATTCCTGACTTGCCACATCTGACGCTGAGTAGACGGATGCACCCGCTTCACTCACGACATATGTTGGTATAGTGGATAGACAGCTTCCGAGGAATTCTATGGTCTCCTGAGATCCTGTACCATTCCCGACGACGATGACATCGACAGGATTTTTGGCTACGAGCTTCTCGAGTTTTTCAGTCGCCTCACGAGGGCTATCGAGGTATATCTTATCAAATACTACAGGATTCCCGAGGGTGTCGAGGACAGCAATCTTGCATCCCGTGCGGAATCCTGGGTCAATCGCGAGTATCTTTTTACCATATTCTGGCTTGGTCATGAGGAGACTCATGAGATTCTGTGAAAAAGTCCCGACCGCATCGAGTTCACCAATCTCTGTCAGGTTGCCGCGGATCTCATTTTCTACTGACTCATAGAGTGTCTTGTATCCGAGAGTAATAGCGCGGAGGTATACTTCATGCGGTTTTGTTCGGATGATCTCATGGACGAACTCGTCAAAAACCTCCTCATCTACATCGAGTGATACTGAGAGGATTCCGAGATTCTCTCCGCGATTGAGTGCGAGTATCTGATATGGCTTGAGGAGTGAGACTTTGCGAGAGAACTCTGCATAGGTATCGAATTTGTAGACTTGTTTTTTGGAGGCAGGATCCAGTTTTTCGAGCATCTTTTCTGACTTTCTCTTCGATGTTACGATACCAGTCTTCTCGATAGAGCTCGTCACGAAGTGGCGCAAGTCAGGGGATATCACTATTTCTGCCGCGATGATCTCGACGACACCATCGAGTATTTCTTCTTCCATGTATTCCTTCTTGAGCTCATCAGGAATCCGTATCGCATTATTTTTCTTCAGGTACTCTGCCACTACACCGAATCCCTTCTCGAGCGCTATCATGGCTTTGGTTTTACGCTTGAGGCGGTATGGCTTGTATATCTCTTCGACCGCTTTCAGAGTCTCGCAGGCGATGATACTTGCCTCCAGTTCTGGAGTGAGTTTTCCTTGTTCGGTTATACCATTGATTGCAGTGACTTTTGTCTTGTAGAGGGACTCGATCTTGCCTTGGAGTTCGAGGATGTCGCGAATCTCTTTTTCATCGAGATTCCCTGTGGCTTCCTTGCGATAACGGGCGATAAATGGTACAGTCGAACCCTCGGCCGTAAGCGTGAGAACGGCTTCGATTTGGAATTTTTTGAGTTCAAGTGTGGAGGATATCTCGTCTATGTAATTGGGTTCGAGGAGGGGCATGAGGATAAAATTACGAATTATGAATGACTCAATTACGAATCATGGAATGTGAGAAGTATAGAAAACTCTCGCCAATATACAAGGAAAATATTGATTTCAGTGAGCTTTTCTCTAATATTCTTGTATCATAATCTTTGACTCATGAAAACACTTATTTTTGTACATGGTTGAGAATCATTCCTCGACGAGGAATCATATCTGGACTTTCTCAGAGATACCTATGCAGAGTATTATGTTACCCCATGGGAAGATAAAGAAAAGATAGATTATCGCACACACATATCTCGAAGATGGATATGAGATGGGGAACAAGTATATTATCCAGCCATGCCGAATAAGCTTAATGCTCGTTACGAAGAATGGAAGATAGTATTTGATGGTGTATTAGCAAAGATGAAAACAGATGATGACGTTACTTTCTTTGGCACTTCTCTTGGTGGATGTTTTCTCTTGAAGTATTTTTCTGAAGTAGAAAAGTTTGATTATAAAATTAACCAGATTCATCTCCTTGCTGCTTGTATCTATGAGTGAGACTTCAGCGCGCCGACGAGTTACGAATATTTACAAAAACTCTGAAACCAAGTCCACATATGGCATGCAGAGGATGATGCTGTTGTTCCATTTTCTGTTGGACAAGAGCTCTCTAGGAATCTTCCAGAAGCAGAGACACACTTTTTTATTTCTGAAAAGTGATACGGACACTTCCATGGCGTTGAGAGAATTCCAGAACTCGAAGAAGTAATATTTGGAAAATAGGATTGACTAATAATTTATTATAAGTATATATACATTATATTTACTAATAAATTATGCAACTTCAGGTACAATGCTTTAAACGAGACGATATTCTTATCGAAGAGGAAGATGGAAAGATGATTCGTATATTTCCTCAGTGAGGAAAGGTTTGGGCTGATAAGATTGTACTTACAACAAGAGATAGAACAATTACAACAATAGTTAGAGCTTCTGAATTTCCATCAGCAAAGAAATATTATAAAAGAGTTAGTGAGCTTCTTGATTCTAAACAGGATTATCATGTGGTTAACGGTATTATTCCGAAGAAACTTTCATCTTGCAAAAAGTGAGTTTCCGCATAAGATAGTGACAACTTTTTTCTCTACTCATGTTCAAAGTCTTCTGAGTCGCAAACGACGATAAAAATCCTCACACAGCTCATACTGGTCATAGTCATGATTCACACGAACATGATGCTCATACTGAGGTACATGGTCACGATGATTCTCATCACCAAGAGTCTCATGCTATCGAGGTAGATATCCGAGATACACACGATCATGATACAGATATTGGTCAGATTGCAGTTGATATCCTCGATACACCGAGTAGCATCATCGTCGTTGCACCGGTTGCTGGCGTAGATCCAGCTGAGATAGATATTGCTCTCTCACGCAATATTCTCACCCTCTCGGGAGAGCGTCACGAGGCACCTATATACCTTGAGGCGAAGCGTCTTCTTGTCCAGGAGTGTTTTTATGGAGCGTTTTCTCGTTCGATTATTCTCCCAGAGAATCTCGGTTTTGACCGCATACGAGCAACTATCGAGCATAATGTGATCATGATTGAGATACCGAAACTTACTCTTATTTCCAAGTCTATCAAGATAGGACAATAATCCTTACTTACCAATGTTTTTCCGTAAAAAATCCAATTCATCAGAAGAATCCAATGTTGCCAAGCAGTGAATCAAAAAAATGGATGCAGTCGTCACTGGTGTCATCCTCTCTGGAATAATTGCCTCTATCTATGGTGTAAAAAAACTCCGCGAAAAAGAACAGCAAACTGAACACGAAGCAACACATATGCTAGAGCATCATACAGAACATATTCCGGAGAGAAAAAAATCATTCCTCGAACGCGTATTTCGTAGATAGTATGATTCGTATCATTGTCACATCAGTACTCTGTATTATCTGATTCCTCTCGTGGAGTCATGTTTCAGCTGCTCCTGTTGTCTGTCCTGTTGTTCCAGAGATGGTTGATATATATGCTGAGGCTGAGGCCCTCTGAGCACAGGCGCGTTCACGATATGCTCTCTGCAAGTTTGCACGAGATGCGAGAAATGAATCGAGTGTGACTGACTTTGTCTGTCCGAGCGGGGATTTTAACCTCGATAATAGATGACATCAGGATGAGATATTAGCATATCAGCTTGCATTTGCCACTGTTTTTGAGAGGATTGATATGGCATCTCTCCAGCATGCCAAGGCACTCTACTGTATCCGCAACAATGATCCTATAGCATGGCAGCAGTCGATCAAGGTTTTTACTGATGATAGAGTTGGGTATGCTGGGCAGTATTTGAATACCTGTAGTATTTCCTATATCATAGGACTCCTCAACGTTGACCCCAATAACACTATTATCAAGACTACCGATGTCCTCCCACAGGCATCATGTTCTGATCTTGCCCGCCGCAAGATCGATGCCCTCCACAACCTCTCTCTCCTCATCGCTGCAGAGGGTGTATCCAAGAGTTATGAGAATTACAAAGATACATTTATCAACATGCTCAAGTCTAAGTATGGTGAACTCCTCGATAAATTCTCATACTGGATACGTCTCGTAGATACAGCTATGCACAAGCTCGATAAATACCTCCAGGAAACTATACGATAATGAGTGATATTCCATACATTCGTGCCAAAAAATCCCTCGGGCAAAACTTCCTTATTGATGAAGGGGCCCTTTCTGATATCGCTCATGCCATAGAGGTAACAGGGAAAAATATCATCGAAGTTGGTCCTGGATATGGGGCTCTCACAGATGAGCTCATCGAACAAAAACCCGAGACACTCACACTCGTCGAACTCGATACGGATATGATTGATATCCTCGAGAAAAAATACACAACAGGGATCAAAATTCTTCATCAAGATGTTCTCCAGTTTTCTCCAACATATGAGCAGTATTCTGTTATTGCGAATATTCCATATTATATTACTTCGCCAATTCTCTTCCACTTTCTCTATGCCTCAAGTTTCACTCCACCTGAGTCGATGGTAATCATGATGCAGGAGGAAGTAGGGGAAAAGATACTTGAGTGACGTCATCCAAAAAAGCCGCACCATTCACTTCTCTCACTTGCGATGGAGGAGGCATGTGAGGATATAGAACGTGTATGTTATGTTCCGCGTACGTCTTTTGACCCTGCGCCCAAGGTGGACTCTATTGTCCTTAGATTCGATGTGAAGAAAAACCGAAATAGAGAGCAAGAGAGGAATCTCATCTCTCTCTGGAAGATTGCCTTCGCTCATCCACGCAAGACGCTCCTCTCGAATATGAAGGGAAGTGTCTGTGATATAGCAAAAATCCGAGCTGATATAGAGAGGCTCGGATATGACGAACGTGTTCGCGCTGAGGCGATCAGGCGAGAGGATTGGAAGGAATTTTTATAGGTTCAATTTTGTCATCCCGTATGGCTCCCGAAGGTAGTACCCTTGTGGTAAATTCCTTGGCTTTCGTCATTGCGAGGCACGAAGCAATCCAGTGTTTCTGTCATTCTTGTCATTCCCGCGTTTCTTAGTTGGGAATCCAGAATTCCTGTACTTTTTTAAAAAAGTACCAAAAACTTTCACTTCCATGCTTCACTTCTGTATGTATATACCACTTGATTTCCTAAAATACAAAAACTCCTCCCGTTGGTCGTCAAACAGTTTGTATTTTTTACGGAAATCCGCGTGGATACATACAAGAAGTTCGCATAAGGAAGTTAGGAAACTAGATTTGAACTTTTACTACTCAGTTTTTCTCATATATTCCTCTCACTTCATCGTGATCTGTCGTCCACGAGGAGTGCGTTCGATGAATCCTATCTGGAGGAGATACGGCTCGACGACATCCTCGATAGTTGCAACTTCTTCACCTACGACTGAGGCGAGTGTCGAGAGTCCCACAGGTCGACCATGGAATGATTCCATGAGATGCATCATGAGCTTGCGGTCGAGAATATCGAGACCATAACTATCTACACCGAACCCTTCAAATATCGCTTCACATTCATCTTTATTTTCTATAGGTTTTCCCACTGTTGCATAGTCTCGGAGAATTTTGACATATCGATTCGCGATACGGGGAGTTCAGCGAGATCGTTCTGCTACTGAGAGTATAGCTGCATCCGAGAGTGTCGAGAGTCCAAGAAGTGAGAATGATCTCTTAATAATACGTGCGAGGTCAATCGTCTCATAGAAGTCGAGCTTCATCACATTCCCGAATCTATCGCGAAGAGGATTGGACAGATTAGACAGACGAGTTGTTGCACCGATGAGGGTAAATGCTGGTATATCCATCTTCACACTGGTTGCTCCTGTCCCAGAACCAATCATTATATCTATCTGATAGTCCTCCATCGCTGAGTAGAGTATCTCCTCTATCTGTGGTCTGAGGCGGTGTATCTCATCGATAAAAAGTATCTCACCCTCCGTGAGACTCGTGAGAATCGAGATAATATCTGATTGCTTTTCGATGGCAGGTCCACTCGTACTCTTGATGGCTGAACCCATCTCATGTGCGATGATGGTCGAGATAGTCGTCTTCCCGAGACCTGGTGGTCAGTAGAAGAGGATATGTTCTAGTGGCTTGTTGCGTATCTTTGCACTCTGTATCGCGACACTGAGATGTTCCTTCATCTGTGCTTGTCAGACATATTCATCGAGTCGGCGTGGACGCAGTGATATCTCGGATATGATCTCGTCTTCTTGTTGTCTCGGTGAGACGGTACGTTCGATGTCTGGTTTGGAGGATTTGATAGCCATAATAGAGACGATTATATCAAAAAAAGAAAAGAGCGCAAAATGAAATATTTTTATATTAAATGAATAAAAATTATAAAAAGTCAAAAATATATTTGCTTATTGATAAAAAGTGGTATAATTTAAAAAATAATTTTCTTAAGTGAAGAAAATCACTTCTACATATCCTAAATTTGAATATATTCCGGAGTCATGATGGTGAGCTCTGTATTTTCATCGTTGGCTCATGCAACATCCAAAATTATCTCAGTATAATGGCGATGTTGATGCGATAATCAACAATTCATTTTGAACCCAGCAAACCTTATCATGATGGAGTGAGATCCTGAATGGGGTAGATATAATGTATCGTGCACACTGAAATGATGCAAGAAAAAATGATAAATCACCATATCTTGTTCACCAATTTCAGATAATATCTGATTATATTGATAAATACAATGCCAATCTCCATGATATACTAGTGTTTTTACTCCATGATGTTATTGAGGACCATCCAGAATACTGGAAGGAGATATATACAAGCTTCTGATTACAGACTTTTAGAGATGCTCTGATATTATCAACAGGTTGATTTTCATTTGAACAAAGACGGGAAATGTTACAATTTTTTACTGATGAACTCCATGAACACGTTATTGCCTGTCGTCCATGAGATATAATGCATGATATTATTCAGATATTGAGTCCAGAGCCTCCATTAAAGAAACTCAAAAAACACTCAATATATGCAGAAAAAAGACAGCAGTACGAGCTATCTGCTATTAAAAAGGCAATACATTATTATGCAATTAGACTTCTGAATATTAGTCCAGATGAAGATACTATAAATACTGACGAAGAATATCTCTGACTCGGGAATTATATATACATGAATAGGAACGATGTTTTTAGAAAACTGCAAGACATGCTTAATAATATGATAGATATGAGAGAGATGGAGAAAAAGAAGCCTGGATACATCAATAAGCGACATATCAAGGCATATATTCTCATGGTTAAAATGCGAAATTTTTGAATGGAAAATGAAATATCTGATTTATTGACTGCATTTCAAGAATCATGACATCCACTGATAGAGGCAAAAATCGAGGCTCAGATGAACTCATTGTAAGAAAATTATCTTGTAATAATTTTTTCTCTCAAAATTCATCATGTTCATTCTAGTTGTTTATTTATATTTTCCAGTATTTTTTCTCTATACACCTTCAGTTCCGCATTCACTATCGGTTTTCCAGTTGTTATCACTATATTTTTATCGGTGAGCTTCACACTTTTGATATAACCAAAAAGTTCCTCCCTTCATTCTGATTGGAGGACCTTTTTGATGGCATTGTACGCGAGGGCAGTCTCCATATCCCGAGACTTGTCATAGTAGTCAGGATTGCGTGCGCGTATCGCGAGATTGAGAGGTTCGAGTTTAGACATTCTTTTGCCTGATTATCCTTACTATTTCTCTTCCGACTGTCTGATTCTCTCTGCGGTAGAGGAGACTTCATTCACGAGTATTGAGTCCCATATCACCAGGGAGGAGAGACACTGTCTGGAATCAGTTTTTACGTATAATATCGTATATTTCAGAGAGGTATGAATATGTTCCGTGTATATTCCAGAATGGAAAACTCATAACAATAGTTCCGGTATATCCTACCTCAAAGAGTCCACGGAAGAATGCATCATACATATTCGCGAGCTTGCGACGTTCCGATTGTACGCGGTCAAGTGTAATATCACGAGGACTCATCACTTCACCGAGATACCCTTCGGAGATGATGGTCGTATTTTTTTTGACGTTATGTTTTGTGAATGCAGTCTTCACTTCTCGTGCATCGAGGTGGAATACCTGTCTCACGAGCTGAGTGAAGTCCTTGGCTGGAGTACCTCCTGCTGTACGGATACGTTCTTGCCATACGAGCTCAGTTTTGATGAATTCTTCGAGTCAGTCTTTGCTCGCGCGTACCATATCACTTGAAATATCACTTCCAGATACTTCTAGAATTCACATATTCGCAGCCTCGATAAGTGTCGTCCCGAGTCCGCAGAATGGATCGTAGAGACTTGTATGTGCTGTACCAGATATATTGATCATCATCTGTACGAGCTTCGGTGGCATCATCCCGACGACCATATCGCGAACTTTTGCAGTATCACGATTGGCATAGGCATCGATATCCTGACAGGCGATAGTGTATCCGATATAAGTTGTATCACTGAGGACGATGAGGTTGTATTCCGTCTTCGTTCTCGAGAGCTTATCTTTTTTGTGACTCGCTGCATTGATATTCTTGTTCTCGGTATTCGCGAGACGTACAGAGAGTCACTTCTCTGTGAGAGTTTTCTTGACTCGTAGTCCGATATCTGAGAGACGATACTCGAGTCCATATGCTCCGAGTGCGAACGTGATCTTGCTCTCGTGTCGCTGTCCTGATATGAGCGCGATAGTATCAGTCGGAAAAGTCTCTGGACTTGATTCTCCGGTTATGGCTATCATACGGATAGAGCCACCGAGTGTGATGAATCTCTTTGCGAGTTGCTCGTCAGAGTATCCAACTATCTGGAATATCGCGATTTCTTCACTGTGCATCTGATATGCATCCTCTCACCATACACAGATGAGTTCTGCGAGAGAGAGTTTCCACTCACGTCCGAGGGTGAATGCGTAGAGGGATGTTGGTGTATTTTTCATGTTCTGCAGTATAGAGAAAAAGGGGAGAATGGCAAAAGAAAAGAATTGAGTTGACTTATTATAATATATGAATATTAATATAATATAATGATAGCAGATAATACTTTTTACATACGCAATTATACAGATTTAGAGTGAAAACCTACTAAATCCGCTTCACTGAAAGTTGTTAATTCTGTACTTCTGGATTATGAAGAGATAGTTACTTTACGATGTGTTTTGAATTGACATATTGATGCAAAGGAGCTTCTAGACCCAAAAAATGTTGAATTAAGAAACAAGCTGCAGGATGAACTTCTCAAAGATATTGGTTATGATGAAAATGAGACAGCCGAAGATCGCAGAAAATTGCGAATCGTTGTATGAATCATAGATTCACTCACTTCTGGAAGATGAATGAATAAACCTTATGATAGACGAACAACCTATTCTCCGAATAAGACTACAAAGATACAGCAATATAAGTTATGGTTTGATGATTCAGATGATTAAGCTAGTCAATATAAATTCTTTTGCCTTTTTTCATTGTCATATAACTTTGGTTATATGAAAAATACTTTGACTAGAATGGTAAAATGTTCTACTTTTGATTTGCTTTCGAGCCTTCTTTCCCTATAATCCACCCGTTATTTGGACGGATCTTTTTGTTTCAAATTCATTATTTATAATTCATCATTTATAATTTTTCTATGCAGTCAACTGTAACACGTAAAAATGCCTATACACTCACTATCAACCTCAAGGAATCAGGTGTAGAATTCCAGAAGGCTCGCAAGCAGGTCCTCGAAGAGATCCGCGCCAAGGGAAAGGTCAAGGGATTTAAGCAGGGATCAGATATTCCTGAGTCTGTTATTGTCCGTGAATACGGAGAGGAGATGATCACTCAGCAGGCACTCGACCACGTCGTGAACCACCTCTATCCGAAGGTACTCAAAAAAGAAAATATCATCCCAGTTGCTCCAGGGAATATCACTGAGGTGAAGGGCACTGACCCAATCGAACTCACACTCGAAGTAGAGGTATTTCCTGAGATCGAGATCGATGAGAAGAAGCTCGATAAGATCAAGGTTAAGCGTACTCCAGTCAAGGTCGAAGCTTCTGAGGTTGAGGCTGAGCTCGCTGACATGAAAAAGCGATTTACTCACTTCCACGAGGCAGGTTCACACACCGATGATGGTGCAGATACAAGCCATACAACAGTAGAGAAGGGAGATCGTGTTACTATTACTGCCCAAGGTTTTGATAAAAAAGACGGCGAAGCGATCAAGGAGACATACGTTCCAAGCTATCCTCTCGTTATTGGATCAGGAAATTTTATCCCTGGATTCGAGGAAGAGCTCATCGGTGCCAAGGTGGGTGATGAGGTAGGATTCAACATCACGTTCCCAGCTGACTACCACTCTGAGGAGTTCAAGAGTCGCAAGGTATATTTTGTTGCCAATGTAGAAAAACTCGAAAAGCCACACACTCCAGAGTTCAACGAAGAATTCATCGAGAAGCTCCGTGGCGAGAAAACTGATATCGAAGGACTCAAGAAAATCCTCGAAAGTGAAATCAAAAATCGTAAAGAAAATGAGACTCGTAACAAGGATGAAGATACGCTTATGAAGGAGATTCTCGCAGTTTCGACTTTTGAAGTTGGTCCATCACTTATCGCGAATGAAGTAGATCAGATATTCCGTGAACATAGTGCCAATCTCGAGCAACAGGGACTCTCTATCAAGATGTACCTCGAGCATATCAAGAAGTCAGAAGAAGCATACAAGGACGAAGTTGTAAAACCAGAGGCAGAACGTCGTCTGAAGGCTGAACTCATCCTCCGCAAGATCCGCGAGATGAAGGGAACTGAGGCAACAGAAGATGAGGTAAAGGCAGAAGTAGAAAAGGTGATTGCTCAGTATGGTTCTGCAGAAGTCGTCGAGCGTCTCCGTGCCAAGCTCGTTCCTGGCGATGCATACTACGAAGATATCAAGAATCGTGTAACATACCGCAAGGTAGTAGATGGATTCTGGGCATAAGTATTAAAAGTAAAAATCCCACCGATGAGGTGGGATTTTTTGATTTCCGTCATTCTGAGGAACGAAGAATCCAGTGTTTCTGAGTTTCTATTATTCCTGCGTAGGCAGGAATCCAGTACCTCTATTTCTCATTTCTTTTCATAACTGAAAAGAAACAAAAGGTTCTTCTTTGGTTTGCTCATTTTGTATTCTGTTCACGACTCATTTTTGGAAATTCGAAAAACTCCTCCGTGCTAAGAAACCACGGAGTCAAACAGTTCCGAATTTCTCCAAAAATCTCGTCGACAGAATATCAAAATTCACAAAAAGAAAGAAGCAAATTGAAAACAAAGAAGAATTTGGTTTAATTTTTCTTATACCAATATCTACACTCCTCGGCTCCGTTGAGGACTTTTTTGTTCGCGAGCTGATTTTTGCCTATATCATAACTCGTGATGAATCCACCAGCTCCTCACTCGATTTCTCGCTTGAGCTTGTCATAGATATCTCCGAGATCCACTCACTGGAGACGATTACCGTAGGGAGGATTGGTGACGATAGTCTTGTCCGTGATGCTTGATTCCGTGTAGTTCCCAACCTCAAATACTACATCATCCTGCATTCATGCTCTCATAGCATTGCCATGCGCGATGCGAATCATTTCTGGTTCGATATCGCGTCCGATGATAGTGTATTTGCCACTTGGATACGACTTGGTTCTAGCTTCTTTTTTCACTTCTTCATAGATAGTTCTATCATGTGAGACAAGTGACTCGGTACGGAAGTGTCTCATGAGTCCTGGAGCAATATTGCGTGCTATCATCGCAGCTTCGATGGCTATTGTCCCACTTCCGCAAAATGGATCAATGAGGGGAGTGGAGTATTTCCAGTTTGACCATGCGACGAGCGCTGCAGCGAGATTTTCCTTGATTGGCGCTTCACCTGCCTCGATGCGGTATCCGCGCTTGTGAAGTGGCTCACCAGTCACGTCGAGGAGGATATGTGCAATATCGTCGATGATGAGGATGAGGATATGGACTTCGACGCCACTTGTCGTGTTCGGTGTATTCATCGTACCGTATATTGCCTTCTGTGCGATGGACTGTATCGTTGGGATACTCGAGAGAGTTGAGCGAGTCGATGACGCCTCGATGATGATGCGTTCTCGACCAGTGATATATGCACCCCAATCTATATCTGCACACACAGCAAAGAGTCTCTCGAAGTCAGTGATAGATTCTTCTGCGAGTGAGAGGTATACTCGATTCGCAAATCGACTCCACACGAGGAGTTCGTAGAGATTTTTTTGCGTTCCTGAGCACTTCACGAGTCTATCCTGTGCGTGTATATCCTCGAGTCTGAGTTTCTCACAGTCGCGCTTCACGAGTGACTCGAGTCCTGACTGGCAGGTGATGAGAAAGTGGAGTGATCCATCTTTACGTTCTGTTGTTTTATGCTTTCTCTCGAGAACTGGTTTTTTCTCTGGAGTTGATGCCTTCTGGACGAGCTTGATTATCTTTTGCATGAGTGAGAGTGTATACAAAAAATGATAAAAGTAAAAGTATTATTATGAATTGAAAAATAAAATTGACAAAATATAAGAATACTATAACTTCTTATGTAATTAATAATCATATTCAGACCTTATGGAAGGAGCCTATATATCTAGAGAAAAGACGCCAGCCGAGTTGCTCTCTGAGTTTGCGCATGTTTTGCAACATTTTCGATTGGATATGTATATGAACCCAGATGGAAGATTTATAGAATTGAGATCTTCATCAAAGAGGTCGCCCGAATCACAGGTAAATCATGCAATATCAAATATCGATGCAAGAGAATGAAGGGGAAGCTACCTCTATAATAGACTGAGAGAAGCCGTTGTTCTCCAGGTTCTCAATGTCGTATTATCACCAACTAGGAGTGAGTTGAGTAGTGTGGTAAACGATGTGCATTATGGTGTAGATGCTACAATATCTTTGGGATCTGACCCAGAGATAGCTGTTGATTTTACTGAAGGACCCTTTTTTATCAAAGATAAACTCGCTAATAGCGAGAATGGCTGAAGAAGTATTAATACATGACAGTTCATGCCTCTTATGGTTTTTTATGTAGATTATGAATTTATCTCGTCTATTCTTGTTGAGTTTAATCAACTATTACTATCAGAGGATAAACAATACGGGTATGGTACATTGAGTGCAAAACTACAGTTTCTGATTTTTCAGCGACTCAAAAAAGATCTGAGACCAGATTTGGTATGTAATATATTTTTTTCGTCAGAATATAACAAATTGTCTAATAAAGTACGGACACGCTTAAGGGAAAACCTCGCCAAAATAATGATTTTTAAAAATCCCCCACCATCTCGGTAGGGGATTATTCTATGCACTGAATTTTGGGAGGTAGTCAGTCTTGTATCGTTCCTCGCAGTCTTTGATAATCTTTACTGCTTCTACAGCGTCAAAAAATCCATCAACCTTACATGTTCCAGGTTTTTTGAGATCCTTGTAGTGCTCCCAGTAGTAGGTAGTTTCCTTTTCCCAGTGAGCTCCGAGTTGTGAGTAGTGTGTGATGTGATCCATGCGCTTGTCGTCAGCGAGTACACCGATGACCTTGTCATCAACTTCGCCTCCGTCGTTGAACTTCATTATACCGATGATGCGTACCTCAGCGATAGAACCAGGGATAAGTGGCTCAGTGACTCCGACGATCTCTACATCGAGTGGATCTCCGTCCTCGTCCCAAGTGCATGGGATGGCCCCGTATGCGAATGGGTATGCGAGTGATGAGTATCCTACACGGTCGAGCTTGAGTTGACCTGACTCAGTGATGATCTCGTATTTGTTGATAGTCATAGAGTTGAGCTCGATGATAGCATTGATACGGAGTTCACCTTCGTCTGCAAATGCAGGGAGTACATGGAGAAGATTGAGCATGTATTTGCTCGGTGCATGGTCGATGTTAGCCATATAATTAATGAATAATTAACAATTAAAAGTGAATAATTACAGAAACAATGTAATCGTGTTCGCGTCTTCTGTGCTTGTTCGTTGTCTCAGGATATACAAAAATCAAAAAAATCAACCATTTTTTGTGAGAGAATTTGCGATTTTCATCTTTCTTCTTATACTTTCCTCGTTATTTTTAATTCCCTTCATGAAAAAACTCCTCATACTCTCGCTCGTACTCGTCATGAGTTCTTGCTCACTTTTTAACAAAAAACCACAGTCATTCGAGGACTACTACGCTCGTAATGTCACTGCAACTATCGATTCTCTGGATCGTACTATCGATGCACTCGGACTCCTCCAGTCAGTTCAGTCTCGTGGTGTTTTTGATGCGCTTGTATCTATCCCAGTACTCCTCTCTGGTTCTATCAGAACTGATTATCGCGTAGAATCCACTGGACGCAATGCATCTCTCGAACTCCAGAATCCAACACTCCAGTACGAGTGACTCGCTGGCTCTGGTATGCTCGCACTGGATCGTCTCGGACTCATATCTCACGATGGTGACCTCTATCTCGAGTACAAGAATCTCCGTGATATCGGATTTTCTACAGAGGAGATTCGCGCTGTTTTTGGAAAATTCGACGGTAAATGGCTCTCATGGACTCAGGCAGATGCTCGTAACGAAGTCATGACCGCAGAAGAAAAACGAGCACTCGAGATGGCAGACAATCTCCAGAAGATGGACATGGATAAGATCAAAAAATACCTCCTCACCTATCCAATCTGGAAGTCTACAGAAGATCTCGGTATGAGTGGCGCACTGCAGATGTATCGTGTGGAACTCGATAGAGAAAAAGTAGTCGGACTCATCCAGGCTATCAATCAGGACCTCTCAGGAGCTCCACTCACAGAATCGGAGCTCGCGTCACTCCAGTCAGATATAGCGAAGATCCAACTCTCTGGAACTATGTGATTCCATACAGATAATACTGATGAGTCTCTCCTCGACCTCTCTCTCCGTGATGAGTCAGGCACTGCTGTTGCTAATATAGTTATCAACTCGACTCCTACGAATATTCTCTTTGCACTCTCTGATCCCTCTGGTGACTCTGTGGTTGTACGTGGGACACTTACTCGTGGTACACCAAAAACAGAACTCAACATCACTCTCACGCAGTCTGGTACTGAGATGGGAAAACTCGCAGGATATATAGACATGAATGGACGCAAACTTCGTGAGCTCTCACTCGATATCACGGCTCAGGGTATCACTGCCACACTCAAGCATACACAAAAAGATGATGGAGCATTCGACGGACGACTCCTCCTCCCTGTAGGTTCTCTCTCATGGGAAGGTGCTATAGAGAACAAGGCTCTCACCGCTCTCAAGATCCAGTGAGCATCTCCAATGGGAAATATGAATATGAATCTCGTCTCTAGTGGTACTATGGTCGCAGGTCCACTCTCTGTCATGATAGACACAGAGGAGATACTCCGTGCCAATATCGGACTCCTCGCACGGGATGATGCATTCCGCCTCGTAGTCGATATTCCACAGGGAACAGGCTCAACAGAGATGATACACGGTGAACTCGGATGGACGATGGATCGTGCTTCATTCGCCTGAGATGTGGAGGCGCCTACTTCTACAACGCCACTCCAGGAGCTCCTCACAGAACTCGAAAAAGTAACACCAGAAGAATTCGAAGATGATGTACCAATGGATGATGTTCCATTTACTGAAGATGAACTTATGATGAATGAACTCGATACACTCGAACCACAACTTCAATAATCTTTTACTCTCAATTCCTATGCGCAAAGCTGTTATTATTATCACACTTATCACCCTCCTTGCATCAGTCGTTGGTTCAGGACTTGCTATATTTCTCACGAATGACCAGGCTCAGCTTCCAGTAGATGCTACTATTTCTGCAGAATAACTTTTCTCACTATGATGCCCATGACGAACGAGCAGAAGCTCGATGAGATATACCAATACATCCGCAAGCAACAGTGACGTGAACTCCGTGCCAAGGTATATAGAGTGCTCTATATTTTTGCGATTATTGGTATAGCATACTATGTATCTCAGAACCCTGGAATTGTGATGAAAAAAGTCACAGACCTCGTGATGCCTGCTATCATGGAAAATATGGAATCACAGATGATGTGAAGTGGATGATTGATAGAAAAATTCCTCCCAAAACAATAATTTTTTAAAATCCCCGAAGAGGGGATTTTCCTTGTATCTATGATTATCACTCCACTCTGACATTCTGAATTCCTCGTCGATATAGCGAACTCGAATGGTGAAAATGTTCGTATTCTCGTCGATGCTTGGCTCTCTGACTATGCTGTCGGAGATATGATGGAACGTACAGTCAAGGTGCGACTCGATAGGGAAAAGATCCAAACTATCGATGCTATCTATATATCTCATTCGCATACAGACCACTTTGATCCGTATACACTTGTGGAAATTTACTGACTCTGTCATCGCGAAGAATGAAGCGATCCAGGACAACAAAAAGGACTTCCTAATATTGACTGGATTGCTTCGTGACCTCGCAATGACGGAAACCGAAAACCACTCCTTCTCCTTCCTTTTACTCTCGAGTACCTCGTTCCACTTATCCGTGAATATCTCGGAGATATACCGCTCGAAATCCTCTATCCTGGAAAATCCTATGCTCTCAAGTGAATCGAGATAACTGGATATATGTTCCCTCAGTCGACTATCACGAACGAGGATGATGTGATGATGATTGCTCTCGAGAATGACAGGGAACTCCTCTTTGCTGAGATAGATACTCTCCCAGAAGATGATGATGAGGATGTGCAGAATGCACTGTATCGAATACTCACTCGGAAGGACTATGAGACCATCTGTTATCTCGCGAGTCGCAATGAGCTCGAGTGACAGCTCCCCCTCCTCGACACTCCAGTCAAGAGGAGAAAATCACATCGTGCTGAGTATATAGCTGGACGTAAGGATGCTATGTATGCTGCATATCAGAAGTATGAATACGAGGACTTTGCAGGATTCGAGAATATCTATACGATTCCGAATCTTGTTCGTGGATTCATCGGACAGGGGATAGGATATCCAGAGAGCTTGTCTCCTGACTTTGCTCGACTCCAGATATTCCCACTCGAGGAGATAGCGTCCATGGAGTCAGATATCGCGCGTGAGTGTGGATATGAGTTCCCACAGCGTGCACTCCTCCCAGGTCGTCAGTATAAGGCAGAGTTCGGAACTCTCGAACCAGGTCGCAAGGAGTGTCCGATAGGAATACTCGAACTCACTCATGAAAAGTGAAATCTCGAAACAACAGATGTGAGACTCTATGCTTCTGGTCCACTTTTTCCTCGTACTCTCGAGACTGATACTATCGAACATGAGAAAAAAAGGATTCTCGAAATACTGGGTACTCGATTCCTCGCTTATTGGTCTGCGAGTCCTGTTGCACCACTGCGGGATGCACTTATCAAGAATAGTGGAACATATCGTATCCAATGTATAATTAATAATTTACAATTACCAATCATCTTTGAATACTCTACCGCTCTTTCATGATTCATCGAGGTTCCATATAGAGAGTGAATACAGATAGATGAATCATATTGGTTCTTGGATATAGTGGATTTTCTCGACGGGCGGCAGGAGCTCTACTCCAACTTCTGGCACAAGCTCGATTCAAAAACTATATACAGACTCTGGACATGTATTGGTGCGAACTTTTGCAACAATGAATTAGTTTTGAATAAATACAGACTCCACTTCGAACGTGCGAGGCAATGACTCGATGTAAATAGCTTTGTCGAATGAGTTCTCAGTAGTATCCGTAATTCATAGATATCATGCATATTGCTTCCTATCTCATATTCTGTCTCTTCGCGGCCCTCCTCGCGGTTGTACGAATGTTCTATGCAGGAACCACTGATCTCGGTGGTCTCGTGTGGAATCTGATTCTTGCATTTCTCCCGTATGTATTTGCACTCGGATATGTGACGTATCGTGGATGGATTCGGTGGTTACTTCTTTTTTTCTGGTTCTTTTTTATTCCGAATAGCTTCTATCTGCTCACAGACTTCGTCCATCTCCCACGCTATCCAGAGATGGTCTACTATGATATCGTCTATATCACGGCGATGGCGTTCGCGGGCATGGTCTCAGGATATGCGTCGATGGAACTCGTCCACCGCGAGTGGAATATCCACTATCATCGTCGTCTCTCATGGCTCTTCATGACAGGAGTAATCGTGCTCTCTATGATAGGAGTCTATATCGGGCGATTCCTCAGATTCAACTCTTGGGATATCTGGAACAATCCACTCTCTGTCATCCATGAGACATGGGTAGTTCTCATCTCCAATGGTGGAACTTGGCATATATCCGATCCAGATCGAGCTCGAGTGAGCCAGATGTTCGAGGTAGGGGCGATGTGACTCGTAGAATTCGTATTACTCTATGGAGGATTTTTTATGATGGTGTATGTATATCTCTATCATGCGAAGAAGTGATAAAAATTTTGACTTCAAGAAAAATCTGATATAATAACTATGTCTTCGAAAGAAGAAACAATGAATTGGAAATAAACCTCCTAAGAAAAACACCCGTTACGAGCGGGTGTTTTTCTGTTATCGATACTGACGAAGGAGTTTCCGTCTGTCTCGACCTGTCACTCTCTGAGTGACTATCTTGTATCCGAAGAGGATACAGAGATACATGAGGAGGTTCCCCATACAATGAATTGGTTAAAGGATAAAAACCTCCTGCCCGTGACCAATGGACAGGGGCGGAGAAATTATAGAAAAGTTGTTTTCAAAATCAAAGCAAAAAGAAAAACCCACCTTGGTCGTGCTTTCAAGCGAGACAGAGGGTGGGCTATAAAGAAAAAGAGGATTCATGTTATGGTTTATTTTCAGTTGTTGATTCCAGCAATGCTGGTATTGAAAGTGCCAGCGTTATGAAACCAAAAAGAAAGACAGTCCCCCAATGACATTTACCAAGTAGGGCACAAACAGTGCTCCCGATAGTCATTAGTAGGAATACTATCATTAAAACACGGATGAGCATATTGTTCCCCTTCTTCCATCCAGCCTACACGCTGAACAGGGAAAATTGCAATTAGGGTGTAGCCCAAAGAATTTCCCAGTCAATCATTAACTGGATATTTTTATAATAATTTTATTTATTAAAATGTCAAATTTTGCAAATAAATAAATTCTCACTATAATTCCCGCATGCAAAAAACACAAAAACACCTACATGTCATCGGTATCGGAGGCATCGGAGTCTCGGCTCTGGCTCGCTACTACAAGTATCTTGGTTATACAGTTTCTGGATCTGATGGAGCAGATTCGCCTTTTCTGGATACTCTTCGAAACGAGGGATTTGACATCCATATCGGACATGCGGCAGAGAATCTCCGTGATGATACTGAACTTGTCATCTACTCTGAGGCAATCATCACCAAGCCTGACCTCACGCCTGAGGAGCAGATATATGCGAATACTGAGCTCGCGAAGGCACGAGATCTGAAAATAAAACACCTCTCATATCCAGTTGCACTCGGTGAGGTATTTAACGCGAAGCAGGGTATTGCAATCACCGGTTCTCATGGGAAGTCGACGACAACTGCCATGACGACACTCATGCTCGCGAATGAGTACACAGACAATCCGACTATAGAGATTCCTGCAGATGGAGCATTTTCCTATATGCCGACTGCACCTGGATGTACCGCTATCGTCGGGACACAGGTGCCTCAGCTCGGGAATACTAACTTCTATACTGAGATACAGGCCGAGAACTTCATCATCGAGGCATGTGAGTACAAGAGGTCGTTCCTCCAGTATCGTCCATATATCACGGTGATTACCAATATCGACCTCGATCATCTCGACTACTACAAGTCCCTCGAGGACTATATCTCTGCATTCCAGTCGATCGTCGATCAGACATCCGGATTCGTCATCATATCTGCAGATGATGAGAACTCACAGAAGCTCAATATTCCAGAAGAGAAAAAGATTATCGTCGGTAATGGAAAGATAGTATACTTTCCACGTGTCGAGGAGATGTGTTGCAATGCGAAGAAGTGTTACAATGTAGAGAAAAGTATGCCACTTCCAGAACTGCATCTCCAGGTACCAGGAACTCATCTCGAGCATGATGCCTATCTCGCGTATACAGTTGGTAGACTTCTCGGGATGCAGGATGATATCATCGTACCAAAACTCATATCCTACAAGGGTTCATGGCGTCGCTCTGAGATCGTCGGTACGACAACTCATGGCAATATCGTGATGTCAGACTATGGTCACCATCCGAACGAGATACGTCCGACGCTTCGCGCTATCCGTGAGAAGTATACAGACAAAAAACTCTTCGTCGTATTCCAACCGCATCAGTATTCGCGTACTCGCGAGTTATTGCAAGAATTCGCAACATCATTTGCTGACCTTGATACACTCATCATCCCGAATATTTACTTTTCCCGAGATAAAAAAGAAGATGTCGAATGGATGACAACTGATAGATTCATTTCAGAGATTATAAAAAATCAGCCGAATGTAATCGATGGAAACTGACTCGAGAATACTGCAAAACTCGTCCGAGAATATGATTCGAGTCATCCGAATTCTTCGATAATCCTCTTCCTCGGTGCGGGTGATGTGGATGGGCTGAGGTATGAGATATTATAGTTCTTGTGTTTCGTCATCGCGAGGTACGAAGCAATCCAGTGTCTCTGTCATTCCTGAGTACCATAGTCGGGAATCCAGTGCTACTTTGTCCCTGTCATTGCGAGGTACGAAGCAATCTAGTGTTTCTGGATATCTGATATTATTCCAAAAGTTATTTATAAAAAAGGAGTCCACCACCCGCCGAAGCAGGAAGTGGACAAAGAAGGGAATCTGACGGAGTTACCCCTGTAACCCCTTTACGTAACCGTAGGCATTTGTGATAAGATGCTCTTTGAGCATTTCCCGCATCAGCCACCGCCCGAGGAGTACCAGCAGAATATAGCCAATACACCACATAGTGGTGTAGATGAACGCTATACCCAGCATGTTTAATCCGTTGCCGAAAAGTAAACACCCCATAAGCGTGAAAAATATCACGCCAAACTTTCGTTGCGGATCATCAGTGGAGTTTATTGTTGACATGATGATCAACAGAACCCCAGCCATGATGAACGAAAATGTCATCGCGATATCAGGATTGTTCAACATGGTTTTCTCCAAGAATTCCCTATCCAGCGCTTTCGCTGGCGGGGAAATATCACAAAAGGTGTGACAACCTCGCCAGTCAGTTTGACTGGACAAGTGTATTTTACTTCTTCTTGTATTTCTTGTCAAATTTCCAAATAAGGAATCTGCTATTTTTGCTTTTCCTTTCTTTTTCTCTATACTTTTCTCATGCTATTCTCTCGCAACGTCATCATTCTCCTCATACTGCGTGCAGTGAGATGGTTCCTCCTCATTATGCCTGTTGTGACGATATTTTTCCGTGAACATGGACTTTCACATCAGGAGATATTTATCATCCAGGCATGTTTTGCTATCTGAGTTGTACTTTTTGAGATTCCGACAGGATACTTCTCTGATGTACTTGGCCGTAAAAAATCCATACTTATAGGTACTCTTATCTCTACAGTTTGACTTGGTTGGTATGTACTTGCAGACGGATTTTGGTGATTCCTTATTGCAGAACTCGTTCTCGGTCTTGGCTCCAGTTTTATCTCTGGAACTGACTCTGCTATGCTCTATGATACACTCCTTGATGAGTGAAAACAGGGTCAGAATAAAAAATATCAATGATATCTCCAATCTATTTCTAGTATCTCTGAGGCAACAGCGAGTTTCCTCGGTGGATTCCTCGCGGTTATCAGCTTACGACTTCCACTTGAGGTACAATTTTACCTCTATCTCTGTACTATTCCTCTCGTTTTTTTTCTCCGAGAACCATCACAACACAAGCATGATAATAAGGAATGAGTCTGGAAGTGAATCACAAAAATCGTAAAATATTCGCTCCATGAACACAAAGAAGTAAAATGGTTGATATTATTTTCGTGAATATTTGGTGCATCGACGCTTGTCATGACCTGGCTTTCACAGTATTACTTTACTGCGGTTGAGCTCCCACTCCAGTACTTCTGAGTTGTGTGGTCGGTATTGGTGATATTTCTCGTTCCCGCCTCATTTTTTGCTCATAGGATAGAGGAATTCCTCGGTCGCAAGAACTCACTGTATTTCATGATGGCACTTCCCGTGCTTGGCTATACTTTTCTCTCATTTGTTCATGTTATCTATGGAATTGTCTTTCTTTTCCTCTTTTATCTCGCGAGAGGGTTTGGATCTGTAGTACTCTCTGACTATGTCAATATCCTTATACCATCGAGCATCCGTGCGACAGTCCTCTCCATACAAGCAATGATGTTTCGCCTCGTATTTGTATTCGTCGGACCGATAGTTGGATATGTGAGTGATGCATATACTATCCATACGGCACTTTTATTTTCAGGAATTCTTTTTGCTGTATTTTTTGGCATATCGTACCTCTTCCTCGCTCGTAGTACGAATCTCGATATATAAAAACTTCCTCGAATTATGAATCTCTCCATCTCTCACCTCATCTGGACAACGATTGTAACACTCATACTCTCGCATATAGGAGCCAATTATCTCAAGGACAATACACCACGAGGGTATCTATTCTGGTTTACTATTTTGAATATCGTTTTTGCATTGATATTTATGTAGAGAACGGTTTTGCTTTTTTTGTCTTTTTTACTATACTCTCCGCATAATTTTCATATATTTTCATATATTTTCATGTCTTCCAACACACACTTCGCCATCCGTATCGCGGGTCCAGCAGGACTCGGTATGCACTCGATCATGGATATCATCGCGAATGCATTTGCATCGCTCGGTCAACAGATCATCACCGACTCTGAGTATCAGTCTATCATCAAGTGAGGACTCAATTATTATGATGTCCATATCACGAGCGAACAACCATACCTCACAAAGGCTGTTGATATTTTGATTTCTCTGAATGAAAAAAATATCACCCCAAATCTGACATCGCTCAGAAAATGAGGACTCCTCATCGCGAATCAGAAGTGGATAGAAAAAGTCGAGGTCGCTCATCCAACACTTCGTACCGACTATGTCGTCATATCTCCACTCATCGAGGACAAGTATGAGAATACATACCTTCTCGGTATACTCGCAGGATATCTCGGACTGGATGTATCCGTATTTGAACCAAGCATTCGTAAGTCATTTGCAAAAAAATGAGACGAAGTTGTCGAGAAAAATCTCGGTATCCTCCGTGAATATAGTGAGCAGTGAAAAACAGCCAATACGAATAATCACATGCGAGAATATATCCAGACAGGTAAAACTCCAAAAACTGTCATCTATGGAAACAAAGCCCTCGCATACGGTGCGATTGCATCTGAGCTCGAGTATTTCAGTGCATATCCGATGACTCCAGCATCGACGGTACTCACAGAGATCGTGAATTCCAAAAAAGTTACCTACCTCCAAGCAGAAGATGAGATTGCGGTGATGAACTCAGCACTTGGTGCATCGTTCACTGGTGCTCGTGCGATGGTTGCGACGAGTGGTGGAGGATTCGCACTGATGACTGAGGCACTCTCATTCGCTGCGCAGGCAGAGTTCCCGATAGTTGCGATACTCTCTCAGCGCGCAGGTCCATCGAC
Organism: Candidatus Altimarinota bacterium; assembly: GCA_023260135.1. Lineage (GTDB taxonomy): Bacteria > Patescibacteriota > Gracilibacteria > BD1-5 > UBA2023 > JABFSX01. The sequence continues at coordinate 34,991 of JALQWG010000004.1, read as the reverse complement.
AGGAACTCCGACATATCACGAGCAATCAGAGATCACATATGCTCTTGTTCCGACATTCGGTGGAGGAGATCATGTGGTACTCATTCCATCTACGATGGAAGAGGGGTACGCTATGGCAGGTCAGGCACTCAATATCGCACAAAAATACCAGACAACAGTCATCATCCTCACAGATAAGCAGTACTCAGAAGGCAAGGTCTCTGTCGGAGAACTCACACCAACTCCAGCCAATCGTGGAAAACTCATAGATAATCCATCCGCAGACTACAAGCGATATGAACTCACAGATGATGGTGTCTCTCCATATGTCCGTGTTGGTACAGAACTCGGTGACTTCATCGCTACATCATATGAACATGACGAGTATGGTGCGACAACTGAGGAGATAGATATGAAGGTTGCTATGACCGAGAAGCGCGCCCGCAAGCTCCAGAACTTCTACGAAAAAGAAGGCATCATGTGATATCGAGTTGTGAATCCTACTGCGAAGAAGATGATCCTCACATTCTCTCTCACAGCATATACTGCAGAGGCATGGACGCGAGATAATCCTGAATGGGGAGTGATAGTAATAACATGTCTGAAGCCTCTCGATGCTCGTATGCGAGATGTGATTGTCGGACTTGAAAAAGTAGTTTTTGTAGAATCCAACTATGCAGGACAACTCGAAGACTATGTGACCAAGGAATTCGGACTCAAGTTCGTCTCAACTCTTGAGATAGCTCATATCCGCAAGTATGACCTCATGCCGTTCTTCTATGAAGACTTTGATTCATTAAAATAAGCTCTATGTGAATCCAAGTAGAATTCAATCCTGATCTTGCTCTCCGACATATTTCATTTTTTGAGAGATGAGAGAGAAAAGAATCAGAATGCATCCCAAAAAATCTCAAAATCTGAGAAGTGTATAACTTCCTAAAAAAGTGACAGAGGAACTTTTATCTCCTCCAAGATGAGCCAATTCCTCTTATCCAGACCGAATGAAATGCTGTACTCAGTCGTCCTCATGCAGCTATTAGAATACTCGAAGCAACTCACTTTTATGAAAACGGTGATATCTGGACTCGATGAAAATATCAGATTCTCGATATCTATGATATAGAAAATCCAGAGATACACTTTGAATGATTTTTATCCGTAAAGAAATAACTAAACCACTATGCGCTCTTGACTCACTAACATCCAATGGTGTCCCGGTTGCGGAGACTTCCTCATCATCATGGCGATCAAAAATGCCTTCAAAGAACTCTGAATCCCTTCGCATAAGCGAGTGGTAGTTTCGGGTGTCGGATGCTCGGGGAAAGCCTCACAGTATATCGATGGATATGCAGCTGAGACGCTTCATGGTCGTACACTTCCATTCGCTACTGGGGTCAAGATGGTAGATCCATCTCTCACTGTTGTTGCAGTTGGTGGTGATGGTGATGGATATGGTATCGGTATGGGGCATTTTATCCATGCATGTCGTCGTGATCTCGATATCACATATATCGTATTCAACAACGAGAACTACGCTCTCACGACGGGGCAATCCTCTCCGACAACTCCGATAGGCGCGGTGACCAAGACGGCTCCAGAAGGGAATCTCATCAAGCCACTTGATCCAGTTGCACTTGCTGAACATGCAGGATGTAGCTTCAGTAAGACAGCTCACTCCAAGAACTTCCAGGAACTCAAGGAGATCATCAAGGCAGCGATACAACACAAGGGATTCTCTCATATCGACGTCGAGCAGGATTGTCCGAGTTTTCGTAGATGGGCAATGTAAGTAAATTGTGTATTTATTGTCCCCGTCATGCTGAGGCACGAAGCATCCAGGATAGATATGAATAAAGTCTGATATGTCTACATACTTGCAAGTCAGAGAAATGGTACACTCTATGTATGAGTCACGAGCAATCTCTCTCAGAGGATAGAACAACACAAAAATTGATATATTGAGTGATTTACCAAAATGTATCATGTCCATACTCTTGTCTATTATGAAGTATTTGAGAAGTTCACAGAAGCTCTCGTTCGAGAAAAAACACTGAAGTGTATAACTAGAAAAAGAAAAATTGAACTTATTGAACAATATAACCCCCAGTGGAAGGACTTAACTTATGACTTGTAGATCCTGGATTCTTCGCTTCACTCAGAATGACGGGAACCACGAGAATCCAATAACCAATAGCCGATGCTTATTATCCTTCCAACTGACACATGCTATGGTCTTGCTTGAGAATTCACAGAGCAAGACTACCACGAGATATACCGACTCAAGGGTCGGGATTTTGGTAAGCAACTTGCGATTCTCGTGGAGGATTATGATGACATGAGAGAGTATATCGATATATCAGAGAGGCAGATAGAGTTCCTCAAAAACTATCCTCATCCATGGAGTTTCCTTGGGAAGAAGCGGGAGGACTTTACTCTCCCTGAGTGGATGGATGTTGAAAAATACCAAATACTCTCTATTCGTGTAGCGAGCGTATGTCTCCGTCATCGCGAAGAATGAAGCGATCCAGGACAACAAAAAGGAATTCCTTATAATGACTGGATTGCTCACCCCTCTCATGTGTCGTCCCGCTTCGCGGAGACTCGCATTCGGGGGTATGGCTCCCTCTGGTCGCACATCGTACCTCGCAATGACGGAACCTTGGACTTCCCACTCTATCTCACGAGTGCTAATCTCTCATGAATGAGTGAATCAGAAACTCTTGCCGAAGCAAGAGTCTATTTTCCGTGAGTTGAGTGAATCGATGGATGAGTATGTAGTCAACCGCCATCGGATATATTTTCTATATGAGAAGATGGGGAGCTGCAGTATCTGAGGAGGAATTATTAAACTCCTTAAGAAGTTCAACTAAGTGAATAGAATGATATACATCAATCTCAGCTACACCATCAATCTCAAGTCATCTTGTAATATGATTTTTTAATTCACTTAACTCTCAATAGGGAGTTTTTTGTAGGCATCCAACAAATAATGTCAAAGTAGATGAGTCGATCGACTGCAATCAACTATCCTTCATGAGAAGTAAGATATTTTCAGCTATCTTAGTTGATGAGGCATAGGGATTCTCCTGAACCCATCGAAATATAGCCTCATCAAGTACTGAGACTTTTCTTGTTGGTAAAGATAACTTTTTTTCTATTTTTTCAACATAGGTGCTTACGAGTTTAGATATTGCTGACTGTGCAATATCTTCTCTTACTCGAGATAAGTCTATAACTTCACTCATATTCTACAATAAGTTAATGAAATATTAGTTACTTCCATAAGAAACTCATGGCAATGTCCTTCATGTCTGTATTGATGCTTGCCTAAAAAAAGCATCGTACTCATCTGTATCACCTTTATCTGTTCATGTATCTTTTGGTATAGAAAACTCTCATGAGGTTACTTCAAGAATTCTCATAATTATAGTATTTTTTTCATGGACTGATCTCATGGCATGAGGAATTACTGGTTTCAGTATATTTTCTACTATAGTATTTCTATTTTCGCTATGCTTGGGATTCATATTTTTTATTCCAGGTTATCTGCCTTTTTGCGTAGTTACGATTGTGTTGTTGTACCAGAGTAATACATTCTCAGAGAGTGAGTTCTCACTGGAGATATTGTATCACTTCGCGGTAGCCAATCGTTACGAGCCCAGGATAGGAGGATGCTTCAGAGAGATATCCTCAAAATAAAGTATCGATATTGTATCATACTTCTTCTATAAGTCAATCATCAAACATTTTCTGTACACGATGGTTGATTTTTTCATAGAGTGCTTTTCTATTCTCAGGACTATCTGTATATGGTGTGAGGAACAGGGTTGGATAGAGGAGTTTTTGTCCATGTGTAGCCTCGAGTTTGGATTTTCCAGTTTTTTCATATACCTCGATACCACGGATGATATAGGTATAATTATTCACATGGAGCATATCTGCATAGACAGGATCGATAGCATGGAGCATATTCCAGAGTGCTTGGTTCCCATGCTCGAGTCTGTATGCCTCGAGTTCATCACGACGTGTGGTGTCAGGTTTTTCACCCATGTACTCGCGCTCATAGATGAGTGAGTCGAGGTAGAGTCAGGTACCACCGCAGAGGATGGGGAAGAATTTTTCGTTATCATGCTCTATTATTCAGGCACCACTCTCCGTACTTTTGTGACCAAAAGTACCAAAAGTCTCGAGGGGAAGTCAAACTCGCTCAGAATTCGCTTCGCTCATCACTATCTGTTTTTCATCACCGCTCGAAATTTTCTGTCGAAAATTTTGGACAGTGCCTTCCCCCCGAACCCCTATTTCAGTGTTTTCATCTATAACAGGACTACTATTTGTTAAATAAAACTTTTCCTGCATCTTTTTCCATATCGCGAGTTCTTCGACTTTCTTTCGAAAATCCACAACAGAAAAAGGCTCAGTGATATCTACCACATCGAGCATATGGTGGGGGATTCATTGCATCTCATCGGGAGTGATCTTGCCAGTTCAGATATCGAGTCCACGGTAGACTTGGCGCGCATCGACAGAGATAATATCGCTCTCTATGAGACGTGCGACTTCTATCGAGAGAGCAGTCTTGCCACAGCCAGTTGGTCCATATATCACGATGACTCCTGAGGGATTTTTTTCTACGAATTCGAGTATGAGTTGTTCTGTGGTTTTATCCATTTTGTAGGCGTCTTTTTACATCATCTATATAGAGGTTGATATCTCGAGCTATATCGATAATAATCGATACGACAGGGATACCGATGAGGAGTCCTATGAGCCCGAAGAAGTGTTCTCCGAGGAGGAGGATGATGAACGTGATAAATACAGGGAAGTGTACGTACGCTGATACAATTCTCGGATTGAGGTAGTATGCCTCGACTGCATGCACGACCGCTATCATGGCGACAATCGCGACAACGATAGGCCAGTCACCGAGTCCATATCCGATGATGATAATCGGAACACTCGAGATAAAAGTCCCGAATACAGGCACAAAGCCAAATATAAAGACGATAAGTGCGAGGGTCACAATATATGGAAAAGTTGTTCCATGTCCTATGACGCCTATGAGGGTGAGTCCGATAGTTGTCAGAACAGTGTTCGTGATGGCGATGATACCCTGAGCACGGAATATGAGCCCGAATCACTTACCGAACTTGTTTGCTATGATGGCTCATTCATCATAGAAAAATCTAAAATTCCCTCACTGAATCCGCTTCAAAAAGCTCTCAATCTGCTTGCGTTCTAATATGAAGATATATGAGAGTATGAGTGCCATGAGGAACTTGGTCAGGATGATGCCACCATCACGGATATAGGTTACTATCTTCTGTCAGACTGCCTCGATATTGGTCGCGTTGATATAGTCAGTCACGATTCGGTCGAGCCCGAGTTGCACTCAGAGACTCGACTCTACTCGTATCACCATCGATGTTGCACTCTTGGTCATATCTCCTGTTCTACGGACGAATTCCCCGATCTCCTCTGATATTTTCGGAACAATATTGGCAAATATAAAAACTATCACGAGTACAAATATAATATAGAGAATCGTGACGACAGTATTGGTCGTTGCATATTTTGCTGCGATGATGTGCGGTGTGTCTTTTTTTCACTGACGTCACCAATCATGTATCCTATGTGCGAGCGTCTCACCTACCTCGAGGAAGAGGTAGGCAAATAGGAATGTGATAAAAAATAACACCAAAAAATCCTGGAGAAAAACCCCAAGGATAATAATGAGGAAAAATGTTGCGAGCTTCTGGAGGACAGAGGCTGGGAGATATATCTCGAAAAACCGGAGAACGTGAGCCATATGCAAAAATATATGGAATAACCCCTATACTATATAGACAATTTGCAAAATCTCAAAAAAAAGTGTACCATGTAGTCAACCATCAACTCTTGGAGGTCAAAAAATGCCTTTCATAAAAGCTATTTTCAAATTTTTTTTGACCATCGGTCTTTTGGGTTGGTGGTTCATATTGGTAGTCCCATTTTGGACAATCACCTCTTCTATCACAGGGAGTATGATTGTCGGATTGGCTGCAACCATATTTGTCACCTGGTTGCTCTGGAGGTTTCTCCGGTGGCTCTGGTGACGCAAAAAAGAAAGAGGCTCTCGGGCCTCTTTTGATATCTAAAATACATCATCCATCATCATTGCCTGAGACTTGCTCTCATCGAGTCGACACTCGACAGTCCATTCGCCACCGAATGCTCTGGTGAGTATCTCTGAGATCGTACCCCGTATATCAGGTGTATTGACGCGAGAGTAGTTCCAGTTCTTGGAAAATATAAAAGTAATCTGGTTGCCTGCAACTTCGAATCGGGCAGTCTTGAGATCCACTACGAGTACTGGCTTTACTGACTTCACACGGTCGAGGAGGGTGATGTAGGAGAATGGTAGAGTAGTAGGATTGTTGGATGGAGGAGTAGTAAGCTCCTGTCAGTTGTTTTCGTCATTCCCGAGTGTTTTAGTCGGCGTAAGTACCCCTTGAGGGTGGAATCCATCTGTATTATCTTTGTTCCGTACTTTTCATGATTGAAAAGTACCAAAAGCTCCCGAGGGGGAGGAAAACTCGTTCGCTCCGCTCATCGTTATATTTCTATCATCTGACTCAGACAGTTCCTCCCCCTCGGACTCCCCATTTTTTGCTTGCATCTTTTTTTCTTGAACTCCCATTTTACTATTATTGTCAGCTTTTTTAGCATTCCTTTCTTTCTGAATTCATCATTCACCATTCATCATTCATCATTTTTGAGGATTCCTTTTTCCTATCCTGAGGAGAGTTATCTCGATGAGGAGAATGCCATCTGGGATAGCCTTCACTCGAGTATATGCGTCCTCGAGTATTCCATAGAGCTCCATATATTCGCTGTAGAGCCCATCATCGAGGTGTTCCACAATGAGGTCGCGGAGTCGATACATTACTTGTTCAAAAAATCCTCTCGCATTCACATGCATATCACGAAGGTCTGCAATGGTCTGGAGAATGCTTGGGACATCTGATATCCTGAGTGACTCGACAATCTCATCGATATAGGATTCCTCGAGGAGCGAGAGGGTCATGCGCACATGCTCGAGTGATACCTCGGAGTCGATGGTTGTCTGTTCGAGGAGTGTGAGTGCATCACGGAGTCCTCCACGAGCATATTTTGCGATGATTTTTATCGCTGCTTCATCTGCTTGGATTTTTTCCTCTGATATCACAAAGTTCAGGCGATCAATGATATCTGATTCAGTGATTTTCCTGAAGTCGAATCTCAGTGCTCGAGAGCGGATCGTTTCAGGTACCTTGTCTACTTCAGTTGTTGCGAGGATGAACTTCACATGTGCTGGTGGTTCTTCGAGGGTTTTCAGGAGTGCATTAAATGCTCCAGTCGAGAGCATATGCACCTCATCGATAATATAGACCTTGTATTTGCCTTGGTTCGGTTCGAATCGTGCACGTTCGATGAGTTCACGGATATTGTCGACTCAGGTGTTGGATGCCGCATCGATCTCGATGATATCGAGCATCGTTCCGTTATCGAATGCAATACAATTCGCACACTCGTGACATGGGTTACCATCCCGGAGACTCAGACAATTGACCCCCTTCGCGAGTATACGAGCACTCGTCGTCTTACCTGTTCCACGAGAACCATGGAACAAGTACGCATGACCTGTGCGATCATGTGTGAGGCTATTTTTGAGGATAGTTTTGATACGATCCTGTCCGATAACAGAATCCCAATCCCGAGGACGATACTTGGTGTAGAGGCTCATGAAAAGTGGCGAATTATGAATTGCCAATACTATATGAAAAAAGGGGCAAAAGACAATCAAAAAATCCAACCGAATTGGATGGATTTTACTCGAACTCCTCAGCTTCTTCTACTGCATCATCGATGAACTGATTCACGAAGTTGCGTGTGAGGATGAGTATGCCAACTCCGATGATGAGTGAGGCAAGAGAGGAATATATTGGGTGATGTGGGAAGAGAAATTGATCTGCGAGGTTCCATATACCACGCCAGAAGAGGATAATAGCAGATCCTACGAGGAATGCCTCGAGACGACTCTTCCAGAGCTCGAGACGTGTGTGTTTTTTTCTAAATATTCGGAGATTCATAGAGACTATTGGTTATAGTTCTACTCTAGCATATTGCCTCTTTTTTTGCAAAAAAATCAAATGTGGTTGAAAATAAGAGGATTTTCCTTATAGTGAAGGCATAGTTGACTCATGGTATGAATACAAGAAATATGCCACATCCACGAGTATCTATAGTTGATGGAGATACACACTGAATGATTCGTCGTCTCATGAGACAGGTGCTATTGAATACGAATCATGCTGTTATGGCCTCCTATTGACATCAATGAGCGTCTCAAGAACACTGATGGTATCGCCAATTTGAGTCACGAAGACCTAATCCTCATCAATTCAAAAACTCAAAGTAGTCCACCCTAAAAACTCTTCACTCCATACTAAATACTCCCCCTATGATCGATATCAAAATTCTCAGAAATAATCCTGAACTCGTCCAAAAAGCTCTCGATAACAAGGTTACCAAATGAGTCGACCTCGAAGAGGTACTCCGTCTCGACCGTGAACGTGTGCGTCTCCAGCAAGAACTCGATACACTTCGCGCACGTCGCAATGAGCTCTCTGCCAGCATGGGAAAAGGGAAACCTGAACCAGCACTCCTCGAAGAAGCCAAGAGTATCAAGGAGCAGATTCAGACCGATGAAAAGGTATTTGCCGAAGTAGAAGAAGCATTCTATGCTCTCTACAAAAAAATCCCAAATATCCCAACCGAGGATACACCTATTGGTCTCACAGAAGATGAGAATGTTGTTGTGAAGCAGTGGGGAACTATTCGTGCATTCGACTTTCCTATCCGTAATCATGCGGAGATAGCAGAGATGCGTGGCTGGATAGACAAGGAGCGTGCTACCAATGTGGCGGGTGCTCGTTTTGCATATCTGAAGGGTGACCTCGTGAAGCTCCAGTTCGCACTTATCCAGTGGGTGATGGATACGGTCGGGGATTCTGCAGTTCTCGACCAGATCATTGCAGAACACGGACTCAATGTATCTAACAAGCCATTCACTCCGGTACTTCCTCCATACATGATCAAGACCGCTCCATACGATGCGATGGACCGACTCGAGCCGCGTGAGGACAGATACAAGATCGAGGGACAAGACCTCTGGCTCCAAGGCTCTGCTGAGCATGTCCTCGGTTCTATGCATGCAGGTGAGATATTCGGTGAGGCTGAGATGCCTGTCCGCTATATCGGATATGCGACATCGTTCCGTGGTGAGGCGGGAACATACGGTAAAGACATGGAAGGTATCATCCGTATGCATCAGTTCGACAAGCTCGAGATGGAGTCATTCTCAGTTGCAGAACACGCACACGATGAACATCTCCTCTTCTCAGGCATCCAGGAATACCTCATGCAACAGCTCGAAATACCATATCAGAAGCTCCAGAAGTGTACATTCGACATCGGTAAGCCCAATGCGAAGTGATCTGACATCGAGGCATGGCTCCCTGGTCAGCAAAAATATCGCGAGACGCATACTGCTGACTATATGAGTGACTATCAGGCTCGTCGCCTCCAGACTCGTGTCCGTCGAACATCGGGTGATGTCGAACTCATACACACCAACGATGCAACAGCATTCGCCTGTGGACGTGCACTCGTGGCCATCATGGAGAATTATCAGAATGCAGATGCAACTATCGCAGTTCCGAAAGTACTCAGGAATTATATGGGAGGGAAGGAGAGAATTTAGTCTTCTAATTTATATACATATGACAAGACTTCAGCTTGAAGAGGATATAGTGAATAGTACAAATACCGCACTAAATACACCTAAAAAACTCATATTCTCAGACTATCTACTTTGTATCGAAGGAGCGAATGGTGCAGCATGTAGAAAGATGTATCAAGATCATAGAGAAAAATTTGAGAGAGCATGAGGATCGAGTGTGAAGCATCAGGCTTGGGAATGAGGGTATATAGATCATATGGAACAGATTATGTGACTCGCCACAGACATCTATCCTATATTTATTAGACATTGTTGAACTCAACCATTTTCCTTATCTGATGCATATCTCACGCTCTTCCTCCATGACCTCGAAAAACCATGGAAATATGCTGGAACAGATATAGAAAAAGATGAGCTACAGAAGTATCGGACAGTTAAAGATTTTATGATGGCAAAAATTGCAGAATACTGAATCGAGTTAACTCCAGAACATCTGAATGCAATAAAATATGTTCATGGTGAATGAGACGACTATGATCCTAAGAAGAACGTCATGAACCCTCTTGCAGCATTTATCCACTCGTGTGATACTATGAGTGCTCGCGGTGGATATAATTTCCCACCACCATGAATGAGATTCTCTGATAGATGATAACTATTTCCTTTCTCTTTCCTCCTCACCCCGACCTCACAACTCGTGAAGTCGGGATTTTTTATAGGCAATCGTATATTCTCTTGACTTCTGCATAGTTCTGTTATTATGGAGAGTATTATTTTTTATCTTCTCGATTATGTCTAGCAGTCGTCAGATAGTACTCCTACCAGAAGCACAACAGTCATCGGATTTTTCGATACCAATTGCTAACATGAGGAGTGTGTTCCAGGTTGATGTAGTGCAACGAAAACTCGAAAAACTCCTAGCCCAGTGAGATCCGAGGGAACATGAGCCGCTTCGTGCTACATGGGCTCGTATGATTGAAAAAGGTCCACAGAGATTTGCAGTCAAGCCATCAGGAGTACCCGATATGACACCTCTCTACGATCTACTTCCCAACTTCTCTGAGGTACTCGATGATGTGAAGCGACATGTTGCACTCTCACAGGATTCACAGGATGGACTCGAAGTAACACCGATGCTTCTCCTTGGTCCACCATGAGTTGGCAAGACCCACTTTGCGAAGCAGATTGCTGATCTCCTTGGTACCAATATGTCTCTTGTTCCTATGAGTTCTATGACTGCAGGTTGGCTCCTATCAGGTTCGAGTAGTCAGTGGAAGTGAGCAAAACCAGGTAAGGTATTTGAGGCTCTTGTCGATGGACAGTATGCTAATCCTGTTATCGTAGTAGATGAGATAGACAAGGCTTCAGCAAATGCACAGTATGATCCACTCGGGGCACTCTATAGTCTCCTCGAACATGATACGGCACGGAACTTCGTGGACGAATTCGCCGAGGTACCCATAGATGCAAGTCAGGTGATATGGATTACAACAGCCAATGACGAACGTGCTATTCCTGAGCCAATTCGTAATCGCATGAATGTATTTGAGATAGAGACACCAACACCAGAACATGCACGCAAAATAGGAATGCATCTCTATAAGGGTATTCTTGGTGAGCATGATTGGGGAAGTAGGTTTGCCCCAGAACCATCGGACGATATACTCGATGTACTCTCTCGTATGGCTCCTCGTGAGATGCGACGAGCTCTCGTGACAGCATTTGGTAATGCAAGAATAGATAATAGATATACTATTGAACCAAGAGACTTTATAAAAAGTTGAAACACCAAGCCATCTATGTGATTCTTAAATTAATGTCCTTCCTCTCAAATCCTCATCTCGACCTCACAACTGTCCGTATCGAGACTCCTCGCTGCGTACTTGTTCCATTTTCATTGGATGGAGTCGTGGATATCCATGAGCTCACGGACGAGTTCTGTCGTGCGAACAAGGATCTCTATGTGAGCCCATTCCTTCCGACATATGAACAAGAAGTAGAGTATTTGAAGTGACAGATAGAGCTCATGCATCAACAAGAGATTGTACCACTTTTTATACTCGAAAAAAATACATGAAAACTCCTCGGTGCAACAGGACTCAATAATCTAACAGAGGATACTATGAATATCTGACTCTGGATACGATTAGATGAACAAGGAAAGTGATATGCTACAGAGGTATATACTGGACTCATCGATTGGGCTCGTGAACACGTCAGATATGAGTACCTCTCACACTACCTCAATCCTGCAAATACACCGAGTCGTCGTCTCGCAGAGAAGTTCGGATGAGTACTCCAGGATATTCGTTCGGAGAATGGTGATGATTGGTACAAGATATATCTGAGATAAAAGATTATTAAGTATTGGGATTTTTTAAAAAAATATTGTGTTTTCCCATCTTTTCCATATAAGGACTAGACTCTCTTCATAGAAAAGTAAAATCAAGGGTCTTCAACCGTTAAAATCGGGGAAGATCTACCATTATTTCTTTTTACTTTTTTCCTATGAATATAGTTGATATATTTCCTGACATAGATGTTCAGGATTTTCGTGAGGTGGATCTCAACGAAGAGGCTCGTATATATCTCACAGAGCTGTGAGTTCTTGCTGATGGGAAGTGGATGCAACCGAATCCACTTATCAATGCAGATGAATGTGACAAGTTCCTACAGCATGTCCATCATAAGTATGGTACGAGATTTTCCTATGGAGGATATGGCGAAGACAGATCAATACTCTGGCATGATACCTATCTCGATACACTTCGTGCATATCATCACCTCGGTATAGATATCAATGTACCAGCATGAACTCGAATCGTCTCTCCAATAAGCGGGAGAGTAGTTGTAAGTGACCATGATAAGGATCACCCGACTGCACCACAACATCATGGCTGGGGCAATCGACTCATCATCACACCTGATGATAGTGAGTATGCATTGATACTCGCACACCTCTCGAGTGATACTCGTCGAGTTGTTGGTACTATCATAACTCGGTGAGAGACACTCTGAACTATCTGAACACCTAAGCAGAATGGCTGATGGTTTGAACACTTCCACATCCAGGCTATATCGAGACGGAAGCTCGAGGACATCATGCGAGCATGAAAACTCTCAGAGCTCGATGGATATGCAGTATCTATGGATGAGGAGACACAGACTATATATCCGAGTGCGTTTACAGTATTTTAGAAAATCCCTCCGATAATTCGGAGGGATTTTGCTACATTCCACGTACCTTCATGGCTTCCAGTATTCGCTTCATCGCGACAACGTATGCACCAGTTCGGAGCATGACATTGTGAGTCTTTGCTGACTCTAGGGCTCATGCGAGGGCTGTCTCCATCTTGAGCTTCAGCTTCTCCTGTACTTCCGCACGAGACCAATAGTAGTTCGTATTGTTCTGCACTTGTTCGAAGTAGGATACTGTCACGCCTCCAGCATTGGCGAGGATATCTGGGATGACAGGAATCCCCTTAGCAAAGAGTGTCTTATCTGCATCTGGAGTGATAGGCCCGTTCGCGAGTTCGAGGATGAGACCAGCTCGTACCTTGTCTGCATTGTCACTCGTGATCTGGTTCTCGAGAGCCGCTGGGATGAGGATATCACAGTCGAGTTCGAGGAGTTCGCCGTTCGTGATATGCTCTACTCCACTGTATTCTTCGAGGGATTTTTTATTCTTCTTGAGTTCTACTATCCGTGCTATATCGAGACCATTTGCATCGTAGATGCCACCATGAGAGTCAGATGTTCCGATGAGGATCGCACCTGTTTTTGCTATGAGTTCGATCATATTGAGACCTGCGTTTCAGGCTCATTGGATGACAACCTTTTTCCCTGCGAGAGTGTCTCACATAGCTCGCATATATGCCTCGAGGACATAGAGTCCACCCTGAGCCGTCGCAGTATCGCGACCGAGAGAACCGCCGATAGAGAGTGGTTTTCCAGTAAATGTTCCTGGTGACCAGCGTCCAACGAGCTTCGAGTATTCATCGACCATCCATGACATGATAGTACCATTGGTATTCACATCGGGAGCAGGGACGTCGTCGAGGGGTCCGATATACTTGTAGAGTCCGCGTACCCATCCACGGGAGAGTTGTTCGAGTTCGCGTTCGGAGAGTTCCTTCGGATTGACTATCACACCTCACTTACCACCACCGAGCGGGAGATCGAGAGTTGCGCACTTGATACTCATCCAGGTCGAGAGTGCCATTACTTCGTCCTTCGTCACATCCTGATGGTAGCGGATGCCACCCTTGTACGGTCCGCGAGCGGCATTGTGTTGGCTACGATATCCGACAAAGTTTCGGATCTCACCAGTATCCATCTGTACGGGGATATTGACCTCGATAACTCGTTCTGGATAGAGTATCTTCGCGAACTCGGTATCATACTGTCATGCGAGGAACTCATATGCGGTACGCATCTGTGACTGAGCGGAGAGGAATGGATTGTTTTTAGACATATATTATTTTGGTTATTTATAATGAGAATAATTCTCATATAAGAGAGTATATACTTTTTTTCATGAACGCAAGAGGATTTTTCCTTTTGCGTTTTTTTATTATGAGAAATACTCTCATATTTTTGCTTTTTTGTTCTCTATATGCTACGATGGAGAGCATGGAACTCACGAGTACACAGATTATAGGATACCTCGCTGGTATCATCAGCTTCGCCAATATGTTCCGCTACATGTGGAGTATACACAAGTCGGGTACGAAGCCGAGTCTCACATACTGGATTCTCGCGGAACTCGCGATGCTCCTCATACTCTTCTCGAGTATTGCACTCTGAGACACGACAGCGATATGGATTGCTCTAGCATATGCGAGTACGCAGATTTTTATCATCATACTGGCTCTCAGACACAAGCATGAACGTATGACTCGATTCGATATGTGACTCCTCGGACTGGCGCTGTTTTCTATCGTTATCTGGTGGTATACGAGCAACCCACTCTATACTCTCATCATCAATGTCGGTATCGACGCAATTGGGTATATTCCACTTTTTAAAAAAATCTGGAAAAATCCAAAATCTGAGGATCTCACATACTGGGCGATAGCAGGCGGAGCCTCGGTGCTCAACATGTTCGCAGTGTTGAGTATCACGTTCCAGTCTGTACTCTATCCTTGGTATCTCGGTATCGTGAATGCTACAGTTTTTCTCGTTCTTATCCGTCACTTACTTATCTCTCTATGGAAAAAAGGTTTGAAAATAAAATTACCGTCGTAACTGGCGGCTCAAAATGAATCGGTCGTGCAACAGCACTCAGATTCGCCTCGGAGGGTTCACATGTTATCATCACTGCTTCTCGTGACCAAGAAGAGACGAACAAAACTCTCGATGCCATCCGTGCCTATGGGGTACGTGCGAGTGCATTTCCGTGTGATGTAGGGAATGAGGATTCTGTACGAGGATTTTTTGAGTCTATCATGCTCGATTATGATCATATAGACAATCTCATCCACTGCGCTGGTATATCACCCAATACTCCACTCGATGATCAGAGTGTGGATGAGTGGACTCGTGTTCTCGGTACCAACTTGATTGGGACTTTTCTCGTCACCAAGTACGCTGGTGCTATCATGCGTCGAGATAAATTACCTGGAGCCATGGTACTTATATCCTCATCGAATGCTATCAATAGTTTTGCTCCTATATCAGCGCACTATGATGCGTCCAAGGCAGGAGTCGTGATACTCACTCGTGACCTCGCGAAGGAATATGCACAGTACAATATCCGAGTCAATACAGTTGCTCCGGGTTGGATCGATACCTCGATGAACAATACTCTCCCAGAGGATATGCGCCGAGAGGAGTCAGCGAAGATATATATGGGACGTTGGGGAAAACCTGAGGAGATTGCTTCTGTGATGGCATTCCTCGCATCGGATGATGCATCCTACATGACAGGTTCATGCATCATGGTAGATGGTGGATACGGGTAGACGTTAGTCTACTTTTTTTATGAATTCAGTGCGGAGTACGAGTCACTTGATCTCAGGGGTATTAGCCGTTATCTCCTCGGCATCATCAGTGAGGCGGATATTTTTGACTTTGGTTCCTTTTTTGAGAGTAACCTTGGTTCCCTTCACAGAGAGCTCCTTAGTCAGTTGTACTGTATCTCCCGATGAGAGAGTATTACCAAAAGCATCTACAACAGTTATATCAGACATATCTTTAATTGGTTAGTGTATTCTCAAGTGTACCTACTTTTAGATAAAAAGAAACTTTCTTTGCGTGCTTTTCACTTGCTTCTTTTGCCTATTGGACTATACTCTCCCAGACATTAAAACAACCATATGCGTTATATCCTCTCGGTTCTCGTGATGATCTCTGTAGTATTTTTTGGTCTCCAACTCGTTGCACCAGTAGGGGCTACAACATCTACGACTGTCTCTGCAGAGCAAGCGGCACGTTCTCTCCAGATGAAAAAATCCCTCCTCGAGAGAAAAATTCGCATTATGAAGTCAGAACTGAGGAAAACTGCTACAGCAATCACACTCGCAGAAAAGAGAATCGCAGATCTGAAGGCAAAAGGAAAGTCTGTAAAAATCCTCGAGAGTCGTCTCGAGACACTCAAGACAAAACAAAAAACCCAAGAAGCTGCAGTTGCCAAACTCGAAGCTGAGCTCGCAAAACTTAAGTAATAAGAATCCTCCGATTTGGAGGATTTTTTATATACATTTGATTTTTATATTTTTATAGTATGATATTGGGAATTAACCCAAATATATGTGTAGAATTCTTTTTATCTTGTGAACTCTTTTTCTTGTATCTTGCTCGAACTCCATGAGCAGTGATATATCCGATACTACCTATTCGAGTACCACAAAAACTTCTTTTGATTGTCCAAAAGGATCAATGCCAATTTTTGGACAAAGTAAACAAATTGTTGGATGCTCGCCACTCAATCAGAGCAAAGATACAGCTGAGTTATCAGTTGTATCTTCATGAGTTACTCGTTATAAAAATAATTGCAATACATCCGGATCTCTCGTCAGTGGAGAGACATGTTATATGATGCCAGATATCAATACTATAGAACTCTCAGATTACGATGCCAAGAAGATTGCAACAAAACTTTTTCGTAAGAGGGAAGACTATCTCTATCTCGTTGATGCTTGGCAAACAGGTTTAATTACTAGACAAGAATGGAATTCTAATAACCATAATCTTACTCAATGAGATTGGTCAGTTGCATATACTCCTCCAGATTATCCTAATGGACTCGATTCTCTAAGTGTAGTCTCGACCACTAAGAAGTATTATGTATTCACAGGGGTAGTGTATACTAGAGAAGACAGGGGTATATATCTATGAATGATAGAACAGGGTTATTGTCGTCTTGAAGGTCAGGAGCTAGAGCAATATAAATCGAAAAATTCTTTTGTCAAAATAGACGATGTATACTATAAGTCACCAAACAGTGATTGTTCTATGAGAAAATCTTTCTCACAATTTTCGAGTATATCGCCAGATGGTAGATATGTTACATATGATGTTAGTTGATATGAATATCTATCGACTATGATGCTGAATACGGTAACTTGAAAAACTTCTAATACTATAGATTGGTCGAGTGTATATGAAAATGGCGAAAATCTCTGAATGGATACAAGTGCATCTAATATAATCTGGAGTCCTGATTCCATGAGGATTGCTTATACAACAGCTTGATTTTACTGTCTTGCTCAGAAGAGTTGAACTGCCTTTTCAGATATAAAGTGTCAAAAGAGTAACTCTTTTAATGCGTATAGTTCATTAAAAATGTTTGATTACATATGAGGTGTTTACTATACTATTGAGATCCTTGATGATCAAACCTCGAAATTCCAGTTACGAGGTTTTGATGGTAATACCTTTGAAGAAGTATATAGTCGTAATATTGGTCCAGCTTGGACATTGGAGCCTGAGATCAAGAATTAGTTAATCTTCTTCTCATGTTCGATGAGCCATATCTTCCGCTTAATCCCTCATCCGTATCCGACGAGTGAACCATCTGCACCGATAACTCGATGACATGGTATGATGATGACGATAGGATTTTTGTTGTTCGCTCCGCCGATTGCTCGGACAGCTCGTGAATTGCTCGCGAGTATTGCCTCTTCCTTGTAGCTGCGAGTCTCACCGTAGGGGATTTTCTCTAGTGCTTGCCATGCGGACTTCTGAAAATCTGTTCCCTTGGGTGCGAGTGGGATATCAAAATTTTTTCGTGTTCAGGCAAAGTATTCTGAGAGTTCAAGAATAGTTTTTTGGATGATGGGATTTTCTGAAACCCCCTTTGTAAAGGGGGGGAGGGGGGATTTTATGTCAGAATCAAATCCTCAGTCACTTCGTGACAGCTCCTTTGCAAAGGAGCTTAGCTTCCCCTCCAGTCATGGTGAATCAGCGAATTCGAGCATCATGAGATGCGTGGGGGATGCTACAGCAATGAGTTCACCGATAGGTGATGGGATGATTATCTGAGAATAATTCATAGTTGCAGAATGAGTACTAGTTTTTGCAAGTCTATTCTTCTTGCGTTTTTTTGCAAATTCTTACTATAGTAAGTGTTTATTCCCTAACTTTTTCCATATGGTCAAAAATACAGGTTCATGGGATCGGCTCGCTCGCGTGATGGTTGGGACTATTCTCCTCACGAGCTTCTACTACAATCAGGATACATATTGGCTCCTCATCGGTATCGTACCACTCGTGACAGCGTTTATGTCGTATTGTCCACTCTACCAGGTATTTGGACTCTCGACGTGTCCTCTCGAGAAAAAGTAATTCTCACGAAGGATCTCTCCTGGTCAGAGAGATTTTTTGTCACCTTTTTCCCTCTTTTTCGTCTCATGTTTTAGAGCGATTGCTCATTTTTATATTTTTATATTATTCTCCATGAATACACATACTATTCCAGCGGTGATCATCGCACTCGCACTCGTCGTGACTGGCTGGGTTCTCGCGAACAAGCAGGTGACTACTATCAACTCACTTCCAGCAAATGGAACAATCGAGACCGTTGCAGAGTGAAAAGTCACTGTCGCACCAGATATCGTGACACTCTCGCTTGCGATCCAGAATCGCGCATCGACTTCTCAGGCTGCATATGCGAATGTGAATACTGGTATCGCTTCGCTTCGTAAGATACTGAAGGAAGCATGAGTTGCAGATGCTGATATCCAGACAACGAGCATCTACATGAGTCCAGAGTACAACTATGACAATGGTAGAACTATTCCGAACGGATTCTCAGCAACGCACAATCTCTCTGTAAAGGTGAAGAAAATCGATGGAGTCAATACACTTCTCGACAGTATCGCATCAGTGAGTGATGTCCAGATACAGGGTGTGAGTTATGATCTATCAGACAAGGAAAAAGTCTACACCGAAGCTCGTAAACTCGCCCTCGAGAAGGCTCGCCAAAAAGCCGATGAGATAGCAAAAGTTACAGGAGTATCTATCAAAAAAGTCCAATCAGTATCTGAGTCAGGAACTCCAAACTACACTCCTATGTACCAGAACTACAAGGCGATGGATATGGCTGTTGGTGGTAGCACGAACTCGACATCACTGGCTCCAGGTCAACTCGAGTATACTGTGAGCATGAATGTGAGATACGAACTCAATTAGTCTCATCTTGGTTATAGCTTTAAAAATCTAAAATCCCTCGGTCAGGAGGGATTTTTTATTTGTCTTCTCTCACTTTTCCATATACTCGTGTCATGACGCAAGACCAGGCACTCGACATACTCATGATGGGGCAGAATATATTCCTCACGGGAGCTGCTGGAACAGGGAAGACGTACCTTATTAATAGGTTCATCCGACATTGTCACGAACATGCAATATCACTTGCTATCACAGCTTCGACGGGCATCGCAGCAACACATATCGGTGGGATGACCGTACACTCATGGAGTGGGCTCGGAGTACGAGATACACTCACAGATGATGAGATAGAGACTATCATCTCTCGTGAGTATCTCGCCAAGCGACTCGCACGGACACAGGTACTCATCATCGATGAGGTCTCGATGCTCTCGGGGTATTTTCTCGCGAATCTCGACAGGCTCCTCAGGTCTGCACGCGTATCTCCAGAGCCATTCGGTGGGATGCAGGTGGTGATGGTGGGGGATTTTTTCCAGTTGCCACCCGTGAGTCGTGGAGTATCGTATGTGGAGTTTGCATTCGAGCATCCTATCTGGCGAGAGCTGAAGCTGATACCATGTGTGCTCACAGAGCAATTCCGTCAGTCACAAGATCCTCTCCTCGATATCCTCACTGAGATACGCATGGGGACTATCTCCGAGCGTTCGCGAGAACTCCTTGCATCACGCAATGTAGGAGTAGATACAGAGGATCATACAGAGCTCTTTACTCGCAATATAGCTGTCGATACCTATAACCAAGACAGACTCAACTCGATTGCGGGTGATGTATTCGTATTCGAGATGCAGTCCAAGTGAGGGGACAAGCTCGTCGAAGCCCTCAAGAAGTGATGTCTCGCACCCGAGACCCTGGTTCTCAAGATCGGTGCCAGAGTCATGTTCGTGAAAAATAACTTCGATGCTGGGTACGCGAATGGCTCTATTGGTCATATCGTCGGCAGGTACGAGTGACTTCCTATAGTGGAACTCATGGATGGCACCAAGATCATCGCTGACTATACGAGTTGGTCTATCGAGGAAAATGGCAAGATCAAGGCGGAGATCGCACAAGTGCCTCTCCGTCTCGCATGGGCTATCACGGTGCACAAGTCTCAGGGTATGACGCTCGATTCTGCCGTCATGGATCTCTCGGATTGTTTTGTTGCGGGACAGGGGTATGTCGCACTCTCACGTGTTCGGTCACTCGCGGGACTCACACTCCGCTGAGCCAACGCTATAGCCCTCCAGATAGACCCGCGTGTGAGACAGTATGATATCCTCCTCCGTGAGGCATCCGAGCGGGCAGAGGTACGACTCAGTCAGATAGGTGATGATGAGAAAAAATCCAAGAGCAACACCGCAATTCGTCGTCTCGGTGGAGTTACAGAGAAACTCGATCTGAGCGCAGATGGAGGAGTGAAGAAGTGAAAAAAAGTTGCCACACACCTCGAAACCTATGAACTCATCCTCGCAGGAAAAACACTCGACGAGATTGCCACACTTCGTAGCCTGAAGTCATCCACTATATGGTCGCACGTCGAGAAGCTCCTCGAAGAGTGAAAATCCATCAATCTCACTCCCTATCGACCAGCAGACGAGGAACGACTCTCTCAGATTATCTCCTGATTTATCGCTCTCGGGACACTCTCACTCTCACCCGTACGAGAGTACCTCTATGATACCTATGATGAGGAGTTTGATTATGATGAAGTGCGGATTGCGAGGTTTTTTCTCACATCAGCGCATCGCAAAAAAATCGAAGCAGATATGCTCTATGCGAGTGAGGGAATAGAGGTATAGACATAGTGCATAGACATAGATTGGAATTCTTTTATCTTTTTTCGTTCCGTAGAGATCCCTTGGTTTCCTTTGTCCTGTCATTCTTTGGTGCACCGAAAATCCACATAGATTCTTTGTCGAGAGGGATGCAATATTGATATGATGATTTTAAGAATTTTTATTATCGTTGTTCGTGAGGACTCACCAAAAAGTCTCAAAAATCATACCCTGTCTGAGGATACTGACTACTTGTAATAGGGAGACAAACGTATATGATAGCTCACCCTTTATAATTTTATACACACTCTATGTACTATTCATTTGCTGTACAGTTTACCTCTCTTCGTCTCCGCGCACTCATCTCTCTCATAGAAAAAGTCCAGACCGAAGCACAAAAAGATAATATCGCTGATGCAACTATCCTCGATGCTCGTCTTGCACCTGATATGCTTCCTTTTTCTCGTCAGATACAGATAGCCTGTGACAATGCCAAGGGTATGGCGTCACGTCTCGCACACCAAGAAGCACCACGATACGAAGACACTGAGACAACGCTCGATGAGCTCAAGGCTCGACTCGAAAAGACTCTCGACTATCTTGCGACTTTCTCTGAATCTGACTTCGCAGATGCTGCCACTGCTGAGGCACGATTCCCATACTTTCCTGGGGTCAAGCTCGTAGGTGCAGGATATCTCGTGACATATGCTATCACGAACTTCATGTTTCATGTCGTCACTGCCTATGACATCCTCCGCAACATGGGATTCCAGATAGGAAAAGCAGACTTCATGGGTTGAGAAGTAGAATTCCATCCAGATGGGGAATAGTAGGATTATCTATTCTCTCAATACAGCTCCCTCTCGAGCATATATAATTCTTCAGGATTATTCATGTGATCGAGCTTGTTAAGAATATCTAGAATATTTGTATCTAATTTTGTAGCGAGTTCCTTCTTGAGGTATTTTCGAATACTGCTGAGTCTCGGTACGATAATATTTTCTACAAATAATTTTCTTCATAGAATCCATTCGGATATATCTCAAGGTACATCTCATGACTCATGTATATACCGGATACTCTCATCGAGAAAGTACTTCCACCCATAAAATGCTCCTCATCAGACATCAGCGAATGCGAGCATCATTTCGGCCGGTTTTCGAGGTTCATAGCTTCTGTATTTTGGATCTTCTTGTGGAAGTGAATCTTGTCAGAAACTCGTCGAGAGAATGAGCTTTCGTATAGTAAAAATATCTTTTTCATCAAGAATTCAGCGTAACTCATTCCCTGCTATATATGCGGAGAGTTCCTCATTGGACATCTCAGCCCCCTCTTCTCTCTCTTGTCTATAGGTATGTCATATATGACTATCATCGTGCCTGAGAGCTGCTTCTCACATGAGTATGATTGTCTCTGGTTTGAACTTTAGTAGGTTTTTGTTTATTCATCATACGAGGAGCATGAGTCTCTCGTATACTTCGGTCGCATGTCTCAGATTGTGATACGTATTGGGCGATGTTTGCAGTCTACTAAATAACAGTGCATGTCTCTCTCGCACACCTTCTAAGACCTCATGTGCCTTGGTCGTCTGAGTGAGTCATCTTGCATGCTCATCTATTTTAGATATGAATTCTTGGTATTCCATATAAGAATCATAGCATAATACTTTTTTAAATTCAATTATTTCACTTGATTTGAGTGAGAATAAATCATATACTCATCACATGAAAAAAACACCACACCTCGCACTCGACATCCACGACCTCAAAAAAATCTATTCCAATGGAACAGAGGCTCTGAAGTGAGTTACTTTCTCTATAGAAAAGTGAGATTTTTTTGCTTTATTATGACCGAATGGTGCAGGGAAGTCCACAACTATCGGTATCATCTCATGACTCGTGAACAAGTCGAGTGGACAGGTCATCATCGGTGGACATGATCTCGATGAATCTGGTGCAGAGGCACGTATGGGTGTCGGAGTTGTGCCACAGGATTTTAACTTCGGAATATTTGAACGAGTGTATGACATCGTGCTCGCTCAGGCTGGATACTACGGTATACCTCGTGAGGCAGCCAAGCCAAATGTAGAAAAGTATCTCAGAGCACTCGGACTCTGGGAGAAGCGTGATGTCCAGGCTCGTACACTCTCAGGTGGGATGAAGCGACGTCTCATGATCGCACGCGCACTCGTCCATGATCCACACCTCCTCATCCTCGATGAGCCGACTGCGGGTGTCGATCTCGAACTCCGTCTCGGGATGTATGACTTCCTCCGAGAACTCAATGAGAGTGGTACAACCATCATCCTCACAACACACTATCTCGAAGAAGCTGAGTCACTCTGTCGCAATGTGGCTATCATCGATAAGGGAACAATAGTGAAAAGTGGCTCTATGCGTGAACTCCTCGCATCGATGGAGGATGAGGTGGTGAGTGTGGAGCTTGACCAAGTATTTGATAGTGATACTCTCAGCGAGTATAGTCCTGCATGTTCGGATACAGTCCTCGACCTCACCATATCATCTGCACATCCTCTCGATGATGCGATAAAAATCCTCCAAAATGGAGGATATAAAATCAAAAGTATTAAGCCAAAAAGTGGAAGACTGGAGGAGTTTTTCCTCAAGAGTACAGGAAAATAGTTATTCATTATAGATTCTATATTTTCCTCCACCAACAACTAATATGTCCTCTCAGTCAATCGAGATAGCACAATTATCATCGAGGGCATATATTTTTCTTGATATGGTTTTTGCAACTTGTTCTATTTTTTCTTCTCGCATCTTCTGGAAATAGACACTATCCAGATGTGGGAGAAAATAAAAATCTACTAAACCAAGTCAATCTATACTCTCGGTCTCAGTCATCTCTTCTTCATAGATTATCTGTGAGAGCTTGAGATCGAGATCAGGATTGGTTACCATACTGCCAGCACTTGCTCAGACGTAGACCTTGTTCCGGAGTAGCTCAGGTATTAGCTCAGCAAGTCCACTCTCATTCATCCAGCGCATGAGGTGATAGGTTTTTCCTCACTCAAAATAGAGCACATCCGCCCTCTCGAAACTCGCCATCCATACCTCAGTATCAACTGCGGATATATCTGTTATCTCTATGGATTTGAAATTATATTTCCTGAGGTCTATGAGGTCATCGATAAACCAATCCTTGTTACCTGTCACTCAGTTACTCGCAGTAGGACAGAACGCGATGGTAGTATCTTCAGGCTTTTTGCCTACGAGGGCGAAGAGTGCATCTGCAATCGAATCATTGGTTATGCCTTGGGAACAGAGAAGGAGTTTCATAAAATATAAGTTTAAGGATAGATTTTTTTATTCCCCAACTTTTCTCCAATTACTCGGCATAGCAGGCTTGAATGGTTTTGGATTTGGTTTTCTCTTTTTCTTGGGTATTCGTTCCTCTGTGTCGCGTTCTTCTTTTTTTACAACAGCTTTTTTTGGAGGTTTTCCGTGCATGAATTTTTTCTTCTCTTCGGTGATGCGGGGCGTAGATGCTGGAACGGGAGTTCTTGTATATTCCTTCTTCAGTGTAGGTTGAACTTCTCTTTCCTGTTTTTCCCTCAGGTATGCGGCTTCCTTGTTCTTCGAAAAACTCCTCTGTGCACGCTTGCTGATACGACGGAATTGGAGCTTGGCAGGTCCATAATTCTCTGGATTATTCTCATACTCAGTCTCTTGTGTCGGATCCTTGAGTACTCACTTTTTTTGAAAAGTTTTTGGTTTTTCTTCTCCGTATGATTTTTTCTCCTCGACCTTTTTCTCACGATTCCATGGAGCAGCAGGATTGTTATATCCAGTTTTACTCTTATAGAATCCTCGACTTGCAGGCAATTCGCCCTCACCGAGTGGCTTTTTCTTTTTCTTCTCATAAAAAGTCCCACCCTTACCGAATGGTTTTTTCTTCTTTGGTTTTGTATCATCTCCGGATCCTTCTTTCGGAAAGGAACTGAATGACTTTCTTTTTTCTCTCTTGGGCTTTTCACTTGAGAGAGATTCCTTTTTAAAATATGCCATAATAGTTGTTATTGATTCTCGCGCATAGTACCGTGGAAAGTGTTTTTTGCAAAAGAAAAATATTTTCCTATACTCAAAAAATATTACTGAACAACTTCCATACTTTACTTATCAAAATACCATTTTCATGAACACTAACCAACTCATCACCGCATACCTCACCATCGTCCGCAAGGAGGTCCAGAGATTCTTCCGCGTATGGAAGCAGACTATCGTACCACCAGTCATCACGACGACACTCTACTATGTCATATTCGGACAATTTATCGGGAGTCGTATCGGGGAAGTCGAGTGAGTCTCGTACATGGAATTCATCGTCCCAGGACTCGTCATGATGTCGATTATCATGAACTCGTTCTCACACGTGGTTTCGTCTTTTTATATGGCAAAATTCCAGAAAACCATAGAAGAGATACTGGTCTCACCAACCCCATATCCTGTTATCATATTCGGATTCCTCTCGGGTGGTGTGATACGAGGACTCATCACAGGTGGTATTGTTCTA
Source organism: Candidatus Altimarinota bacterium (assembly GCA_023260135.1). Classification (GTDB taxonomy): domain Bacteria; phylum Patescibacteriota; class Gracilibacteria; order BD1-5; family UBA2023; genus JABFSX01. Next base: position 9,287 of record JALQWG010000004.1, on the reverse strand, counting down.
TCAGTCGCATTGTTCTTCACACATCTGACATTTGCTCATATTGGCGTGACGCTCGTGTTTGCTTTTCTCACTTCACTTCTATTTTCACTCGTCGGACTTCTCAATGGTATCCTCGCAGATAGCTTCGACTCGACGTCGATTGTACCGAATTTTCTCCTCACACCACTCACGTATCTCGGTGGAGTATTCTACTCTGTGTCTATGCTCCCACCAGTCTGGCAGACCGTCTCGTACGGCAATCCTATCCTCTATATGATCGATGGATTCCGCTATGGTATCACGGGTGTATCGCATATTGCACCAATCGTCTCATTCGGTGTCCTTATCGGATTCTCAGTCGTATTCTTCGCTATTATCTGGACACTCTTCGCTCGTGGATACGGAGTGAGGAGCTAAAATATTGACTTTATAAAAACCTACTATAACGTCTGTGTTTATGGAGGTAGAAAATTCAAGATGAGACAAATCTTTTTGTTATACAGAAAACTCGAGGGAAATAGCTATATTAAATATCCATTAATGCTTATTTCTGCATTCGTCGTTCAATCTGCAGGCTTTCCCTAATTGATGCTCAAAGATCGGTAATTACAAGCTGTAGTGATCCGTCTTCCTTTTCCATATAATGCATATTTCTTGGGGATAAAAAATGCCCCTCCTGTTTTGTATTAGGAATCTGGATAGGAATACCTGCACCTGAGAGAAGATTTTCCACAGCGCGTAATACATTTCCAGTAGTACAATGATTACCCCGGACTCTTGGAACTCGAGTTATGACAATTTCTTCATTTCCTTCCAAAGAATGAATATCATTTCATAAATCCAGTACGGAAACGGAAAATTGGCGTTCTTGTCATCCATAGATTGCAATCCCATGCAAACTTCATATTTTAGCATATCTTTGATGTATTGCATGATACTCCTCAATATCCTTTCGAAACAATCGTCCATTAGTTCAAGTATTGGGATGATTATAATATTTTATCACAAATTGCGAGCTTCGGGGATCTCGAAATACTAGAGAATCCAGTCCTCATCATAGATAATCGCGAGAATACTCGTCAGGGAAATTCATACAAATAGAAATACTAATGACTTATAATATATTATCTATTTAAATTGTCAATACTGAATATATATTCCTCCCTCACTCAAATACTCGATTTTCTACTATCTTGTAAGTAGTACTCTCAAAAAGTTCAGCGAGCTCCTCGAGAGTGAATCCGTGGTAGTATCTCGAATATTCTCAGATTTTTATGTCAAAGTCACCGTCTCATCGGTGACTTTTTTCATAGCGAGGTTGTCCTCTGAGATTCCAATTCGTCATATATATAGCTCATCCTGGTACGAGGTATTTTTTTATCTCACTAAGTACCTGGAGTCTCTGTTCACGAGTCTCGAGGTGGTGGAACGATGCGAGGAATACGATAGCATCGTAGTAGGATGGCTGGATAGTAGGATGGCTGAATAGTGACTCCATCGGACAGACTTCGAACTGATGGTCGGGGTGGAGTTTGCGAGCTTCAGCGATCATGCCAGCAGAGTTGTCGATACCGAGATAGGCTTTTATTCTTCACTCTTCACTCTTCTCTCTTAATTGTTCTACGAGTCGCCCATTCCCACAACCTACATCGAGTACACTCGTATACCCACATTGCCTCATATCCTCTATGATAGCATCGAGCTCTGGCCATTTGAGATCCTTTCGCGAGTTCGAGAATGTGGTTGCATATGCATCGTAGTTCACCATATTAGTTCGGGAGTTCGTTCCAGAGTGCACGCCATATCTCGCCCTTGGTCTCGTAGATGGCACCATATCGACTGAATCCGATGATACGACCATCGACGACCCATTCTATGTCATGACTGTCATTGTATACAAAAAATATTGCGTTCCGAGTTTTGATAAAAATATTGCCATCAACTCAGAGGATACGTACCTCCTCAAATTCAGTCCAACCAATATCGATGAGTCGATTTTTCTCTGTTTGGAGATTCATGAGGCTAATCATCTTTTTATCTCATTTTTTTCCCAGACTGATGAGGAGGTTGCTCGTGTATTCTGCATATTCTATAGTATCGAGTCATGTGCGGATGGTTCCGACGAGTTTTTTGCCACGTGAGTAGGAGAGTGGTATGAGATTCCCAGAACTTGTCGCATACCAGATACCATCATGCTCGATAAAAAATGGAGACTCTCGTTCTATTGTTCCTGTGAGTGTTACAATTTCCATACTCTCTCCGACGAGGAGCTTATCTCACTTCTGGAGGTACCCTCGACCTATCTGAGTTATACCCGTGAGCGTTTTTCCTCATTCAGTCAGGACACTTTCCTTATTTTTACATGTGAGGAGGGTATTTTTTACTGAGAGGGAGTTATCACAATTTTTTATATATGCTGTACTACCACTCCAGTTTTTTCTTTCCCATGAGTTTTCTTCACTGTTGTATGTGTAGAGAGTTGTTCCTGAGAGAAAATATCCTTCGCCAATAGGTGTATGTGTTCCGCTCGCCATACGAGATCATGAAAATGTCTCATCGAGGATGAGCATGCCACTCTGAGTCGGGGCAATATAGGTAGTATCACTGATGCGACTCATAGTCGTGATTCCAGTATTGTATGGAGCATATCGTGGAACTGGGATGAGGCTCACAGCACTGATATAATAGGGGATATCCCTATCGATCGAGAATGAAAAATCATCCGTCACATATCCAGCACGAGATATACTCGCATCGTATATTCCATATGGCACCATGCGTTTTTCATTGTTTCCAAAACTCCCACTCGAGACCACGATACTTGCATCGGATGGTTTTTTTACAGAGATATTGATGATTCAAAATGATTTGATAAGTTCATTCCCTGATCCTGTAAGGGTACTTCCGCTCGTTCCGAGAATCTGCCTTAAACCAACACGTATATCTGGATAATATCCCTGGAAGAAAAAATACAAAAATGTCGCAAAACAAAACACGACGAACCAAAATATTCTCGCGGATTTACGTTTGCGGATGACTTCTGCCTGGTAGGATTCGAGCATGGGAAGTGAATTAGAGTTTCAGAGTGTTTGTGTATAATTGAGGAGCAATTGGAGAGTATACTCTTGTACTTATTTTCTCTTCATCTTCTGCGTAGTGTCGAAACTATCTATCCTCCGAGAGAAAAATAGTCGAATCTGTGACTCTATAGCAGGAATAGAGAAGAGTGTGAGTGTGAGAATCGGAACCGTTATCCACTGAACGAGATTGAGTACATAGTCGCGTGCTCGGAACTCTGTATATCGTCGCATGATATGTATCGAGAGGATACTTGGGATAACCACAGTAGCAAAGAGTATCGTAAATATTATCGAGCTCGCAATAGGGACTGTAAGTGTCGCGAGAGAGTGATTGATATCCCCGAAAAGTCCTGGAACATATCCGATAAAGAAGAGCATAAATGGTCCTCCAGCCCAAAAAAGATGATTGTAGATGAGGTAGAGAGTTTTACGGATTTTTTCTGTTTTTGGGATATTTTTTGCCTTCTGGAACTGAGGTATCACATACTCGATATCAGTACATCCCCATGACCAGCGACGGAGTTGCTTGTACTGAGAACGTACTGTACGATAGATGCTCGTCTCAGCAACGAGATCCATCTCACATATAGCAGGAGTATTGATAATACGAAAAAATCCATCCCATCCAAAATAACTCCTCCAGTACTGCATGCCGTCCTCTACGATGGAAAACTTATCCCAATAATCCGCCCGATGCAGACACGTGAGGGACTGACCATAGACGGCGAAGTTGCGATAGAACTCTGGATTCTGACTCTCAAAAAGTTGCCACATAGTTGTACCAATCCCGATAATTCGTGCGAAAAAGTGTCCCGTTCTCCAGTTGTTGGAATAGACTGGAGTATACTGATATATGGCGTGATGACGATAGTCTGCCCGGAGGAATGTATAACTCACTACCGAGAAAAAGTTGGGACGCACCTTGGTATCCGTATCGATCGTCGAGACGAATGTATTTTCTGGGTCGAGTTTTTTCATCTTCTCGTACTCGCTGATTGCATAGGTAATATTCGATCCTTTTACTTTTCACTCATTCGGGAGATCCGCAGGGTGGACGATATTGATGATATTGATTCACTTATCACCATGATTTTTGATGATATTTTTCGCGTGTTGTTCTGCATCCGGTGCACGTGCCTCGGTTGCAAGGAGGACCGTGATATTCTCTCTATAGAGGTAGTCGGTTCCTATGAGCGAGAGGATATTTTCTTCTATGACATCGTATGGCTCTGTATAGATAGGTACTATCACGACGTGTTCGAGCTTCTGTGCATGGTCTCGGATGATTGGTTCATGACAGAAGTCGTGTTTTTCATACTTGAGGAGCTTCACATACGATCTTAGTACATAATAGTATGACTCAAAAACCTTCACACTCCAGTATGCGATATAAAAAGCTATAAAAAAGAGTCCAACCTTGTAGCTCAATTCCATGAGTACGAGTGGCAGGATGAATATGGTTATGAGCGAGAGAAGGGGAATCTTCGGGAGCCAGTATGAGAGGGTAGTATATCGTGACATAGATTGGCACGGATTATAGACAAAACATAATATTTTGCAAAAGAGAATGGTTTTCATATTTTGAGTGGATTTTCTCTAAAAAAAGTGTATTTTGAAGAAAAAACCTCCACCCTACTGGCACCTACTTTGCAAAAGTGGTTTAGAAAACACTTATGAACACTGAACTTTTCACATCCCACGGTTTCGAACTCTCAGAATCAGAGCTCTCTCAGTTCGAGAAGTTCCTCGAACTTTTTATCGCATACAATAGTCATACCAACCTCTCTGCCATCCGTGATGAGGAGGGGATTGTTGAGAAGCACTTCGTAGATTCGCTCTATGGGGTGAGTATTATAGCAGAATCCCTCCCCCTTATAGGGGGAGATGGAGGGGGTACCCCACCTAGCCTCCCCTACAAGGAGAGGAATGAGACCATAAAACTCCTCGACATCGGTTCTGGTGGTGGTTTTCCAGGTATTCCACTCAAGCTCGTCATGAGAGAACTCCAAGTAACACTCCTCGACTCAGTCGGGAAAAAAGTGAAAGCCATGAATCATTTCGTCACGGAACTCGGACTCACAGACATCATCGCGATTCAGGAACGTGCAGAGATACTCGCAAAAAATCCAGAGCATGCATGACAGTATGATTTTGTTGTCTCACGTGCAACTGCATATATGACGGATATTCTCACCTGGGCAACACCATTTCTCGCTCCAGATGGACGGATTATTCTCTACAAGATGCCATCAGAAGACGAACAAAAAGAGATACGAAAAATATCAAAAAAGCTCGGACTTACACTCATATGAGAACTCCCATATGAGCTCGGAGGCAAGGAACGTATTCTCTATGTATTTGCACGTAAACAGTAGGGGGTATATCTATCAGACATTATAGAGTTCATATAGTAAAGCGGAAATCCTGTATTTTGTTTGCAGGGATGCATGCTTTTTGTATAATGGCTATGTTATATTATAACTTCATTTTCGTTTTATGGTAAATATTGATTTTCAGAAGTATACAGCTCAATCAGGACCAATCGTTCTCTGGGCATGGATTGCCTTCACTTCGTTTTATACTCTTATGTCTTTTGCGTATCCTTTTGTCGAGGCGAAGCAAGTTGCTGTGGCTCGTGAGACAGGATATACTCAGGGTGCCAATGAGGCAACTCAGGCTGCACTTGCATCATTCTCTGGTAATGTATTCCAGAATGGACAGCTCCAAGGACAGCAACTCGTCGTCTCTCAGCTCATCCAGGAACTGGCAAAACAATACGAAGGTGGATGTAAAGAGATTGTCCCAGTCAATATCGGAACAGGATCTATCGGAGTACTCAGTACTGCGTGTTACGAGCAACTTATGAAGGCTCAACCCGCAGCTACACCTACTCCAACTCCTGCTGCTCAATAATTCAGTTTCCCCTTGGTTTTTAGCTTTAATTATGGATCTCCCACTGGTCATGGGGGATTTTTTTAAAAAGTTTTGACAAGAAGGGGACTTTTTATACAATGCCTTGGCTTTCAGAGATATGCGGGTGTAGCTCAATGGCTAGAGTCTCTGCCTTCCAAGCAGACTGTTGTGGGTTCGAGTCCCATCGCCCGCTCCATATTTTTTTGAAAGCATTTTGTTTAAAAAGGTTCCCTCCTTTTTGGGCGTATAGCTCAGTTGGTTAGAGCGCAGCACTGATAATGCTGAGGTCCCTGGTTCAACTCCAGGTACGCCCACCATACTTTTTAGTCGGAGACTGGCGCAATTGGCTAGCGCACGTGCTTTGGGAGCACGGGGTTGCGAGTTCGAGTCTCGCGTCTCCGACCATTTTGGATAAGTGATATATTTTCTCTGCGCTCAGCGCACATACTCTGTGTGCACGAGGCTCTCGAGTTCATATCTCGCGTCTCCGACCATTTTTAAAAAATTCCCTAGATCGCCCAACTTCGGTTGTTACACATGTATATGGCGCTATCGTCTAGTGGTTAGGACAGCGGGTTTTCATCCCGTAAACCGGAGTTCGATTCTCCGTAGCGCTGCCATGATTTAGTGAAGTAAAAATATCCTCAGTAATGAGGATATTTTTTATGATTTTTTATGATTTGGCAAGAGATTTTTTATCTTGTTCAGAATAAATAGTACGAATTCTCTGCTATAGTTCTATTTTTCAGACTAACTCAGCTATCTCTATTTATAGCAAAAACTATTGATAAATCAAAGGCATCTTATATACTCCAAGCAACCATTTTTGGTATTTTTGTATTTTAACCTCTTTTCCCATGAAAAAGAATATTCTTATTCCTGTAGTACTCCTCGCGACTACTCCGTTCGTTGTTGCATGTACTAAGAAGCCAACTGACATGCCACCTCCACCTCCAGTAACTGGTGAGACTGAGACTGTAACTCCAGCGCCTGCAGATACAACGAGCGCTATGCCAAGTATCGAGATTGATGCTACTGCTGTAGTATCATCTGGTGGAACAGTTGAGGTAAGTACAGCTACAACTACTCCAGCAATGCCTGTTACTCGTACTGAGACTGTTACATATGCATCTCCAGCAAATCCTCAGGATCCTGTAGAGTTTTCTGTAACTGTCACAGATGGAGTTATCACTGCAGCATCTGCAACTCCGAAGTCTGATAATGATATCTCTAAAAAACTCCAGACAGCATTCGCTGCCGAGGTAGGAGCAAAGGTTGTAGGTATGAAGGCTGCGGATCTCGATGTTGATGCTATCGGTGGTGCTTCACTCACAACTGGTGCATTTGAGACATTTGTTCGTTCATTCTAGTAGACTCTCTAAAATCCCCGAAAGGGGATTTTTTTACTGTTTTCTTACCCTGAGTTGATAGGATGTGGATATATCTTCTCACTCTCTCTATGCAACAACTCACTCTGTCATTCGTCGCACTTCTTGTTCTCACAGTCCTCTCTGCTTGTACTGGGCAAGCATCTAGTAGCACTACAACTAGTTCCGTACAATCAGAGCAAGTAGTTCAGAGTACTACGACGGCATCGGACACAGATACTTTATCTACTTCCACTAGTGGTATAAATACAATAACCAATTCTACAACCTATAGTACTGATCACGGAAAACATCGTGTAACTGCTAATTTTTCTATCACAACGAGTTCAGATGGAACTATCAGTTCTGCCACAGCGACTATGACGAGTGGCGATAGGGAGAGTAGACAGTATATCAACAGATTCAATTCTGCAGCGAAGACTCAAATAATTGGTAAAAAAATCTCAGAACTCTCACTCTCTGCGGTGGGTGGTGCAAGTGATACGACAGATGCATTTGTGACTGTAGTGGATTCGTTATAATTCTTTTAGGAAAAGGCCAAATTTACTTGGTCTTTTTCGTATTTTTACTAAGATACATATATGCAAAAATGGAGTTATAATATCATCGGTACGCATCTCGGGATTGTGATAGACACAGTAGAGGATTGTTCGACTCTCTTCTCTGAGATAGAGACACGACTTCGCGAATTCGAGGCGAAGTTTTCCCGTTTTATAGAGTGAAACTGGCTCCATGAACTCAATATATCTCGTCGAGCTATACTTGATACTGGTGCGAAGAATATGCTCATATTCGCACTCGAGATGGCACGTCAGACGGATGGGTATTTTGATCCTACTATCGGGAAGCGACTCACTGAGCTCGGATATGGCAATCAGTGAATAATGAAGAATGAAGAATGAAGAATATCTGAAAAGTGACACGGGGATTATCGAGATATCGAGATAGTCTGAGATGAAGTAATGCTTCACTGAGATATCCTCCTCGAGTTCGGATGAGTGGGGAAGGGATATCTTATCGATGTGATAAAGGGAATGATACACAATAGGCTCTGTCATATCGACCGTAATTCGCCTGTATCAGTGGTGAATGGAGCGGAGATATCTTGCTCAGAAAATTGGGCAGGATTTCTCGGTTCCGCTATCGCTCCATTCGAAATGACGAAAACGCGTTATCTCATCAATTTCGGATGAGATATGTACGGTTGCGGATGATGGAAGGTGGGACTCGAGAGTCCATTTGCCTCGGATGAAGTCATCGGGGTATATATTCTCGATGATGGATTCCTCGCCTGTAGCGCCGGAACGAAGCGAAGATGGTGAGATGGAAAACATCACCTCATCAATCCTCATACTGGAGAGAGTGCTCGTGAAGTCGTCGCGAGTTATGTCGAGGGAAGTTCGGGTATCTCTGTTGACTCCTATGCGACTGCACTCTGTGTGATGCCATGGGAAAATGCAGTCGAAACACTCAAAAAAACTCCTGGGATTTCAGGAGTTATAGTAAAACATGATGGAACACTTTTTCAAAAAGAAGGGAGCAAGAGTACGGTATTTTCTTAGTTTTTGTAATTCTCACGGACCTCGAAGAGGAGATAGAGTCCGATACATGTTCCGAGAACTGAACCAATAGAGAACATGAGGATTCCTATTGCACCTGAGATGATCGATGCACCGAATATATATGTCCATCCGAGTTTCAGATTCTTTTGGAGTAGCGGAAATGCAAAAAATGCAGCAACAGCACTAATACCTCCACTGAGTATCATCAGAAGTACAGGAAGAGTAAATATACCATATCAACTATATATTCTCATCATTGGTGTTCATAGTATCTGAAGAAGTGAGAGGATAGAGAGTACACTCAGTATACCGCCTATCATGACGAGATATGGGAGTATCTTGATGAGGAGATTCTTCCACTCTGT
>JALQWG010000050.1 GCA_023260135.1 Candidatus Altimarinota bacterium | reverse complement strand
CCTCAACGTCAGTAATCGTCTAAATAATTGCTTTCGCCGCTAGGCATTCTTTTATAAATCTATGGATTTTAACCCTATTTAAAAAATTATATATATTTTATCCGAAACTCAAGAAATTGTGTATTATAAGAAGGTTTTAGTATAATCTAAAAAATTTTCTAAAAACAACAAGAACCGTCTACGAACCCTTTACGCCCAATTATTCCGGATAACGCTAACCCCCCTCGTATTACCGCGGCTGCTGGCACGAAGTTAGCCGGGGCTTTTTTTAAAAAAACATCATAATTATTTTTTTAATCTAAAACTTTAAAAACGATAAATGTAGGGATACAAATATCTTTTGCATTTTCCTCATTTAAGCAATATAACTGGATCAAGCATAAGCTTATTGTCCAATATTCCCCACTGCTGGCAAAAGCTTGGGCCTTATCTCAGTCCCAATGTGACTGGTACGTTCTCTCAAACCAGTTAGGGATCAAAGGCTTGGTAGGCTTTTTTACGGCACGTAGACCCACTACCAACTACCTAATACCATACTAAAAATATCTTATCTCAATGTTTAATTTATTATTTAATTATCAAATTATTTAATAAAATATTAAAG
>JALQWG010000049.1 GCA_023260135.1 Candidatus Altimarinota bacterium | reverse complement strand
GATCTCTTGCGTTCGATTGATATCGATCGCGAAGTTGAGACCATTCGTGCTGACTTGAAAGCTACTGGTAGCGATGCCAAGATTAAGAAATACGCTAAGCGTTTAAAAGTGCTCGAGGCGTTCCAGACTTCAGGTATTAAGCCTGACTGGATGATCATGGAAGTATTGCCAGTGTTGCCGCCAGAGTTGCGCCCATTGGTGCCTTTGGATGGTGGTCGTTTTGCAACTTCTGACTTAAACGATTTATATCGTCGCGTTATCAACCGTAACAATCGTCTAAAGCGTTTGTTAGAGTTGCGCGCACCAGAAATCATCGTACGTAACGAAAAGCGTATGTTGCAAGAAGCCGTTGACTCATTGTTAGATAACGGTCGTCGCGGTAAAGCAATGACAGGCGCTAACAAGCGTCCATTGAAGTCTCTTGCAGAGATGATTAAAGGTAAGGGCGGTCGTTTCCGTCAAAACTTGTTAGGTAAGCGTGTTGACTACTCTGGTCGTTCAGTGATCGTTGTGGGTCCAACATTAAAGCTACATCAGTGCGGCTTGCCAAAATTGATGGCTCTTGAATTATTCAAGCCATTTATTTTTAACAAGTTAGAAACATTAGGTATT
>JALQWG010000048.1 GCA_023260135.1 Candidatus Altimarinota bacterium | reverse complement strand
AGGAGAGTCAAAGGTAACGAGGGGAAGTGAAACATCTCAGTACCCACAGGAAGAGAAAACAACCGTGATTCCGTTAGTAGTGGCGAGCGAACGCGGAAGAGGCCAAACCAGTACTGTGCCAAGCCGGCAGGCGTTGCAGTATTGGGGTTGTGGGACCAGTTAGAAGTGACTGCCGTTGCTTCAATGAGTCAGAAATTAATGGTGTAGGTGAATGGCGTGGGAAAGCCAGACACAGAGGGTGAGATCCCCGTAGCCGAAACACTTTTAACTCATTATTGGTATCCCAAGTAATACCGGACTCGTGTAATCCGGTATGAATCTGGCGGGACCACCCGCTAAGCCTAAATACTCTCTGGTGACCGATAGTGAACAAGTACCGTGAGGGAAAGGTGAAAAGAACCCCGGAAGGGGAGTGAAATAGAATCTGAAACCGTGTGCGTACAAGCCGTTGGAGCTACCTTGAGTAGTGACAGCGTGCCTTTTGAAGAATGAGTCTACGAGTTAGTGTGATGTAGCAAGGTTAACCCGTCGAGGGGAAGCCGTAGCGAAAGCGAGTCTGAATAGGGCGAATAAGTTGCATCATCTAAACCCGAAGCGAGGTGATCTCGCCATGACC
>JALQWG010000047.1:292-621 GCA_023260135.1 Candidatus Altimarinota bacterium | reverse complement strand
TACTGCCTGGACACTGGCAATCCCCTCTCTTGCTCTGCCGTATGGAGCGCTGTCGCTTACGGCTACGCAGACTGTTGGCGGAAGTCCTGTAGTAGAGACTCAGACGCACGTAGCAGGCACAGATATGAGTCTGCTCCAGCTGCACCCTACGTACAACACTCTAGTCTCTGCAACAAACGTCACCAATATTCCATTTGATCCAGGACATATTGATGGCATATCCTCATCTAATGGCTATTTGCTGCTGTGGTCAGATCTGTCTATTGCCTGGGCACCATATAATACAGATACCAACGGATTTGACTGGACACTGTACCGCAATGGAAATT
>JALQWG010000047.1:0-282 GCA_023260135.1 Candidatus Altimarinota bacterium | reverse complement strand
GCTAGTGCAATAACTGCAGTTGTCAGTGTTGCTGGTGGCTTCATCATGTTTACAGCCACAAATGCCGTGGCTGCTACATACCATGCTGGTAATATAAATGCTCCATGGGTATTTCGTGAGATCCCTGGCGCCGGTGGAGTCCCTTCCACTACGGCTGTCACAGTGGACACATCTTTGGGTCATGTGTACGCGTACACTACTGCGGGCTTTCAGCGCATCACACTTAACGGTGTGACAGAGGTGTTTTTTGATGTTGCAGATCTCATTCAGGGTGGCGTGTAT
>JALQWG010000046.1 GCA_023260135.1 Candidatus Altimarinota bacterium | reverse complement strand
TCCTCAATGTCAGTAAAAGCCTAAACAATTGTCTTTACCTTAGACATTCTTTCATCAATGAATGGATTTTAACCCTATAGAGAAATTCTATTGTTTTTTACTTCACTCGAGTAACATCATATTATAAGCACATTAAATAAAACTTTAATTTTATTTACTATTAATAAATCAAACCACCTACAAACCCTTTACGCCCAATCATGATGAATAACGCTTGCCCCCTTCGTATTACCGCGGCTGCTGGCACGAAGTTAGCCAGGGCTTCTTCTTTTGCTAATGTCATTATCTTTACAAACGAAAAAACTTTACAACCAATTTAAAAAACTTTAAATCTTTTATGCTTTCCTCATTTACATAATATTACTGGATCGAGCTTTCGCTTATTATCCAATATTCCTCACTGCTGGCATAAAGCCTGGGCATTATCTCAGTCCCAGTGTGGTTGAACATCCTCTCAGATCAACTAAGAATCATAGGCTTGGGCAGCTTTTACCTGCCCAACAACCTAATTCTAAATAAAAATGTCTTTAATCAAATTTAAATTTTTATATATTTATTTTTTTTTTGCACAAAATTCTTTTTTAAATATGCTTATTAAAAAATTAAAGATAATTATTTTATTTACTACT
>JALQWG010000045.1 GCA_023260135.1 Candidatus Altimarinota bacterium | reverse complement strand
GTTCGACCAGATCGACAACTCTCCAGAAGAGAAGCAGCGCGGTATTACCATCAACATCTCACACGTTGAGTACCAGACAGAGAAGCGCCACTACGCTCACGTAGACGCTCCTGGCCACGCCGACTACATCAAGAACATGATCACTGGTGCTGCACAGATGGACGGAGCAATCCTCGTCGTCGCTGCAACTGACGGTCCTATGCCTCAGACCAAGGAGCACGTGCTTCTTGCTCGCCAGGTTGGTGTTCCTTACATCGTTGTTGCTCTAAACAAGTCAGACATGGTTGACGACGCCGAGATCCTCGAGCTTGTTGAGGTTGAGGTCCGCGACCTTCTCAACCAGTACGAGTTCCCAGGCGACGACGCTCCAGTCATCCAGGTTTCGGCTCTCAAGGCTCTTGAAGGCGACGCCAAGTGGGGCCAGAGCGTTCTCGACCTCATGGACGCTGTGGACAACAACGTTCCTGAGCCTGTTCGTGACCTGGACAAGTCGTTCCTTATGCCTGTTGAAGACGTTTTCACCATCACTGGTCGTGGAACCGTTCTTACTGGCAAGGTAGAGCGTGGTCAGGTTAACGTGAACGACGAAGTTGAAATCGTTGGTATCCGTCCAGATTCACAGAAGACCACCGTCACCGGTGTTGAAATGTTCCGCAAGTTGCTCG
>JALQWG010000044.1 GCA_023260135.1 Candidatus Altimarinota bacterium | reverse complement strand
TCATAAGGGTCATGAGGACTTGACGTCGTCCCTTCCTTCCTCCAGTCTCTCACTGGCAGTGAAATCCGTTTGCAACTCAATTTTTTTTTGAGTGAAACAACAAATTCAAGGGGTTTCGCTCGTTAAGGAAATTAATCCAACATTTCACAACACGAGCTGACGACAGCCATGCAACACCTGTACAAAAATACTCTGTAATTTAATTTACGGGTTAGATTTTG
>JALQWG010000043.1 GCA_023260135.1 Candidatus Altimarinota bacterium | reverse complement strand
CACTCACTGAAACTAAAAAATGTTCCAATAGGGAATGGTCATCGTTGACAGCGTGGACTACAGGGGTATCTAATCCCTTTTGATCCCCACGCTTTCGCACCTCAACGTCAGTAAAGTACCAGAGAATTGCCTTCGCTTTCGGCGTTCCTCCTGATATCAACAAATTTTACCTCTACTCCAGGAATTCCACTCTCCTCTTACTTACTCTAGTTTATTAATCTTATTTAGACCTCTCAAGGTTTAGCCCTGAATTTAGTCCTCTCTATTCGCTACTACTTTCTTTTTACTAATTTCTAGTTAATAGTTAATAGTTGAACTTCTAGAAAAACAGATTTTAT
>JALQWG010000042.1 GCA_023260135.1 Candidatus Altimarinota bacterium | reverse complement strand
AGAAGCAAAATGATGACGAGGACGACCACAGAGGCAGTCTCGTTAAATTGGATTAACGGCCAATCAGCAGAACACCCGAAAAGAAAAAGTGCTGCTCCTGATTAATTATTAATTTAAAATGAACAACGACTTATTTGGTGGCCGCTATACGTCCGAGGAAGTTAGCCGCATCCTCAACATCAATGCTCGCCCAACAACACTCTAGAAGCCTGAAGAAGCTTTCTACCGCAAGTCAGCCATGGAGTTAGAGCCTACAAACGCTGAAAAGAGAGAATTCATTCACTTTTTAATCCACGATTCGAACATTTCGCTTGCCTCTAAAAACTATCTCAGAGAGACCGAAACTTGGATTCCCAAGTACTAACTTAGAGGCTTCAAGTATGGCCTGCTCACATCGACTCTCACATTTATGTTCTTCCCTGTTGTTCGCAGATAGCCATTTGTTCGCAGAGCTGCAATTTCACTGCTGCCAATGGCATACTTCATGAGATGGGGCTACGTTTGGGGCCATGAAAACTGGTGGCGACGCGCTAAGGAAGTAGTAGTCACTTACGAGATCTTCGCTGGCACAAGAAGCAAGTTCACAATGAAGTGATTTATTTAATATTTAATCAATGGATTCAAATTAAAAACCCAAAATCGAGTCGACACCCTAAGCCATTAAGTGCACTAGACCCAGTTAAGACTTATCTTAACAGAATGTGCTGTAAGATAAAAC
>JALQWG010000041.1 GCA_023260135.1 Candidatus Altimarinota bacterium | reverse complement strand
GTTACCATTTGGGAGGAAGCCGCCCCAGTCAAACTGACCCGCACGCACTGTCCCTCGCCCGGCTAACGGGATCGAGGTTAGACTCCTAATTGACAAAGAGTGGTGTTTCACATTTCGACTCCAGCACAACCGAAGCCATGCCTTCAAAGTCTCCCACCTACGCTAAGCATCATCAATCAGAAGCCAATACCAGCTTACAGTAAAGGTGCATAGGGTCTTTCCGTCCTACTGCGGGCAGGCGGCATCTTCACCGCCATTACAGTTTCGCCGAGAACCTCTCCGAGACAGTCGTTCAGTCGTTACACGATTCGTGCAGGTCGGAACTTACCCGACAAGGAATTTCGCTACCTTAGGACCGTTATAGTTACGGCCGACATTCACGGGGACTTAGGTTCGGAGCTTCGCCTTGCGGCTAACAACTTGCCTTGATCTTTCCGCATTGGTCACTTGTCACATCGTATACTTGGACTTTCGTCTTGGCACAATGCTGTGTTTTTGATAAACAGTCGGTTGTCCCCTTTCACTGCGACCCTCCTAAGAGGGCATCCCTTCTTCCGAAGTTACGGGACTAGATTGCAGAGTTCCTTAACGAGGTTTCACTCTTTCGCCTTGGTATATTCTACCCACCCACCTGTGTCGGTTTGCGGTACGGGCGGCCATGGAAAGGGCCACAACGCTTTTCTCGGTGGTCGGATCAAAAGACCGGATTTGGGTTGCCCCGCCTCCTTCTGCCACTTTCAGCCGGCATGCTTTCTCAATTTCCACGCACGTGTGGTTTAACC
>JALQWG010000040.1 GCA_023260135.1 Candidatus Altimarinota bacterium | reverse complement strand
GCATAAATATACTTGACATGAGAAGAAAGTGTGCTATACTTGTTCTTGTGTTAGACACTAATAGGTAGTGTCGAATATTAAAAAAGAGACCATCTCAATTTATAAGGAAATAAAATCATGGCATCATTAGCAGAAATTCGTGCTCGTATCGCGGCACAAGAAAACAAATCAAATTCTGGTTCAACACAGAAACAATCAGACAACTCTATCTACCCCCACTGGAATATGGACGAAGGCACAACAGCCACATTACGTCTATTGCCTGATGCAGATAGCAACAACCCATACTTCTGGGTAGAACGACAAATCATTAAACTACCATTCAATGGAGTTAAAGGTGATCCTAACGTTAAGCGTATTGAAGTACAAGTACCTTGCGTAGAAATGTATGATCCAAAAGCACAATGTCCAATCTTAACTGAAGTTCGTCCTTGGTACAAAGATGAAACATTGAAAGAGTTAGCAAACAAATACTGGAAGAAACGCAGTTATTTGTTCCAAGGTTTTGTTCGTCAAAACCCAATCGGTGAAGATAAGACTCCTGCGAATCCTATTCGTAGATTTATTATCAGCCCACAAATCTTTACAATCATCAAAGCAAGTTTGATGGATCCAGAGATGGAAGAATTGCCAACAGACTTTATGCGTGGTCTTGACTTGAATATCAAGAAAACAAGTAAAGGTGGTTATGCAGATTATTCTACAAGTAACTGGGCACGTAAAGAAAGTGCATTGACAGAAGCAGAGCAAGCCGCTATTGAAGCACATGGCTTGTACAACTTG
>JALQWG010000003.1 GCA_023260135.1 Candidatus Altimarinota bacterium | reverse complement strand
CAGATGCTGACTATGAAAAGGTCTCTGCCGGAATCACCGCTCATCGTGAGGCGGTCGAGGTGATATACAATCCTGCAGTTATATCATTCGCTCGACTTGTCGAGCTCTACTACACACAGATAGATCCGACACAGGCGGATGGACAGTTCGCGGATAGGGGGTTCCGCTATACGACGGCGATATACTATCAGAACGATGATGAGAGACGTATTATCGAGGAGGCTCGCACAGAGCTCGAAGCGTCAAAAAAATTCGACAAACCGATTGTAGTCCAGACAGTTCCATTCACTACATTCTTCCCGGCTGAGGAATACCATCAGGATTATTACAAGAAGTCATCTCTCAGATACTCCCTCTACAAGAAGTGAAGTGGACGTGAGGACTATATCAAAAATACCTGGTGAAAAGAACTCGATAAGCTCACAGATGAAGATCTCAGAAATAGGCTCACACCACTCCAGTATCAGGTCACCCAAGAAGAAGCAACAGAACGACCATTTGATAACGAATACAATGATAACAAGCGAGCAGGTATCTATGTAGATATCGTTGACGGCACACCACTCTATTCGTCCCTCGATAAGTATGACTCTGGAACTGGATGGCCGAGTTTCACGAAGCCTATTGACCCGAACGCTGTAAAATACGAAGAAGATCGTAAACTCTTCTCGACTCGTATCGAAGTGCGGTCCAAGAATGCTGATTCTCACCTCGGTCATGTGTTCGACGACGGTCCTGAGGACAAGTGAGGAAAGCGTTATTGTATGAACTCTGCAGCACTCAGGTTCATCCCGCTCGAAGACCTCGAGCGAGAGGGATATGGAGAATATCGTTCACTTTTTGATGCGCAATAGTTTCTCCACTTCCGGGATTTCCGCGTATGCAGGAATCCAGTGTTCCTATTGTTTCGTCATTCTGACGAACGATGTGCGACCAGAGGGAGCCATACCCCCGAATGCGAGCATCCGATGCAATCGGTGCGACACATGAGAGGGGTGAGAATCCAGTAATTTTGTCCGTACTTTTGTAACCAAAAGTAACAAAAGTTTCGGGGGAAGAAAAACACCCCAAGGGTACTTCCAATCTCAGCTTCACTTCGAAAGGGGCGCTCGTTCGCTTCGCTCATCAATACATTGCTATCATCTGACTCAGACAGTTCCTTCCCCCGAGCCCCACTAAGTTCACAGATTTCAATCTTTCCAAACCGCTATAAGATATACTTATCCTATGAAAAAACTCCTCGCCATCATCTCATCATCCGTTGCGTTTGCATCGCTCTGTTGCCTCTCATCCGTTGTGGTGGTGGCACTCGGACTTGGTTCTGTATCGTTTGCTGCATCACTTGCTGATACATTCTACTGAGATTATAAGTGGTACTTCCGAGGATTTGGCATGCTCTCACTTGCATTTGGACTCGTGTGGTATTTTCGCTCTGAGGGTATCTGTACTCTCGATGCCGCGAAGCGTGAACGCAAAAAAATCCTCAATACCATCCTCCTCGCACTCTTCGGTGGAGTGTTCGGGTACCTCATATTCCTCTATGTCATCGTGCATTATATCTGAGTATGGCAGGGAATATGGAAATAGTCTAGATATAAGTTTTTGGAGTATTTAGTTTTTGCTTATACTCTCTTGCGAATTCTTATACTATGCGTATCTTTCATTATCGGGCAGATATTATCCCTGTTCTTCTTTTCCTCTCTCTTTTTCTTCTGGATGTATGGGTGTATTTTTCTGTGAGTAGTATCACTCTCCTTATCCTATATACCATTGTTGGTGTTACTATCAAGGCATTTATCTGTGCATGGAACCATCATCATCAGCATTCTGAGACATTTTCTGTGCCAGTTCTCAATAGGCTTCTCGAGATTATCTATGGCTTCCAGACGGGAATAGTCGGTTATGGGTGGGTACTTCACCACAATCTCGGACATCATGTGCATTATCTCGATCAGACACAGGATGAGTCAGCATGGAAGTCACCAGCATGAGAACGATACTCCCCGCTCATGTATACGTGGGTTGTGTCTATTACTGCATATTATAGGGCATGGAAGGTAGGGAAAAAATATCCAAAAATTCAGCGATATTTTCTTATCATGTGTACCATACAACTTCTCCTTCTCATAATACTCATCGCGTACAATCCTATTGCAGGTACTCTGATATTCCTCGTACCGATGATTACATGACTTGTCCTCACGGTCTATACTACCTACCATCATCATAGTGGACTCGATACAGACAACCACCTCCATGCATCATACAATATCCTCCAACCATGGTACAATCTCCTCACGGGGAATCTCGGATATCATACGGCTCATCACATGAAGGGGGGTCTCCATTGGTCTCGATTACCAGAATTCCATAAAACCATAGAGAAGGATATTGATAAAAAATACTATAAAAAGTATAACATCCTTTCTTATACATCTTTATAAATCCATCTTGCGAGAGATGGATTTTTTTCTATACTTCTTTTATGAAAATTATCCTCACAATATTCACATCTCTCTTGCTTCTTGCATCCTGTGGTGCTGACACGGCAACTCCTCCAGTTACTACAGAATCAAGTCAGAAAACTATCCTTGCACTCGGTGACTCACTCACAGCAGGATATGGACTCCCGATCACTGACTCCTATCCGAGTCAACTCGAGGCACGTCTCCGTGAGAAGTGATACAATTATCGTCTCATCAATGCCTGAATATCTGGGGATACAACCGCATGACTCCTCTCGCGTCTTGACTGGGCACTCGAGGGAGATACCCCGTCTCTCGCTATCCTCTGTATCGGTGCCAATGATGCATTCCAGGGGAAGTCCGTCGAGGATATAGAGAAGAATCTCAGACAGATCATAGAAAAAATACGCGCAAAAAACATCCCAATACTATTTGCTGGAATGAAGGCACCACTCAATCTCGGTGGTGAGTATGGTAAGTCGTACGAGGCTATGTTTCCACGCCTCGCGAAGGAATATGATCTCGTCTATATGGACTTCTTCCTCGAGTGAGTCGCACTGAAGGCGAATCTAAACCAAGATGACCGTATCCATCCAACTCGTGAGGGATATGCTATTGTCGTAGAGAATCTGATGGAGATACTGGAGGGGGAGGAATTGGTGGGAAAATAAAGTTTTTTGGATATGGGAAGTTTATGAAAATATCTTTATTAAATCAATTTTTGGTTTTTTAAAACCAATATTTTTTCATAACATTTAGGAATACTTTATCAAAATTAACATCAATATCTCCAATAAGTGAATCAACTCCACATTTTGGGCATAAAGCTGTCTGTCCAACCCCTTGTTCATCCTCATCACACCACTCCTCTATTTTATTTGGCGAGAAGATTTCTAAACAATAAAAACAGCCACAAGTCTTACTTTTAAGAATTGATTCACGATGAATTGATGAAAATTTATGAGCTGTACTTATATCCATTCTGATCAAGCTTAAAAAGCATTTTTAATAACATGTAAACTTTTGTAAGTATTGTGATTTTCTTATCAAAATCAAACTATTTTCTCCCTTGTTTTCTCTCCAGAATCTGTATAATCCTATTTCGAGAATAATTCTCACTATAACACTATGATACATCTACATAACATCGCAAAATCCTACACTTCTCGCGGAGAGGTGGTGAATCTTTTTGAACATCTGGACTGGAAGATCGAGACCGGAACATGGGTTGCACTCATGGGTGCGAGTGGAGCTGGGAAGTCATCACTTCTCTCGCTCATCGCTGGCATCATCACTCCTGATGCGGGGAGTATATACCTCGGAGAGAGGGACATCACAGCACTCTCGCGTGATGAGATGACGGCGTTTCGCGGGAAGCATATAGCTTTTATATTCCAGGCGTTCGAGCTCATACCGAATTTGACTGTGAGCGAGAATATCGACCTCGTCCTCGACATATCACATGCCGAGCGTCGCTATGAGACGGATGAGATACTCGAGAAGGTGGGGCTTGCAGGTAAGGGGAATCGCTATCCGAACGAGCTCTCAGGAGGTGAGCAACAGCGTGTGGCTATCGCACGAGCATTCGTCTCGCGAGTACCGTACCTCTTCGCCGACGAACCAACAGGGAACCTCGATGAGCGCAATGCAGAGAAGATCATGGAGCTCATCCGCGCACTCCATGAAGAGACAGGGAACACTATCATCATGATCACACATGACAAGGGGATAGCGAGTCATGCAGATATGGTGTATCGACTCAGTAGTGGAGAATTAAAAATAGAAAAATAATATGTTTACACTCTTTTCTCGTATCATCCTCTCGAACTGGCGCTCACTTGTCATCCTCTTTGTAGTGATGCTCTTTGCGAGTACAGGATTTATCACACTTCGTCAGATAACGACCAATATTGAGTCACTCGTTGCAGCTGAGACGAGGCCACTTTTTGGTGCTGACCTCATCGTCTCACCTCGTGGATATGCGAGTGGAGATGTATTGCCACTTGTCTCATCATATCTCAGTTGAGAGGAGTATGCCGCTGCAGAACGCAGAGAATTCTCGACAACATTATTGGATAATGAGTGAAAAGCAGGACTCGTGCAGGTGGTTGCGTATAGTGGGAGTTATCCACAGAGGGGGATATTGGAGACAGAGAAAATGATAAATGATAAATGATGAATTATAAATGGAGAACAGACAGAGCAGATTCTTCCTTCGTCAGAATGACAGGAGCCACAGGAACAATGAGATACTGGATTGCTTCCCCGTTCTGCAACGGGGCAGGCTCAAGCCTCGCAATGACGGGAACAGCAGGAAGAATCAGGGAAAACCCCCTCTAACTCCCCATTTTCAAGGGGAGAATCTGTAGAAGAATATCGAGTTGCAGTCACTCCATGACTCGTAGACAAGTTCGCAAGTGGAGGAGTGATCATACTCGACGGCAGTCAGCTCGAAATCACAGACAAAATCCTCGAATCAAGTGATCTCGGATTCTCACTCGGGACAGAGAATCATCTCATCGTATTGCCATCAGACCTCCTCTCAGGCTCACTCCTCCTCTCATCAGGCTCACGACTGGATCATGACCTCATGATAACATTCGTTGGCGAGCGACGTGCGAGTGTAGTTGCAGAAAATCTCAAAAAAGTCCTCCCAGAAGAACTCTACCGAGTACGTACATACGAGGACAGAACTGAGCGCAATCTCGATACTGTCGAGACACTCACAGACTATATTACACTCATCCTCCTCGTCTCGAGTATATTTGCATTCGTGATATTGCGCTCCGCACATGAGAGTTTTTATGAGTCGCTTGCTCGTACACTCCGAGTCACAGAGATACTCGGACTCACGAGATGTCGACAGCAAGTTCTCCTCCTCATGCTCTATGGGCTCATATTCCCACTCGCATTTGTCCTCTCGGTCGGACTGGCGGATGGTATCATCACCGCACTACAGGGTATTCCTGAGGCGAGCGAATTCGAGTTCTACTGGTCTGCACTTCCATATGCTCTCACGCTCCTCCTCGCTATCGTCGTGATGGCGTGGTGGCCAGTATGGTGGAGACTCGGGAGAGGGGAGGATACAACGAAAAAAGTTATTTCGAGCGAAGGCGATAGTCGAAGTCGAGAAATCTCTATGAAAGAAGCATTGATTCGATGAATCAGCCCCTGGATTGCTTCGTTCCTCGCAATGACGACACAGATAGAAATACTCGTTCCATTCGTTCTTGGGATTTTTATCCTCGTTCTCTTGTTCCAGAGTCCTCTATTCGCACTCTCGGTAGCGGTCGGTGCAGGAGTATTTTACCTCGTGTTCGCCGGTATTATCCGATGACTCTATGAGGTGTTATATAGACGCTCAGAGTCACTCAGAGTGAGGAGATTTTATGTATTTGACGCTATTCGCGCACTTGTCAGACCCCTCACACCGACGATACCTATCACGATATCGCTCGTATCGGTGACGGTATTTTTCCTTGTGTTTGCGAGTTTTTCTCTCGCATTCCGCTCGCAGCTCGTCATCGACTCGACCAATACTGCCAATATATACGCCATCAATATCCTCGAATCAGATAGAGAAAAAGTAGAGGCAGTCATCGGCTCTGGCGCCCTCATGTACGATATCCTGCGTGCTCGTATCGACTGAGTCAATGGGCGTACTCTCGCAGAACACCTCGGGGAAGACAGGCCAAGTGGTGAGTTCACAAGAGAGTTCAATATCACAACCACTCTTCTCGAGAACCGCATCCTCAGGGGAAAAGATGCTATCACCAAGTGAGAAGTCTCGATGGATGATGAGTTTGCTAGCAGGCTTGGAGTCAATGTCGGAGATACTGTGAGATTCCTCCTCTCTGGTCGTGAGATCACACTCACTATTGCGAATATTCGCGAATCAATACGAGAAGGGTTCCGTCCGTTTTTCTACTTCTCACTCGATCCTGTCGAGTTCGCGAATGCTCCACGGACATACTTCGTGGCTGAGTATGCGAGTGATACCGAGGTGTGGAAAAGAGATATTCTCGCTGCTTCTGGTCCTCATGTCACATTCATCGATATCGAGAGCATCCTCGCTATCGTCCGAGATATCTCGACCAAGGTACTCTCTGTTATCGGACTCTTCGGTGCTGTGGTATTCCTCTTCGCGGTCGGTGCTATCATAGCATTCTTCACACGCATGCGAGGTGTCGAGGATATGAAGTCTCGACTCTATAGTCTCTTCGGCGCTCGCGCCCGCGATATCCGCACCTCTCTCACGATGACTCGTACATCGATATTCATCGTGTCATATATCCTCTCAGTTATCATTGGAGGCGTGCTCTCGTATGCTGTACTCTCTGTCGGTGGATTCTTCTCGTTCTCACTCATGAACTATCTCATGATAGCGGGTGTGACAGGAGTGGTCTATGTGATATTGGCAGTAGGGATGAGGAGGTAGGGTATATGTTAATATTTTTTGATTTTATTAACATAAGGACCTATATATGTTAATATTTTTTGATTTTATTAACATAAGGACCTATATATGTTAATTTTTTATTCAAAAGTTGGTATATTCTTCAGGAGATCAAAAAGTTCGGGATGAATATAAAAGTTTTCAGTTCCGATTTTATGTTTTTCCAGAATCCCGATTTTTACAAGCTCATCAAGATATTTTGATGCCGTCTGACGCACTACCCCTAGGTCCCTCATTACAAACTCTATCTTTGTATATGGATGCTTGAAGAGATTATTGAGGAGATCTTGAGAATATATTTTTGGACACTTTTCTCTTATAGATTTCTTTTCTCTTTTCATGAGTTCTTTTATATTTTCTACAATATTGATAGTTTGTTTTGCAGTTTTCTCTATTGCTATGAGCATAAAAAGAATCCACTCTTCCCAAGTATCATTTGTTCTTACTTTTTGTAGAAGTTCGTAATATTTTGACTTATGCGTATTGATATAACGACTGAGATAGAGAATCGGGAGTGATAGAAGTCATTCCTTTACGAGGTAGAGAACATTGATTACGCGACCTGTTCGTCAGTTCCCATCATAAAATGGATGTATGCTCTCAAACTGATGATGAATGATTGCCATTTTTATAAGTGGATCGAGATCACTTATACCTGGAGTATTGATAAATCTTTCAAGATTATCCATACTGTTAATTATCTGATCATATGATTGTGGTGGTACATATACTGTCTCACCCGTTTTATCATTCTTGAGTTCAGTTCCTGGAAGTTTACGGAAGCCTGCTTTATTTTCTTCTATTTTCCCTTGAATCTCGAGTATCAAATTGTTCATAAGAAGTCCATTCTTCCGTATTTCTCTATAGCCATATTCCAGAGCGGTAGCATAATTGTATACCTCTTTCGAGGCTATTGTTGCAAACATCTCACTCATTACATCACTTTGAAAAAGCTCATCATGTGTGGTGATGATGTTCTCAATAGCAGAACTTTCCTTTGCTTCTTGAAGTGAAAGTGTTTTGATGAGGATAGTTTCATTTGGTATCTGTCATGAGACTCACTTGAGTTCAGCAAGGGCAGATCGAGAGAGTATGAGTTGATCTAATATTGCTATAGTCTTGAGCTGTTTGTCGAGTGGGAGTACTGGAAGAATATAAGACATAATAATGATATATGATATTCTTGATTTTATCCTTTTCTCTCATAATTGCAATCTTACAATCCCCTCATCCACTCCAATATAATACTCCCTCCACTCGTCGGCCAACTATGTGCATCATTGCCATAGGTCGAGTAGTTCTCACACCAGACGACAGGATTGCCAGTCGAGCAGTCGCGCCACCGCGTACAGCTATTGCCTCATATTGTGATAGACTCCGTTGTTGCTCCACACTTGTTCACGAGTTTCATCTTACTCTCAGTTGCTCGTGCTGTCGCAGGGGAGGAGAGTCGGTCATCAGCTCGCTGGAAGATGAGAGATGCTGTTGGAGTATCATTGCACGCGCTCGTATATCCACCACCTCAGACTATCGCCATAGAGCGGAATGTATCTCCCCGAGTACAGGCAAGGCGAGAGGCGAACCATGCACCGAGTGAGTGCGCGACTATATGTACCTGTCCACGATCGACACAGTGACTCGTTGTCACATCTCGGATGATGGTATCGACGAAGGTGATATTTTCCTCGCTCGACCAACTATAGGCAGAGCCATTCGGCAGTCCTGCAGGATAGGCGACGATATAGTTACTCTGGCTTTCGAGTCACATATAGTTCTGCACCATACTATTGCTATTGGTCCGACCATGTATGGCGATGATGAGTCAGGCAGGATTGGTGCTACTATAACTCGATGGTACATTGAGGATATAGCTGCGAGCTTTTCCTGCTACTGTGACCTCATACGTACCCGTTGTCAGTGACTTCGGAGCGATACATCACTGTGAGAGATTCTCTAGTGGAGTTTTCTTGGTATTGTATTCTCGGATACGGAGTATGAGTTCTGATGCCTTGCCTCGTGTCATCGGAGAACTGATGGAGTAGCTCGCAGAGTCGAGGATACCATTCGTATTCGCGAGTTCCTGATAGGGGAGATACCATGGATTCCCGTTCGCAGGTGCGAGACTATAGAGCCTGAGTCACATCGCGAGAGTCTCCAGTACTGTCACAGGATTATCAGGCTTGAACTTACCATCGTCGAATCACTTCACTACTCAGAGCCTCACTCACTCACAGATATACGGATGATACCACTTGGTTACTGCGACGTCAGGAAAACATCGCTTCTCAGTGCTCGCTGGACTCACTCACTTGGCTCAAAATAGTATCTTGAGTATCTCTGCTCGAGTGATAGTATTATCAGGGCCGAACCTGCCATCGCCATATCCTGAGATGATGCCCTCACTCGCGAGTGTCTCGATAGAGCCTCGATAGTAGGAGAGTTCTGTATCGGTGAATGTCGCTGCAAAACTCTGAATCGGGAAGAGTGCGAGCATGAGGGTGAGGATTTTTCGCATAGAAAAAAGTTATACCTCGCCAGTATAATAACTTTCGTATATGTGCCTAATATCTTCAGACAAAATTCACGTTTTATCTGTCTTTTTTATAGTCTGTTATCTTGAGTTGATTGTCTGTTAGGTATTCCATAAGGAATTTTTTTGGAAATAGAGGTGAGAATAGGTGACTACTGATAAAATCTCGAAGCCATATTCAGAATCAACTTTTTGGAACAAATGAACGAGCGAGTTTTTGTGCATTTTTTTGTTTGAGTGTGATGAATGACATAAATAGTTTTTCATATTCAGAAAAAGCTACTGTATAATCTCCGTCTGATCGATAGAGTTCTCATGCAAGTATATATGATCCCACCATAGCGAGGGTAGATCATTGTCCAGAAAGGAGTGAAGGACATGCACAGGCATCTCATACGAGAGCTACTCTTCACTTTGTCCAATTGGACATATGTATCTGACTCACCGTATCAAAATAAAAATCATCAGCTTCATGAAGTTTTTCATTGAGCATGTGTCAATATGGTCACACATCACTGAATGCATCGATGACTATCTTCTCCTGTTCTTCTCTGTTATGTCTGTCGTAGATGAGCTTTTTGTCAGACTTGAGAATATAGACAACAGTCATTCTGTCTCCAGGTATCGGGTAGATAAGAGTCTGTCTTCATGGAACAGTACAACTCATACCCTTGTCCGCGAGATAGAGGATATTATCAGTTGTGTAGGACGATACGTAGTATCACATAAAATGCTCGAACTGTTCCTCTTCTCAGAATATGAGTCTCCTCACACGAGAGTGAAGTCAATCAGCCCCGATAACAAGATCGAATTTTTCACTGCCACCTTCTCGATAGACCACGCTTACTCCATCCTCATCCTCAAGTATCTCTTGTATCGAATTCCCAAAAATGTATCGAACACTATTAGGGGTTATGGCATCATGTATTATTGATGCGAGATCACTCCGATGTATACTGTGGAATCTTCAGTTCAGGGTTTCTCGTAGCGCAATGAGATTGAGTCAACCATATCGTGAACCTGTCTCCGAGACAAATGAGAGTTCATCTACAACTATGTCGCGTTCTACTATCTCCTCGAGGATTCACATGCGTTCAGCAATATCATATCCAGCACCAAAGAAATCAATCGAGTATCAACCATCTCGGATTTTTCGGGCGGATTCTATGATAGTCACCTGGAAATCCGTACTGTATGAGCCAATATGCGAGAGATTCTCAGGCTATACCTGCTCCAGATATGAGAATATTTTTATTTTTCATAGTGTGTTCTGTAGTGAGGGATACACTATCGAGGATATGAATATGGTAGAGTTTGTATTGTACAATACAGACAATTTTATTATAGTTTTTTTATCAATTCCCCCGGTGTATCACCCGTGAGTAAGCGAAACTCTCTGATCATATGTGATTGGTCATAGTAGAATCGAGCCCTATCGTTAGGGGATCATTCTGTTTTTATCGCTGCTATGGTTTCTTGTAGCCGTAATATTCTCTGGAGGTATTTTGGGGTGACTCAGGTCTGTCGTATCATATCTCGTTGGAACTGTCTTTTGGATGATTGTGTTTTTCGGGTATTTTTTATATTCATCATGCTATAGAGGTATGATTCTAGTTCTAGAATCATACATTCAGTATCGTGGTTTCCTATGACTATATCGATGAGTTCCATGGACACCTCAGGATAAAATCATGATAGCTCTATGAGTGTATCTTCTTTGCTGAGGTGTATCTTCGGGAATATACTCTGTGCCATCAGTGGCAAAAAACGGATTCAAAATAATTCTATATTTCTAGGTATATCGTAGGCTTGTTTCTTTTTTTGGTGTTGGTACAATGAGGCATTGTCATAACGAATGACATATAACGATATCTATGCAACCATCAGGTATAGCCTCAAATCCTATCTCTTCATCAGTACGAAGTGACCAGTATAAGTGAACGATATTCTGCATGTATTTTCCTACAGGATATTCGGTATAGTTTTTTTGTGGATGGAGTTGTGTTATATGGCTGTGTGACGACATATGGTATATTGTATGGTTTTTATCTCTTTTTCAAAGTTGAGCCTTTTTGAATATTTGTGTTTTCTCCTTTTTTGAGATATACTACCTATATGAAAAACCCGATTAACCAAGAGACATTCCTCCAGATACTCGACGACCTCTACAAAAAATCTATCGAGTGAGACAAGCACTTCGATTCTGCCGAGGTATTGGCACGATGATACACGTCGAAGACTCGGGACAAGCATGATGCAGCAAAAAGACTCATCCGCAGTGAGATCACCAAGACATCATCATCAGGGTTCGTCGCGTCTCTCGGTGGACTCATCACGATACCACTCACTGTCCCTGCAGATATGTATGTGACATTCCTCGTGCAGATACGCATGATACTCGCGATAGCCTATATCGGAGGCAAGGATCTCTATGATCCAGATATGAAAACCGTCGTCCTCTCTATCCTCCTCGGAACAGAGGTACAAGATATATTTATCAAGGTAGGTATGAAGCCAACCGCAAAGAAGATAACATTCAGCTTCGTCAAAAAAGTTCCCGCAAAAGTACTCCTCGCAGTGAACAAAAAAATCTGAATCAGACTCTTCTCTATATTCGGCTCCAAGTGACTCATCTCCGTAGGACTCGCAGTCCCACTCGTCGGATGACTCGTCGGAGGCGGGATCAACTACTACTTCACCCGCCGTATTGCTCGGAACTCTATCGAGGTATTCATCGACGAGACAGTCGAGGAATCCAGCAAGATGTAACTACTCTCCCAGATATGAATGGGAGAGATTTTTGTAACTCCGTGTCGTGAATGCTATGAGTGTCACGATGAGTCCGATGAGTCCAGCCACGACAAATACGAGTGCCATCGCGCGGTCTGGAGTGGTACCCCACCATCCACCGAATATCTCGACTCCACTCGTCGATGCGAACCATGGCATCACAATGAACTGTGTGAGTGGTCCGATGAGGAATGCTGTAAAAGGTGATGCAATATTTTCGAGTGACTGTCCGAATCCAAATACTCGTCACTGACGTTCTAGTGGTACTACTTTCTGCATGATAGTCTGCTCGCATGCTTCTGCTATCGGTCACACGATCATCCAGACGAAGAATCCTATACTGACAAAATATATCGATGCAACTGTTGGGAATATGATACATATAGTCCAACTGAGTACGCTGATCGCGAGGAGGGTAAAAACTGGATTCCGCCCGAGTCCGTACTTGGCAACGATACTCCCACCCACGATGAATCCGATACTTGTCACTGCGAGCACTACTCACCATATCTCGACCGATACGAGTGAGAGTCCATATGCGTCCATGAGCGACATAAATACTCCTCCGATAAAGTTATTGATCATCGCGAAAAATATCATCGCCATGAGTCCAGGTATCGAGAGGATGATGCGAATTGTCCCTCGGATATCCACCTTCTTATCATCGTCGTGTCGCTCATCGAGGTGCGTCTCAGGAGGGAATCGGAGCATGAGGAGGTGCATGATGACTGCGGGCATGACGACTACACCGATACCAACTGCCCATATCATGCCGAGTTGCCCGATGATCACTCAAGAAAAAGCCGATACCACCGTGAAGACGAGTCATTGTATCATCCCGACTTTTCCATTGGCCTTGTCGCGTTCTCACTCAGGAACGAGGAGTGTGATGAGCGTCGAGAGGGCTATCATACGAATATTGCCTGCAGCAACTCAGAGCATCACTGTGAGGATAAAAATCCAGAGCCACATATTGGTCACATCACCCCAAGTATTACTCGGGAGGAGTGCGAGCATGGAGAATCCGAGTGCATAAAATACAAGCGATGCAAAACTCGATACGAGCATGACATACCGCTTCGGATGATGGTCGACAAAAGATCCGAATGATATCCCACCGAGGAGATTCAAGATGAGATACACTCCGCCGAGTACCCCAGTGACGAATACACTCTGTGTCTCGAGGTATGCCCAGAACGTGATTGCGAACCAGAGGAGCATATTCGTAAAAGTTCCTGTGGCTGAGTTGGCGAGAATGTGAGAGAAGAGGGTGGAGGATTTCATGAAGTTGTTTTATTGTTCATTTTTTTATCAAGACTCTAAAAGGGATAATGTTACGGAAGCAGTATTATCCTAAATTAAAAGAATCAAATCAATCATATTTTTCAAAAGAGAGTAAATATAAACTCTTCAGTGTATTCTCCGAATATGATTTTAATTCTTCTATAACACTATTCATACTTTCTTTACCTTTCGTTACTGAGACAACATCTTCTATTACAGAAGGTAAAATTTCACATAATCTTTTGAAAGCATATTTATCTCCTGTAACAATTTCATAAAATTTATCTATAGAAACTCTTCTAATTCTTTTGTTGTTTGATTGTTTTCCATCTACTGTTATAATCCATGGAATATCCTGACTATTCTTTGCTATAACCTCAACAAGCATACATACTGCTTTATCGTTATTAAGAATCTTACTCTGCATATTGATATATGTTTTTTGAGAAGAATTTGCGTTCATAGTATTATGCTTATACTTCATTTCGACAAAAATATTTAATTTTTCATTTATCACATCGAAACCTTGCTTTGGTACAGTCCAATCTTTACTTATATATTTAAAAATATTTTGATGAAAATATCATATTAAATTACTATTGGTTTTATCCACTTGTCTTATGACTTCATTTTCAATTCCTTGAATAATATCAATACCATAGACCTTTGAATCAAATGTCATTTTTATGGGATCAATAAGATTCTTATTGAATGTTTTAAGATTCGTTTCAAATCTATATCACTCTACTGTACGCCTAACATGGTTGAATATATCTTCATCTGATATAAAGCCTAAGTTATATTTTTTCATATTTTTTAATTTATGGTAGTTAAAAGATTTTTTGCTATTTCTCTAACTATATTTACTCAAAGAGCATTACCCAATACTGCTAAGCTCTTTCCATAATTATCAGGTAGAATAAGAGTTTCCGGAAATCATTGGATCCTTGCCCCTTCTCTAATTGAGATCTTCCTATATAGTTTCTTTTTATAGATTTCCTTAATGAAGAAATCTTTTTTATTTTTAATATTATTTGGAATACTTACTTCAGTCACAAGATCCCTTACGCCCGTTTTTGTCAGTGTAGAAAAAACATGAGAATCTGGGGTATATATTCTATATATACCAAATATTCCAGATGAGTTCTTGGAATTAACAAAATCATATTTACCATTTTTATATGTAAGTATTTTCTTCTCAATTAGGGAATTTAAATCATTAACATCTAAGTCTTTCACAAGATTACTTATAGCGTCAAAACTTAAAGGATTTCCATCCTTTTCTCCATAGATCTTTTTCCGTCTATTTTTCATTATTGCCTCACAAATCAATTTTTCTGATGCTGTAGTATCTATAATATCCCAAGAATGTATGCTATGCTGACCATTTCTTGTATCACAAAAAGTAAAGTAGTTATCTCTATTTACATTGTATGACATATTAAAAGAATTTTTAATAGTATCATTGTTAAATGCATGTCTTTTGTCCTTGTTATAAAAGTTTTCTAAAATTTCTGATAAATGTGGTAGAGATGTATAATTTTGAGGAAACTCGAATTTCTTACTTATTGATTTCTGTACTCCAACAATAAATATTCTTTCTCTATTTTGAGGTAATCAAAAATCAAATGCGTTTAAAACTTTATAGTTAACCACATAATCCAAATCCTCAAACGATCTTATTATAAGCTCAAGATTTTCTTTATTTCTTGGATCAGCTAATCATTTAACATTCTCAAAAATAAATGCTTTGGGTTTTACAGCTCCTACAAATTTAATTGTATCAAACCATAATGCTCCTCTTGGATCTTCAAAGCCATGTTTTTTTCCAGCAACAGACCAAGACTGACAGGGAACACCACCTGTGACTATATCAGCATACGGGAAGCTTCGCGGTTTCGTAATATCCCCAAGATATTCATCTTCAGTTGTTTGAAAATTATTCCTATAAATTTCAAGTGCTGTTTTATCTATTTCTGAATAACCAACACTTTTTCCACCATACTCCTCCAATGGTATTCTAAATCCTCAGATTCATGCAAATAAATCAATAAAGGTAAATTTCTTTTTAGACATTTTTAAAGTGGATAATCAGTTTCTGTGATTCTATCATTTTCTCTCATAATTGCAACGCCAGAAAAACTGGATTGCTCACCCCTCTCATGTGTCGCACCGATTTCATCGGCTGCTCGCATTCGGGGGTATGGCTCCCTCCGGTCGCACATCGTACCTCGCAATGACGGAACAACGGATTTTTTTATCCCCTCAACACCTTCTCCATCTTTTTCCCCTTTGCGAGCTCATCCACGAGCTTGTCCATATATCGGATCTCCCGCATGAGTCCATCCTCCATATCCTCGATCCGATATCCACAGATAGTTCCTGTGATGAGTGTACGAGCTGGATTCAGGTGTGGTGCCTCCGCGAAGAACGTCTCGAAGTCAGTCTGAGACTCTATAACCCTCGCGAGTCACGCCTCATCATATCCCGTGAGCCACATGATGACCTCATCGAGTTCCGATTTTGTTCTTCACTTACGCTCTACCTTGGTGATATAGAGTGGATAGACCTTCGCGAATGGCATAGTGAATACTTTGGTGTTGTGCATGTGTGAGGATTAGGCTCAGAAGTTCCTGTATATCTCGTGAGTTCCTATATCATGGAGGACGATAGTCTGCTCTGACTCGATGATACGACAGATGATACGATAGTCAGGGTCTATAGAGAGTGCATGATAGTTGGAGAGAGGCTTCCTCAGTCTGTGGAGCCTGAGTTGTTCATGGTAGGGTCACTCTTCGAGAAGTTCAAAAACTCCTTTCGCGGATAGTCTGATATGGTGCGGAAGGAGTCTGTATTGAGTCTTGAAGTGAGATGTATTACTGATTTTCCAGCTCATGGATAAGTGACTTGGCAGTGGTATGAGTCTGGTACTCTCCACGAGAATACTCGAGTTCAGAGCGGAGTACGCGTGCGTATGCATAGAGATCCTCCATCTTGGTGACGGTGGAATCTATTTTCTTCTCGAGAGTACGCGATGAGTATACGGCTGTAGACATGAGAGAATTATAACTTTTTTTATGATATTGCAAATAGATTTTGTCCGTTCCGCATAGATTAGTCATTACTCACTTCGATGCTAAAACCACCAGTAGACATACGCTTCATATCGAGCACATCACCATATTCACTCATAGCTTCTGGATTGTCTTTGAATTTCTCTTCCCAGTGTGCCATGACCTTGGCATTGACTTCGTCACGGTGTTCCCGCGATGCGTATTCGATATACGAGAACCAGACAGTCTCATCGTCCTTCAGATTCACGAGTGTGCCGAATGGCAGTGACTCCATACCTTCTTCTTGGACTCCAGAGATATCATGACCCATACATTCTCGGTAGGAGAGAGCGCCGAACTGCATCCATACATTGCAACCATCGGTTGCCATCTTTTTGTAGCGGTCGATTTTATCTCGGGGTATGACGAGGACGAATGCATCGATATATGTTGGTTTCATAGGTAAAAAAATGAGAAAATAAAGTGTATAAATTATTGGTATTAGATGATGACTTTTCCTCGCCATCCACGTGCCGCATAGTAGGAATCTGCACCATTGTGATAGGTGAATACTGTATCGTATCGTCTATCGCAGAAGAGTGCTCCGCCACGCGCGCGTATAGTGTCCGGAGTCACTATCCAACTGGATGTCTTCAGATCGAATGGTTCTATAGACTGGAGTCATCTGTATTCACCCTCAGTCAGGAGTGAGACTCACATCCCATCTGCCATATCGAGCACTGAGTCTCGGGGCTTATTTTCTCGTCGGCCATCGAGTGCCACCCTATCGTAGCAGAGGCTCCGACGTCCTATGGGGCTCTCTCGAGAACAATCCATATAGATGTATTCGTCCTGGGCGGCGTTGTATCAGACAACATCAGGCTCGCCTCCGGTGAGTTCCATCTGTTCGAGTGCGGCTGTATGAGGAGAAGATATGAGCTTGGTCATTATCTTGTCCCATTCCATCTCGGGATGTCGGTGCATATTCTGTTCGAATCGGTCTCGTAGAGTCTGTAGGAGTATAGTATTCATAGAGGGAGTTGAGTTTATTTTTTCCATCACCATTGCCACTTCGGTTTCTCTCATTTTTTGTAGCAAATACGTATCAGGAGAGTTGTGAGTATGATGAATGGTAGAACGAACATGAGTCATACTTCTCGTGGAGTAGAGCTCTCGTCGAGTGTGAGTCCGAGGAGTACAATGATGATGATATAGGTGAGTATCACGAGCCATCACTGCCACCTAACAGGAGTCCATCCCCAGCCAAATGGTTTTCGCTTGAACCAGTATCATTGTGGATTGTCACGGATGTATTCGAGATAGTTGTGGAACATAGTAGAGGGGGGTTATGGTATATTATTCCTTCGGCATCTGACTCACATCCATCCAGAATGCTTCCCAGATATGCCCATCTGGATCCTGGAAATCGCGACCATACATGAACCCATAGTCATACGTATCGACCGTCTTCTGTCCGCCCGCTCCAATTGCCTTGTCGAATATCGTATCGACCGCCTCTCTGGAGTCGAGTTCGAGGGCATTGAGTACCTCGGTAGTTGTATGGCTGTCTGAGATAGTCTTGCCTGTAGGGACGAACCGAGAGAAAAAATCCCGAGAGAGGAGCATGACCGAGAGTGAATCATCGAGTGTCATGGCTGCAGCCTTTTCGTCACTGAAGTCCATATTCTGTACGAATCCGAGAGCCTGGTAGAATGCTATAGATGTCTTGAGGTTCTCTACAGGAAGATTGATATAGAGTTTTGCCATATAAGAGGAGGTGAGAGGATAAGGGTTTTATTATAGTGATTCGAATCTTTTTTGCATTATTTTTGTGAGGAGTTCTCGTGGAATCGGTTTTTCTGGTGTGAAGTGGACTCCGGACTTGGTATAGGTGAATCCGAGAGTGTCGAGTTCATCATGGAAATCCTCGAGTGTTGTTCCAGAAAAAGGGAAGAACGAGAGATGGTTTTTGAACTTCGAGAATCCTGCAACACAAGTTTTCCCCACACGAAAAGCTGGCATCCCATACGAGATGCACTCTTCGTATTCTCAGAGGATTTCATGTACTTCTGTCCTGAGATTTTCGAGTGCTGTTCGTTCCAGAGGATTCTCGATATCGGAAATGTAGAGGTCGATAGGGGACATTATCGTATAGAAAAATCTAAGATGAGTGGGAAGTGATCTGATATAGGTGTATCGATTGTGGTCAGGTTCTCTACACAGATGTGCCTGCTCGCGAAGACATAGTCTACAATGATACCACCGATATCGAGTCCATCATCAAATGCTGGACGGGTCGATACGATACCATATTCTGATACGAGATTTCTAAAAATCTCGTTCATCTCAAGGATATCAGATGATGTGGGAAGGAGGTTAAAATCTCAAACAACGAGTGTTGGTACATCTGACTCGTGTATTTTTTTTATGATATGTTGTATCTGATTGTGTGTACGACTATCTCAGAGTCGTGTAGCATTCCAGATACCATGAACATTGAGTATTCTCATGGGTTTATCATCGATGATATATTCTCCTATGAGGACAGCTCGTGGATGATCATCACGACGAAAATTCGTTGTATCCTCGAATAATGCATATTCTCATTGGTAGAATGAATTCTCACTTTTTGAGACTTGATATTTGCTTATGAGAGCATTTCCCTGGGAGATATCTCATCCAAAATCCAGGTATATATCTCAGTTTTTCTCAAAATGGCTTCCATGCCAGAGCTCTCAAAATAGTGAGTATGGGTGGGAATTCTTGAGTTCTGATTGTATGTATTCAAATGAACGGAATTGTGGATACGCCTCTTCGCTATTCGGACGACAGGCCTCCTGCAAAGCAATAAAGTCAGCATCGAGATTTTTGAGTAATCATGACACTTCTCTGTTGTTATCTATCTTGATTCAGATGTTGTATGATACGAGACGCATAGATTATCTCCACATATCGAGAATATATCCAGCTATGAGGAGTGCTATGAGGCGGTAGCTTCCAGTGACGGCTATTTTTTTGCACATCCATTCACGCTTGTCTCCACCCCAGATAACTGAACTCGTGAGTGTCGGGAGAACAAATGCAAGCCACACCATAAATGCAGTACGTATACCACTGTATTCTGGCATTACCATGATGACACATGCGAGTCCAATGATCATGAGCAATGACATGATGAACTCTGTAAGCATGAGTTTCCACATTCATTCCATAGCTTTTTTCATCTCTGAGTCAGACAGAGCCTTGTCTCCATGGTGTATCTTCATCCAGAGTTTCCCGAATATCGGTCCATGCCATACTGCGCCACCCATGAACATGAGGAGAGTGCATACTCCAATCGCCATCCAGTTGAGTTCAGACATAGGAAAAAAGTGAAAAAATAAAACTCTCACATTATACGGTTTGTGAGAGTTATGCAAGAATATTAGAATTGACGAATCTTGATAGTGTTTCACCACGGGTCATCTACTCGGAGCGTTGAGTCACTTTCAGTGTAGGGAATTTTTGCTGTATCGAGGTTTCTACGTATCTTCTCATAGAGCGCCTCTGTATACTTCAGCTCATAGCTCCTGAGCCCATAGGTATTGGCGGTTCTTTTTTTACTGCCGAGACTCTCCCAGGTATTGAGCCCGAGATGGTGATGGTATCCATCGCGAGAGACGAAGAGTGCTGTTGACTCTTTGCTCATGACTTCAAAGAGAAGTATATCTCGATAGAACTTCACTGCTTCATCGATAGATCCAACCTTCAGATGTACATGTCACATGGAAGTAGTACCTTCTGAGACGGGCATGTCAGCATAACGCTTGATATAGGCAAGAGTATCTATGTAGGTACTTCACATGACAGGTTTGCCATCCTGGTACTGCCACTCGGTGCGAGGCTTGTCATAGTAGAACTCGAGTCAGTTGCCCTCTGGGTCTGCGAAGTAAAATGCCTCAGTTGCAGTATGGTCTGAGCTTCATTGGTAGAGTTCTGGAGTTTTCGTGAGAATCGTCCGTACTCTCGCTGCAAGAGTTTTTCTCGATGTATGGGTGATAGCGAGATGATAGAGTCAGGCTTCTCACTGCGGAGGTCGAGTGTAGTTGAGTTCTTCTCTGAGTGATATGAGGATACGGTTGCCCTCTCAGAGGTATACTGTATCCGCAGTGCTCCCGAGGATATCGAGTCATACGACCTCACTATAAAAATCCCGCATCTTCGCGAGTTCTGCCACCGAGAGTTCTACGATTCACATCTCGATAGTTGGTTCTGTTGGTACTGGTGGAATAGTGACATTGCTTGTTTTCACTATTGTTTCCGTTTGGGTTGCTGTAGGAGTTTGCTCACTACATGATATGAGTAATGTGCTCGATATGAGGAGAGATATGATGATGGATTTGTACATATTTTAGAGGTTACTATATCACTGATATCCGAGCCAGATGCTCATGATGATGATACCGATGAGGATGATTTTTTTGAGGAGTTCTGTTGGTATATGATTCACTATCTTTTTGCCGATGTATGACCCGATATATGCGATGATGAGGAGTATGGGGATGAGCCGTAGATACTCAGTAGAGAGGAATCCCTGCCCGAAATAGAGCGGTATGCGGGTAAAGTCTACGAGGAGTGCTATGGATGCAATTGTCGCAATATATCGTTCCCGAGCAAGTCCGAACATCGTCATAAATGCCCCTCTGAGCACCCCACCTGTTCCGATGAGTCATGCTGTGAATCCTGAGAGTGCACCACCGATACGACCGATGAGAGGAGTCGGAGTAACCTGGAATGCAGGCCTCCAGAGTGAGTAGATGGCAAAAATCGAGAGGACAGTTGCGAGTATCACCTTGAGTATATCGGGATTCACTTGACCAACGAGTGAGGCTCCGATGACAGTCGCGATGACACTTGGTATCCCGAAGAGGAAAAATATCCGCTTGTCCCAATGATGATATGTGAGTGAGAGTCTCGACGCATTGCCGAATATATGATATATCGCGACAAGGATGATGGCATTCTGATAGTCGAAAAACTGGTGTGCCATCGGGAGGAGGATCGACGAAGAACCGAATCCTGATATCGTACCAGCGATCTCGGCGATGAGAGCGGAGATGTAGAGGGGGAGATTTTCGAGCATGCTATTCTCGGTTGAGTTTTATATCTTCTGCATACTTCTTCAGATAGCTCATATCGATATAACCAGAGAAGTTCCTCTTGTCGAATGGATTCTCGAGATTCGTGATGATGAGCGAGAGGTATGAGTAGACAAATGAGAGGATGAATATTACGATTCATTCTTTTATCTCGGAAAATATTGTCTCAGTAGCAGTGTTTCCGATATTGAGAAATAGGAGTGTCGTGATGATGAAGAGCGTGATAAAGTTCTTCAGATTGTGTACAACCGCTGGGAGGCTATCTGTATCCTTGATCTGCAGAAGTCGTCAGATGATGCGCCTCATAGATGAGAGTTCTTGTTTGAGCTTGATGATATGATTCGCGGTAATTCCTGATTTTTCTGCTTCCACGAGGAAGTCTGTCGTCTCATAGATGAGAGAGTTGATACTTTTTCCTCATATATTATCCGCCACTCGGTAGAATACATAGAGGAGGATATCTGCTATATGATTTCGAAAACTTTCTACTGAGAGATTCTTTTGGAGTCGCTGAAAGTGCTCAGCATCGAGAAGGATATTCTCTATTGTGGACTTGAGTTCGACTTTTATTCTCTCACTCTCCTTGTATTCTGCAACCGCAGGTGCAATCATGAAACCATAGATAAAAATCACCGACGAGAGGAGGGCTGTGTATATCGAAATCGGTTCTATGAATTCCCAAGTATCTGGTATGATATAGAGCTTCACGCAGAGTATGGCACTCGCGATGAGAAAACAGGTAATAAATACTTCTTTTCGGAAGAATTTGTAGAGTTTTTGTATCATAGATGTGAGTTTTGTTATATTACTGTCAGAGGCTCTCGACATGCTTCTTCAGGTTCTGGAGGATTGCAGTCCATCCTGCTATCTGCATATCTTCTGGATGTACATCCTCCGCGTCGAATGTCTCTGTGACGAGTACTCCCTCTGGAGCCTCCTCGAATGTGATATCCACGACACGGCCTGCATCGAGGAAATACTCCTGCATCTCACCGAGTGTATAGCTCATAGACTTCATCGGTGTGACTTCAGTATACTGAGCCGTAAGGTCAAATCCGAATGATCCATCGCGTGCCTCCATACGAGTCGTGAAAATCCCACCAACCTGAGGTTCTTCACCCCGAGCCCATGGACAGTGCCATGTTGCCTCGTCAGCGAATGCCCAATGAACTATATGTTCTGGATTCCACATAGCATTCCAGACGGTTGCAAGAGGGGCATTGATAGTAACTGATACAGTGAGTTTTTTAGACATAAAAAGAAAGGTTAAAAAGTGAAGTTATTGTTGACCGAGTATATCTGCGATATAGCTATCGTACTCAGACTTGGTCGTGACGAGTCTCCCAGACTCGTTGCATGGGATGAGTGTATCTGTCTCTACATCGTAGTCTGCGCTACACTCGAACCGAGAGAGTTCACGAGAGTTATCGATATCCATAACATAGAAGTTGTACACTACATCAGTATTCGCTGAGTATCCGAGGATACATAGACCAGACTCTGGATGACGGATGAGGTCATAGTAGGTGATGATTCATTCGTATCCGTCAGGTCGTTCGTCAATCATCTTGGTCACATAGGAATTGAATGACTCTGTACATGTTACCTCTTGTTGTCCGAGGAGTACCGTGAGACTATCATCGACCATATTGAGCTCTTCGCGTTCCTCGTAGCTGAGTTCACCTGTATTATCCTCGGTTGCTGATTGTTCGGCGGTGATATCTTGTGTTTCTGTTGGCTTTAGAGGAATCTGACCCATATCTTGCTGTATTCTGATACTACAAGATGTGAGGAATGAGAGTCATAGGATGATGAGGAATGTGAGTGTGAGTTTTTGCATAGGACAGTATAATACTACGATGAATCAAATACTATATTGATTAGTATGAATTTTATATAAAACGTTTATCATTACAAACTCAATTTTTATTTCTTGATTTTCCTTCGTGATGTATATACTTTTGAGAGTTTACATCTTTTTTAACTACAATTCCTATGTCAAACGATCAGGTCACAGTGACCACGACTCAGTCATATGGTTCCAGGATTAAGGATGCACTTGCTGGTATCATCATCGGTCCAGTTCTCGTATTTTTTGCATGCTTGACTCTCTGGAACAATGAATGACGCAATGCAGATATGCAGAGTGCTATCCGTGAATGACAGTCAAGTGTACAGCTCGCACAAGCAGATGCAGTCGATCCTACTCTCGATGGCAAGCTCGTACATCTTACTGGAAAAATAGAGACAGATGAGGCACTCTCAGATACACAGTTTGGACTCACATTTTCTGGTATACGCCTCATGAGAACAGTCGAGATGTATCAGTGGGATGAAAAATCAGACGCAACATCATCGGACAAGCTCGGAGGAAGCCAGACTACAACTACCACATATACATATGCCAAGGTATGGGATGATACACCGATAGATTCGAGTATGTTCCATGAGAAAACAGGACATGAGAATCCAATAACCTGGAAGTACTCGAGTACCGATAGCATCGTAGAGCGAGCAAATATCGGAAAGTACATACTCTCTACTCCTCTTATAGAACAGATTCCAGTCACGACTACACTCCCACTCTCTCGCTATACTCCGAGTCTCCATACAGGAGAGACTATAGTGGGCGATGCTATATATGTCTCAGCTGATCCCCAGAATCCTCAGATTGGTGACCTCAGAATCTCATACAATACCGTAGAGAATAACTATCTCGCGAGTATCCTCGCGAAGCAGTCAGGGAACATGCTCAGTTCATATATTGCCAAGTCAGGATCAGACATCACTCGTATCGAATCAGGTACCAAGACTGCAACAGAGATGTTCCAGCATGCTACAGAAGAAAATACACTTATTACATGGATCTGGCGCATCGGATGACTCGTATTTATATTTGTAGGATTCCTCCTCTTCTTCCGAATACTCCCTATCCTCGCGAAGGTCATCCCACCGCTCGCATGGATCGTGGATACAGGAGTTGGGCTCATCGCACTCCTCCTGACAGTAGTTCTCGGTGGTGGTATCATCATCATCGCGTGGTTCGCAGCTCGTCCTATTGTCTCGCTCGTCGTCCTCGCCGTATGTCTCGCAATAGGAGCTGGTATATACTACTATCTCCATACTCGCAAAAATCCAATACCAACTCCACCAACAATCTAACAAAAACTCCACCAGTTCTCGGTGGAGTTTTTAAAATATCTGATATACATCCTATGACTAAAATTCTCTCAATTCTCTCTCGAGTCTATCGAAGTTTTCCCCATTTTTCTCTATGAGAAAGTCTCGCATCTTCATGAGGAACTCCTCGTTCGCGAATGTAGAATTCCATGTCATCTTAGTTTCATTTTTACTCACTTCTTCGAGGATGACCTCGAGGGTGAATACAGGTTCGACGATATGCTCCATGATGATATGATTTTTTTCTATTTTGTGAAATACATGTTCATTCAGAAAATCCTGACCATCAGCAGAATGCATGGTAAAAACCCAATGTCCTCACTCTACGAAGTCGAATGTATCAAACGTATTGGTAAATCCATGTGGTCACCACCAACGAGCAAGAGCATCCGCATCAGAGTATTTTGAGAAGACTTTTTCGGTAGAATATGGAAAAGTACGGGAGAGGGTGAGAGTGTTGGTCATAGTTATAAAAAATTATAAAGATTTCTGACTAATCAGAAATATATTGTTATCGATATCTCCGATTTCTGCATTGCTCCCTCACCATGGCATAGCACGAGGTGGAGTGAGTATACTTCCTCCATATTCCGTGACCTTGAGGATAAATCCCTCTATATCATCGACGAGGAATTCACTATTTTTATACGTGCCGATATTACCCTCGGCCCAGTAGGGGAGTCTATGCGGAGAGTCTTCCTCGATCTCAACGAAAGCTTCTCAAATATGTCCAGCGAGATAGTGAGGACTTTCTTCTTTTGCGATAAATCCAAATAC
Source organism: Candidatus Altimarinota bacterium (assembly GCA_023260135.1). Classification (GTDB taxonomy): domain Bacteria; phylum Patescibacteriota; class Gracilibacteria; order BD1-5; family UBA2023; genus JABFSX01. The sequence goes on along the minus strand of JALQWG010000003.1, from coordinate 112,524 downwards.
TTTCTCATAAAAGAGTCGAAATCTCTCGATACTATGGACACCGATGATGATTGGTCAGAGTTGGATACTCATATAGTAGGTATGAAAAAATTAGTATTCCGCGATAATTATTTTCTTCTGCTTCATCATCACTTCCCATGCATTCGGTCGCTGCATGAGCTCACCGAGATTAGCGGGTATGACTTGCCACCTGAGTCCGAATCGGTCATTGCACCAACCGCATTGTACCTCTTTTCATTCTCTTGTGAAGTAACCCCAATACTTATCTATCTCCTCTTGATCCTGACAGTTGATGATGAGGGAAAATGCATCATTGAACTCATGATGTTTCTCTGCCGTCGTCATCATAGAATACCGTTGACCGAATATCGTCACTTCTGCGAGTTCGGAGTATCCACTTGGAGTCTCACCAAGAGGCATAGTATAGTTGAGGACGAAGCTCTCTCAGAAAATCGTCTGATAATAGCTGAGAACGGTCTGGATTTTCCCATCATTGGTGTGGAACCAGAGTGCGGGAGTGATAGGATTAGTGGTCATAAGATTGATAGTTATTGAATATAGATTATTCTGGAAAATGTTCTGTGTACATCTGATTCCCACCTCTATCATAGTACGTACATGTATGTGTGGATATATCAATTGTCCACTTCTCAATACCAGTATCGGCACAATCCTGACAGAATGTCATATAGTCAGTTCCGCCTGACTGATGGAGTCTCAGTCGCTCGAGGAATCTTTCTTTGTTCGAGTTTTCCGCTGGGGTGAGTGTATTGTACTTGGCAGGAGAGATGAGTGGCTCGGGATTACCGAGGTAGACCGCGCGTCCGTCTGATACATATGTATCGTATGCAGTCACTCCCATCGCTATGAGGTCGCGAGCATACTGTGGAAAATCAGCACCAGATTTTACCTTGGCGTGCGCGGTGGAGATGTCGGAGAGGGCGAACATAGTTATCTACTCATTAAAAATTCCCGAACTTTTTCTATTGGTTTGATCTGGAGGTATACCTGGTCATAGTCCTCTGGTGAGAGTTCTGAGCGAGTGACACTGTATCCATCGGGGATAAAAAGTGGATCCCATCCGAATCAATTGGATCCGCCTGGATTCTCTGCTATCTGTCCACCGAGACTGCCTTCGAAGTAGGTGAATCCATCTGCATCATAGTATCCATATCCACATCGACCCGTTGCTCTGCGACTTCGTCCATCGAGGAGACGACAGATATCTGTGTGTGATATCTCAGAGATGAAGAACTTGATAAAAGTTCCTGGCAGTCGTCCGAGTGCTTCGAATTCGAGTGCGACATCTTCGACGAGAACTGGCTTCTGGACTTTGTCATATGCCTGTCGTGCCTTGTGCTCGACGACTTCTCGCAAGCTCAGAGATTGTATCTCATCGAGGTCGAGCTTGATGTGTTCGACACTCATTCCGATGAGACGAGAGAGATGGTCTGCTTTTTTCTGATTGCCCGTGATGAATGTAATAGTTTGCATGATTATATAGTTATCCGAGTTTTGCGCCGTTCGGGACATCGCGTTCAGGGATGGCGAGTATCACGGAACCATCTTCACGATAAAATCCGGTACAGAGGAATTCACTCATAAAGTTCCCGATTTGTTTCGGAGGGAAGTTCACGACTCAGATGATCTGTTTTCCGATGAGTTCCTCCTTGGTATAGTGTGTTGTTATCTGTGCGCTGGATCTTTTGATACCGATTTCTTGCCCGAAATCCACAGTAATCTTGTATGCAGCTTTGCGTGCCTCAGGAAAATCCTCGACGGCAATAATTGTCCCAACACAGAGTGCTACTTGTTCGAATTCTTGCCAGTTGATAGTTTTTTGCATGAGAGAATTATAGGGGAAAATATGAGTATTTCAACAAAAAAATCCACCCCTGACCGAGTGGATTTTTGATTTTTTTAAAGCTTTTTAGAGACCAATATGATGATTAGTCATCATTACTTCTTGATTTTTTGAGAGACTTTCTCTCTGCTTTGAGGGCTTCGCGTTTTGCCTTCATCTCAGCTTGGAGGGCCTTTCTTTTTTCCTTGAGGGCTTCTTTTGTAGCCTTTTTTGCGTCGTCGTTCATCGTTGGAACAGTAGGAGTAATACCCTTGGATGTGAGATATGTGCGGATCATGGCAGTGAGTTCTACCTTCTGCTCTGGAGTGAGCTTGGATATGTCTGCATGGAGTGCCTTGAGATTGGCCTCGATGAGGGCGCCAGTATTGACACGACCAGATGCTGTCCATCCAGTTCCAGTCGAACCAGTTCCATGATGCCAACCGTTATGAGATCCACTCATAGTTGTACCACTCATGACGACACCACTATGACCAGAGCTCTTGTGTATCTCGACTTCTGTTCCATCGCCATGACGAGCGAAGAGGAGGGCAGGTGAGAGTGCGAGTGTTGCGAGACTCGCGAGAAGAATTTTCTTCATATGATAAAAGTTAAGAATAAATTCTTCAAAATTGAAGACGAGGGTAGTGTATCAGATTTTTCATTCCTGTAAAATATGTTCACGGAAATTTCACTCTATACTACCAAATCCTTCACAATCACACTTACTGACTCCTTACCATTCCATACGTTCCTGTCGAGCTCGACGACGAGAGAGGCGATATCTCCTGGAGAAAATTTTGGATTTTTTACTTCGCCAGCATCTCACCATCACCATGCAACGAGCTTGGTTCATGGGGCTGATGCGAGACGGAGCTCGAGGTGACGCCCCTCCTTCCCGAGAGGCCTGGCTTCGAGAATAGTCTCATCCTGGAGGAGGAATAGAGGCTTACGATTCCCGATACCGAACGGACGATATCTATCGATGACATTGAGATTTTCGAGTGTGAAGTCGGTTTCAGGATCGAGTATACATTCGACGTTCATAGCACGTTTCGGGAGATTATGTACATCGTGCATGGTGGCGAACTTCTCCAGGAGTCGAGACCTCAATTCATCGAGTCGAGTTGTCTCGACGGTGAATCCTGCAGCCTGTCTGTGTCCACCATACCGGACGAATATATCACGCGTACCACCTAGGAGCTCGATCATACTGCACCACTCAGGTGAACGACAAGATGCTACAGAGAGTTCTCACTCTATCGTGGGACTCGATTCATCTACGTCTACTTCATCTCACTTCCGTCTCGTGAGTGGGTGATTGTGTCCGTTTTTGATGATAATGCTCGGTTTACCATAGATCTCTGTCAATTTGCCTGCGACGAGTCCGATGATGCCATGTTCGAGGTGATCTGCATCATAGAAGAGTATTGGGAGGGAGGTATCCACATTTTCGAGAGCTTCTCTTAGATGTTCGTCGGTGGTTTTTTTGCGAGTCTCGTTCAAGTGTTCGAGTTCATCGAAGAATCCATCACTGTGTTCATCACTTGCCAGGAGCCAACGGAGAGCTGTGAGGGGAGTATCCATACGGCCTGCAGCATTGATACGAGGGCCGATCTGGAATCCGATGAGATCAGCATCATTTTCTGTGATTTTCTCTCTTCACTCGAGGAATCGTCTGAGTCCGCTCGAACTGGAGTTCTGCATCCGCCTCAGTCCGAGAGTGGTGATAGTGCGATTCTCACCGACTATCGGCATACAGTCCGAGACTGTTCAGAGTGAGGCGAAGTCTATATATTTTTGGAGGGTATTTTCTAGATTTTCTTGCTCTGTCATTGCGAGGCACGAAGCAATCCAGTCACTATTTGGAATTCCTTTTTGTTTTCCTGGATCGCGCACCCCACTCATGTGTCGCACCGACTCCGTCGGATGCTCGCATTCGGGAGTATGGCTCCCTTTGGTCACACATCATTCTTCGCGATGACGAATACCAATTTCTTTTATCGCAATCAGTATTCCATGTACCAGCTTGAACGCTACACCAGCACCTGCGAGGTCGCGGAATGGATAGAGTGAATCCTGTCTCTTTGGATTGATAATGCCGATGACTTCCTCAGGAACAATATCAGGCACCGCATGATGATCAGTTACGATGACATCGATGCCGAGAGTTTTTGCATGGCGGATGGGTCAGATATCGCGAGTTCCACAGTCGACAGTGATGACGAGTTTTACATTCTTTTCTGCGAGTTCATCGAAAAAATATTCCTTGAGTCCATATCCATCATGCACTCGATGTGGGAGTCTGTATGATACTTCGCAGCCTATCTCCGTCAAAAATCGAACAAGAATTGTCGTGCTCGATACACCATCGACATCATAGTCTCAGAATATGACGATGCGTTCTTTTTTTCCTCGGGCCTCGAGAATACGTTTCACAGACACTTCCATATCTGGAAGGAGGTATGGATCGTGGAGATCAGATATCTGTGGGTCAAAAAAATCCTCACTCTGACTATATGGACGATTTTCTTCGAGGATATCTTTGAGGTTTTTTTCTCATCTTTCATTCTGTATATGGAGTTTGTACCCACCGAGCGTATGCATGTTTTTGACTTTATGATGTTTCGGATTATACTCGGCACGTTATCTGACGCAAATTTATTTCATTACTTGATATATATGAAAAAAATTCTTCTCGTTCTCCCTCTCACACTCCTCGCGAGCTGTACCATGCCTTGGCAGGATAGCTATGAGCATCCCAATCTCTCTGGTGAAGTACCAGCAGAAGCCAAGACGGTTGAGGGATATGCTTATCCAGCTATACCACTCGATGAATTCAATAAAACTCAACAATAATTCATGTCATTTCTTCAGGTTTTTTTCATCGTATCAGGAGTTGTCATCCTCCTCGTTGCACTCGATATAGCAAAAAAAGAACGATTCAATGCACTGCATTTTCTCGTATTTCTCGGGGCATGAGGAGGACTCTTGGTATTTACATTTTTCCCACAGGCACTCAGTCTCATAGGTCGACTCTTCTGACTCCAGAGGGGAGCGGATGTACTCGTGTACTCGAGTATTATATTTTTGTTTTACTTCGTGCTCCTCCTCCTGCGCAAGGTGGAGGCAACTCGTGAAGAAGTGACCAAGCTCGTCCGTGAGATCGCCATACAGAATGCGAAGAAGTAGGGAGTACAAGAGTATTTAGTATAAGGGTATAAGAGAGTAGGGACAATAAAGCTCTAAAACCCTAAAACACACATCATGAAGTCATCCTCGATTATTTTCCTCATCCGTGCATACAATGAATCCACTCGTATCAGACAGGTTATCGAGTGAATTTTTGATGCTGGATATACCGAGATTCTCGTAGTAGATGATGGCTCTACAGATGGGACAGATCATATCCTGGCGGATCTCGTCGAGTGAGAGCGTATTCACTATGTTCGACACGTGACCAATCGTGGAGCATGAGCTGCTCTCGAGACAGGGTTTGCCTATATCCGTGAAAATGCCACAGAACAAAACTGGGAATACCTCCTCACATTCGACGCTGATGGGCAACATGACATACGAGACATCACACGGTTCGAGAAGGCATTCGACAAGGATGAGACACTCGATATCGTCATAGGTTCTCGGTTCATCACCAAGACAGATACCAATGTTCCTCTCATGCGACGTATCATCCTCTGGGGCGGTCGGATTTTTACCTCTCTTATCTCTGGGGTTCATCTCACTGATGCACATAATTGATACCGTATGCTCAGAGTCACTACTCTCGAGAAAATCCATATAACCATGGATGGCATGGAATATGCGAGTGAACTCATCGACCAGATAGGACAGAACAAGTTCCGGTTCGTCGAGGTGCCAGTCAATATCCGATATGATGAGTACTCTCTCGCGAAGTGACAGCGTTATGGTTGACCGATACGTGTTGCGATGCGTATGATTTTTAGTAAGTTTTTTTAATATCCCAATGCAAACTATTATCATCACTGGAGGTGCATGATTCATCGGATCGAATTTTCTCTCCAAATACGTTCCACTTTTTCCAGATATTCAATTCGTAAATATTGATGCACTCACGTATGCAGGAAATATAGAAAAAATCTCCGAAGAAGCACGTAATGCTCCCAACTACCACTTCGAACACACAGATATCCGAGATATCGATGCTCTTCGTTCAGTATACCAGAAGTACAGTCCTACAGATATCATCCACTTCGCTGCTGAGTCACATGTCGACAATTCGATTCGTAATCCACGACTTTTTACAGAGGTCAATGCTCTGGGCACACAGAATCTCCTCGATCTCCATCGTGAATTCCACATGAACAGGTTCCACTATATATCGACGGATGAAGTCTATGGTGATATTCCAGAATCAGGATTTTTTACTGAGGAGACACATCTTGAGCCATCATCACCATACTCAGCATCCAAGGCTGCAGGTGACATGCTCACACAGGCGTATGGTCGGACTTTTGGTGTAGATTATACGATCACACGTTGTTCGAACAATTACGGTCGCAACCAGAACTTCATCTCTCTCATTCCACTTTTTATCTCAAAAATTCAAAAAGATGAAAAGGTGCCACTGTACTGAGATGGGTCCAATATCCGAGATTGGCTCTATGTTGAAGATCACTGTGATGCTGTCTGGGAAGTGTTCAATCGAGCAAAAAATGGAAGCATCTACAATGTCGGAGGCAATAATGAATATACCAATCTCGAGATTACAAAAATACTCCTAAGCGCAATGGGAAAATGAGAAGAACTTATTAGCTTCGTACCTGATCGACCATGACATGATAAGCGATATGCTATCGATGCGAGCAAACTCAAGAGAGAACTCGGTTGGGAACCGAAGGTAAAGTTCGAGGAGGGAATAGTGAAAACAATAAAATTTTATCTCTAAAAATATGCGAGGAATTATCTTAGCAGGATGAAGCGGAACTCGCCTCTATCCCATCACGATGGCTATATCGAAGCAGCTTATGCCGATATACGATAAGCCGATGATCTACTATCCACTCTCGACACTCATGCTCGCGGGGATACGAGATATCCTTATTATCACGACTCCTGAGGATCAGTCAGGATTCGTCCGACTCCTCGGTGATGGATCGCAGTGGGGGATGCGTCTCGAGTATGCAGTACAACCATCACCAGATGGGCTTGCCCAGGCGTTTATCATCGGGGAATCATTTATCGGTGATGACGATGTATGTCTCATCCTCGGTGACAATCTCTTCTACGGGAGTGGATTGCCAGCGCTTCTCGAAAAGTCAAAAAATATTGTCGAGAACGAGAGAAAATCTGTTGTATTCGGTTACCGAGTATCTGATCCAGAACGTTATGGTGTGGTGGATTTTGATGGGGATATGAATGCTCTCACTATCGAAGAAAAACCAAAATCTCCAAAGTCGAACTTTGCTGTGACAGGACTCTATTTCTATACCAATACTGTTATACAGATAGCGAAAAATGTGAAACCAAGCGAAAGAGGTGAACTCGAGATCACGTCCGTGAATGCAGAGTTCCTCACTCGAGGTGAACTCAAGGTTGAGGTGATGAACCGCTGATTCTCATGGCTCGATACTGGTACCCATGAGAGCATGATGGATGCAGCGAATTTTATCAAGATTATCGAAGAACGTCAGGGTATCCAGGTTGGCTCTCCTGATGAAGTCGCGTATGAGTCTGGATGGATAGATGCTTCTCAGATAGAGAAGCTCGCTCAACCTATGCTCAAAAATGAATACGGAAAATACCTTATGAAACTTATAAAAACTAATTAGATCCGTCATCGCGACGAAGGAAGCGATCCAGGAAGATAAAAGGAAATTCCTTATAGTGACTGGATTGCTTCGTGCCTCGCAATGACGAAACAAGAAAATATGTTCACCAAAATCCCAACATCCCTCACTGATTGCTATATCATCGAGCCTCAGGTATTCTGAGATTCGAGAGGATTTTTTATGGAAACGTATTCTGCAACTGAATTTCAAAAAATAGGAATCACGACACACTTCGTTCAGGATAATCATTCGAAATCCAAGAAGTGAGTATTGCGGGGACTCCATTTTCAAACTCGTAAGCCTCAGGCGAAGCTCGTCCGTGTCACGGCTGGGAGTGTCTATGATGTTGTTGTAGATCTCAGGCAAGATTCTCCAACATATGGGAATTGGGAAGGGTTTTATCTCTCAGCAGAAAATAAAAAACAACTCTTTGTACCGCGAGGATTTGCTCATGGATTCCTCACACTCGAGGATGATACGGAGTTCCTCTATAAGTGTGATGATATCTATGATCCAGGATATGAGTGAGGAATTATCTGGGATGATGCGACACTCCAGATTGACTGGTCACAGTATTTTGATGAGTATGATTTTACGGCACTTGAAGTGAGTACCAAGGATCAGAAAAATCCAACATTCCAGGACTATCTCGATAATCCAGTATTTTAATATGCAGAAGAAAAAGATTCTTGTCACATGATGAAAATGAATGCTCGCGTATGATTTTTTTCGTACACAAAAAGAAAAATATGATATTGTTCTCGTGGATAGAGATGAGTGTGATATCACTTCTTTCGAATCTGTCATGCAGTGCATAGCCCTCCACGGGCCAGATGTACTCCTCAATTGTGCTGCATATACAGCAGTTGATGATGCGGAAGATATCGGGATGAAAAAATGCTTTGATGTAAATGCTCTCGGAGTCAAAAACCTTGCAAAAGCAACTTCAGTCTTCGGAGTTGATTTTATTACGATTTCCACGGATTATGTATTTGATGGGAAAAAATCAGAAGGATATCTCCCAACAGATGAATGTAATCCAATAGGAGTCTACGGTATGTCGAAGTATCTCGGTGAGAGGCTCGCACTCGATGAGAATCCACGGACGATGGTAGTACGCACGAGCTGGCTCTATGGTGGGAATCCACATGGTTCATCAGAATGAGTTTTCAAGAACTTCGTCAATACAATGCTCAGACTCTCCGAGTCAAAATCTGAACTCAAAGTGGTATCAGATCAACATGGTATCCCAACTTCGTGTATAAATCTATCTATTGCGATAAGTGAACTTATTGATAACTTGGATGAATCCATCGAGAATGGAGATAATATCCTACACTTTTCGAACTCATGTTCTGAGGGCAGTATCACATGGGCAGACTTTGCGAGGGATATATTCACTATCACTGGACGAGATACTCGGGTTATCGATTGTAGTTCTTCGGAGCATCCAACTAAGGCTCGGAGACCAGAATATAGTATGCTGAAAAATACTTCAGAGATATTACTACCAGACTGGAGGGGGGCTTGCATAACTTATCTTTCAAAATAATATACCCTATATTTAAGACTCGTACAATCATGATATATAATCACATTCAACATTCAGACTATATAGCAAGCGCATTGCCAGGAATTCTTGATACAATGTTCACTACAGATACCCTAGTCCTCTGCGATACAAGGCTTCTCATCAAGCACGATGTTTTACCACATATCCCGTATGTTCAGTACTATGACCAGAGAGTCTTGCCTATAATTAAAAATACAACACTTATACTCGCTGACGGGCTTGATTCCAGGATCCTTTCTTATTTTCAATCTTTTGGACTCTGTGAGAATGTGGATATTATAGATGTTCCCAATAACCCAGAGCATACACTTACGGAGATTATTTTATGAGATAGTAATCTGATAGAAAAGATTCGTGCAAGAAAATTCAAAAAAATAGTGCCGCTTTTTGTGGATTCCTCTGTTGAAAAACTTGCAGAAATCCTCGGAATCCAGTTAATTTCATCAAAAGAAATAGTTACGAGAGCAAATAATAAACTCGAATTAAAAAAATACCTTCTATCTGTGAGCTTGCCTACAGTTGAATGAACTTATACAGATTCCCTATCTATAATCTCAGATTATTTTTCACGAACTGAACATTATTTTTTCAAGTCCCCGCTATGAGTTTCATGATATGGCTTTTGGAGTAATAAAAATAATTCTCTTGATCAGATACTGAGTCAGTACGAAGGAAAAGAGATTATCATAGAGAGAGTTATTGAAAAAATCTGATCTCCAAGTATCCAATTTTTTATTGATCCACTTACTTGAGATGGCTATATATTTGCCTTCACGGATCAGATCCTTGAGAACTGACAACATTATCTGTGAAATTCTTCACCAAGCTCTTTTTTACTGAGTCATCCTAATATTATCGATAATATTATTGAACAATCGGAATGTATAATTGAATATATTAAAAGTATCTGATATGTTTGATTCTGATGAATTGACTTTATGATTGATGGTCAGGGGTATGTATATGCTACTGAGGTGAATGCGCGATTTACAGGCGCTACGTATCCCGCAATTACAAGTATACTTCTACATAAGAGTGTAGATGTCTCATGGCAATATATGACGCATGAAGGGCAGCTTGGAACTATTCCTGAATATCTAGAGCGCTCCATTCAATTTCAAGGCGAGTATTGAGTTTTCCCACTCTGTATATGACCACTTGAATCATATTGAAAAGTACAAATATTAGAAATGTTCCCAAAATTGATTGACGAATTATAAAAATAAATTGTATTTATACTTAATTCCATATATACTACGTAGTATATTTCCTATTATTTCAATAATATGGCTAAACTTGCTATACTATCATCGGTACAAGAAGGAGCATTTAAGGGTATTGCCACGAATCCGGATTTTGGATTTACAAGTGACGAGTCTGAGTCAGCACTAAAGGATGAACGACAAGTTTTCCTCGATGCAATATGAATTGATTGACTTACCAAAAAAGTAAATGTGGAGGTTGTTCGTGCTATGGATGGAATACCAGAATCGTATAGTGCAGATGCCTATATTCTTGGAGGATCACCCTCGATGGTAACCGAGAGAGAACAGAAAGAGTGGATTGATCGACTCATAAAATTTGTAAGGTCTGAAGTAGAAAAAGGGAAACCTGTTTTTGGTATATGTTTCTGACACCAGATTCTCGCTACAGCATTCGGGTGAGACGTTCATAATATGTCATCTCGTAGAATATGAAAATGACACATAGATGAGAGCACGAATGGATGACTTATTGAGTCTCTGTGGTCTCATAAGCAGTGAGTATTTTCCTCTGGAGATGCAACTATTATTGCTGAACAAGGTGGTGTAGCTCAGATAATACAGGTCTGAGATAATGCATTTTGAACTCAGTTTCACCCTGAATTTACCCCTGAATTTACTGCATTTCTCGTGAAACTCATGAGAAACCAACTCACGCAAGAATGACTCTCCCCAGATGCAATATTGACAGAGATATATAAAAACAACCATGGGAATCCATCTCGATTGATGCTTGAATGATTCGTAAAGAAGTATTATAATCTCTAAATTTGTTTGAAAAAATAGAGAGAGTGTATATAATCCGCCCAATTTATAATTACTATTTTATGAAAAAGGCCCTTATTACAGGAATTACAGGTCAGGATGGTGCATATCTTGCAGAACTTCTCCTATCAAAAGGGTATGAGGTACATGGCATCAGACGGCGTTCATCACTTTTTAATACAGAGAGAATCGACCATCTTCTGCAGGATAGACATATTTCAAAAAATCATTTTTACCTCCACTATGGAGATATGGCAGATTCAGCGAACCTTATCAAGCTCGTAAATGATATACGGCCTGATGAGATATATAACCTTGCGGCTCAGTCACACGTGCACGTAAGCTTCCAGATGCCAGAATATACGGCGAATGCTGATGGTATAGGGGCCCTCCGTCTCCTGGAGGCAATTCGTATTGCTGGACTTGAAAAAACTACAAAGTTCTATCAAGCATCTACTTCAGAACTCTTTGGATGACTTGACTACAATCGCCCAGAGCAGGGTTATACTGAAGAATCTCCCATGCATCCTCGTAGTCCATATGGTGCAGCCAAGCTCTACGCTATGTGGATTACTCGTAACTATAAGGAGAGTTATGGAATGTTTGCTTGCAATGGGATTCTCTTTAATCATGAGTCTCCGATTCGTGGAGAGACGTTTGTCACTCGCAAGATCACTATGGCAGTCGCCAAGATCAGTCTCGGACTCCAAGAAAAGCTCTACCTCGGTAATCTGGATGCGAAGAGAGATTGGTGACACGCGAAGGATTATGTTGATGCTATGTGGCGTATGCTCCAGCAGGATACACCTGAGGATTATGTTATATCTACTGGGGAAGCGAGTACGGTTCGTGACTTTGTGAATTGGAGTTTTGAAGAGGTGGGCATAGAACTTGATTGGCAGTGATCAGGAGTAGACGAAAAGGGGTATGATAAAAAGACAGGAAAGATTCTTGTAGAAGTTGATCCACAATACTTCCGTCCTGCAGAAGTAGACTTTCTTCTCGGTGATAGTACTAAGGCTCGTTCTGCACTCGGGTGGACTCCTACGTATACTGTTCGAGACATGTGTCGAGAGATGGTTGCGTCCGATGTGGAAAAGTTTCGAAAAGAAGAAATCCTCAAAAAGCATGGGTATGAGATTCTCGCACAGTATGAGTAGCTTAGTATATTGAGAATATTTTATATTTTTTGTCCATAAAAATATCTGTAAATAAAAAGCTTTCTCGTGACAAGAGGGCTTTTTTTAATATACTCCTCCTCGTTTAATTTACTTTTTCTATGCTCTACCAAAAAATCACAAAATGTCGCATATGTGGTAATACACATCTTGAATCAGTTCTTCATCTCTGAGATCAGGCACTTACTTGAGTTTTTCCTCTTCCAGGACAGGAAGTTGAGGTTGGTCCTCTTGAACTCGTGAAGTGTATGTGAGAGGGACACTGTGGACTCCTCCAACTCGGACATGACTATGATATGGAACAACTCTATGGAGATAACTATGGATATCGTTCAGGACTCAATGCCTCTATGGTCAAACATCTTGGTACAATAGTTGAGAAGGCAAAGTCTCTCATCGACCTCAAGGCAGGAGATCTCGTTATAGATATAGCCTCCAATGATGGAACGACACTCGCTGCATATGGTGATCATGGATACGAACTTCTCTGAGTGGATCCTACATCGAAGAAGTTCGCGCAGTATTATCCGTCTTATGTTGACTATGTTTCTGACTTTTTCTCAGAAGCTGCAGTGAGAACCAAGACAGATAAGAAGGCAAAGATTATCACTTCTATGTCAATGTTCTACGATCTCCCAGATCCAACAAGTTTTGTTGCCGATGTGGCACGTGTACTTGCAGATGATGGTATATGGATACTTGAGCAGAGCTACATGCCAACGATGATTGACGTAGTATCATATGATACTGTTTGTCATGAACACCTCGAGTACTACGCATTAAAACAAATCCAATGGTTAGTAGGCGGAGCTGGCATGAAGATTATCGACGTCACGCTCAATGATATAAACGGTGGAAGCTTCCAAGTTGTGGTAAGTAAAGATGTGAATCGGGTAGCGAACCAAGAAGCAATAGATACACTCTTAAGGCATGAAGAAGAAGGTGGGTATAGTTCTGGTGCAGTATTCGAAGAGTTCCGTGAGAATATCGAAATCCACAAACAGGCAGTACTTGATTTTTTTGCAACCGCAAAAAGAGAATGAAAGAGAGTTATAGGGTATGGGGCTTCGACTAAGGGAAATGTAACCCTTCAGTATTGTGGTATTACGCCTGATATGCTCCCATATATCGCAGAAGTCAACGAATACAAGTTCGGTCGTACAACCCCAGGAACACTCATTCCTCTTATATCCGAGGCAGATGCCAAGGCTATGAATCCAGACTATTATTTTGTTCTTCCATGGCATTTTAGAGCATCTATTCTTGCACGAGAGGTACAGTTCTTGGAAAATGGTGGACATTTTGTATTTCCTTTACCAAGACTCGAGATCGTCTAATGTCACAAAATGTAGCAATCATCGTATGAGCTGGGTGACAGGACGGAACTATACTGACGCAGCTTCTCTCGGCTCGTTGATATGGGATTATTGCTGTACACCGTGATCATACGGATTATATAGGGATAGAGGAGTGACGTACGGATATAGATGTACTCAATACACAAGACACAGAATATCTCATAGAAAAATTCCTTCCAGCACAACTCTACTATCTGGCAGCATATCATCACTCTTCAGAAGAGATAACTCCAGATGATACCACACTTTTTCATAAGAGTAGAGAAGTGCATGTTGATGGTTATCTGAATTTTCTTAGCGCGATAGCGCGATACTCTCCTGGTACACGAATATGCTATGCATCATCATGCCTTATATATGAGGGTAGTGCCACACAGATACAGAGCGAGGATACCCTACCTGTACCCAATTCACCATATGCCATCACCAAGCTCGAGGGTATGCACGTCGGGAATTGGTATATGAAAAAACACAATCTTCGTATCCTCAACGCTATACTCTACAACCATGAGTCAGAATTTCGATGAAAAAAATTCCTCTCAATGAAGGTAATCCTCGGTGCTATAGCTATATCCCAAGGAAAACAAGATGAACTCATCCTCTGAGATCTCTCTACCAAGATAGACCAATGAAGTGCATGGGATTATATGGAAAATATGATATCTCTCTTGGAAGGAGATAAGACATGAGATTATATATTCTCATCAGGAGAACAACATACAATCCAAGATATGGTTGAGATAGTATTTGGACATCTTGGTCTTGATTGGAGAAAATATGTAAAAGTTGATACAGGTATCGTAAAGAGAAGAACAGGAGTACTCTTTTGAGATAATACTAAGCTAAGAGATGATATTCAGTGAAATGTAACGATTTGATTCGAGGAAATGCTTAAGAAGATTATTAGTATTAGTAAAAGCGAGGCGTTTACTCTTTAAAAAACATTATCATGTTATCTTTACTTACATTTTCAAATTTTAAAAAAGCTCTACAAGATCCGCTCGGTGGGTTATTATTTTTACTCTGAGTAAATAGATATTTTTCTCAAGCATGAGAAGATATGATACTTAATTGACTTATTTACAAAGAATCATGATTTTATATAGATATCTGAGCTAACGATCCTGTCAGGGGCAGCAATACCTATCTTTTTTATAGGAAATGATGGAGAGGAATTAATGTAGAGCCAAATCGGAAGATGATTCAAAAATTTAGCTCTATTAGACCTGAGGATAAGAACCTCCAGTTAGGTATAGGAAAGGAAAAGTGAGAATTAGAGTTTTATATTTTCAATGAACATCAAATGTGTACATGCGATTCTGTTACCGCAAAGCGATATGCAGATGCCTGATATAAAATTGTTGATAGTTATAAAGTTCCTATTGTAACCTTGGAAAATCTTTGTGAACTATATGCTCAAGATAAACAAATTGATATTCTTTCAGTTGATGTTGAAGGATTTGATATGGATGTACTAGAGTCAAATAATTGGTAAAAATATAAACCAAATTATATTATTCTCGAGACTGTAGAATATGCAAAAAACTGAAAAAATACTTGGAGCAAGCAAAATGCCATATTTGATCCCTATCTAAAGAGTAAAGGATATTCGATAATAGCAGAAACAGGGATAAATACTATTTATAAGAATTCAGGAATATAAAATGACTCATCAACCCATTCTCTCCATCTGTATCCCAACTTACAATAGAGAATCCTATCTAAAGAAATTATTAGAAACTATTGTATCTCAAGAATGTTTCTCAAATAAAATTGAGATTTTTATTTATGATGATCCAAGCTCTGATGATACCGAGTCAATGGTATGAGTCTTTATGGAAAAGTACCCGAATATTCGCTATCATCGGAATGTTATTCGGGCTGGCATGATGCCATCGATATTAGATGCTATATTGCATTGTTCATGAAAATATATTTGGTTATTTGGAAGTGATGATATAGTGGGTCCATTTTGATTGGAATCGATGTTACGTATACTAAATGAACAGGAACCAGACCTTGTGCTCAGTAATTATGCCTACCTAAAAGATGGCATTAATCATGAAAAGGAAGAAATAAAATATCAGACTTTTGACGACGTCTCGTCATTTTGTAATAGCCTTACGGATGAAGATACAACATTATCTGAGACTCAGTATAGGTACCATCATATTTCGTACTTTTCATATATGTCTATTTTTTGTTTTAAGAATAGTGTATTTAAGGATTCATATGATATTTTATTGCAAACGTATTGAAAAAAATACCTAGAAAGTCATTATTTTAACTATATATTTATTCTATTCTGATGAAACTTGATTCATAGAGTTTGTCTCTGTGAGAATCCAGTCCTAACCTATAATCAGTCTTGAGAAGTCTCTTGGAGAATGAGTACCAAGATTATTCGTGATACTTTCTCGGTACTGCGCATCATCAATAAGTATAATAAATTGCAGAGATCATCAAGAGTCATTTTTATGAAAATAGGATTCACTTGGTGTCGTTGGTTTCTTGAAAGTGAGATATATCATTCTTCGATTACTCGATTTATCCGAGAAAGGTACTCTCCGCTATACAATAAATTAGTAGATTTTTATAGGTTGATTAGAAATAAATAATTCTATTATGCCCCATCAATATCTTCTTTCCATCTGTATTCCTACCTACAATAGGGAAGCCTATCTCAAGAGACTTCTCGATAGCATCGTGACCCAAAAATGATTCACTGAAGAAGTGTGTATTATTATTAATGATGGACCAAGTAAGGATAGCACCACTGAGATGGTAGAGGAACTTCAGAAGAATTATAAAAATATCTATTATTCAAGAAATGATGTTGCAGTTGGTATGTTACCTGCAATCCTAGAGTCAATTGATATGAGTACAGGGGAGTATACGTGGCTTTTTGGAAGTGATGATTTTATGTATCCAGATGCACTCGAGATTGTTATCAGGACTATCAAAAAACAATCACCAACGCTCATCCTCTCAAATAGGCTCAATGTAAGAGTTACAGAAGAAGCCTCTAGCTATACGGAGAAAGATACGCAATTGTTAGCTTTTAATGGATTCTCAGATTTTAGTGAATATCTCTGAATTGATGATACATCAAAGTATCAAGACAAATGGAACTATCTGACTTTTATGTCGGTTTTCTGCTTTGAGACGGGGTATTATAGGCAGAGTCTAGAGTATACTCAGAATTCAATTATAGATATGACGGCACTCAAGAAACACTATTTTAACTATATACTAATTTTATTTTCACGACTTTCCCCTGAGAGGATTATCTGTATAATAGAAAAACCACGTCTCGTCTTCTGTCAAAGTGCCAATACTTCTTGGGAGCCAAATCATAAAATCAACCAGGATATAAAAATGCTCATGAATTATTTGAAGGAAAATTATTCTCTTTCCCCATGATGTATTAAGATCTTTAAGAGAATGTATTTTGAAAGCTTTCTCTATGGAACAATTTTATACAAATTACAGAAAATACGATTTTTTGATATACTCATGAGGAAGATTATTCAGAATAATGCAGTAAAAAAAACTTACTATACACTTACAAGAATTTTATCTTGAACTCACTAATCATCTCTATTATGCTACTTCTTCGACAAATTAAAAAAGCTATACTTAATCCATTTTCCGCACTTCTCTATATCCTCGGAGTAACTAAGTGCTACTCTCAGCTCTGAGAAGATATTATTATAGATTTTCTGATGCTCAAGGATAATGGTGGAAAGGAACTCGAGCGAAAATGATTCTATATTGACATAGGATGAAACGACCCTGTACATGCGAATAATACCTATTTTTTCTATAAAAAATGATGGACAGGAATCAACGTAGAGCCAAATAGAAAACTTATTCGAGCTTTTCGTAGTAAACGTTCGAGAGATACAAATCTTGAGGTTGCAATAGGAAAGGAAAATGGTGAACTTACTTTTTACTCATTTGAAGTGAGTCAGGTCTCAACCTGTGATCCTGCAACGGTTGAGCGTTATACTGCGGCATGACACAAGGTAGTCGACCAGTATATAGTCCCAGTCAGAACTATGGAGAGTATCTGTGATGAATATGTATGAGAGAGGCAGATAGATATACTTTCTGTTGATGTGGAATGACTTGATATGATGGTATTTGAGTCAAATAACTGGGAAAAGTATAGGCCAAAATATGTTATCGTTGAGACTGTAGAACATTCAAAGGATGGATGGATGAAGCAAAGTGATGTATTTGATCCGTTCTTCCAAAGTATTGGTTATGCGATTGCCTGAGAAACGGGCGCTAACACTATCTATAGAGATGCAAGATAATACAACAAAACAACCCGTTCTCTCCATCTGTATCTCTACATATAATAGAGAGCATTCTTTGAGGCAGCTTCTCGAGAGTATAATTGCACAAAAAGGCTTTCGAGAAGATACCGTAGAGATATGTATCGTCAATGATCCGAGTCAGAATCCAGATGATAATACCGTATGAATGGTAGGGGAATTCCAAGAAAAATATAAAAATATCGTATTCCATCGGAATACTGTTCGTGCAGGAATGATCCCCTCGATTCTTCAGGTAGCTCAGATGTGAACGGGTCAGTATGTCTGGCTTTTTAGTGATGATGATATCATGCATCCGCAGACTATCTCCATCATGCTCGATACTATCAAGAACCATAATCCATGACTGATACTCAATAAGTTCCTTGGTTTTGAATGAGATACTATACCGTTTGATGATATCGCAGTGAGGGATTGATCTACTATTCCTCTACGAGGTATGGAAGAGCTCTTTGAGTATTTTTCTGCTATTGATTATAGTATTGATGGCTATATGATGCACTGTTCGCTCTTTTGTTTTCGTAGAGATATATTCACCACCAATCTCCAATCGCTCCTCACACAATACGGAGCATCCTATATCGATATACTCAAAAAAGACTATTTCTGACATGTAAGAATCATCTATGTGCCATTTTGAAATACTGAAAAGATTGTCATTCTCGAGAAAAACCTTGTCCTCTTACGCGGTGGTAATATCTCTTGGTCATTCATCTTCAAGGTCTGTACAGACTATCGCGACCTCATACAGGATCTAAAAAAGAACTATAAGATCCCGAATAAAACGTATGTCCGTATGAAGGTATTGTATTATTACTCAGTATTTACATTTCTTGTGATTGTCCACCTGCAGAAGTATATACCGAAGAAGATATATACATTCTGTGTAGAGCTCTGAAAGAAGATTGTTCGTATCATAAAAATTGGATAATAATGCCTAAATTTTCCATCATCACCACCACATATCGACATGAAAAATTTATAAGAGAGACGATTGAATCTATTCTTTCACAGTCTTTTACCGATTGGGAACTCCTTATCGGGGATGATTCACCAGATGATGCAACGTGGAGTATCATAGAGGAATATGTTAAAAAATACCCAGAAAAGATCCGCGCATGGCATCATACTCCGAACAAGTGAATCGTAGATAATACTAATTTTCTCATCTCTCAGGTATCACCTGATTCCGAATATATTACATTCCTCGAGGGTGATGATGTATATGTACCTACGAGTCTCGAGGAAAAATATAAGATTTTTCAGTTATATCCAGACGTTGGACTTGTTTATTCTGATATGGATTTTATCAACTCTCAGTGAGAAGTCACATTGAGTTCACTCCTCGCATCTGGATGAGTGCGCATCTATCAGAATGAGATGATAAGTCAGGATGAATACATCCTCGCACGCAATCCTCTCATAGTCTCCTATAGTAGCATAGCGGTGAAAAAGAGTGTTCTCACGGAGTTTTTTCCTATACAGAATCTCTCATGATCCAAGACCTACGCTGTCTCAGACTATGATATCATATTCCGTATTGCTACCGCATATAGAGTCTATGGAATACAAAAATCTCTCACACAGTATCGACGCCATGCGAACAATCTCTCAGCGAGTTATGGATGACTCTTTGATGACCTTATCATGCTCATGGCTCACTATCGAGATACTCGGATGATAGATACCGACATCTATAGAAAGAAGTTAGCATGGATAGATATTCTTAAGGCTATAGCATCTCTTGCTACATGAGATAAGAACTCATCATGGAGCCATCTCAAAAAATCCCTACAGGAAGATCCGGGTGGATATATCCTCTACAAGTTAGTTATCTCTATAGTACTCATCCTTCCTATATCTTGGATGCAGAAAATCCTCCAAAAGAGAATCCGAAGAGGATCCTAGCTCACGAATTTTTTCCACCACTCATCTCCTTTGGTGGTTTTTATTTTGTTGCCAAATAGTATAAAAGGTATTCGTTCTACTGTATCAATCATCTTTCCGAGTCAGAGAGTCTGTAGGATTGGATACGCGAGTTTTCTTTTTATCTCCCATCCGAGAGTCAGTGTGGCATAGAGAGGTGAGTGCAGAGAATACGTTCTTTTTATATTCATCCAAGTGAGCTTGTGCCACCTATAACTATAGTTGGTACTTCACTTCTTGATGAGATGGAGCGTGAGGGATTCGTCGAGATTGTAGATGAGTTTCTCTCCATGACAGAGATTGTTCTTGAGACTCCAGGCATCACACATGTATTCAGTCGTCTCTGTATCATAGCGAAAGCTTCCATCATATCGGAATAAGAGTGAAGGATGGATTGTATAATAATTTTTCTCTCAGAGAGAGTATTCAAAATACTTCTTATCTCATTCGTAGTACATTATAGTTTTTGTCCCACAGCCGATATATTCTCTGTGATTCTCAAGGAAATCCATCTGCTTCTCGAGCTTCCCTGGATGCCAGATATCGTCGTGATCTTGAATGGCTATATAGTCTCACTTTGATTCAGAGAGGAGGAGATTGAGTCAGTTATATGGTCAGAGATTTTCTTTACTTTTTATAAGTCGGATTCTTTTGTCTTCTGGAAAGTATTGAGTTATGTTTTCACTTGAAGCGTTATCGAGTATGAGGATTTCGGTATTTTCATATGATTGCTCGATACAAGATCTGAGAGTATTTAGGAGATATTCTCATGGGTTATATGCGACGATGAGTATGCTTATGAGCGGTTTAGTTTGCATGAGATTCTATGAATACGAGTATATTTTTCTGGAACTTTTCCTTCGAGAACTCCATCCCCCTTGCCCTGATTCTCTCCCTATCCCATTCCAGCGTTTCGAACTTTTCTATTGTAGCATTTAGTGACTCTGGAGTCTGCGGATCGAAAAATATTCCCGTCTCACCATCAACGACTGACTCTGTTGCACCTCACTTGCCATAGGCAATCACTGGAGTTCACATCATCATTGCTTCGACTGGTACAAGTCCGAAATCTTCCTCAGGAGGGAAGAGGAATGCACGAGCATTTTCCATGAGTGTATTTTTTTCTTCGTTCGATACTCGGAACTTCCATTCGATATTTGACTTAGACTTTGTCCTGAGCTCATGATAGAGCGCTGTATCTGTTGCAGTACAGAGGATGAGATTTTTGCCATTGTCGTTGAATGCATCGACGAGGAGATCAAGACGCTTATAAGGGATGCAACGAGACATGCCGAGATAGTAAGGAGTTGGCAGTTGGCAGTTGGCAGTTGGCAGATCGGAGTCATTATCCTGTTTCTCCTGCTTTCTGCTTTCTGCTTTCTGTAAACTACTCTCGACTCCCGGATATATCACTTCACTTTCTCTATTGTAGTATTTTTGTATTCTCTCGGCTGTCGTCTGAGAGTTCGCGATAAAATAATCCACCTGCTGTGCAGCTTCATAGTCTACTCTCTGCATCCATCACTTCACAAGACGGAATACTGCCTTCACGAGAGGATTGAGAAGTCCAAATTCCATCATATCCTCGTACTCCTTCGCATGACTCCAATAATATCGCGTTGGAGTATGACAGTAACAAAAGTGTTTTGCTCAGGGCTTTCGCTTGGAGTATCCAGCATTCTTGGCTTCGGCAGAGCTCGATGAGATGATGACGTCATACTCTGACAGGTCAAAATTCCGAAAAGCCCACGGACGGAGTATGCCTGCGAGTTTGTGTTTTTTATTGAAAAATGGAATCCGCTGTATCCAACTCGTATAGACTCGATGTCACTCGAGCATCGGATGATCCATATAGCACACGCTCGTAAATATATCCGCCTCAGGATACATCTCGAGGAGGTGTGATATGACGAGCTCAGCTCAACCGAAGTCGATGAGCCAGTCGGCGATGATGGCGGTGCGATTTGGTGTCATTATGTATTATTCAAAGTAGTTTCTTCTATAATTTTTACTGAGTTTGGATTTCGGAGTATTTGAGCATACCTATATTTAAAGTTTCATCAGGAATATTCTATTATCTTATCAGCTACCCAGTCGGGATCTAGATATTCGCTAGTATTTTTTTCTTCCGACCAAAATGGTGTTTTCATTCCGCTTGGAGCAAATACACACACCTTACCAATATCCATATCGAGACCAAGTGACTTTCCAAACATTCCGAGTCATGCCTTTACAGTTGTATATATTGGCTCATATTCTCTTGCCGTGTATTGAGAGCTAGATGTTATCAGTATTACCTTTAATGGGTTTAGTGGATTTTTCTTTAATTTTTTCACGAAAAGAATTGGTACATATAGTCATATTTCTAGCATTTTTTTGATTTCACTATCATCTATATTGTCTATATGTCATTCTTGGTAATAACCAGCACTATAGATGAGAGTATTAACTCATTCAAAAGAAGAGATAAGTTCTTCTATGTTTCTGACATTTTCTTGAGAATCCTCAGTGACATCCAAGTGGTGATAGACTAAGTTGGCTATATTAGGATTATCCCTTCCTGTTATATGCACCGTATGCCCTAGTGCGCTATATTTTCTAGCAAGAGATAGTCATAATCATGATGTGCCTCATATAATGAGAAAAGTTTTTACCATAGTTCCTATAATTTCCCAAATTCTATCTTTTTCACTCACTTTTTCCAGTTTTCTTTTATTTTGATTTTCACACTGAAAATCCTATACTCCTCATATGAATACGAAACCAAAAATCGCCATCCTCCATGATGCATTCCTCTACCGTGGAGGAGGGGAGCGACTCGTGACACTCATGGCGAAGTCACTCGATGCTGATCTCATAGCAGGATTTTTCTCAGAGGGGAGTTTTGATCCGCGAGAACTCGGATTCGAGGGGCGGATGATACCATTGGGCGCGCCTGTATTTGCCAAGGGAATCCGTCATATGGTACTGAAGTGGAGGTTCTTCTGGAGTGCTCGCATACTGAGGAATTATGATATTGTGATATTCTCTGGGGATTGCCTCTGAGCTCTCAGGCATGTACGAAAATGTTCTAGAGTATGAGAGTGTGATAGTACGGAAACATCATGGTGATTAGAAGACTCTAAAACTCTGAAACTCTGAAACGCTAAAACTATATACTATTGTCATACACCACCACGCTATCTCTACGACTTCCGTTCCAAGTATCTCTCAGGACTCTCTCCGATTGTCCGTCCGATATTTTCAGCTGCATTTAGTTTTTTTGCAGGAGTGTACGAGCGCAATATCTGACAGTTCGATATGATATTCTCGAACTCAGAGAATGTACGACAGAGACTTGTGCACTATACAGGAACTGAGTCAACCATCATCTATCCACCGACAGATACGGATTTTTTTACTCCCGCACCAGAGTGAGAAATTCATGGACTTCCGTTTCCTGCGGGCGAGTATTTTTACTCTTGGGCGAGACTCTCTCCACCCAAGCGTGTAGACTTCATCGTTGATGCATTCCTCCAGACGCCAGAGCAGAATCTAGTTTTCTCATACGGAAAAAATGATCCCATGCGAGAGCCTATTCTCGCGAAGATAGAGAACGTTCCGAATATCCGAGCCATAGAAGCTCCAGACGATACACTCCTCCTCTCGCTCATACGTGGTGCAGAGGCAACTATCTATATCCCTGTAGATGAGGATTTTGGTATGACTCCTGTTGAGTCGATGGCATGTGGTATTCCTGTGATTGGTGCTCGTGAGGGCGGACTTCTCGAGACAGTTATAGAGTGAAAAACCGGGAAACTCATAGATATTCGAGATAGCGAATCCTGAATTATGAATCTAAAACAAGTGATAGAAAATACCACAAAAGAAGAATGGAAAAATATGAGCTCCGATTGTATAGAGCGGTCTCGAGACTTTTCACTTGAAAAATTCCAAGAAAAGTTACAATCTATCCTACACTAAAACCAAATATCATGACAAAACTCGCTATTACATCCATGTATGCCAATCCTATCCATCCTGGACATATAGAGTGCCTCGAGCTCTCGAAGTCTGAGACAGGTGCAGATGAACTCTGGGTTATCGTGAACAATGATCGTCAGGCAGAGCTCAAGCGTGGGGTCAAGAGCTTCCAAGACCAGGACTTCCGTATGGCAGTTGTGCGCTCACTCAAGCCTGTGGATAGAGTATTCCTCGCGATCGATCAGGACGGCAGTGTCTGTGCGAGTCTGAAGTCACTTATCGATGAGGCGAAGGCATCGGGTAGGTACGATGAGATAATATTCACCAAGGGTGGAGATAGATTTGCCTCTGAGATTCCCGAGGCGGTACTTCTCAGGGCTGAAGGGGTGGCTATCGTCGATGGACTTGGTGCCAAGACACACAACTCAAGTGATATGATCAAAAAAGTCCAGAGCAAAGACGACGAAAAAGACCTCGAAAAGAAAATCTCAGAACTCCCAAAAGAAGTCACAGAGTGACGATACCTCGAAGTAGGGAACCGCCCATGGGGAGTCTATTATGTTCTCGAGGATAGCCCACTCTACAAGGTCAAAAAAATCATAGTTAATCCTGGATACAGACTCTCACTCCAATCACATGAACACAGGAGTGAACACTGGGTAGTTGTCTCAGGTATCGCTACTGTGGATATCCGTGATCCAGAATTCAGAGAGATAGAGCAGCTCAGGGTACTTCGTCCCAATGAGTGATGTCATATCCCGAAGACACACCTCCATCGTCTCGCCAACATGCATACAGAACCACTTGTCATCGTCGAGGTACAGTGTGGATCCTATACAGGTGAGGATGATATTACTCGATATGAGGATGATTTTGGTCGTAACTAATCTATGCAATTTCTCTGACTCAACATCTATAATGGTAAGTATCAGGATTTTCTCGAGAGTATTAAAAACCCAAAAAAGAAAACCCTCGTATTTACGCCCAATCCAGAGATACTATTGCGTGCATCAGGAGATGGGATATTTTTGGATATCTTAAAAAAAGCGGATTACCTCACACCAGATGCCAACTGACTCTATACTGCAACTCTTATGCAGGAGGGAATTGGATTTATTAGCGCTCTTTTTCAGACACTTTTTTCTAAAAAGAATCTCCGAGAAAAATACTGAGAACTTATCCAGTGAAGTAATCTCACGAGAGACTTAGTTGATTATGTCATACGAGAAGGTAAAAAAATCCTCATTATCGATAATTATCGTATCATCGAACCACAGAATGATTTTGAGATAGAGAAAAAAAGGATACAAGAAAATATCATTCCACTTTTTCATGAGAAGCTCCCATGACTCGATGTTGTGGTTGTGTTTGAAGGTGAAAAAACTCCAAGTGAACTCGCAGAACTTATCCAATCAGAATCAATATCGTATATTTTCTCTTGTATTGGGATGAAGACCCAAGAGCAGAGACTCATCGAGATATTTGCATCTATTCCAGAAGATTCCCCAGTTGTGTGACTTGGTGTTGGATCTTCTTTTGATTATCTTCTCGGACTCCAGAGACGTGCGCCAGAGTTATTCCAATCACTTGGACTTGAGTGGCTCTATCGCCTCATGATGAATCCTCGAGCTAGATGGAAGAGAATTGTTGATGCTTTTTGGAGATTTCCAAGAATATTTGACTAAAATATTTATATGTGATATACTATATATATTCCATAACTTTATCGTTTTATGCTAAGCGTAATTATTGATACATATCAGAGGGCTCAAAAGGAGCAAGAAGAAACAAGAAAAAATATTTTAAATGACCCTATTAGGCAAAATTTGTTTCATGATCATCTGGATATGAGAGATATGAATGTAGCTCAAATATCAGGTGAAGTAGCTAGGAAAATGTCCTTTGAGCCAAGCGAAGAGGAAAAGAAAGTATTATCGATACTCTATCCATGGAAGAAAGCTGTGCAATCTGCACTTGATAGAATTGTAAAATAGTATACTATGATATCTGATAGCTCTACGATTTCTCATTTCTCATGCATCGCAGGTGAATATTGTAGTTCTCTCGGGTGAAGTAATATCATGGCATTGTGACGAGAGTCCACGAGTATGATATATGGCTATCCGAATGAGAGATTTGTATAAAAATTCCTCCCATTAGCTGGAGGAATTTTTGTTATTCAACTTCCTTCATGAATACGAGCCCTTCGAGTGAGAACTTCTTCTCAGATATCCAGACAGCTGGAACCTTGAAGTCGTCTTCTCATTCAAAAAATCCTGAATTCTCTCGAGTGAGTTCCTCAGATATGAGGAGCTTGAGTTTGCGCATGACGCCGAGCTTTTCCATCACGTCGTAGATGCGGTTCACACCATCGACGTAGCGAGTATCTGTCATACGAGCAATCTCCTCTATACGTTCACCCGTGACTTCGTAGTCACCATCTTCGCGCCGAGTGATATGACAGCGTTTTGGATCAGCTTTTCGAGTATTTTTGAGATCATAATGCGTAACCTGTGGAGTATCTGGGAGGAGGTTACCATCTGCATCTTCTTGAGTATTCTTCTCTTCTATCGATTTGATCGATGGGATGCGTTCGATGAGGAGATCCTTGAGTTCGTCGACACGGATATATGCACCAGCAGAGATAGTGAGTGCAACCTTTTTTCCTGTTGATTTTTCGAACTTCTTTTTCATGTCTTCGAGCGTCTCTGCATCACAGATATCTGCCTTGGACATGACGATGAGTTCATCCTTGGAAGCCATGGATTCACTCCAGTTCTCGAGTTCCTTGCGAATAGTTCTATAGTTTTCTATCATTGCTTCCTCGCCCTGACTTGCATCGAGGAGATGGATGATGATACGACAACGATCGATATGCTTCAGGAATTGGAATCCGAGACCCTTTCACTCACTTGCTCCCTCGATGAGTCCTGGGACGTCCTCGATCACGAGAGAGTGACCCT
This sequence comes from Candidatus Altimarinota bacterium, assembly GCA_023260135.1. Taxonomy (GTDB): domain Bacteria; phylum Patescibacteriota; class Gracilibacteria; order BD1-5; family UBA2023; genus JABFSX01. Next base: position 85,540 of record JALQWG010000003.1, on the reverse strand, counting down.
TCCACTCCATGACACCGAGATTCGGTACGAGTGTGGTAAATGCATAATCTGCAATCTTGGGTTTTACATTCGTGAGTGACTGAATGACGGTAGACTTACCTGCGTTCGGGAGTCCCACGAGTCCGACATCTGCCACGAGCTTGAGCTCCATCTTGACATCACGGATGTCACCACTATCTCCGAGTTCGGCGAAGTTCGGTGCCTGACGTGTTGACGAAGGGAAGTGCGCATTTCCGAATCCTCCACGTCCACCCTCACAGATGACGAATTCTTGGTGTGGTTTTGTGAGATCACAGATAGTTGTGCCATCTTCCGCATCAGTTACGAGCGTCCCGACTGGCACCTCGATGATGAGATCTGGTGCAGTAGCTCCGTGCATCTCCTGTGTTCCTCACTTCTGTCCATCCTCTGCCTTGATAACCTTCATATGGCGGAACTTTCCGAGAGTAGTCTCATGTGTTGTCGCGCGGAGGATGATATCTCCACCATCTCCACCATCTCCACCGTAGGGGCCTCATTTTGGTATGTACTTCTCACGGCGCCAAGATATGATACCGTCGCCTCACTTACCAGCGCGCAGTGATAGATGTACTTCATCGATGAACATAAAAATAATGCATAGAGCATAGTGCAGAGAACATAGTATTTTACTACGATGACTTGCAAGATGCGAAATAATGAGCGGATAATAGGGAAAAAGTCAAAAAAAGCAAATGATAGCCGAAAAGTGTGAAAAGAGTGTGAATCCTCTTGACTTATTTGATATTTTAGATACATTCCACCACCTCATTAACCCGCGCGTCTATTTCATAGTATCGCCAGGGTGGTGATACGGAATGGATGCAAAAACTCAGAGGAGAGAGTCATGATAAGCTTGATTCGTAGGGCAGTTGGTTGGAATATTCGACCAACTGCTTCCAAGGAGGCAGTGAGGGCGATTCATTCGCCCAAACCACTGAAGCTTCCGAGTTCCGACGAATTGCTACCCATTGGTCAGCAACAGCAAGTTGGAGTATCTCCGAACTGGAGTGGTCAAAAGGGGCGTCCGCCCCAATTTTCCTCTTCATGGATTTCTCAGCCCTGAGTTTCCATTCATTCCGCCAAGGCGTCCCGTATCTCGCGGGCGCTTTTCTTTTTGTAAAAAAACTTGCTTTTTTCAAAAATTCTATATGATGCTGACATTCATCGTTGTTAGGGTTTCTCTAAAAACGAAATACTATATACTAAATACTACTATTATGGCAAAGGGAAAAACTACATACCAGATTGGTAAATCAGAGAGTGGAATCTCATGGTATATCTACCCAGTGAACAAGAAAAATCTACCACAGGGTGAGAAGCTCAAGCTCAAAAAATACGACAAAAAACTCCGCAAGCACGTTGAGTTTACTTTCAAGGACGTTAAGTAATCTGGAATTACGATAATTAAAAAATCCCAACTCTTTTGGGATTTTTTTAATTGACTATATAAAAAGTATAGGTACTATCTATCTCATACCTTTATGTTTTTAGTATATGTCTACGAACATCCCATACATATGATGAGATAGCCCATCCTGACTTACAAGAGAAGACGAATTAATTGCTCTTTATGGGAGATGAATTGTGATATCTGAGAAGATTAGAGTCATATGACTAACGTATATACGAGATAATGCTCATAATGAGCTTACTTTTGAAATTGCTCACGAAAGAGTAAAGAGAGCTGCATATAGGTCTATAGAGAGAGTTTTTTCTTGATTAGAGGGACAATTAAAAGAAATAATGAATGATACTCGAGATAGTTGATTTAATTCACAGATAAAAGTTGCAAACTATGCTATGCTCGCAAGAGATACTATTCAGTTGAATCTATTGATACACGCTCTGTATTCTCAATTTCTAAAATGAATTCCACCATATTATACAAGATATCCAGAAGTTAATCCTGTATATAAATAAAAAAATCCCCACATCGGTAGGGATTTTTTTATGCTTGCGCGAGTTCATAGTCAGGAATCGACGCCAGGAAGTTCTCGACTTCGGATTTTTTGACTGTTGCGAGCTCTGCATAGTATTCCTCGAGCGTGATGAGGCGTGCATCGAGAAATGCTCGCTCACTATGAGAGAGGATGACTTTTGTGATCTCTTCGTACTTCATGTTGTATTGCATGAGCTTGCGGATGAGTTTTTTACTGACTTCGACATCATTGGTCTGCCCGAAGAGTGACGTGAGAGTTTGTGATTTTTTGGTAGTAGAGCGCGGCATGATATCGAGGTGTATTAGTGTGTGTATAAAAAATCCAACAAGAAGAGATACCATCTGGAACATGAATTCATCATATCGCATCTTTTTTTTATTCGCAAAAAGTTCCACTTGCATTCCGTATTTTTATGTTGTATTCTATAATTCTATTCGCGTTTTTCTATACTGGAACTGTATTAGATTCATTTTTTATTTTATATTTCTGTGAACTAAAAGATTTTATAATTTTTTCTTGCATTCTCACACTCTTTCTCTATAATCTGCGGGCATTTTTATATGCATTTTTATTCTCCTTCTTACGACGGTCATCGTAAGATACTTAACCCACAGGAAACTATGAGACAATACGAACTCATGATGATCCTCGATCCATCTCTCGCAGAGTCAGATCGTACTGCGCTTATCGCAGACATCGAGACAGAGCTTGCTCATGCAGGTGCGAAGGTTGTGGCTGCTGATCATCCAGGTGAGCGTGAACTCGCTTACCGCATCCATGGTTCTACCACTGGATTTTACCTCCTCTATACTCTCGACAAGGAGTCTGGAGATTTTCAGACTGCTATTGCAGCATTTAACATCAAGACAAATATCTGGAGACATATGTTTGTTCGCCTCGACGATTAATTGGATAACTTTGGGATGCTTTTTCTCAAAAGTTCTAAGCCCTAAATTCTAAACTCTCAATTATGCGTACAATCAATAAGGTTATCCTTATCGGAAATATAACAAAAGATCCATTTGTAAAAACAACAACTGGTGACAAAAAAGTTGCAACATTCACTGTTGCGACAAACCGCTACTACAAGAGTGCAACAGGTGAGTCTCTCTCGGAGGCAGAATACACAAACTGTGTTGCCTGGGGTCCACTCGCAGAGCGTGCTGAGCAGTTCCTCACAAAAGGAAAGCTCGTCTACGTAGAAGGTCATCTCAAAACGCGTATCATCGATAAAGAAGACGGAACAAAACTCTACAAAACAGAGGTTGTCGCTGGTCAACTTATCTTCCTCTCAAAACGTGAGGACTTCGCTGATGCAACAGAGGATGTAGCGTTCGATGACTTCTCAGATATCGAAGACAACAAGTTCTAATTTTATTTTTTATCCATTCTTTTTATGGCAACTCAAAAAAAGAAAGCATGTCCAGTAGACGCTGCGGGAATGACTCGCGTCGACTACAAGGATACAGCATTTCTCAAGAAGTTCCTCACAAAGTTTAACAGGATTATTCCTCGTTACTACTCAGGAACAACCCTCCAGAACCAGAAAAAACTTGCTACTGCTATCAAGCGTGCACGTTATATGGCTCTCCTCCCATACGTTCTCGACGTAAAGTTCCAATCTGCAGCAACTCCAAGTGAGACTGTAGTAGAAACTCCAGCAATTGACGAAAATTCAGTTGCAGTGTAACTCAAAAAAGAGCACGTCTGGTCGACGTTACAACTCCCACTCTTTTGGTTTATAGCTTTAATTCTCTCCAATTTTGGTCAAATTGGAGATTTTTTTTTGACAAAACGAATTATTCCTGCTATTATGCTCTTGTCATTCATTAATTCTTAAAAAACTTTTTATGAACGCAATTCAAAAAATCGGTTATGGAACTGCCGCAGTAGTTCTCGGTGCAACTCAGGCTTTTGCCGCTGATGGACGTACTGTATTCGGACAACAGAGAGCAAATGAGCTCAATCTCGGTGGGAACACTGATGGTGTATCAGCTGTTAAGACTCTCATCCTTTCATTCCTCGGATTTGTAACTCTTATTGCTGTTGCATACGCACTCTGGGCAGGTTGGAATATCATGACTGCTGGTGGTGATGAAGAAAAGGTGAAAAAGGGTCGTACAACTATCATTCAGGTAGTTATCGGTATCGTGGTAATGTGGCTCGCATATACAATTGTAAACCTCATCCTCTCAGCGCTCGCTGCATAATTCTGTTTCTCCAAAAATCCTCGTTAATTCGGGGATTTTTTTATTGTCTTTTTTGTCATTTTTGCTATAGTGGGAGCCATATAGTTCTTAAAAAAACGCCATATGGCATACAATCACCAATCCATCGAAGCGAAGTGGCAGAGATTCTGGGATGAGAATCAGACTTTTACTGTAACAGAAGACACGACAAAACCCAAAAAGTTCCTCCTCGACATGTTCCCGTATCCGTCTGGTGCAGGACTCCATGTGGGTCATCCGAAGTGATTCACGGCGACAGACATCCTTGCTCGTTTTTATCATGCGAGCGGATACAATGTGCTTCATCCGATGGGATTTGATGCATTTTGACTCCCTGCTGAGAACTATGCTATCAAGACAGGAACACATCCAGCTATCACGACTGCTGAGAATGTAGAGACTTTTATCTCTCAACTCAAGTCCCTTGGATTTAACTATGACTGGAATCGTATGGTTGATACGACGGATCCTGAGTATTACAAGTGGACACAGTGGATTTTTCTTGAGCTTTTTCGTCGGGGACTCGCATACGAGCAAGATCTCCCTATCAACTATTGTCCGAGTTGTAAGACATGACTTGCCAACGAAGAAGTCCTCTCAGATAACACGTGTGATCGCTGTGGAACCAAGGTAGAACGTCGTCCCATCCGTCAGTGGGTTCTCAGGATTACCGAGTATGCAGATCGACTTCTCGATGATCTCGAGTGACTCGATTGGCCAGAGGGGATCAAGGAGATGCAGCGTAACTGGATAGGAAAGAGTGAGGGATGTGAATTCGAGATGAAGAAGTCTGACGATGCATCCAAGTCTATCCGTGTCTACACTACTCGTGTTGACACTGTCTATGGTATGACGTATGCAGTACTCGCACCAGATCATCCACACGTAGAGGACTTTATCACTCCAGAACAGCGAAGTGCCTGTGAGGTATATATTGCAGATGCCAAGAGCAAGTCTGACCAAGACCGAACTGCAGATAACAAGGAAAAAACTGGAGTATTCACCGGTTCATACGTAGTCAATCCATACAATGGAGTATCAGTTCCACTCTGGATTGCGGACTATGTTCTCGGTCACTATGGTACGGGAGCTGTGATGGCAGTTCCAGCACATGATGAGCGAGATGGAGAATTTGCACGGAAGTATGATCTTCCTATTGTTCAGAGTATTGAGTGTTCTCTTCCTTTTGATGTTAATAATTGGAAAAAGGAATACGGTGATGATGGAATCTGTATAGCATTGGGAGTCCCTTCTGAACAAGCAAGGAAGATATTTATAGAAAAGGCAGAATCAGAAGGATTCGGCTCGAAAAAAGTAAACTACAAACTCCGTGATTGGTTATTCTCTCGTCAGCGATACTGGGGAGAGCCAATTCCACTCATACATCTCTCGATGGATGATGTAAAAAATCTCCCTCATATCTCAGATATCACTGAGGCAACTGATGCGAATCTTGCCTACATACTTAAGCGTGAGCCTCAATCAGGTGAAGATACAACAGGAGTTCTCTGCAATGGTAAGGTACGAGAACTCATCATCGGTGGGCAGGTATTTTCAAAAATCTACGACGGTATCAACGGCAAGATCGTCATCGATTCTCGCCTTCCTGTCACTCTTCCGAATGTAGAAAAATATGAGCCAGCAGGAGATGGGCAGTCTCCACTTGCAACTGTACCTGACTGGGTCAATGTGACTCTTGCATCGAACCTCGTCGGAAAACGTGAGACCAATACGATGCCTCAGTGGGGTGGAAGCTGTTGGTACTACCTCCGCTACATGGATAACAAGAATAGTGATGCCCTCGCAGGGCAGGATGCCCTCGCGTACTGGAACAATGTCGATGAATACGTCGGTGGTGCAGAGCACGCCGTACTCCACCTCCTCTATGCCAGGTTTTGGCACAAGGTACTCTATGATGCAGGGATCGTTCCGACCAAGGAACCATTCCAGAAGCTCGTGAATCAGGGTATGATCCTCGCCTACGCATATGAGCGTCAGGATGGTGGACTCGTCGCAGTGGATCTCGTACAGGAGCGAGAGGGTAAGTTCATCGAGATAGAGACTGGACTCGAGGTGAAGCAGGTTGTAGCCAAGATGTCCAAGTCACTCAAAAATGTCGTGAATCCGAATGATATCGTCCGAGAGTATGGTGCAGATACACTTCGTCTCTATGAGATGAATATGGGTGCATTTACCGACACGGCTCCATGGAATCCAGATGCTATCGTAGGTGTTCGTAGATTCCTCGACAAGGCGTATAGTGCTTATACAGATGGTAAAAATACTGCTAAGGACGACATGAAGGCGATGAAGCTCCTCCACAAGACTGTAAAAAAAGTCGGAGAAGATATCGTCGGATACAAGTTCAATACTGCTATATCCGCTCTCATGATCCTCCTGAATGAAGGTATCCCGACTGATGCAGAGTTCACGAGTGAGTGGAAGGAAAAATTCGCCATACTCCTCCATCCGTTCGCTCCGCATATGGCAGAGGAGCTCTGGAGTCTCCAGTGAAAAGCTAACTCTATCTATATAGCATCCTGGCCAGAGTATGATGAGTTCATGCTCGTCGATGATGAGGTGACTATAGCAGTGCAGGTGAATGGGAAGCTCCGTGGTACACTTATATGTTTTAACTGAGTGGCCCAGGAAGAGGTATCACTCCTCGTACATGATACTCCTGACATCGCGAAGTGGCTCGAATGAAAAACTCTCGTAAAGGAGATATTCATCCCGAATAAGATGCTCTCGATTGTTGTGAAGGACTAAATATAAAATCCCCTAGGAATTAGGGGATTTTATTATTCTCCAACTATCTCCTCGAGTACTCGCATGAGACACTCTGGATCATGACGGACATAGTCTCAGCCTGTATGGACGAGGTCACGTTCGATAATAGTATACCCCTTTCCTTCGAAGAGAGTCGGATCTTTTATCTTGAGGGGTTTTTTATTTTCATCAGCCTTGTACCTCGCGATGATATCCTCAGGAATAGTCCCATTGTTCACGATGACATAGTCGAGCTTGCCTGGTTCGATATATCGTTCTATTGTCTCTACAAAATCAATAACCTCCATGTTGGTTGTCTCACCGCGCTTGGTCATCGCATTACAGATGTAGATGATCTTAGCGTCACTCGAGTCGAGTGCCTCGCGCATACCCTCACAGAGGAGATTCGGGACGATACTCGTATAGAGATCTCCAGGCCCGATGATGATAGAGTCAGCTTCGGTGATGGCTTGTTTTGCACGAGGATTGAGGTGTCCAGGATTGTTCTCGAGCCAGGCATCGACAATATTTTGGTCGATATTGTGTGCACGTTCGAAGTCATTTTTCTCGGATACGTCTATGTTTTTTTCTCATACTACCACTGTTCCATCCTCGAATCTCACTGCGAGGTGGACATCCTCGAGTGTCACAGGTATGACACGACCGCGCACATCGAGCATATCAGCCATAGTATTGATAGCCTTCTCGAAATCCCCTCAGGAGATATCCACGAGGGCTGTGAGGAGGATATTACCGATTTTATTTCCGCCGATAACTCACTCCTCTCACTTGAAGCTATATTCAAAAAGCTGACGTACCATATGTGTATCCTTGGCAAGTGCAGCGATCGCGCGACGAAAATCCCCAGGAGGAAGTATGCCATACTTATCACGGATAAGTCATGCAGTACCACCACTATCTGCGACAGATATGATGGCTGATATATCAAATTCTTTGTTTTGTTTGAGTCAGTAGAGAACGTTGAATGTTCAGGCTCCACCACCAATAACGACGATTTTTTTCATTTGCAAAAAATAGGGAAAACCATAGGATTATAGTGGTTTTATTTTTTTATCAACTTTTACTATGTCTGGTATTGTTATATTCTTGCTCGTGCTCGTGGCAATCTCGATTCCGATGTTCATCCGCAAGATCAATCAGGGTGAAGTAGGTCTCCGTGAATTCCTCGGTCGATATACAGATACAGTTGGTCCTGGTATATTTTTTCTCATACCTGGTGTACAGGCAGTGCGTCGTGTCGATATCCGTGAGCAGGTTGTGGCTGTTCCAGAGCAACAGATCATCACCAAGGACAACGTTGGTATGGCAGTAGATGGAGTGATATATGTTCAGATCATCGATCCATATCAGGCAACATACGATATCAACAATGTATTCATGGCGGTAGTGAATCTTGCTCAGACCAATCTCCGTTCTGTACTTGGTACAATGTCACTCGATGAGACCCTCTCAAATCGTGAAGTTATCAATGCAAAATTGCTCGAGTCACTCGACCGCGAGACAGGAAAATGGGGAATTAAGGTGCTCCGTGTCGAGATCAAGCGTCTCGATCCACCTGATGACATCCAGAACGCCATGAGTAAGCAGATGAAGGCAGAACGTGAAAAGCGTGCAGTTATCCTCGAGTCTGAGGCATACAAGCAGTCCCTCATCACCAAGTCAGAAGGTGACAAGCAGTCCAAGATCCTCCAGGCTGAAGGTGATCGGGAATCACAGATACTCAAGGCACAAGGTGAGGCCAATGCTATGGTTGCCGTTGCTGAGGCGAAGGCAAAATCCCTCGAACTCGAGGCCAATGCCGCTGTTGAGTTCTTCAAGTGAGCAGCAGTAACCAAGGAGCAACTCAAGGTGATAGAGTGAGCACTCGGACAAAATACTAAGTATATCCTCGATTCAGATATCCTCGCAGGAGTATCGAAGATCTTCGGTGCAGCAAAATAATTTTTTATAATTTTTCTCTATGAACTTTCTCTATTTTTGGATTGCAGCGGCACTTATATTTCTCATTGTTGAGTTTGCAACGGCTACATTTTATGGACTGGCACTTTCACTTGCTGCAGGCATTGTGGCACTCTATGTTTTCTTTTCTGGGGAGACGATGTTTACAATTGTTCAGGGAATTATATTTGCTATTGCGAGTCTTATATTTGCATATTTTCTTCCGAAGATGCTTACTGCTTCGAGTCCAGATGTGCCACAGGGGTTTGATAGATATCTCGGCGAGAAGCGTACCGTCAAAAAAATATCATGAGAACTCAAGATATCTCTCGATGGTGTAGAGTATATCGTCGATGCTGATGAAGAGATATCTATGGGTGACAAGGTAGAAGTCATCTGACACAAGGGGACAGGCATGAAGGTAAAAAAAGTAAACTAAAGATATACGAAATTTTTTATCCAATTCATTAAAAATCATTTCTATGAAATATTTATTTGCTCTTCTTTTTATTCTTTTTCCAATATCCATATTTTCATCTTCAATATCTGAATGAGAAGTAAGTCTTTGAGATAAGTTCACTCTTCAGTATAATACTTGAGGATATTCTTTTTTGTATGCCTGAAAAATTTTTCATACTGAGGACATAGAACAATCTTGAGATGCTGTAGATATTACTGAACAGTGATTTTTACGTCAATTTTCTGTAAAGAAAACGAATAAGACAATGTATATTGTTCATGGATTTAGATGAGATTGAGGAATCTTTGATACAAAGAAGAATAAATTTTATTATTTTCCTACATACGGATGAATAGAGAAAGTTAAAGTTTGAAAACATGGATTATATGTGCTTGCTATTATGAGTAATGGTGCGTGTTATAATGAGCTCTATATGCTACCTTATAGCGGTATGGATAATAGTAAACTTCTCTTTGCTAGTTCATGTGGTGAATTGACAGACAATTACTACACTCGTATTGATGACTTTTATCTAGGTATTGGCAAGATAACTGTAAAATATTTTGATAGTCGTAATAATGGGAAAATCTTGTACAAGACTATTGAGATATAACTAAGAGAATTATGAAAAAAATCCAAGATCGCAAGGTACAAGTACTCAAGTACATCATCGAAGAATATATCAAAACAGGGGAGGTTATGGGTTCCAAGTCTCTCCTGAAGCAACATGATCTCGGGGTCTCGAGTGCCACTGTCCGCAATGATATGGCGTCACTCGAGGATATGGGACTGATTTTTCAGCCGTACAATAGTGCATGACGACTTCCGACGACTCGTGGACTCCGGGTATTTGTCGACTATCTCATGGAGACTATGCCTGCAGTATTTCTCGAGGCAGAGCAGGAACTCCAGAATCGTCTCGAACAGAATCGTATCGATGATACACTCTATGGACTCGTTGCCCGTCTGACCAAGATCACTGGTGAGATCACATTTGCTTGTATACCATCACTTGGCTCATCATACTACCTCGGACTCTCGAACTATCTCGAGCGTCATCATGGTATCCTGGGCGAAGAGATGTTCCAGGTGATCAAGTTCCTCGAGAACAAGCATCAGTTCATCACACTCCTCGAGTGACTGGATATATCGAGTAGGGTCTCTGCTTATATCTGAGAGGAGAACGTCCTCCCAGAGCTCGAGTCAAGCACTATGATCGTCAAAAAAATCGAAGTCAATGGATATACAGGATATCTCGGTATCCTCGGTTCGACCAAGATGGATTATGCATTTAACATCACAGCACTCAGGCAGGTGTTATAAAAAATTTGCTTTTTTTCTTGCTTTCCCTATACTCCACCTGTCTTTACTCGTGTATTTTCGGGTTTTGATGTTTTTATACTAAAATACTGTAACTCCTACAATATGGACCACAAAGCAAAAAAAGCGATCATGGAGAAGTTCGCTACCCACAAGGGTGATACTGGATCTCCAGAAGTTCAGGTTGCTATCCTCACAGATCGCATCGAGAATCTCAAGACTCACCTCGAGTCACACAAGCAAGACAATCACTCTCGCCGTGGTATCGTCATGATGGTTGCGAAGCGTCGCAAGCTCCTTGACTACCTCAAGCGTAAGGAAGAGGCTCGCTACGATGCACTCATCGAGAAGCTCGGACTCCGCAAGTAATCAACTTGTATTTCCACACAAAAACTATAAAATCCTCGTGTTAATTCATGAGGATTTTTCTATGATTCCATTCTACCCAAGTCGTTATCTCTCACATGCCATGATCGTGGCGATGGTTGTTATCTCAATTATTGGATTTGCTGATTATCGGATTATTCAGATTTTTGGATTTCATTTTTCTGGATTCTCCCCTGAGATACTGCCATCTCTTATCTCTTCAACTGTGCTTTTTCAGTTCCTCCATGGTAACTTGCTCCATCTCATGATGAATGGATTATTTATCTATCAGGCTGGTCCTGAGGTAGAGTCACGCATGAGTAGGCAGGGATTTATTAGATTTTTTATTGGATCAACACTCTTCGTTGCAGTAGCATTAGCGCTCCTCTCAAGTGGTATCACAATTGGTATGAGTGGATTCTGTATGGCACTTCTCTCATATCTCTGGATAGATCTCTATACAACTCGACATCCTATGGCGAATCAGATACTCATCATGCTCGTGCTCAATATCCTCCTCGGACTCTCTGGGAACATTAGCTTCGTTGGTCACTTCTTCGGTGCTGTGTGGGGACTTGTATGGTGGAAATTTTTTAAAACATGGAAAAGATAATTATAGATATTTTAGCAAAATAAAGATATTCCATTGTTCCTGTCATTCTGACGATAGGAAGAATCTGCTCTGGTGCAGTGTCACTGGGCAGATGCTTCGTGCCTCAGCATGACAGAAGTTGAATATTGTAGTCACTATATCCTCACGATTATCATATCTTCACTCTGCTCGAGACTCCTTCATGGCTTCTCGAGTTTTTGTATTTCGGATTGCTTGCCGGTGAAGTAGATGTGTACTGTAGTGTCATCAGAGATAGCTCGATTCGTGCGGAGTTGCTCATAATGCTCTATCATCGCGAGAGTATTTCTCACTGAGTCATCAGAGAATCCTATTGCGAGCGGGTATACTCCGAGTCAGAGCTTTGTAATTATTCTCTTTTGGACATCGATTGTATAGTGTTCCATGGCCTTTACCTTCTTCTCAGAGCTCGATAGAGTTTCGTCTAAGGAGAGGTATTTTGCTATATGTGGATTGGAGACAGGATAGTATGATACTATCTCTTCAAAATAAAATCTCAATGCCTGATCGCGTGTGAGATTCTCATTCTTTCCTGTATAGGACTGATAGAGTGAGAGGATATTTTTGTATTGTTCTTCTTTTTCTCATGCACTCAGGAGTTGCTCATTCACTATCCACATGATACGAGCGATATTGTCTGGTCAGTGTCCACGAGCCGTGATGATTGCAAAGAGTCGAGCAGGAACGAGGAAGACTTCCTTGAGCTTCATGAGGCTTGGTGCGTATGCATTACTCCTCAGGGCTTCCTCGATATCTGCCTTGAACTGATCAGGTCAGAGGTGCTTGGTATCTGTGTGATAATCACGGAAGTGTATGAGTGAGTCGATGATATCATCCTTCCACCTATACTTCGTCTGCATGAGTTCGGGACTTTGATCCAGGGTATGCGCAGGAATCCCGACCTCTTCGCCCGTCTCTCGGTCGATGACATATGTCGTGGTCTCGGGCGCGAGGATATTACCATCGAAGTCAAAGGCTCCGAGTGCAACACGTCCGTCGATGAGGAGATTGGAATTAGTCATAACCTATTTTTTTCATTTTTTTCCAAATAAAGGTTTTAGTTCATCATAAAGTGCATCTTCCAATAATTGTAAAATATTCTCAAATACATTATCTACTATAATATAATTTACTGTAATTACCCTACTCGTATCTATCCAAGTATTCATTTGTAATGAGTATGTTCACTTATATCATAATCCACAATGTTCTTTAAAACGTCTTCAGAATCCATGAGAGCTTCCAACATATAATATATTTTCATTTTCCATTCCTGCTCTATTTTGTTTTGCATATTTTCTTCATTCACTTTCTAAATCCTTTCAAAATCTATCGAGTTCATGTTTGGTAAGTTTTTCATTTATTTCAAAGTAATAAATTATGAGATTATCTCAAGTTTCTATATTTGGAACATCTTTCAAAGAAAAGGATACCGACTTAACTAATATCTTATCTGTTTTAAAGTCCTCTAAGCTTTGAATGAGTTTATTTAATCTGCTAATTTCATTTGCTTTTATTGTTGTGAGTGAAATTGTATGCATTTTTTAGAGCAAATTATTAATTAAGTCATCCTCAAACATCCGTATCCCCTCAACTGTCTTCGGATACTTCGTGATATCAGGGAAGTCGAGAGTGCGTATCTTGGCCATGACTGCGATGATGAGCTTCTTGGTACGTTCGATCTCTCCTTCATGGATATACTCTACCACGCGGTGGAATCTCTCCTCATCTCGATTGCGCTCGACGAAGAAGAGCTCGTATTTTTTGTTCTTAAACATCCTCCATCGAGGCGAGAGTTCAAAGAGTACTGCATAGAACGCGAGTTGGAGTCTGTATTTCCATTGCTTGATCTTCTCGTATTCAGCTCACTTCCCATCAAAAGTATCAAATCCTCCGCCTGTTTTGTAATCAGTGATAATGAGAGAGTCGTCAGGCAGTCGCTCTATGCGGTCTATCTTACCAGTCAGTTGGATGGCATTTTCGTTTCTATTGGTTCCGTCATTCTGACGATAGGAAGAATCCATGTTTTCTTTTCCTGGATCCTTCGTTTCACTCAGGATGACGGAAACAGGATGTACAGGCAAGAATGTTCCTCAGCCTGCAGTACGAAAATCATATTCGAGATAGAGCTCACCATATGTCTGTCCGGTTATCTCATCGTAGAGTGCCTCCAGATTGGCTCGACCTCGGTCGAGATAGGTTGTCTCTGTGACAGGATCGAATCCTTCCTTCTTCAGCGATTCTTCGAATGATTCGAGCAATAATGATTTCATAAATGTTCATTTTGAGCTGTAGTCACCCAAAAAATCCTCGAGTCACTTGTGAATAGCAGAACCATATGATGCAGCGATGTTCTTGGCTTGCGGAAAACGGAGAAGGGAATTAGATACGAACTTCTCTGGTCCAGCATCCGCGACATTGAGGAAGTTCTGGAGTGCTGTTGCATTCATGACGAAGAGTTTGTCTATGCGATCTCGGAGGAAGTCTTGCTCATCACCGAGATATGGCAGCGAGAAGAGTTCCTTCTTCTCGACCTCGAGTGTTGCAGTGAGACTCGTGAGTGGTACTGTAGTGAGCTCTTCCCATTCTGGACTCTCTACCTCGATGCAGGCAAGTGGCTCGAGTGATTTCTCATCCATGCTCTCACTCGAATAGGTTGCAGTGAGTGTATCCTTGGCACGTGTAAAAGCTGTATAGACGAGACGCTCGATATCCTCATCGTTATCCTTCTCAGCTTCGAGGGGGAGATTCTTCGGAAGTGGTGATCCACCAATCTTCCCCATCTTGTACTCACTGCGCGTGATACATGGTACATAGACATGTGACCACTCGAGCCCCTTTGCCTTGTAGACGGTGATGAGATTTACTGAGGAGTTCTCATCACCGATGATATGAGATGCACTGATATCGATATCGTATTTTCCTATGAGCACAAGAAGCTCTATAGCATCAGAGAGCATGAGAAGGTTCTTTCCATTCTTATAACTTCGTACGGATTCGATGAATTGTCGTATATTTGCAAGATGTCGTGCATACTCTATTTTTCATCAATTATTGTTCGATAATTGTCCGAAAAAGTATCAATAGAGTGGCGAGGTATAGTCTCGGGATTCACCAAATATCTCTATCTGGAGAGGATTCCTCACTCCATCATCGTCATAGTCATCAGGCAGTGAGAGCATATTGGCTCCTGTGATATAGTCGATGATATCCTCGAGACGTTCTGTGAGACTACGGAGTGCGAGTTCTTTCAGGAAGTTTCCGAGATTTTTGAGTGTACTATCCTCATGTGAAGAGAGGGACTCTATCCATGACCGAGTCGTATCCTTGCGGGCGTGATAGATATCCTTCGATATATTCCAGAGAGTCAGCCTGTTGATACCGAATGCTGGATGTGCGAGGATGCTCACGAGGAGTTCTGCATTTTCTTCTCTATAGCTTCCGTTCAGTGAATTGAGGAGTCTCAGTATATTGATAACGAGTATGACGGAGTCACTATCGAATATGGATTCATCCTTGGAGAGACTCACAGATATACCCTTTTCGAGGAGTCACTTTGCGATGAGTTCGAGAGTTTTATTTTTCTTGGTGATAACTGCTATATCCTGTGGAGAGACTCCAGATACTATCTTCTCGGCTATATCGTCGATCATCCAGGAGAGTTCTTCGAGTTCATTCTTGAACTTTTTCTTTCTGACACTTCAGCCAGGCCCACGTACAGCCTCAAAATTCTTCACCGCTCACTCGAATATGTTACTAATATTGTTCAATTCTGAATCAATAACTGTACGACTATGAGTGATTATCTCTTCCTTGGATCGGTAGTTTTTGTCGAGGATGATGAGTTCAGTATCTCTGTATCTGTCATGGAAGTCGCGTATCGTCTTAGTATTGGCTCACTGGAACTTGTAGATGGACTGATCATCATCTCCTACAGCGAATATATTTGGATTTTCTTCATTTACAGAGACGATAGTATTGATGAGTTGCATCTGTGCCTCGTTGGTATCCTGGAACTCGTCGATCATGATGAACTGATAGGTTTCCGCGAGACTCATACGTACGACATCATGTTCCTCGACGAGACGTATTGCCTCCAGGATCATATCAGAGAAGTCGATATACCCGCCCTCCTTGAGCCTCTTCTGGTAGACTTCATAGATATCTGCGAGTGAGTATTGTTTAGTGAGCTTGCTTGTTTCCTTGAGTTCGCGTTTTCCATTGTAGCCCTTGGTTGTCCAGGTATCGCGCCATGCATTCATGAACTTGGTACTCATATCTCACTCATAGAGCTCCCATGCCTCATCGAGGCTCCGTGCTATGAGTGTCTCATATCGCTCATAATTCCCGATATTTTTCTCTCCTGTATTTGCTCGTTGTATATTCTCAGTAAAAGCCCTAAAGAGCTCTATCTTTTTCTCTTTGTCTTCTTTTTTTTGTCCGAGGGCATCTATCTGTTCCCATGCACTCGCGATGAGTGGATTGAGTGTAACTATAGTACGCTTATTGAGCTCGAGGATGGCACGATAAAAAACTGGATCAATCCCTCACTTCTTCAGATTCCCGATATTGCCGAGGACTTCCTTGATTGTGTCACTGGATCTATATCCAGGCTTGTATGGATCATCCCAAGAGAGTCACTCGAGGATGTTATCCAGGATACGTGATGACTCGATAGTATCTATAGGCTTGGCATCGGTGTACTCGCGAGCGAGGTATCTGTATCGGTTGATGATCTCATTCCCGAAGCTGTGGAATGTATGTATCGCGACCCTATAGGCATCCTGTCCTATCATCGTCGCGAGACGCTCACGCATGTTACGGGCAGCATTCTCGGTAAATGTCAGACAGAGGATATTCGACGGGAGATAGTCTGTCGTCTTCAATATATTGGCTATACGGGCAGCGAGGAGTTGAGTTTTTCCGCTTCCTGGTCAGGCGATGACAAGTACAGGTCAGTATATTGTCTCGACAGCATGACGTTGCTTGTCATTGAGAGAATTGAGGATGTCGGAGAAGGATGACATAAGAATTACGAATGAATCAATTATGAATTGCGAATAATTGAACATGAATCTTCCTTTGTCATTCTGACGATAGGAAGAATCTGCCCCTGTGGTTTCTGGAAGAATTGTGATGAATATCGATGATCTCTATCATATAAAAATTCCTCGGAAAG
Source organism: Candidatus Altimarinota bacterium (assembly GCA_023260135.1). GTDB lineage: Bacteria > Patescibacteriota > Gracilibacteria > BD1-5 > UBA2023 > JABFSX01. The sequence goes on along the minus strand of JALQWG010000003.1, from coordinate 68,667 downwards.
TCGAGGAATTTAAAAAATTTGACGGTTGAGTTATTAGATATATGATAATCCAGTAACTCTTAATCTTAGATTTTATGGTAAACTCAATTCCATCAAACCCTTTAGAGAATCAGGAGAATGCTACATCAAGAATTCTTAATGCTAAGACCATATTGGCAATGCAAGAAGGAGTACTTAATCCTCAGTTATCAGGTGATAATCAGAATATTCGTCCAGAAGATATTAGGGCTGCCATGGTTGAGGCAAGAATTAATGCTATGGCTGCATGAACGCTAGATAAGTCCGAGTAACTTCTCTGTCTCTCATTCGGCTGTTTTTTGTTCTTCACTTTCCTTTTCTCTCACCTCAGCAGTTATCTCATCTGCACGACTATATGCCTCTTGCATTTTGCGTATTTGCGCTTTTGTAAGAGGTTTTTTTGCGTGATGCGAGGATGGAATGTAGTCTCAGTATCACATAGGTTATACATTTTCTATTTTTCCTCCGAGCTTGGCAATCTTGCCTACTATATCCTCATATCCACGCTCGATATATTCGACATTGGTTATGAGTGTATCACCACGAGCTATCATACCTGCGAGGATCATCGTCACTCCAGCACGGAGATCCCATGATGATACTGTGGTTCACTTGAGGTGAGTTTTTCCAAATATCATCGCTTCGTGTGGATTCATGATGGCGATATGTCACTTCATCTTCTCGACTTCGATGAGCCAGTTGAGTCGTCACTCGAATAATACCTCATGGATACGAGAGATACCCTCTGCCTGTGTGAGCATCAGGGCAAAAGGGGACTGGAGGTCAGTCGGGAATCATGGATATATATTGGTCTGGAGGTTAGTTGGACGGAGACTGGTGCATGAGTTATACACGGTGATAGTATCATGTTCGTAGTCGAGGTCGAATCGTACTCCTGCATCTCCACACTTTCCGAGGAATGCAGTGAGATCTCCTATGCGTGCTCAGACAACACGTATTGATGGCTCCGCAGTGAGGGCTCCGAGTATGACAAATGTTCCACTCTCTATATAATCACAGATTACTGTCGCTTCTGCTGATTTTTGGACATTTTTTGAACCATATATGTCTATTTTATGGTTGGTATTGATATCTATACGGATACCGAGAGAACGTAAAAACTCAATCAGGTTGATAACGTGTGGTTCTATGGCTGCGAGTTCGATGGTTGTATGTCATTCGCGGAATGCTGCCATCATGAGTATATTTTCTGTTGCAGTTACAGCGAAGTTGGCTCTCAGTGTTATATCTCGTCCATGATCTGCTCACTGGAATGCTATATTCTCACCTTCACCCATATTCTCATAGCCATATGCCTGGAATGCACGGAGGTGTTCATCGATAGGGCGTTTTCCTATATTGCACCCACCAGGATATGGTATCTCGAGTGCGCCGAATCGTGCGAGAAGTGCTGGAAAGAGAAAAATTCCGACACGGATCTTGCGAATCTTGTCTCTGTCGAGATGTTCTATCGAGAGCCTGCTATTGTCCATGATAATAGTACTCCCGTTCCACTCTATATGAGCCCCGAGTGACTCGATGATAGATATGAATGTGAGTACATCACCGATTTTTGGAACATTATGCAGTGTGAAGTGATCGAAAAAAAGTCCACATGCAATAAGTGGAAGGGCTGCATTTTTGGATCCAGATATCTGAACAGTTCCAGAGAGCGATTGGGGTCAGGAGATCTTGAGCATAACAGTATATATTTTTGTCATCCTGAGAAACGAAGGACCTGCTCATCGGGGGCAGATTCCTCCTGATGTCGGAATGACAAATTAATTAGGAATTTGATGCTTATTCTATCCGAAGCAGGATGTTTTACAATATTTTCTCTTCCAATTCGTATATTCGGACAATTATAAAACTATAATTGATTAATTAATGGGATTTACACGGTATCAGACACCACGAACCGTCTCGATATCGATAGATCATTCGAGCTTTTTTCTGAGATTTTTTACATGTGTATCGATGGTACGATCATAGATATAGTTATCATATCCGATGATATCTTTCATGAGGGATTCACGCTTGATGATGCCTTTTGCATTTTTTATAAAATACTCAAGCAGTGAAAACTCAGTCTTAGTGAGGATTACTTCTACTCCAGATGTCATCACAATCATATTTTTTGTATCGATCCAGAGTTTTCAGAACTCGATCTCTTTGGTGTTTTTTGTTTCTTTTTTTGCTTGTGCACGCTTCATGACAGCGGCTATTCGTGCTACGAGTTCACGAGAGGAAAATGGCTTGGATACATAGTCATCTGCGCCGAGTTCGAGGAGTGCCACCTTGTCTTCCTCGCTCTCACGTGCTGAGAGCATGATGATGGGAGTCGATGACTTTGCTCGGATATCACGACATATCTCGATACCTGTTTTTCCTGGGAGGTTGATATCGAGAATGATGATGGCTGGTTTTTCTCTCTGAAATACATCTTCTGCAGTGTCTCATCGTTCACAGAGGATGACCTCATATCCAGCATTCTGGAGGTAGAGGGAGAGTGGAGTGGATATACCTGAGTCATCTTCGATGAGGAGGAGCTTGGACATAATAGATAATAGTTAACATGGAATAAGTAATAACTGAGAGTGTACAGTTACTCCTACTAACACACAAAATATAAACTCAGTGTAGTCACATAATCGAAAAATCAAGTATAGAATCCATGAATTCATAGACTCCGCAAGTCAAAATCCTTCCATTTTTGTCAGAGAATTGCTATAATAAGCCAATAGATGGATTTGATTTTTACCCATTCTCTCTATAATCTTCACACAATTTTTACAACACATATGCTCAACCAATTCACAGACGAATACAAACAGGTTATGCTCTCGGCAGAGAACCGTGCAAAACAATTCGGATACAAGGAGATTCTCCCCGAGGATGTCCTCATACAGATAGCAGCTATCACCAAGGGGAATATGTATGATCTCTTTACGAGTTTTGGTATCAATGATACTATCCTCACAGATGTACTCTCACGTCCTCCATTTGTCTCGGAGGTTCCGAGAACGGGCGATTATGTAGGGATATCTGCTCGACTCAAGGAACTCATCGTCCTCTCGATGAAGGTAGCTGCTGGTACAGGGAAGCCACAGGCAGGGGTAGAGGATTTTCTCCTGGCACTTTTTCGTGCGGAGACAGAGAATTGGTTCTACAAGCTCCTTGACTTCGTCTGAGTCGCGCCCAAGGATTTTGAGTCCCAGACAACCGAGATCAATAAGCTCATCTCCATGAGTCAATCTGGCAAAAAAGACGGAACACAAGGAGGAATATTCGGACCGATCGATGAGATCATGGGCATGATAGAGGATACATTCGGTGGGGAAAAGTCAGGAAAAACTCCAGATCAACCACCTCAGCAGAATCCATTCGTACAAAATACTCCACAAGATAAAAAGAACTCAGATACTCCGGCACTTGATTTTTTTGGAACTGATCTCACACTCGAGGCCAGAACAAAAAAAACTGATCCAGTTATCGGTCGTGATACAGAGATAGAGCGACTCATCTCCATCCTCAATCGCAAAACCAAGAATAATCCATGTCTCGTGGGTGACCCTGGAGTTGGTAAGACAGCTGTAGTTGAGTGACTTGCTCGCCGTATCGCTGAGGGGACAGTTCCTTTTGCAATGCAGAACAAGCGCATCATCTCTATCGACCTCTCGGCTATGGTGGCAGGAACCAAGTATCGTGGAGAGTTCGAGCACCGTATCAAGATGGTGATAGACGAGGCGTCCAAGCTCGAGAACGAAGTCATCCTCTTCATCGATGAGATACATACTATCATCGGAGCTGGTTCTGGTGAGGGTGGACTCGATGCAGCCAATATCCTCAAGCCTGCTATGGCGCGTGGGAAAATCTGTCTCATTGGTGCCACGACACTCTCTGAATACAAAAAATACATCGAAAAAGACTCAGCCCTCGAGCGTCGGTTTCAGAAAATTGATGTGAATGAGCCAACACGAGCAGTAGCAGTAGATATCATCAACTGACTTCGTCCGAGTTTTGAGGAATTTCACAACCTCATCATCGACGAAGATGCAATACTGGATGCGGTGGAACTCTCGAGTCGTTATATCACTGAGCGTTTTCTCCCAGACAAGGCTATCGACCTCATCGATGAGGCGTGTAGTACGAAGAGTATGACCTACAACTTCGATACGACTGAGATGACAGAACTCAAGGAAAAAATGCAGCACCTCCAAAAAGAGATGGAAGAACTCCTTATGTCACAGCAATACCAGAAGGCTCTCACAAAACGTAAAATCGTCGAATCAATCGTCCAAGAGATAGAAGAAAAGAAGAAAAAACGTACTGTCCCACGCAAGGATAGGCTCCACATCACGAGCGCAGACGTCCAACGTGTTATCCATCAGATGACTGGTGTGCCACTCAAAAATCTCGAAAAAGAAGATATCGCACGACTCAAATCTCTCGACACAACCCTCAACAAGCGCATCCTCGGACAAAAAGAAGCAATCAGTGCCATCGTGAGTTCACTGAAGCGTTCTCGTATGGGTATCTCGAGCCAGAATCGTCCTATTGGTTCCTTTCTCTTCCTCGGTCCTACGGGAGTCGGAAAAACAGAGCTCGTAAAAGTCCTCGCAGAGGAATTCTTCGCTGATCCAAAGGCCCTCATCAAGATCGATATGAGTGAGTTCCAGGATCGTGCCAGTGCGTCCAAGCTCATCGGTGCGACAGCTGGATATGTTGGGTATGAAGAAGGTGGTATGCTCACGGACAAGGTTCGTAGAAAACCGTATTCTATAGTACTCTTCGATGAGATAGAGAAGTGAAACTTCGACGTATACAATCTCCTCCTCCAGATACTCGAGGATGGTACACTCACCGACGGAAAATGACGCAGTGTGAACTTCAAGAACACGATTGTCATCATGACATCCAATATTGGTTCTGATGAGTTCAATGCTGAGGCAGAAAAGATAGGATTCGCTACGACAGAACGTGAGGAATCCAAGATGATAGCAGATTATGATACTATCAAGGGAAAAGTCATGAAGCAACTCCCAGAATTTTTCTCACCAGAGTTCCTCAACCGTATCGACAAGACTATCGTATTCGCTCCACTCGATAAAAAAGTCATGAAGTGAATCATCTCCCTCCAACTCGATAATCTCGTATCTCGCATGGCTGACCTCGGTATCGCACTCAGTTATGATAATAAGGTAATACAAAAAATACTCGATGAGACCTACAATCCAGAGTATGGTGCACGTCCAGTGAGACGTTATATTCAGGACGCTCTCGAGGATGCTATTGCTGATTCTATGCTCCGTGAGAAAAATAAAAAATCTCTCACAATTACCGTCAACAAGAAGGAATTGGACTTTTCTTGGAAATAATTATAAATAAAACTTGACAAAAATAAATTAAGTGTATATTGCTAATTGTTAGCACTTACACTTTTTTATTATGAAAACACGTATACTCATTGTACTCAGTATCCTTGCTTCACTTGGTCTCGCAGGGAAGCTCCTCGCAGATGAGATGACATTTGCCTGGCTCGGATGTGATGGTTCTGTTGTATCTCGTACGGGAGTAGGAAAGCTCGAGGTATTTACCACAGAGAAGAATCTCCCAGGATGTCTCGGTCCGAAGTGGGTAGACCCAAAAGCTGTGAGTGAATCTACAGCAACTGTATCTACAGGTGTAGTCACTCCTACTGATGTCACTTCTACAGGAACAACTCTCACAGGAGTTACAGTAGAGGATATGCTCCCAACAGAGGAATATACAGGGTATGATCCAGAGGTTGATGGTCCACTCTTTGACCTCGCACAGACAGATATCGTAGCATACCGTACTGAGCTCATGAAGCAACAACAGATCAAGTATGCCAATGCAGTTCGTAGTCTCCGTATGCGCCATGCTGCGAGTATGCAGAGTAAAACTGATGCCTATCTCATGCGCAATGACGCGGTCGTAGTGACTCAGAGTGGAGTAGGATGGACTGCGGTTCAGGGGGCAACCGTATCAGTCACTGACACTGGAGCCAATCTCGTAGAGGCTGATACAACAGGGAAGGCTGATGGATATATTGCAACTCGACTTCTGCGCGATCCGAATACATCTGATCTCGTACGTATCGAGCAGGCAGATCAGCAGTTCTGGAGCGATATTGCCCGTGTGAATGTAGACCACAGTGTCAATGTCCGTGCTCATCCATGGTATGGAGCGAAGATACTTTTTGTCCTCACCAATGCAACTCCACTCTATGTTGTCTCTACAGTCGATAATTGGTCAGAAGTTATCAGTGATGATCGCACGATTCATGGATACATCCGTTCTGACTATCTCACCATAGAAAAATATCAGCGTGTAGAGGTAGAGCCACTTCTGAGATAATTCTCATAAAAATTAAAAATCCCTATACGTCATGGGGATTTTTTGTAAATATTTGCGAAAACCGATAATATCTGCTATGCTATATGAGAATTACTAACTTTTCTCTATGTCAGCAGAAAATCTCTATATATTTGATGGTTTCTCGAGCCAAGAGGTGGCATATTTTCTCCTCATGAGTCAGTCTCAGCATCGTAAGAAGTGAGAAAAAATCCTCACTATGGGTGACCCTTCCAATGGTTGTGCCTACTATATCAATTCTGGTCATGTAAAAATTATGCGTGATGGAAATGAGATAGCACTCCTCGGGCCTGGATCATTTTTCTGAGAGATGGCACTCATCACAGACGAACCACGCACTGCGACAGTCGAGGTCATAGATGATGCAGAACTCCAAGTGTTTCTCAAGGAAGACTTCCTCATCCTCCTCGACAAGTATGCTCACTCCAAGGAGATCAAGGCAGAAGTCATGAGACGTATCAAGGAGATGGTAAAACATTAAGAAAATAAAAACTCTCGGATAATTCCGAGAGTTTTTGATTTTACCCCCTCTGACTCCCCCTAAAAGGGGAAGAACTGAGCGTCTGATTTTGGATTCCTCCCCTTGTAGGGGAGGCTAGGTGGGGTAACTTAGTACATCCCCATACCACCCATACCTCCTGGAGGCATTGCTGGGGCTTTTTCTTCTTTTGGTGTGTCTACGATGAGTGCCTCGGTCGTCAGGAACATACCCGCGACAGAGATAGCATTCTCGAGGGCTGAACGCTCTACCTTGGTTGGGTCGATGATACCAGCCTGGACGAGATCCTTGTACTCGTCACGAGCCGCGTCATATCCATAGTTCACATCTTTGTGAGATGCAACTTCGTTCACAACTACTGCTCACTCCTTGCCTGCATTGTCAGCGATCTGACGAACGGGGTAGGAGAGTGCGCGCATGACGATGTCTGCTCCGACTTTTTCCTCTCGTGTGAGATCTGTATTCTGGAGTACACGTGCAGCCTTCAGGAGGGCAACACCACCACCTGCGACGATACCTTCGTCGACTGCTGCCTTGGTAGCATTGAGTGCGTCTTCGATGCGGAGTTTCTTTTCCTTCATCTCGACCTCGCTAGCAGCTCCGACCTTGATCACAGCGATTCCACCTGCGAGCTTGGCAATTCGCTCTGCGAGTTTTTCCTTGTCATAGTCAGACTTGGATACTGACATCTGATTCTGGAGTTCGCGGACACGTGCATCGATAAGGTGCTTGTCCCCAGCACCTGAGATGACAGTTGTACTCTCCTTGGTAGCGACGATGACCTTGGCATGACCGAGGTGTTCTACGTTCGCATGTTCGAGCTTGTACCCTGTCTCATCGGTGATGAGGGTTGCACCAGTGAGGACGGCGAGGTCTTTGAGCATTTCTTTTTTCTTGTCACCAAAACCTGGAGCCTTGATACCGAGGACTGTGAGGGCTCACTTGAGTTTGTTGAGGATAATACCCGTGAGTGCCTCTCCATCGATATCATCTGCGATGATGACGAGTTCACGACGTCCTGATTGTGCGAGTGCCTCGAGGACACTGAGGATATCCTTGAGACTTGAGATTTTCTTGTCGGTGATGAGTATAGGAGCATCATTGATACGAGCCTCCATCTTCTCTCCGTCGGTGATCATATATGGAGAGATGTATCCGTTATCGAACTTCATTCCTTCTGTCACCTCGACTTCGAGTCCGAATGTTCGACCTTCCTCGACGGTGATGACTCCATCCTTGCCTACCTTTTCCATCGCATCAGCGATGATACGTCCGACCTCTGCATCCTGAGCGGATATAGTGGCAATCTGCTCTATCTCCTCCTGAGTATTGAGTGGTTGACTGATACGTGCGAGTTCTTCGACGACGAGGGAACCTGCTTTTTTCATACCATTCTTGAGCTCGATGGCATTGATACCCGAGCGGATCTCGCGGAGTCACTCCTTCACCATAGCGTATGTGAGGAGGGTAGCGGTAGTAGTTCCGTCTCAGGCTGCATCATTGGTGCGGCTTGCTGCTTCCTTGATAAGGTCGGCTCACATATTCTCGATCTTGTCCTCGAGTTCGATCTCCTTCGCTATCGTGACACCATCATTGGTCACCTGCGGTGCACCGTATGACTTCGCGAATATGACATTGCGACCCTTGGGTCACATCGTGCAGGTGACAGTTTTTGCAACTTTTTCCATTCCTGCGAACATGGCGAGACGAGCTTCGTCTCAGAAGTGAATATTTTTTGACATAGGATTAAAATTTAAGAGTTAAATTTCTAAACATAGACATAGTACATAGACATAGAGTGGAACTTATTTTTGTGTCATAGTATATAGCATCTTTACTATTTCTTCGATGATTCATGTTACCTCTTCTCGAGTTCACTCATCAATGTATCAGAATTCTTTTGCGAGGAGTATCTGTGTCTGGAGTTCCATAGCAGATCACTTTGCGATATGATAAAAATGATTCTTTTCATTATTACTTCATCTACCGCTTCACTCGGCAATATTGGAAGCTATCGAAGTAGAAGACCGCCGTATCTGATCAGTTAATGCATAGAGTTCTTCTTTTGGGAATTTCTTTAAGAGAATATGAATTTTCTTAGCGAGCAAGAATGCTTTTTGCCAAACAATGAGATTTTCAAAATAGAGTGCCATAAATATTTTTTAAAGTCCTTTCTATGCCTATGTCTATGCACTACTTTATTGTATCTTCGCGAGTATATATTCGAACGCGACTATCTTGTACGTAGTATCTCCGACCTTCACATCATCACCTGAGTACTGTCCGCTGATAACTCGATCTCACTTTTTGAGGTCGATTTTTATTTCGTTACCATTTTTATCAGTTTTTCCTGGTCAGATGGCGATGACCTCATAGAGCGATGGTCGTTCCTTGTTGGCTGAGTCTGGGAGGATGATGCCCGATGCGGTGATCTTTTCTGCTTCTACTGGGCGAAGCAGGACCCTATCAGAGAGCGGTGTAATACTCTCTATCATGTCATGAGTGATGCTCATAAGAGAAAAAGGTTAAAAAATGAGAAGTACGAGCTATAGTATATAGCAAGAGCGATATTATGGAAATTGTTTTTATTTTTCATCGCTTGACGATGATTTTATAAAAAATGGAATCCAAGTCAATAAAAAATTAGCACATTTTTATAATGAGTGCTAATAAAAATATATTAGATGCTAAAAAAGAAAAATAGATCCATATAGTATTATCATACATAGTATATTGTGTTATGGAATGGTTTTCTTGGTTTTTTGTCACTAATTTGTCACTATTGATTCCTAAAATAGATTGTGGCAGGAAAATATTATTAATACATTTTCATTTTATGAAGTTTTCTCTTTTTCGGAGTATATTGCTCTGTTTTATGTTCTTACTCCATATATCTACACCTTCTATAGCCGGTGTCATCTATGCCAAGGACCGTACATCATACGAATCTGCTGAACCATGAAATTCTTCATCAAAAAAGAAAGATCGTATCCTGAGTGATAAGTATACCGGAAAGCAGCTAGAAAAAGTGAAAAAGTCGCTGAGACATGGTGATGATTATCGATTACTCGTGCAATCTACTGGTAGCATCGATAAAGTTGTATTAGATTTTTCGAAAGGTACACCAAAACCAGCAAAAGTGAAAAAGGTCTGAGAAAACCTCTATATGGTATACCTCTCTTCAGAGAGACCGGACTTTGTTACTGAATTTGGGAAAATAGACAGTGGAATTATTCCTGATCAAGTATCGTGATACAATGTAGTTGAGCCTGAGGTGTTTCAGGTATCTGCGAGTCCTGAGTATCTCACTGGGGAATCCATCGATCAGCTCTGGTGGATGGGTAGACTCTGAGTCCCGAGTGGAATCTCAGACACATCTCCGAGTGAAAAAATCAAAGTTGCTATTCTCGATACTGGTATTGATACTACCCATCCTGATCTCATGAGCAACTATAACTCGGTGCTCTCTTATGATTTTATCAGTGGAGCAAGTGGCTGAATAGATGATAACGGTCATGGGACACAAGTTGCCGGAGTTCTCGGAGCGGCTATCAATGGTGGTGGTATATTCGGAGTCAATCCAGATACTGATATCATCTCTCTCAAGGTGCTCGATGCGAGTGGACTCGGTACGAGCTATGATGTTCTCGAGGCACTCTCATATGTAGGAGAACAACGTATCCCGATAATCAATATGAGTTTCGGTGGATTGGCCTGAGATCCGACAATGAGTCCTATCTGTCAGGCAATCACAAATCTCAAGAGTAGCGGAACTATTACGGTAGTCGCAGCTGGGAATATGGGACAAGAAGTGAATAATACCCTCCCTGCTGCATGTACAGATGCCATCACCGTCGGATCGAGTAGTCATGATGGTACAAGAGCAATATTTTCTAACCATGGGGCTCTCGTGGATGTCTATGCCCCATGAGTAGATATCTATACCTCCACTCTCGGTGGTGGATATATCACCAAGGATGGAACATCATTTTCTGCTCCGATTGTTGCAGGAATCATAGCAACCGAGCTCGAGCAGAATCCGGATATGAGCTATGCGGATATACTATCCAGTATCCAATCCTATTCATGACTTACTCTAGCCAATCCAGGAGTTGATACGAGTTCTGGAGTCACTACTGCTTCAGGAGAGACACTGAGTGGATCTACCTTTTCTGGAGTACTGGAGTCTATCTCTCCGCCGATTGACTACAGTAGCTATAGTTATTATTCTGGGATATTTCAGCAAAATGGAATCATCTATGGAAATAGCCTCTATCCTGATACGATAGATTTTTCTCATGCAGACCTGAGTCAGGTGCAGGTATATACATACGATGAGTATCAGACTTTATTCCAGGGTCTTTCTGGTTCTTTTCAGGCAATGGCTGTACCAACAAGTGGACTTGTCTGAGAGTGGAAACTCGATGGTAATGCCAATGATACAAGTGGGAATGGAAATAATGGAACGCCTACGAATATGAGTTATCAACAAGATTCAATACTTGGTATGGTTGGGGCTTTTAGCGGAAGTTCTAATATACGATTACCAAATACCACTTCTCTGGAGGTTGGAAATGGATTTACTGTAGCTGCTTGGGTTCGATTCTCTGAAAGTCAAAATATCGAAACATATATTGCTGCGAGGTATAATGCTTCAAATAATGCCTGGTTTCTCGGAAAAAGGCTCTTGGTGAATGGGGATATTGGCTTCCAAGTTCGTGCATGAGGAGTTAATGCGACTGCTGCAGTAAGTCAAGCTTATAATGATAATCAGTGGCATTTTATCGTTGGAACAAAGAGTTGAACTACACTCAACTTGTATATAGACAATGTTCTCAAGACAACTTCTACAGTTTCGTGACTTGGGTCTACGAGTGGTGCCGCCTATCCGTATATAGGGAGTCATGTCTCTGGTGGCGGATTCTGGAATGGTAACATAGGAGATGTTCGCATCTACAACCGTGCCCTCTCTGCTTCTGAAATCCAAGATCTCTATAATGATTGAACTGGATCTACTACAACTATCTCCAACAATACGAGTGTTCCGTATTCCAACTCCTATTTCGCTACCAATCCAACAGCTACATATTTTCCGAACTCATGACCAGATGTATTTAGTTGGGATTCTAACAATAGATGTCTAGTCGAGGGGATAGATCCAGGAGTGAATAAAAAATTGGAAAATAATCTCTGAGATCCAGTTCATCTCGCTACATGAGAATTCACATACGACAATACTCTCATGAGCGTTCCAGGAATTGGGCTCCCGTACGAACTCAAGGTGAAGTACAAAAATCAAGCTGATTATAACGGTCCTCTCGGATTCAATTGGGATCATAATTACAATCAATACCTCTCTGGAGAAACCAATGGTAATGTTCTCTACTACAATGGGCAACTGGGAACCTTTCGATTCATCAAAAGTGGAAGTGTATATCTCCGCAATGAGGGGCTCCGTGCAGCACTCATCCAGAGTGGTAGTATCTATAGTATCCAATATGAAGATGGTCATGTAACCACCTTTAATACTAGCAATCGAGTCTCGCAGATACGAGATATCAATGGTAATACTTTGAATTTTTCCTATTCTGGAGGTTACCTCTCTGGTGTTACGGATACTCTCGGGCGCACCATGAATTACTCATACTATGATCATAATAGACTCAAGACGGTAACAGATTTTTCAGGGAGAAAAACAGATTTTGTTTACTATACAGGATCAACAAGTTCTGGGAATATATATGATCTCAAAAATATCACCCTCACCAATGCTACTGGTGCTACCAAAACTATTGGATTCGAATATCTGACAACCTCGAGTGGAGTTCTAGCACACAATCTCGTGCGGCTCATAGATGCAAAATGACAAATCTATGTAACCAATACATATGATGCCGGTGATCGAGTCTCGACACAAAAGTATGGAACAGGTACCCTCACCTATGCATATACTCTCTCGGGAAATACTATCAGCAAGAATACAGTTATCGATCGTCTCGGACACAAGACTGAATACACTTATGACGCGAATGGAAATAATACAAGCATCAAGTACTACAATCCTACAGAGACAAATTCGGTAACCTATAGTTATGAGTATAGTGGCGGACTCATCACCAAAGAAGCTCGTCCACGAGGGAACGGATACAAATACATCTATGATGGAAGTGGAAACCTTATCGAGAAGAGACTGAAAAGTGACATTAATGGAAGTGACTACGCATGAGTAATCCTGACATCATATTCTTATAATAACCGAAATGAGCTGCTCTCAGAGTCACTCCCAAGTGGAAAGACTATCAACTATATTCGTGATGGAAAAGGGAATCTCACGGCTAAAACTACGAGCAGTACGAGTGCTACAGGATATACAACAACTATCACAACAAACTCCACCTATCTCTCGAACGGACTCCTCTCTAGTATAACCACCCCAGAAGGCAAGGTCACTCGCACTACCTACTCTGGAGGTCAGATAGCTACTCTCACGAGAGGAAATGGGGGAGAGATGAGCACCGGTACATTCACTACTACTCCATACGGACGCGTCCTCACAACTACAGATGGTGATGGTTATACTCAGATCTACACCTACACTCCGTGGGATCTCGTCGCTACAGGTACTACCGCAGAGGGCATCGTGACGAGTTATGCCTATGATGCCAACAACAACAAAACCCGAGAGACTCGCTATCTCTCCGGGGGAATGAGTATGGATACTTATTATTACTATGATGATCTCGATCACCTCACGAGTACTCTCACTGAGACGAGTGAAGGGGCGACAGTCCTCACGAGCTACACCTATGATGCCAATGGGAATATCCAGAGTAAAAAGATAGGCAACGGTGCTACCACTACCTACGTATACAATGAATTCTCACGTCCAATAGAGGAGCGTATTATCATGGTGCCATGAGATAGCTCACAGGATATCGTGACGACATATACATACGACAGTAATAACAATCTCACGAGTACTACAGATCCACGAGGCTATACGATGAGTTATGCCTATGATCTCTATGATCGGAGAATCCGGACTACATATCCAGATGGTTCCTATATCACTACGAGTTACAACCCAGACAATACTATAGATACCCTCACTACCTATACGAACACATGATTGGCCCTATCCAAAACTCGTACTGTCTACGATGGTCTCGCTCATCCAGTCAAAACCATCTCCTACCTCGATCCAGTGAGTAATACTGGGGCTATCGAAAAGAGTATCGTGTATACCAAGGACTTTGAGCAGAAGCAAACTATCGATGCGAACAACAATACCACCACCTATACTTACGATACGAGAGGGAACAATACGGTTATCAGAGACGCTCTCGGAAACGAACAAACTCTCACCTACAACAAGCGTGATCTAAAGACCTCTACAACTCTCACTCCAGTTTCAGGTACTGGTATAATCTCTACCACCTACACCTACGACCATGACGGACGTCTCACGAGTACAACCGACACAGTGGGGAAGTCTCAATTCCTCGCCTACAGCCAACTCGGCTATATCACGAGTACAACCGATGAACAAGGCAGACTCACCACCTATACTCGTGACTACCGTGGTCTCCCACTCACCGAGACGGAATACCTGAGCGGACAGGCTATCACTACTACGATGACTTATGATGACCGATCCAATCTCACCACCATCACTGACCCAGAGTCTCACACCACGACGTATACCTATGATGCTATCAATCGCAATACGAAGGTGACTCTCCCAGATGCAACCCATACTACATACACCTACGACAAAAGTGGAAATCTCACCACCAAGACAGATCAAAACAATACTACCACAACCAATACCTACGACAATAGGAATCGTCTCACGAGTCGAGCTATCTCGACAGGAAGTGGAGTCACTGGAACTACGAGTGAGACATACTCCTATGATCAACTCAATCGTCTCACGAGTGGAACCAATTCAGAGTCGGGAAATCAGATATCGGCACTCGCTCTAGTCTACGACTCCCTCTCTCGCCTCACCAGTGAAACCGAGACTATCTCTCCGAGTCTTACTGCATCATGACAGACAAAAACAATAGGCTACACCTACGACAACAACTCCAACCTCACGACCCTCACGCATCCAGACGGACAAGTCCAGACTTACACCTATGATGCCCTGAACCGCAATACGACTGTAGGATATAGTGGAACTACAGTAGCAAACTATGGATACTCTGGTCTCACTCTTGCTAATCTCGCCTATGGCAACGGTAGAACTACGAACTACACCCATGATACTCTCCAGAGACTCGCGAGTATACATGCTGGAGCAGGAATCACACCATACAATTATACGTATGATGACTCATCTCTCATCACGAGTGATGGTATCAAGAACTACGGATATGATGGACTCAAGAGACTCCTCTCTGCAACTCCAATGAGTACTGGAAGCGTGAATCAGAACGCTGAATCTTACACCTATGACAAAACCTGAAACAGGAAAACCGATGCAAGTAGCAACTACACTACGAACACGATCGACCAATACACGAGCCAGACAGGAGCAACAACGAATAAAACCTACACCTACGACAGTAATGGGAATCTGAAAAATGATGGAAGTAGAACATACACATACGATTACAATAACAGATTAGTTCAAGTCACCCAAAGTGGTACAACCATAGCTCAATACCAATACGACATTCTCTGAAGACGAATCCAGAAAACCACACCAACTGAAACTATCCAGTATATCTACTCAGGAGATAACATCATCCAAGAAATCCGCAATGTATGAGGATTGGTATTAAAGAAGGAATATATTAACGGAATTGGTACAGACAATCTCATTGCGTATGATGCACAGGAATCTACCAACCAAGACAAGATAACATTCTGTCAGGTGAGAGTATTGCCATACAGTTCTGAATTCACAAATTACGGATATTCATCTATAATCTCAGATTGTAACACTACAATAAATTCCAGTACAGGAGTTACTACGAAGAGATACTACTACCATGTAAACCATCTTGGAAGTGTAATAGGAATAAGTGATAATTCTGGAAATATACTCCAACAGTATACGTATGACAGTTTCGGTAAACCATATATCATCACAGAAACTGGAACTCTCACGAGTGTGGACTCTGTAAGTAATCTCTATGGAAATACTCGACTTTTCACCTGACGTGAATATGATAGGGAAACAGGACTCTACTATCTTCGTGCAAGATACTACAGTCCAGAAATTGGTAGATTTATATCCAGAGACTCGATAGGGCAGAAGGATCAAATCAATCTGTATACATACGTGAAGAATAATCCACTCAATTTTACGGATAGATTCGGATTGGAATGAAAGCCCATTATATCAACTTCTGCTTATGATATTATTGCCATAGTAGGAGATAATCTAGACTTGATCAACTCTATTCTCTGAAAAGCTCTAATAGTATGATGAGCAACTGGGTTAGCTGCCACTTGACCTACATGTGCTGCAACAACATCTGTTACACTATCATGTGTGACGTATGCTGGAGGAGTTGCTCTCGCCACATGATGAGCATGAACTCTGTCTTTTACTCTTTGTTTACCTTCTTCAGTCACTGCTTGAGTAAGTTGTTGAGCTGCTTGATTATCTGCCACTGCCCTTGGTGTGGGTACATATATGACGGCGAAGAGTGATGGGGGTTGAGGAAGTAATTGAAAACCAGAATACAAAAAAACAAAATCATGATTAAGTTGAAAAGAAAGAGCGAACGATATTCCAAGTTGGACAAACTGAGAAAGACCATATCAGTGAGAAAGCTGAAAAGACTTCTCAAGAAGGCTCATGGATGAAAAATATGGAAAATGAAATTGGGAGAAAACGAGGAAAGATGAATTTTCTCAGATTAAGAAATACGGAGATCGTAATTTTGAATAATTTTTACCTTTTATTATATGCTATATATAGTTACACATTCACATTATAATCCTGAATATAATCTCTATAATGAGAAATTTATATGAGTATTTTCCTCAAAAGAACTAGTTGATAGTATTGTTTGATACAAATCTCGCAATGAGGATTGATTCAAGGCTCACCCAAACGGATTTAAGGTCTCAAAATTAAGTATAGATGATGACAAGAATTTTGTTTATAGATTATGAAAGACAAAACTCTATTTACTACTGTATAGTGAGCCAGATACTGAAAGAATATTGTGCTTAGGCATATATTCCACGAAGAAGTTAGCAAAAATCAGGCATGATACTTTATTAGATACTAGCAAATATAAAAAGAAACAATTAGATATTAAATATGTTATTTTAGACTTGGAACTATGGCGAGATTGATTTATTTCAACAGGCGAAGCCTTAGATTCATTCTAACCAAGGATCAGTGTATAGGCATATTTTTTCAATAGTTATCATAATATTAATAATTTTTAAACTATGGCTAAATACAAACAAGTTGAAGTAATCTATATATTGAAGGTTGGCTCTAAGAAATATTCTATAGATGACCTTCAAACACTCTTTATTAATCCTTCAAATGAGGTTATTAAAATCTGAGATAAATTACCACATGTAAAAAAACTATCTGAAGAAAATCTAATAGAATTTGAGGCGCGGTCATATGATTACATTGATTTGGAAGAGTCTTTGAATGACATTTTAAAAAATATTAACTTAGAGAGTTTTAATGAACTTGATAACGATGAGTTACGGATTGAGTTATATATCCCGATATACAGTAAATATGCAAATCCTTGAATTTGGATTAAAAAAGAGCATATCAAAACTTTATCTAATATTAATGCTGAGATTAGTTTTGATTTATTTATGATTTAAAATATATGAAAATACTTTAAATATATAACTTTTCACCTGACGTGAATATGACAGAGAAATAAACTTGTATTTTCTCAGAGCTCGATATTATGATCCTAGTATAGGGAAGTTCATCTCTAGAGATCCTATAGGACAGAGAGATCAAGTGAATCTGTATACGTATGTAGCGAACAATCCTATGAAGTATGTGGATAGGAATGGAGGGGAGAAACAAAATTTAATCAAAAAATATGATGTTACTGATTTAATAATTTTTATTTTTGACCTAGCCCAAGAAGATACAGCAACGAATCCATACTCCTTTTATCGAAATACATGAAATGGTGGTGCATACGATCTGAAAAGGTATTGAGTAATATCTGGAATGGCAGCTAAGAATAATTGAATAGTATACTTTGATTGAGAGCCTGTAGAGCCTTCTAATCTTTGAAACCTTCTAGCGGGCTTCAATATGGAGAATAGTCCAATATCAATATGGATTGTAAGAGATCAATTTCTTAATGTGGAGATTGAGAATGCAAAGAAACAAGGCTATTCTTGAAGAGATGCCAGATTGATTGCAAATGCTGATGAATATACAGATTCGATTTGGTATGATGCTGGTATAAAAATTCATCCAGAATATATCACAGCAAATAGAGAGAAGAAAGTTAGTCTAATTAGAGATGCGCTTAGTACCAATACAATAGAGTATCAAAATCGAAGTTTAGCCGAGTCAGAACTTAGAAAGTCATTATCCCATAACTAATTAATTATGTATTCTTTTATTAAACACTTTATTGCAATTACTGTAAATGTGGTATTTATATACGTACTTTATAATATATTTCAACAAGCTTTTTCGTATCTCCTATCTCAACTTAATTGATGCCAGTACGATTGTCTATTTGAGTACACTTTATCTCAAATCTGTTGAGTTATTGTAACTCTTGCTTTAATTGTGCCACTTAATCTAATCCTAAAAAAATACCTTTATGGAAATGTTATAAATAAAAAATAGTAGAATATGATTGTATTTTCTCAGAGCTCGATATTATGATCCTAGTACAGGGAAGTTCATCTCTAGAGATCCTATAGGACAACGAGATCAAGTGAATCTGTATACGTATGTGGCAAATAGTCCATTGAATTATGTGGATATATTCTGACTCGCGGCAAAAGCATTCATAGTTGCATATGATGAATATAGGGCAGTAAAATCCAAAATATATAACAATAGCTGAAAATTCGATATGTGATTCGTACTAGCAGATACAGAAACCAAGGAAAAACTCCTCGAAGAATACAACAAAAAATGAAACTATGCTAGGGAGTTACACTATGCGAGGAATAAATGGAATACTGGTAATGATGTTCCAAATAATGATGAGGAGGCTAGGAATAAATGGAATCAACTTAGTGATGGGAAATCGAGATATCATCAAAATAAAGCCCCTGAAGGAAGTAAGAATTTAAAATTTGTTAGCATAGACTGACATAAAGAAATTGTTTTTGATTCTGAATGAAATACCGTTTCAGATATAAGAGATCTATGAACCTATAATTTCTTTAGTCCTGATGAAGTAGGTAAGCATACAGAGTATGACATAAAACCATACTGGGAATGGGGAAATTGAATAAATGATACTACACCATATTTCACAAGGATTACTTGATTCTAAATATTTTTCTACTTTTTTATTTATTTCTATGTTTAATTTTATTAAAAAATTACCAATATCAGCCACAATCTCTTTCTTTTCATTTTTATTTTTTATTCCACAGTTATTATTAGATAGATATCTTTGGGATTATAGGTTCCAAGATATTGCCTTAAATAATATCAAGAATACCTACTTAGATTTACTTTTTAATTCTTGGATTCTAGTAACTGCTTTAGTACTATTGGTTTTGATAGCTGAATTGATAGTCTATGGATACTTCTTATTAAAGGGTAAGAAAATTCCTTTTACATGGTATTATTTGAGTTGAACAATTCTTTATCTGGCTGTCTCTTTTATGGTACTAATCTTTACTCAAATATAACTTATATGACCTTAATAAAAAATAATTTTAAGTTAAATTTTATTTGTAATTATCTAATAGTATTGTTACTGCCTTCAGCTATTTTATTGTGATTTTTGTCCTTTACTGCACCACTGGAGTTCTTGTTAGACCTTGAGATACATTTCATATTTAACTTTTTTGCCCTTTGACATCTAAACATCTTCCAAATAATTGATTTGAGTTATATCAATAAATTAGATATCTTTTCTCTTGCTATTATACATTTGATAATTAGATGAACACTGGTTTTTATGTATACATATATTCTTAGAAATAAACATCAATACATATCTTATGGTATAAGTGTAGTATTTGGTTGTATGATATTTTGAGTAGGTTATTTATTTTTTATGATGCTGATGTCTGTATAGATGAGTTACAGGATATAACACAGAGTTTTTCTCTACTTTTCACTTGCATTCTACAAAATTCTCGTACAATAAACTTGTTCAGATTTTGTAACCATCTTGCTTATGTTTACTGTGAATTATGGGGTCAGTGTTTCTGTTTTGTGTAAATTCGGAGATTCATTTTCCAGTCCAATGGATACCCCATCCTGATCAATGAGCTCTAATTGGCCATATCCTGAATGACATGATACATGATTTAAGACGTCAAAAACTCCTCCTGTTCCAATAATATCTACACAATTACCTGATATTGGTACCATAATGGAAAAAGTTCAGACAAACTCTGCACGAGCTCGTGATGCGGCAACCCTCTCATATATGTGAGCTGCAAGAACTATGGATACAGCCAGAAAGGCAATTAGATTCTAGAATTAATAAAAACCCCTCCATTCCGGAGGGATTTTTTATATCTGATGCATGTTGTCTTTTTCCTGACGAGGGACTTCGCAGCCCATCATAGTGAGGAACTTCTCTAGGTGTTCGATATCGAGGACCTGCTGATCATGGCGTTCGTTTTTGGCGGTCTTGGTATGGAACTTGTACTTGGTGAGGAGCGTGTAGACGAACTGCCAATATGAGCAGTCAGATGTCTCCATATGTCAGATCATACGTATCTCCTCGAGGAGTCTCTGTGAGTAGAAGAATTCCTCCTTGGTTCCGATATTGTCGAGGTCGGCGTCTTGGATGATCTTCTCGAGGTGTGTTTTTGGCTTCGAAAAAAGTACCGTCGCCATGATGATTCACTCGATTTTTTCTATCCTCTCTTCTGTATGCCCTTGTTCGGTGAGCCACTTGCGAGCTATACGAGCGCCGATGTGTTCGTTTTTCTGATATTGTTCTGAGAAGCCTGTGTCATGAAATAAGCATGCGAGCTGGAGATCCTCGAGATCTTCTCACTCGACTCATTCTGCCATAGCGAGATAGGTTGCTCGGTTAAAAACACCTTCTGTGTGGCGAGGGTTGTGGTATGGATAGTTTTTGCATGATTCGAGTATGGAGCCCGTATATGTCCGAGCGAGTTCGACGATGTTCATAGGGTTTTATTAGTATCATATCTAGACTAGCATATTTTTTTATTTTGTGCAAAAAGTTGCCTTGCAAAATGCTGTATTTTTTCTATAATCTGCCCAATTCTATAACTTATTCATCCGAATTATGAAGCTCTCATACCGCGTAGCTATGGCGCTCACGCTCATCGTCCTCTCTGGACTCTATATTCTCCCATGGGACAAGATGGGATTTGATATCCCACTCCTATCTAAACCGTATACTCTCGGTCTCGATCTCCAGGGTGGTGTGGAGCTCGATTACAAGGTGGATTTTGACTCGCTCACTGGTACCGGTGCCAATGATAAAACTACTATCATCGAGTGACTCAAGGCAATTATCGATCGTCGTGTGAACTCACTTGGACTCGCAGAACCAACTATCCAGACAGCGAACTATGGTGCTGATACACATATCATCGTACAGATCCCAACCAAGGACTATGGTGATATATCTGAGGATGAAAAAGAAAAAAAGAGTCGTGAGGATATCGCGAATGCCAAGGCTACTATCGGTAAGGTGGTAAAACTCGAATTCAAGGAAGAAAAGAAAACAATCACAGAAGAAGATAAGCTCGAGCGTCGTCTCCTCGCAGAGGCAGCAGTGAAGGAACTCGAGACAACTCCATTCGTCACTGTTGGACAGAAGTATCGTGATCAGTATGAGAATGTATTATTCCTCTCGAGTACTGGTGCACTTCCTCCAGAAGCATCATTCTCTGGAGTTGATGCTGTATCGTCTTTTCCATATCGTACTGGTGTCGTAAACACTCAGGGTAATGTCTCACTCTCTACAGATGCAGAGGGGAATCCTGTACTCACAGGGAATCCAGGATATGCAGTGGTGGAACTCCAGTCTCGTACAGGAACAGGAGAGTACCAATACTCAGTACTCTTCATCGACGAGCGTCCATCTGCATGGACTCCTGCACTCACTGCCGATGGCAAGGTGCTCAATGATCAATACCTTGTATCTGCGGCTGCTACATTTAACCAGGCAGGTCAACCACAGGTAGAACTCCTCTTCAACGACGAAGGTAAAGCAATATTTGCTGATATCACCAAGCGTCTCCTCGGAAAACCTCTCGCTATCTATGTTGGTGGTCAGGCACTCACGGCTCCTACTATCCAGTCAGTTATCCCTGATGGACGTGCAGTCATCACTGGTGACTACACTATCGCATCAGCCAAGGAGCTCGCAAGCAATATCACTACAGGTATCGTGCCAGCACCTATATACCTCACATCTGAACGTACTATCGATGCCAAGATTGGTTCTCATGCGCTCCGTGAGATACTCATGGCTGGACTCATCGGGCTCGCAGCAATCGTAGTATTCCTCACAGTGTACTATCGTGTGAGTGGACTCCTCGCTGGTGTTGCTCTCGTGGCATATACGGTATTCCTCATAGCACTTGTGAAGCTCTTCGGTCCTGTTCTCACCCTCGCATCTATCGCTGGTGTTATCCTCTCTATCGGTCTCGCTATCGATGCCAATATCCTCATATTCGAGCGCATGCGTGAGGCTCTCCGTGAAGGGAACAACCTCGATCGCGCTATCCATATAGGTTTTGATAAGTCATGGACTGCTATCTGGGACTCTCATGTGACATCACTTGTCTCTGCTACTATCCTCTTCCTCGTAGGTATCTCTATGATCAAGGGATTCGGTCTCATGCTCGGTCTCGGTATCGTCCTCTCACTCTTTACGGCTATGTGGGTATCACGTGTACTCATCGAGGTAGTAGGGAAATATATGGCAAAAAATACTAAGATGTTCGTCGGAGAAGGAAAGTAATTACTATATAAAAATCCCCTAGAGAAGTCTGGGGGATTTTTATATTATTCATAATAATCTTGCTTGAAAGTTTCTTACCGCATTCTGAGATCGTCGCAAGGCATTTTCAAAATTATCCATATTTGTGTATAATTCTATATGATTTCACTTTCCTATGAGGACAACACTTTTTCATAGTTCAATATCAAAAAATTTTCTTAGTTTCTCTCCAAGTAACAATCTTCCGTCATGACTTATCTTATGGGATACTACTATTATATCAGGCTCATCAATTTTAGTCTCTGAGGTGAGTATAAAATATGCTCAGGCATTCATTATTTGAATACTCATTCATGGCTTAAGTAACGCTAGCCATGTATTTGGAATTTTAATTCGTTTTTTATCATCAACTGTAATTTTATGTATTCATTCAAGCTTGAGTGATGTATCTTGTAAAAGACTCTCAGTCATAGTTGTTTTGATTGATTTTATTTTAAAAAAAGCTATTGTTAGTCAGTATACCATTATTCCAATTATTTTCAATGATTCTCTGATTTTTTGATTCTGGACTCGGGTGACAGGTAGTTATGGATGCTTTTCAAAAAGAGTTTCCAGATATTACGATGATACTCGAGATGGATAGGGAGCATGCTCCATATGGCGATCGTAGTGATAGTGAGATATGTGAACTGACATATACAGGAGTCCAGAGGCTCTTCGACCGATGAGCAGATATAGTGATACTCGCATGTAATACTGCGAGTGTCCATGCCCTCCGTCCTATGCAGCAACAGGTATTCGTCGGACGACATATCCTCGGTGTGACAGTCCCATGAGCTGAGGCTGTCGTCGATGGTGGATACAAAAAAATCTGAGTTCTCGCGACAGAAGCAACTGTCCGTACGCGTATGTATAAGGAGCGAGTACACATCCTCGATGATAGCGTCATCGTAGAGGAGGTGGGTGCTCCAGGGCTTGTCCCACTGATCGAACAGGGGATCATGATGGGAGAGGCTATTGATATACTTCTCAGAGAGTACCTCTCTCGATTCTCTCATGATATCGAGGCACTCGTGCTCGGATGTACACACTACCCGCTGATTCGTACATCTATCGATAATATCTGGACAGAGGTACACCATACAAAAACCCCAGATATTATCGATCCGGGGTTTGAGGCTGCGAAGCGGTTTAACGGGTGGATGAGGAGGCATTGTATAGTTGACTAATTCAGACTAAGCTTCTAAAACCAGTATTTGCATCTTCTAGAAGTACTGATACTGGATCTTTTTTTGTAGCTTCCGGATAATTATGGGAGTACTTTTCTAATACTTCTTTTGTTGTCCAGTGATTAATCCGGAGCTTCTTCATATCTCATTTATGTTCTCATTCACTTGCTCATCTTATAGGTATCAAGAATCACTTTAATCAAACAATGTGTTCCCTAATCTGCTCTTCGGTAAATGGTATAGTAAGGGCTCATTTATTTTTTAGTCTATTATTTTCAAATACCATGGATATGATTGTGTTAATTCAATTTGATCATATCCATCAATGTCTACGAATCTTTGCTGCTATCTTTCTTCTTATCTTGTAGATATCATGATGTGCATATCCCGTCTCATTATGATTATTTACAAGGACAATCTGTATTTCAATCGGTGGTTTTCATCATTTTAGTTTCAGTTCTTTTCTGTCTTCGCTATAGGCCTTTTTCTTCCCCGCATTTTTTACCAAGGTATTTAAGAGGGCTATCTTATATGCTTGTGTTCTTTCAGTTGTTAGAAACTGCTCTGAATAGCTACTTATATCTTCTTCAGAGAGTAGTCATCCTACATTTTCAACCTCAAGTCATCAGAACTCTTCAAAAAGAATTTTTCAAATCCTTAGTATGCCGTCTAAATTTGGTACCTCTATTCGCATTCTATGAATATCGCTAAAAGCTTCTGGGAGATTATATTTTTCTTGCCCATCCATCTTTTCGATAACAGCATCTATTGTTTTTACATCAAATCCAGCATATATAGGCACTTCCATTCCATCTTCTATTATTGTTCCTCGCATTTCTGCAGATTCATTACTGTATCTGACTGTGTTGTCTCAATTATAGTAGAATCTATCCGAATTAAAAATATCCATAATACTTTTAATAAAGTCCTTATTTCGTAAATCAATGATTCATGTTCCATAATCTACGGTAAAGTCTTTGAATCGTATAATTCTAAAGAATCATAGAACTTCTTTTAATAGTGTGCAATATCATATTCTATCTTTTGGACTTGTGAATTTTTCTCATTTATGGGCTATCCTTAGGAGTTCAGTACTATTTTTTGGGTCACCTCCCATCTTGGGGACATAATACCCCTCTTTCTTTAGATATTTTACAGCAAGAGTGTATGCTAATACCAGGTCACGTATAACACCCTCTTTCCACTCAGTATGGCTTTTTCATGTTTCTCCCTCGAGCGTCTTTATAAACTCAATAATATCTGATAAATCCTCGAATTTTGGTATTGTATAGATGTCATGCAGAGTTCCTTTTAGTTTCTTGGTAATTCAATTTGATCCAGTTTGTATTCTTGCTAGATCTACAGCCTCTTCCGGTATATTTTTATCAGAGTGCACAAAGTCACTGAGTGCCTGCCCACTTCAGAGTAGGTCATTGTAATACAACACTTGCACTTTATGTCTTTTTGATATACTGGTAAACATGATATTAATATACGGTAAATGAAAGGTTGGTTCTGCAGTTGCAGAACTCGCGACACATCTCGGTATGGAGTATGAACTCTGTGATGATACAGATACTCCAGTATCCTATGATGCCTATGAGATGATTGTACCATCACCTGGAATTCCTGGGACACATGCTATCTACCAGACAGGCAAGGTAGTTCCAGAACTCGACTTCGCTTATAGATATATGCCAAAGAGTTTCCAGATTGTATCCATCACTGGTACAGATGGCAAGTCCACAACGAGCTGGATTATGTATAATATACTCGAAAAAGAGTATTCTGTCAAAAAAGGAGTCTACCTTTCAGGGAATTTTGATATACCGTTTTCTCGTACGGTTCTCGATATACTCAAAAAGTGAGAAAAGAAGTGATATATCATCCTCGAGGTGTCGAGTTTTATGAGTCATATTCTCAGAGAATTCCAGTCTGACTATGCTATATTTACCAACTTCAAGGTAGATCACCAGAACTGGCATAGAGATATGCAGGAGTACCTCGATGCCAAGATGCATATCATGGAGCGGACTACGAAGAGGTGAGTGATGAACTCTCAGGTAGTAGAATTTGCTCGTGAACATGGTCTACGTATAGATGTAGCGAAAAATACCCGCATATTCTCTGGGGAACAGATTTCTCGTCGTTCACCACAGAATCAGGTGAACTCTCTCGAAATGACAAAAGAAAAAGATAGAACCGATGGTGAGGATATCATCATCTCAGGGAGAAAAAAATACAAACTCTCTGATACTCACTTCTCATGACATCATAATGCAATGAATATCCTCTCTGTTGGAATTGTCGCAACTGAGATATGAATCTGTTCCAAGCGTATGAGGACGTACCTCTCTGAGATATATGGGCTCCCACACAGACTCGAGAAGGTGTGAGAAAAAAATGACATCATATTCGTCGAGGATTCTAAGTCCACGAGCTCTCAGAGCCTCGAGGCTGCACTCGGATCCTATGGAGAGTCAAAAAATCTCCTTCTCATCGTCGGGGGTTCTGATAAGTGAGATGAGTTCATACATCTCGCACCAAAATTCCAAAAAAGAGTGAAGGCAATGGTCTGTATCTGAGCAACGAAGGAGAGATTTGTCGCTATTGCAAAAAAGGAAAACATCGAGTATCTCGCAACGGATATACTTTCAGATGGTGTGAAGTGGCTGTATTCGAAGTGAGTTCCTTGAGACGTGCTCATACTCTCACCATGATGTGCATCGTTCTGACTCTTCCGCGACTATCTCGATAGAGCCAATCAGTTCCGAGAGTGTATAAAAAATCTCCCATAATTCGGGAGATTTTTTGTTACTCTGTTGCACCGGTTCCTGTTGGACTTGTCGGTACAGTGACTTCTACTGGAATATCAGTGATCTCATAGAGAGCGAAGAAGCTCTGTCCAGCGAATGACATAAGTATTCGACTGAGGAGATTCTGATTGCCTGCAGCATTGTTGGATTCTATTGCGTTTTTGAGAGGTGCGAGGTATGGGTATTTTTGGGCACTATTTTCTTCGTATGCTGCCTTCAGGATAGCATTGTAACAGTTACTCTGTTTGATACCTCTCGATACAGGTATGAGTTCCCCAGAGCCGTCACGAGTATAGCTCTCATAGTTGACTCATGCCATATTGATGAATTCATCTCTGCTCTGGTACTTTCCATTCTTGTATTCACCGAGTGTGAACTTGAGACAGATGCTATCTGTGGAGATGAGTCGGAGATTCTTGGCACGCATAGTGAGGAGGAGTCTCTCATATCTCTCAGTGAGCGCACGACGAGGGTCACGGTCGATTGTTGCGGCATTGAGGTCGATGAGGAGGAACTTGAATCCAAGTTTTTGCATCTTTTCTATGGTTTTCTCCGGACTCTCGTCGTAGAAGTATCCATCGAATCCGAATATAAGACTATCATCGTAGTAACGTGTATTATTTTTGTTGATGAGGTATGTCATGAATGTACCGATTCGATATATTCACCCAGTATTTGCTATAGATACATCAGGATAGAGTACACGATCATATATTGCATTTGAGAGGATCTTTGCATCGTTTTTGAGTGTGGCATCTCGTGATGATCGAATCTGTGGGAGAATTTGTGAAACTCATTCGAGAAATGTGTCCTTATTTTTTGCGAGTTCTCCGAGGACTTCCTTGAGTTTTTGGGATTTTACGAGCATTACTGTATCTGTGAGTATCCCTGTATCCTGGAGATTCATATTTGCTATAGGTACGAGATAGTCAGATCTATAGGCAAATAGTGTCTCTTCTTGGTTGAGGATATTGTACTTGTATTCGTTGAATCCAGCATTTCTGAGATTGGACCATGCATGTGGTATGGCAGTCCTGATGAAGTAGAGGGATATGAATATGAATAAGAGTCCAGTCATCACGTATTTCCACTCAAGGTATCCATCACGTTCCTTGTCTTCAGTTTTTACTATAGTGAATCTCTCTGAGAGGAGTCAGATGAGTGCAAAAAATATAAAATATACAAATATTCCATACCACACAATTCCGAAGGCAGATACTAAAAAGAGGAATCCGTAAGTATTGAGCATCACACTCATCTCTCTATATCCCATATCTTCTTCCTCACTTTTCGTGAGGAAGTGTATTGTCGATATAAATGCTATATTGATAATGAGGAGTATGAGGTATCCGTAGAGGAGTGGATATTTTGCATCGAATTTGAGTGAAGCCTTTTCTGTGAGCCAAGTTCCTGGTTCTGTCATGGTCAGAGCGAGGATGATGGGTCGCTTGACGAGGAGATTCCAGATATCGCTCATATAGGTTCCGGATATTTTTATCTTCTCTCAGAACTCTTCTGCAAATGTTCCGTTTGTTTTACTTGCCGCAGTTCTATAGTCATCATTTTCGACAATTTTTTTGTGGACACTTGTGAGAACTGATACCATTGGATTTTTTTCTGTTCCATCGCTTCATGAATTTTTCCCCATGAATCCATAGGCAAACATAAGCACGAGCATACTGTAGACAATTGCTGTGTACGTATGACTTCTTCTTCCGCGTGCGAAGAGGTAGAGTACTGGTATGAGTGCGAGGAAGATGTAGGTAATAGAGGTAAATTCACCTGATTGATTCCTCTGGAATGTGAGATTGAGTGGGAGCTTGAGATAGTTATTGATTCCTTCTTCATATCCAAAATACCTTCAGAGATCTTCGTTGCGAGATTGCCCATCCTTGTCTATATTGCTCGAAGCAATTATATCAGTTTTTTTATCATACTCTTCCTTGCTCATGATATCGAGAAAATCCGGCCTAAACCCTGCACCAGATCATGAGAGTGCTGATTGGAGAATAAGTGACTTTGTCTCTATATTGGTTGGATTATTCCATGGTTGTACTTCGAGTGTATTTTTAACAATCCATGGGAGTATACCGAGTATGAAGCCGAGGATGAGAACAATACTTCAGACAAAATATTCCTGAAATTTCGAGGCATATTTTCTATATGCAATGATATAACATCCAACTCATGTCATGAGAAGTACAGTTGCTATAGTGAGGAGAAGTCCAGAGTCTCGAGGCATCCATACGTTCATGATAGACCAGAGATTGGCACCAGTGAATATAGCCAAAAATGAGAAGAAGAATCCCATGTACCCCCAGAATGACATCATTCTATAACTCCAGAGTGCAAATATTCCGAGGAGGAGCATGAGGGTTGTTACCTTGATACTAAAAGCAAGTCCAATAAGTACTCAGATGATTGCGAGAAGTGTGTATGTTTCTTTTTTGTTGCGTATCTCAGCACCACGTATGAATCCATAGAAAACCATGAATGCACTAATACTCACAAAAAGGAGTGCAGGATCGAGCTTCATGTCCTTGGTGTGATGAAATATCGTCATAGGCATCACATAGTAGAGTGTTGCCATGAGTAATGGGAGGGAGAGGAGGGATTTTCACTCTCGGCGTTCGAATATAACAGAGAGTCACATTCCAATAGCGAATATCGCGAGGATGCTTCCAAACTGATTGACGAAAAATGCTTGGGCTGCATTGTACGAGAAGAGAAATCCTGTAGCCGTTATCTGTTGCCATGTATAGAGTCCTGCACCAGGAAGTGTCTCACCTGTGAGAGCAATCATCTTCGGGAAGTTCATGTACACACCGAGATCATCCCATCCGATAGGCATCGGACGTATGATGCTGATCATAGAGACACTCATCATGAGTGTCAGTACAAAGAATGCAAATTCCGCAGAGAGAAGTTTTGGGTTGATCTTCTGTATGAGTGTTCCAGTTTTTGTATGATTCTCGAATACAACATGAGCGTCACGTATATCTCTATATGTATCCTTCCAGTGTCTCCATCAGAGGATACTCATGCCAATGAGTATGACGATGAGTGATGCGAGTGAGAAGATTCCTAGACTCGATACAAAAAGGAGAAGTGTGCTCAGTACAAAAAATCCTATAGCAATATCAGCAAGTGTTGTGATGCGTTTATCTTTTTCTCACCATGTTGGTACAATCGAGCTGAGTATGCTTCGCCCAGCAACTCGAGTGATGAGTGTGAGAACGATAGGATATATCACGAGGGAGAGTATGTGGATAAATATCTTCATTCATCCAGTACTACCAGTCGCATAGGGGAGATACCCTCACTCAGGTAGACCAGTATATATGACACATACCACGAAGAGGTGGATGAGAAAAAATCCCACTATTGAAAGAATGGAGAATTTGAGTTCTTTTTTGTCGAGAAAAAAGAGGGTTACAATTTTGTAGGTCATGTATATGAGTACGACTGACATCAGGTATTTACCGAATGCAGATACAAAGAATCCATCAAATCCCTCAAGGAGTGGAGAGAGATAATCTACATTGACATGATCAACACTACTGTAGTGGGTGGAGTAGTAGATATTGATGATGAATATTGCCCAGAGTGAGAATACTATTCCCGATACGATGAGAGGTAACATAGTGAAAAGTAAAGAATATTATAATTTTTTTTGTCTGACTTTTTGGACTGTTTGGAAAAAATCACGGAGTTCCCGGATATTGAGTATGAGAAATATAATGATACTCACTCAAAATACAAATCAAATCTCTGGAACAACCTCCAGTCTACCAGTAAATCAAAACTGAGGAATATATTGACCCACTCAGTAGTAGAGATATGCAATAACTCACAGTAGGATAAATACTAGGTTTTTTGTTATCCACTTCCATGAGAGAATTCATCGGAATCATTCTATTGCACGATAGCTCAGTATCCACATGAGTATCCACGAACTCCCGACGGCGAATGATGTTGCACTCGCAGCACTCGGGAATGGTATAATTCATTTTTTATACAGAGAGATGCAGAGTATGACGAGTGTTGTATTGAGGATGAGTGTCTTTGCGAGTATTACAACCCTTTTTTTTATCATGCCTGTTCCTGCCATGACCTGGAAGTTGATCTGTATGAGGATATTGAGGAACAAAAACGGTGCAATATATAAGAGCGCTCTCCCTGACTCAGTATAGCTCTCTCCGAAGAGAAGTGTAGTAATTGGGATACCAAGCATGACAAAAATACCACTCATCCAGAGCACGAGTATGAGCATTGTCTCCGAGAATATCCCATGTATGAGTTGTATCTTGGGTGTGTCTCGTCGTGAGTATATCTCAGATATAACAGGAAAGAGAAAGGCGATAATAGGGGAGAGGAATATAAATGGAATACCAATGAGTGAGAGGTATATGGCATATATTCATCCATCTGTTGTTGTTGTCATGTTCTGGAGTATCTGCTGATCGAGTTGATGGAGGAGGCTTCATATATTTGCTCAGACGAACGTCCCAATAGAATAACGTACCAATTCTCTCCTGAGTTTCATATCTCGCTTCATTGCTACTCACTCAAAATATCAGATATAATAGTACTTGTAGACGAGTATGGATGCGAGCATCACAGTGATAAATATCGCGCCAATCCATACCCATGCATAGGATATGAGGTTTCCTATATCAGCAAAAAAAAGAGCTCAGACACCTATGGTGGTCATAGACATCCGAAAAAACTCAACTCATTTTTGTAGCTTGGTATTCTGCGATGCAGTAAAGAGAATAACGCTCACTTGCATCAGGTTGATTCCTACGAAAAATAAAGACATTATCTCTATAATTGGTATGGCTGCCTCTGACTTGAAGTGCCAAGTTCAGAGAAAATCTGCACCAAAATACAAGAGAGATCCTATGAGGACACTCGTCAGCATCTGCATTCAGAATGCGAGCATGAGGAGGTATTTGCATCGAGCATAATCTTTTTTGATGATGTATCTCGGGAGAAAATAATTCAGACTCTCAGTGAGTCAGAGATCATTATAGGTACTCAGGAGCGTCACGAGAGAGATGATTCCATAGAGGATTCCTATCTCTGAGGGTGTGAGATCTCCTGTGAGAAATATCTTGATAATATATCCGAGTGGTGCTCAGATAATGGTGAAGAAGAAGAGCCAAGATCATTTTTTGACGAATTTTTCTGCGAGTGTTTCCTGTGAGTTGAGCATGATTAGAGTGAATAAGTTCCTTCTTGCGTATCTGACTGAATGAGTCCATCCTTGAATGCTATAACGCGTTTTTTCATCGTATTTACTATTTGTTCATCATGCGTTGCCATGATAATAGTTTTTCATTCTCTATTGAGTGACTCGAGGAGGTGCATGACTTCATTGGCATTTTTTCGATCGAGGTTTCCCGTTGGTTCATCTCAGATGATGATGTGTGGATGGTGGATGAGTGCTCGTGCAATACATGTTCTCTGTATCTCTCATCCTGAGAGAGTTTCTACGAATTTTGATTGTTTCTCGAGGAGTCATACTTGAGCGAGTACCTCAGGAATTCTCTTGGCTATAGTTGCTCTATCATATCCACAGACTTCCATGGCGAATGCAACATTTTCTCGGACTGTTTTTCTCGGGAGGAGCTTAAAATCCTGAAATATAATTCCCATATTTCTTCGGTATCTGAGGAGATCTGTGGCTCTGAGCTTGGATATATCTCTCCCGAGATCATCGTAGATGGTTCATTTTCGGGGAGTGATGGCACCAATGATGGATCTGATGATGCTAGTTTTTCCACTACCAGATGCACCGATGAGAAAAACAAATTCTCCAGGATCAATCGTTAGATTGATATCCCTGAGGATGCTACGTTCCTTGTATG
This sequence comes from Candidatus Altimarinota bacterium, assembly GCA_023260135.1. Lineage (GTDB taxonomy): Bacteria > Patescibacteriota > Gracilibacteria > BD1-5 > UBA2023 > JABFSX01. Next base: position 35,736 of record JALQWG010000003.1, on the reverse strand, counting down.
AGAGAGTGACATGAGAAAATCGCATAAATTAACGAGGTAATATATTGAGAGTAAAACTAGATTCGGCTGTCCTGAAGTTTCCATCGACCACTAATATGCGAACCGTATGTTTTCACTCGGATAGTCCTGCTGAACTCATCGGAATGACGAATATCTCGCCGCTTGTAGAGGTCTGATAGACGGTATCGTCGACGAATATCTGTATCTCTCTCGTGGCTGTTGCGACGTCCGCACGGAATCTGAGATTGAAGACATCTCCTGTATAGAGATTGATACTCTTTCATCGAGGATTGATCATAGCAATAGCTGGTGCTGCTGCGTTGGGATCAGATGGTTCTACGACTCCAGGAGTATTTTCATCGTAGATGAGGAGTGTCTTAGACTCAGTATATCTATATCCATATATATCAACTACGGACACTTGGATGGTTGCATTTTTATCAGTTGTGAGGGTTATGGTTTCTGTTCCATTTTTCTTCGATCATCCTGAACTATAGTCGAATATTTGTTCTTCGAGTCCTTCACCATTCACGATAACTCGCTGTATCATGCGATCTCCGATGAATCCAATGGATGCTGTTTTTCCACCACTACGTTCGATTGTGATAGTTACTGATCACTCTGATGCCGGACGTGCCTCACATGGACTATCACTATACTCTCCTGATCAGAGTTCTCATGTTGTTCCTGTTCCGGTTGTTCATTTTCGGAGGCTCTCATAGAAGCTCGATGTCCACGCAGGGTCGAATCCATCGATAACAGGCTTTCCAGATGGGATATAGACAAGCTTGATAGCATCGGGAGGCGTTGCATCGGTTGCGACTCCATTACAGAGTGTGTCTATCTTGAGTTCCTTGACTCATTCATCATATTCATCGAGCTTGACTGCCATGATGGTACTCACAACTTGGTCTTCTGGCGTGCTTTTTCCTGCGAGCTTTCCACTCGATTTTGCTATATTATAGGTATAGATTCATTCTGGTTTTTTCCATTCGGCTTTTGGGAGATCAGCGAGTGCGAACTCCATGAATTGTTTCCATATCGGGGCTGCTGAGTTCAGGGATTCTGCCTTGGGGCTCATGGCTGCGCCATTTACATTTCCTGCCCAGACAACTGTTGTTATCTGTGGGGTGTATCCTGCCGTCCAGAGGTCTCCAGGAAGTATGGCTGTACTTCCTTTTTTTGGTGGCTTGTTGGCTGTTCCTGTCTTGGCTGCTACGAGTCTATTGCCGACAGAGAGTGCATTGCGCCAGTAAGATGACTCTGGTTTTGCGCTTGTGTCTGAGAGTACCTTGCTGATGATATATGAGGCTGCAGGGGAGAATACTTCGATCCCATCACTTGCTATATGTTCCTCGATGATAGTTCCATCACTTGTCTCTATCTTGTCAATAAAATACACATCTTTTTTAACTCCATTATTAGCAAAAACACTATACGCCTGCATGAGTTCTATTGGCTTTACTTCACCTGCACCGAGAGAGAGAGGTCATCCATAGGAGTATTCTTTTTCCATCTTGAGTGTACTGACACCCATCTTCTGCATATTTTTTACGATCTCATCCTGTGCTCCCGCGAGAAAATACATTTTCCCAGCAGGAATATTGCGTGAATAGTTGAGTGCTGTCTTGACTGTCATGACTCCGAGGAACTTGCCATCATAGTTGTCAGGATCCCAGCTGCCGAACTTGGTATCTACATCTGCTACAGGTGACTCTGGCCCGATAGGATTTTTTGCTATCGCCATAGCGTAGACAAATGGCTTGAACGAAGAACCAGGTTGACGAGCTGCTATCGCCATATTGTTATTTCCTCCATTTTCTATATCAAAATAATCAACTCCACCCACCATCGCGAGGAGTCGACCATCAGTATTATCCATACTCACGAGCGCGGCACTCGATGCGCTGTAGAGTTTTTTATTGGTTTCTACTTGTTTTTTGATGATCTCTTCTGCTTTGTCTTGGAGTTTTGGATCGATAGTAGTATATATCCTGAGTCCACTCGTGATATCCATATCTTTTCCATACTTGGTTTCGAGGTATTCCCGGACATACATCACGAAGTGTGGGTATTTTATATTTTCCGCATATCGCTTGAATTCGAAGTCAATTCCATCAAATATAATTTTCTTAAATGTTGGACCATCAATCTTGTTATCCTCGAGCATACGGATAGCGACGTTGTCCTTGCGTCCGATAGTGTATTCTATGATATATTGATCAGCAGTATCCTTGATAGTGAGCTCCTGTGAGAACTGTATATTTCAAAAAAAGTTACCAAGTGATTCAAATGCAATATCCACACAACCATCATCATCGGGGATGAGTGCACTTCTTCCAGCGAATGTCGGACTAATGTATTCTTCCTTCACGCCACATATCTCGGCTGAGCTCGACTGTCTCTCTACGGTTATCCCACTGAGGTATGACTTGAATTCATTGTAGAGTGGTGCATAGAGCTGTTTTTCTTCTACTGTCTTGAGGATAGTTCTGTTCTCAGTATCAGTAGATGGGTAGACTTCGAGTTTTCCCATGACGCGCTCTCTATTGATATACGGAGAGTAGCGTGTTGGGGCATTGATCACTGATGCGAGGATAGTAGCACCGAGTGGACCGACGTCCTTTGCTGACTTGCCAAAAAAAGTACGAGAGGCTTGTTCTACACCGTTCGCATTGTGTCCAAATGATATAGTATTGAGATACATCTCTAGGATTTTCTCTTTTGTGTAGTTGTTATTCATCTGGTATGAGAGAACAGCTTCTTGTATCTTTCTCTTTACAGAGCGCTCATTGGTGAGGAGTGTGTTTTTGATGAGTTGTTGTGATATGGTAGAGGCACCACCGACACGTCATCCTATCTTCCCACCGGTAACATAGCTCACTCAGACGCGTACGAGGCCGAGGATGTCAATACCAGGATTTTCAAAAAATGATTGATCCTCGATACTGATAACCGCATCAACGATAGACTGTGAGACTTCAGTATAGGGAATATAGGTTCTTTTTCCATCCTTGAATATACTGTATATCTCATTCCCATCCTTGTCATAGATGATGGTATTTTCACGAAAATATTCACCATTCTCGAGTCCATCGATAGAGGGGATTCACTTCATAAAATATACCCAGAATCCACCAAATACGATGAGTCCACATGCAAAAAAGACAGCGAGAATCTTTTTCCAGATTCATGCTTTTGGTTTTTTCTTCGGTATTCGAGGGAGACTTGCTCGATTGAATGATATACGTCTGAGAGTTGATCGCATAGACGAAAAAATAAGGTTTAAAAATTTTCCCATTCACCTGGAACTATCTCTGGTACGGTGTCGATTATTGGAGTGATTGGTCATGATGATTCGGTTTGGGGAGATGGTGTATCTGTGGGCGTAGTGTTTGTCTGAGTTGTTGGTTTTGTATTTGGTTTTGTATTTGGTTTTTTCTCTCAGGAGAGCGTCTCTGTGGTTGCTCCTGTGCTCCCGCTCGCAGTCGGTGCTATGTATGGGAGGTAGTAGGCTGGTCGCGCAAATGTAAAGTACGAACTAATATCATTACCCACAACTATCTCGATGCGAGGTCCATCGGTTGTAACATATTCATTGCGGCTTACTATTGAGTACGGTATTTTTTCTTCTATGAACTTGAGTGCTTGGACGATAGTACTATCTTCCTTGATTCATACCTCCATCTCATTATTCCAATAGATATTGATATGAGATGTTGTGATAGCACCAGTTGATTCCCTGAGAGTTTGCTTTTCATCATAGACGATTCACATCTTTGAGAGAGTTGCCATGATGAGTTTTGCTTGAGAGGATTTTCACTTACCCGCTATGATGCTGATAGGTGCTCGTTCACTCCTGATATTCGGGAATCGATAGATGAATGCTGTAAAGCGACGAATATCATCATAATAGCTGAGCTTCGTAGCGCTCGCATTCTCTGGGATAACGACAGATGCTCCACCAAAATACTCTCTCGATGGAGTGTAGAGATAGGCTCCAGGGAGACATTCTGAACCTATACATTCGTTATTGAGATTATAGATATTGATGTTTTCGCTTTTGACATCCTTGAGACTGAGAGCGAGTTCCGTGGCATCACCGATGGTGAGACTTGTATCGATGTGTGAACGTACAGCCGTGAAGAGTTCAGATATCTTTTCTGGGCTCGTGAGGAATCCGAGTGAGAGTGCTTTTTCCTTGATTCACTTCATGATGAGCTGTTGTCGCTCAGATCGGTCGAAGTCACTCGTTGAGTGACGAGAACGAGCGTATTTGAGTGCTGTATCTCCGTCGAATGTCTGGAGTCCTGCACTCACACGGAATACCTGATATCACCAGTTATTGTTCGGATATTCACGGTCGATGAGGTCTCGTGGTACATCTATCTCAATACCACCGAGCGCATCCACTATGCTGGTAAATCCTGCAAAATCTATCACCATATATCCATCGATTGCCTGACCAGTTATCTCTGATACTTTTTCAGCGAGGAGCTTGATGCCAACCTTGTCAGATATTCCCATCGTGTAGAGTGTATTGATTTTTCCTGCTGTGCCGTATCACTTTGGGTATGCTACGAAGAGGTCTCGAGGTATAGAGAGGAGAGTGACGTTCCCTTTGTCCTGGTCGATACTCGCGAGCATGATAGAGTCGGTGAGGTGTGAGCCCTCATGTCATTGTCCTCAGATACCCGCTATGAGTATATTTTTCGTTCATTTGAGTTTTTCTACGCTCTCAGTTCAGAGTGATATAATCGGTGTGAATACTTCTCCTGGAGTATTGTTCATGCTCCCGAGTGAGATACCACCGAGTGCGCGGAGTGCGAGTGTCCCCACGAAGAGAACAGTTGCAATCGTGATAATTCCTCAGATAAACCAGTTTCTGAGCTTGTGAGAGGATTTTTTTGTTGATTCTCCGAGAGATACATCTTTTTCCTGTGAGAGTTTTGGAACTTTTTTGATAGGAGTGAGCTTGTGTGTTTTGAAGTTGGACATGCCGTGATTATAGAAAAAATAGCCCTTTTTTCAAAAGAAAATACGTGAGTTTTACACAATTTCACACAATTTTGTCAGAAATGTGTAGAAAACTCTCTAAAATAAATTATTATCAATTCTAATCATATATTGTCTATAGTTTTTTCAAAGAGAATTTATCCTTGACAGAAGCGCAAAAAATCCTACATTCAACACAATTCAATTATGTTTTCTCATACGAGCGTTCTCATAGATGAGGTAGAATCCGTCCTCTCTACAATAAGTGAACCACAATACATCATCGATGCAACGCTCGGGCTCGCCTGACATACTGCTATGATGCTCACTCATGTGGGTGAGTCAGGCAGAGTTCTCTGATTTGACCGAGACGCTGATAATCTCCGTGATGCACGTGTGAATCTAGAGGAAAAATGACTCTCAAAAAAGTTCATCCCTATCCATGCGAGTTTTGATACTATGGAGGATGTACTCAGAGAACAGTGAATCAAGGAAGTGGATTTTATCCTCTACGATCTCGGGGTATCGAGTGCTCACTATGATGATTGAGTTCGAGGTTTTTCGGTAAGATTTGATGGTCCACTCGATATGCGATTCGATCGCATGACCTGACAGACTGCAGAGGATCTCGTGATGACGCTCTCTGAGCGTGAGCTCATACAGATATTTATGCGGTATGCAGATGAGAAGAAGTCACTTTTTATCGCTCGTGCGATAGTTGATGTGAGAAAAACACAGAAGATAGATACTACATTCAAGCTCCTCGAGATCATCGAAAAATCAAGTTTTGATAAAAAATCCTGAATCCGTGTGTTCCAGGCACTTCGTATCGCGGTCAATGATGAATTCGGACATATCGAGCGTTCTATCGCCCAGGCAATGCGATGCCTAAAGGTCGGTGGCAAGATAGCAGTGATAACATTTCATTCTCTCGAAGATCGCCTTGTCAAAAACATATTTTCTGAGTATACTCAGGATGTTATAGATGATTTTACTGGGCAGACTCGTATACCCGCAGCATTCCGAAAATATACCAAAAAACCAATAGAACCAACTGCACTAGAAGTAGACAATAATCCGAGAAGTCGGAGCGCCAAGATGCGAGTACTAGAAAAAATTCATTCAATCCAGAATTAATCCACCATGAACGCCAACGTCCTCACTCTCAAAAAATGACATATCTGATTCTTCTCTGAGCGACAGGCTGCGAGGGAGAATTTTCGATTATCATTCACACAGACGTATATCCTCGCGATCGTCATGATCGCTGCACTTGGTATCTACTATGTCTGGATGCTCAATCAGAACGCGACTCGTGGATACAATATCAGAACCCTCCAGGTACAGTATCGCAATCTCTCATTCCAGGAGAACCTCCTCGATATCCGTATCGCAGAATGACGCTCTATCGATACCATCATCCGCTCTCCAGTTGTATCTACCATGCAGAATGTAGATAATTCCACATTCCTGGTCGTAGAGGATAATACATTTCAAAAAAACTAATATGCCCGAAGCTCTCAAGCGTGTGATAGATATGATACATTTTCTCCCGGGAATAGGGGAGAAGACTGCGGCGAAGCTCGCATTTTTTCTGATGAAGGCGAATAGTTCCTATGTGGCGAATTTTGCACGGGCACTCTCTGATCTCCACTCCAAGGTACATGAGTGTGAGCAGTGTCATGCGATGACAGATATGGACGAGGTACTCTGTAGTGTCTGTCGTGATGACAAGCGTGACGCCCACCTCCTCTGTGTCGTCGAGGATTATCTCGATATGCTCTCTATCGAGCGCACGGGTGTGTATCGTGGAAGATATCATGTTCTCGGTGGTGCGATATCACCGATTCAGGGTGTCACTCCTGACAAGCTCAACTATCAGACATTATTTGAACGTATCGCAGAGGATGTGATTATCGATGAGGTCATACTCGCCATGAACCCCAATATCGAGTGAGAAGCAACAGCACTCTATGCTATCGAGCGTATGCCTCGAGCAGTAAAGATATCTCGTCTGTCGAAGTGACTCCCGCACGCAGGCTCTATCGAATATGCGGATGAGATTACCCTCCTGAGTGCGTTTCGGGGGAGAGGATAAAGACATGAATAAAATTGACAAGTATGTAATATTATTATAATAAACATTATATACTTTTTATTATGAATAAAACTGTCATTTGAGGCTTCTGATATAGGGTTGAATTCCCCAATAGCCCAACCCTACCTAGTAAAGATTATCTTAGTAGTATAGTTGAAAGAATAAAATCCTGAGCTGAACTCGATTATACAAATATGTTGAAGATAAGAGCCAAGGTATCATGATCCCTTTCTGCCTTACTTTGAGTCGAATTTCCTGAATTACTAGACTTACGAGGTATAGATCTTTCAGGCATCAATATTGGCCAGCTAGATTTATCTTATTCCTGTTTTGATTGTGCTAGTTTTGAGAATTCTCGACTAGAATATACTTGACTGCAATTTTCATGCTGACAAGGAATAAACTTTAATCGAGCTGAATTAATCAATCTTCAGGCGTCCCCAATGTTTATGATTAATCCTTCTTTTTTAGATACAGTTGTAGAAGATTCCTTCTTTGATAATTCCACAATAATAGAACCTAAGGTTAATGGCTTACTGATAAAGAATTCAGAATGATTATCCAGAAGTCTTAATATGTCTGTGTAATTAACAATAATTCCCCTCCATTTCTGAAGGGGAATTATTTTAGTTTTTATTAGATGTTGTTGACATCGAGGCGGATACCAGGACCCATAGCGTTACATACATAGACTGTAGAGATGTATGGAGCTGAACCCTTGATACCAGTTGGACGTGCAGACTTGATAGCCTTGACGAAGAACTCGATATTTTCCTTGAGTTTTGCATTTCCGAATGAGAGCTTACCAACGATAGAGTGAACATTTCCTTGCTTATCGTTCTTGAACTCAAAACGTCCCTTAGTAATCTCTTCTGCGATAGCGAGGAGATCGTCACCAACAGTTCCTGCCTTAGGATTTGGCATGAGACCCTTAGGTCCGAGCACCTTCGCAACCTTACCCATCTTTTTCATCATACCAGTTGTCGCGATAGCGATATCGAAGTCGATGTTTCCCTGGAGTACAGAGTCGATGAGATCATCACCACCAGCTACGAGAACACCAGCCTTCTTGAGTTCTGCTTCATTTCCGATGTCTGTAAACGCAGCAATACGCTTAGTCTTACCAGTTCCATTTGGAAGTGTGATAGTAGAACGAACGAGCTGATCTGCCTGACGTGGGTCGATAGCGAGATTGAAGTGAACTTCGATTGTAGGATCGAACTTTACTGTATTTGTACGTTCGAGGAGGTCTACTGCTTCGTCGAGAGAGTAGATACGATCCTTTTCGATGAGGCTTGCAGCCTGATTGTACTTTTTACCGTGTACCTTAGCCATAATATAAAAATGTGAAAAAATAAATTGGTCCAAGCGTTCATAGAGGTATGAACTCCCACTTTTCACGGAATTTGGACGCGCGAATTATAATGAATTCCTACAAAAAGCAAGTTTATTTGAAAACTTCTCCCGGAAGGGTTGATCCTCATGTTGGGATGGTTCGCCCTGGGTATATGGAAGTCTTGATTCATATATGTGCATTATCTCAGATTATTGCTCAGAGTTTTCGTCTGCCGGTATCGGTTATATGTCATTTTGAGAGAGCTTTTATGTTTGTTCCATCATGACGTACATTGGCTGTGATTGTTCCGCCTCATATATTGACATAGTTGCCAACGATACTATCGCCTATATAGGAGAGATGAGGGATGCTCGAGTGTTCGCCTATGTATGAGTTTTTTATCTCTGTAGCATTACCAGCCTTGGAGTATGCTCAGATGCTTGTATTTCATCGTATGTACGTATTTGGTCATATGGTTGTGCCCTTTCATATGTAGACATTTCACTCTATATAGGTTCATGACTTGATGAGTACTCATTCTTCTAGATGGACATTCCCATTTATGGACACATTTGGTTCTATAATTGCTCATTTATTGATAATTTCTGTATATCAACCAACTATAACATCATTTGCCTTGAGGAGATCCCAAGGGTATCCTATAGTAACCCATCTGCCAGTCGCCTCTACTGCACTGAATTCTCCTCTCGATATCTGTCGCATCATCAGATCGGTGATCTCGAGTTCTCATCGTGGGGAGAGGGGTATGGAAGCGAGTTCTTCGAATATAGAGCTATCTTCCTTGAGTATCCCTATGTATGCGAGATTCCCAAGTGATGCATCTGTCGGTTTTTCTACTATAGAGAGAACTTTTCCTGTTCAGTCTGTTGTGAATATTCCAAAATTTTCTGGCTTGTCTACTGCTTTTACGAGAGCTCCATATCCCGGAGTATTCTTGAGCTTGAGTATATCTGTGGCATCATAGATGTCGTCTCCAGATACAACGATGAATTCTCATTCTATATGTCCTCTGAGGGAGAGTATTGCAGACCCAGTTCACATAACTTCACCAGATTGTTCTATGTAGTGGATTTTTTTTCACCTATATGTATCTCCAAAATACTCTCTAAAAGAATCCTTGAGATACTTTACGATAAAGAATACTTCATCAAATTCTCAAATAATTGACTCAATATTATGTTCGATAAGAGTTTTTCCACACACTTTGAGGAGTGGTTTTGGTGTTGTGTCTGTGAGGGGACGCATACGAGATCATTCTCCAGCCGCCATGATAACAAGGTGCATAGGTAACTATGAGTTACGAATTAATAATTACTATTGATTGTATGCTTTTCTATTTTTTGTAAAGAAAAAACCTCCATATGGAGGTCTATATTGCGACGTGAGGGAAGATGAATACTGTATATCCGTCGATTTCTCGTTTTGCAGATTTTTCTTCGTTGAGGAACATGATGTGATCTAGACGACTACCATATACCTCTGTAAAAATACGTATCGGTTGTGGGATGATATCTGTCGAACGTGGACTGATATCTATAGGTGTGAGATCCCCGGTATCTCGTTCCACGAGAACGAATGATATTTCTGCTCCGGATTTTTTTCGATAGAACTTGATATCGTGTGTGTCCGATACTTTGCGTTCGAGCTCGAGGAGAACAAAATTCTCGAGAACTCACTGTCTTGTCATGCCATGATAGTAGGCTACTCCGAGTGCTACAGAGAGGTATGAGAGGTCAGAGAAGTAGAGCTTCACATGGCGGAACAACTCCGTCTCAGGATAGTCTCAGAATGGTCATACCGCATGGATGAAGTCATATTTGAGGAGTACTTCTGTGTATTTTCGTACCTTGCGGCGGGAGATATTCATCATCTTGGCAATCTTGTCTTCCTTGAAGAGTTCTCATACTCCGAGTGCGAGTGTTCTGATGAACTCTATGAAGTCATCTTTTTCTTTTTCGAACAATTCTGAAACCATAATTGATATTTTATCATCCCAGAGTGTATCGATTGAGTCAGGATTGGAGATATTGTACCCATACTGTCCTACATGGATATAGGCATCACGCAGAGTATTGAGTCTGTCTATATTAGCTGTTCATGAGAGTATTGCTCCGACATCTACTGGTGTACCAGATCATTCTGCATATTCTCGGAATGATATTCACGGGAGAATGAAGTAGGTTACATTAGTATCGATTCATTTTTTTTCTGTTGTGTATATGACTCTGGAATCGAGCAAATTTGATTCAATAAATGTACGAATATATGAAATATCTGAGATACTGGAGCTATCAAAAACTATAGTTTTTGGCTTCTGTATCTGAAAACTATCGATATCTAGTGAGTTTGCATATTCAGTTGTTGCGCTATCGAGTATTCAGGTGTTCTGGAGGAGTTCTATAAAACTACTCTTTCCTGATCCTGATGCTCCTACAATAGCAATATACTGATGTTCGTTCGCGAGGAATATCTTCTGGAATTCCTCGACGAGCTTGGTGCGTGGGAGTAGCATAAAAAAAGATTACTTGGGTATAGTATACCAAATAATCTAAAAATGAGCAAATATTTAAGGAGAAATCTGAAAAACTGCAAACTTCTTTGTTAAAAAAATATATTTCTCAGTCATTTCCGTATATAGGAAACTCCTTTCGAAAATATTTTTTTGCCTCGAATTTCTTGTTTTTGAGATTTCTCCATGAGTTTTTTAGAATTGTCTCAAAAATCTCACATCCGGACTCATAAAGTATCGCATATCAGGAATTCCATAGCGAATCATCACGAGACGGTTGAGTCCGAATCCGAATGCAAATCCACTATATACCTCAGGGTCGAGTCCACCCTCACGGATAACGTGTGGATGTATGAGTCCTGCACCCATGAACTCTATCCAACCAGAGCCCTTACAGATGCGACATCCATCCCCATCACAGAACGGACAAGAAAAATCTACTTCTACTCCTGGCTCCACGAATGGAAAATATCCAGGACGCATGCGGATAGTCACTTCCTTGCCGAATATATCTGAGAGCATTGTAGTAATCGTAAATTTCAAATGACTGATACCGATTCACTTATCTACGACGATTCACTCTACTTGGTAGAACGTATTATCATGGGTTGCATCGACATCCTCGTTTCTGAAAACTCGACCAGGGATGATGGCACGAATAGGAGTATCCTTGGCTCGCATGATGAGATTCTGCATGCAGGATGTCTGTGTCGCGAGGACATTGCCGTCACCTTCGAGCCAGAATGTATCTTGCATATCTCGTGCTGGGTGTGTTTTTGGTACATTGACTGCATCGAAGTTGAGATACTCAGTCGTTACCTCCATAGACTCGTATATATCGAATCCCATGCGCGTAAATGTATCCTCTACATCGAGACGGACTTGTGTCATCGGATGGAGGCTTCCGCTTTTCTGAGCAAGAGGCACTGTCATATCTTCCCACTCACTCTGGAGTCGTGCTGCTATAACTTCATTTTTGATACGATTCTTCTCAGCGTCAAATGCCTCTGTGAGTATATCTCTGATATCGTTGGCTGCCTTGCCGACAGTACTGCGTTCCTCTGGGGAGAGATCCTTGAGTCACTTGAGTATGAGGGTGAGTTCACCGGTCTTTCCGAGGATAGAGTTTTTGTATTCTACAAGAGCATCTTCTGTAGAGATGCTTGGGAGATGCTCGAGAACGGTAGATTGGAGTTGTTGGAGTTTTTGTAACATAGTATTAGACCTTCAGTGGCATGATAAGATGACGATATTGTTGTTTTTCATTTTCTCCAGCAACACCACGGATAACGATAGGGGAGAGTGGATTTTTGTACTCGAAGCTCACATAGTCTTCGCGGATGACTGATAGTGCTTGGAGGAGGTATTCACTATTGACTCAGATAGTATCTTCTTGTCACTCGACAGATCCGGCGATACTGATGCTACTCGCACCAACCTCTGTGTCTCCGGTAGAGATATCGATAGATCACTCGTGACGTGAACGAATACGGGTATTGTAGTTGTTCTGACGGGAGATGAGGTTCGCTTGCTTGAGGGCATTGATGAGCTCTGAGCGCATGACAGTGGACTTGGACTGGAATTCTCGAGGAAAAAATCCTTCGTATTCAGGGAATTTTCCAGAGAGGAGGCGTGAAGTGAGTCGCGTTGAACCGATAATGATGAGGATCTGTGATTCGTGTGTGTAGATCTCTATTTGCTTGGTCTCGTCAGAGATGAGTCATTTGAGCTCGTTGGCAGTTTTTTCTGGGAGTATGATAGGTGTAGAGAATCCAGAATTCTCTGTCTCTACACGGAACTCTGAGAGTCGGAAGCTATCCGTCGAAGCAAATACAAGAGCATTACCAGTTCACTTTATATAGATACCTGCGAGCATCGGACGGAGATTGCCGTCAGCAGTAGAAAATAAGGTTTTTTCTATAGCAGTCTTGATATCTGGGGCACTGACGATGATGGGCGTGAGTGTAGGAATCGGTGGAATAGTAGGGAATTTATCTGCGGATATACCCTTGAACTTGGTCTCCCCACTCTTGGTGCGGAATACGAGACTTCCTCATTTTTCGAGTTCAACAGTTACTTCACTGTCTTGCACGAGAGCAACATAGGACATGAGGAATTTTGACGATATAGTGAAGCGGCCCTCTACTTCTACCTCTACTCACTTCTCTACGATGTATTCTATCGCCATGTCGAGATTGTTCCCAGTGAGAACCAGTCTCTTGAACTGGGCATCGATGAGGATATTCTCGAGTATAGGAGTGAGATTGTTGGTGCTCGTTGCATGTCCAGTTGCCTCTATAGCTCGGCGAAATATGTCTGTCTGTATTCGAAAACGCATGTAAAAAATTAATAATTAATAGGTAATAAGTAATAGGGTTTTTCACAAAAGAGTGCTCCTTTTTTACTTCCCCCGAAGATACGTTCTAGCCTATACAAATTCTCCAAAATTGCAACTTTTCCATACGAGTTTTTTGTATTTTCAGGAATTATGATTATACTCTTGTGTGAACTTTTTATATCTTATATTTTTACCATGACAGAACTCTATGAAAAGAGTGCTGGAGGTATAGTGTATCGTAACCGAAGCGGAGAGATAGAGATACTCATGCTCGCATGGCGCAATGCCCGAGATGATATCGAGTATGTCCTCCCAAAATGACATATAGAAAATGATGAGTCTCCTATGGAGACAGCACTCCGTGAGATATCCGAGGAGACAGGTCTCCGTGAAAAGGATCTCAAAGTCATCAAATTCATGAATACGATCAATTATTCGTTTACTGCGACATACCTCGAATGAGCACCTATTATCCACAAGGAAGTATCTCTCTTCCTCGTGAAGTATACTGGACACGCCGAACCTCGTCCTCGAAAAGAAGAACGATTCGTCGGATACAAGTGGTTCACTCCTGATGCTCTCAAGGACGTCTGGATGAAGCCTGACGTTGTCTGATTCATCGAGAAAAATAAGCATTTTATGTAATCTAACCTATCATTATATGGATTTCCGTTTTCACAATAATTCAGTTATTATCGATTCTGATAAAAAAGAAATAAAGCTCCTCCCATCTGCCGTCGAGCTCGATGGACTCCTCGTCGATATGGCGGGTGAGTATGAGAAGAGTGGTTGTCTTATGTATGCATGGCACAAGAATGACGAACTCCTCTATCACTTCCGCGTCGATGGATACTGGATTGCATATATTCCGACACTTCTTGTGGATATCACTCCAGAGGCACTTGATTTTCTCGGTTCTGTGGATGTCCTCATTATGCCAGGTGCCAAGTCTATGCAGTGAGTTCTCGAGAAGGTAGAGCCACGCATGCTCGTCACCTATGGCGAGAGTGCACACGAAGTTGCTACTCCACTCGGTACTATCGAGATAGTCCAGAAGTACAGACTCAAAGAAGCAGACCTCTCGAGTGAGAAGACTGGATGTGTGGTACTCGGATAATTTTCATCATGTTGCCAAAATCTCAGAAGATAATTTCTGAGATTTTTTTATAGTTTCTATTGACTCACGACAAATATACGGAATAATTTGATTTTTATAATTTTTGTATATAATTTTCGTGATAAAAACCCGAAAAACCTGTGCCAAAATTTGCGAAATAAAAAGTTTTGTGGTAGGCTGAGAGGGTAATAACTAATATTTTCTCTCTATGTCACTCGAACATACAACTCGTGCTATCACGGAAAACAAGTTCAACATGCAACTCTTTGCTGATAAGAAATCCCTAGAAGCAGATATTGCCATGATGAAGAAACTCAAAGAATCTAATCCAAATGATGACAGGGTATCCGACTACGCTATCAAACAAAAGGAATATGAACTCTCACAAATAGAGAATCGTATAAAGTGAAAAGATTATTCTTCTGTAAAAACTCAGTGTGAGCAGTATTTTGCTGATAATATAACACTTTTTGATAAAAATACCATTATCAATGAGACTCGCACAATGCTCTCTCGTGGACAGACAGTCAATGAGTGGCCACATCTGGCTGCAGTATTCCTCCTCGATCATGCAAATGTTACTGACAAGGCAAAACAAGATCTTGATGCGGCCAAGCCACAGGCACCAAAACAAGATCCTGCACCACAAGATAGTCTAAAGCCAGGAGAAGAAGTAATTCCATCAAAAAAACAATCTAGTAAACCAGCAATTATACCAGCAACTAAGCCTCAGATTGCAACAACTCCAGCAACTCAGTCAACTGCTCAGTCAACACCTGAGAATGTTCCAGAGATTTTAACTATTCAACAGAAGATTATATTCAAAGATGGAGCATATTATCTTACAGGACCAAAGGGTAATACTCGTCGAGTTGAGGTATCTGAACTTCTTTTGAATCTCAATCTTCCGAAAAATGCACCAGAGAATCTCAAGAAATCAGTACAAATAGTTGAAGATTTTACACTTCTTCTGGACGCCTATATCTCTGCAAATCCTAATGAAAAGGAGAAGTATGAGTTGGCAGTAAAACAGATTCAGGGACTATTTGCACACGAGGATATTCAGATGTGAAAAAAGGTTCTTGATGTAACAACTATCACAGGTGGAATGTTTGGTAATTTCTGGAGAACTTTTTCTGACACTGATCTCAAAAAAGTGAACGATGCTTTTAGAATACAGGATGATACTGCTCGCAGGCTTGCAATATTTAATTTTATACGTGAAGAGCTCTGACAATCAGATTTGGTTCTTGCAAAGATTATGGAGAAAAATAGCTCGTATTTTGCATTTCCAAAAGATGAAGAAATCCTAAAGAATGGTGACCTCTCGGCTGCTGGACTCTCAGTATCATGACGTCAGTCAGTTGAGAAGACTATACGCAAGGCCTATCTTGATGCTGCAGGGAACTGGAATAAAAACTATAAAGAGTATCTCGCTCAGTTTCAGGCACAAAACCCTGGTGTAAAAGTAGATGAGGATTTAGCGCGTAAAAATAATGAACAACTTACTGTTCTTGCTCTTGCAAAGCGAGAGATAATGTATCAAAAGCTCTATAATAAAGATTTACAATGAGAACTCCTTCTTGCGCAGAGTATTATGGGTGCAACTACACTCGGAATGTCAGATAAGTCTTGGGATGTATCAAAAGAAATCGGATGAATGATTGCTATGGAGGCTATTGCTATAGCTGCTGGTGTTATTACGGCAGGTGCTGCTACTGCAGCTATCAATGCTGCTATGCTTGGTCGCAATGCTTACCGTGGAGCCAAAGCCCTCGAAGCATATAATGCTGCATCTAAAACAAGAAAAGCACTAACTACATCTGCTCGAATTCTTGGATCTGGTGCTGGATTCGAGGCAGGTGCTGCTACAACTCGTAGTTATATTGAGAATGGCGACTTTACCTCTATGCATTCACTTGAGGGGTATGCACAGTCGATTGGTATGATGTGAGCCATGAGTGCTATAGGAAAACTTATCACAGCAGGAAAGCTTGGTACAGCTATTCAATTCAAGGAATGAGCAGGATTTGCAAAAAATATACTTCCATTTACTGGACAAGTTGCTATAGAGGGTACTGCTATATTTGGTACAAGTGCAGTTATCGGCTCAGTATTCTTCGATCATCGTGATAACTGGACACTCGAGCAGATGGCTCAGGCTATGCTCATGGCAGCGCTCCTCAAGGGTGCTGGCAGAATTACTGCATCAAAGAAGCCAAATGGAGAGATTGAAGTTCAGAAAGTTGAAGTAAAAGCAAAAGAAGGTGCAACTTATACTGATCGATATATTGTTGATGGCAAAGAATATCGTTGGAGCTCTAAACAAGAAGCATTTTTATGAAAAAATGGAGAAAGATTTACTAAAGAGGAGTTTGAGAAGTTTCAAGCAGAGAAGGCATTAAAGATTAGGCAGGCAGAACAAAAAGTAGAATCAAAGGCTCCTACTGAGAAAAAAGCAAAAGAAAAAACTCAGAATGCTGAGGCTCATAAACCAACAGAATCAGAAGCTCCTGTACAGAAAGCACCAGAAAAACCAATTGAAGCTAAAGCCCCTGAGGCAACTATTAAAAATACAGAGGCAGTGATTGCGCAGGCAGCTTCTCCTAGTATAGCTAAGAAGGCAATGGAATCTGTTACAAATTCGACAAAAAAAATGTGAGAGTCTTTTTCTGCTGAATGGCTCGAAAAGATAGCACATAAACTCTGAAAGCCAGTAAAATGGGTTGCAGATCAATCTGTATGACCAATATTCCGAATGGTGACAGGAAATAATCCTGGAGCACTTCTCTCTCTCGTAAATCCGATGGGATGATGGGGATGAAAAGTGTCAACATACTGAAAGAATTTTGTAGAACACTGGAAGCATCCAGTGAGAAATGTTATAAATTTAACTATCACTGGGGAGAGAAAAGATGGACAGTGATTTATCTCTGCTATTGGTAAGAATGTTATATTTGCTTGAGGTATCACAGCACTTGATTACTTTGCAGTACCAAATGAAGACGCAAATAATCCTGAAAAGATGGCTCAGAATTACTATGAAATGATACTTCTCTGATGGCTTGGAGTAGTCTTGATGGAAATTGATCCAATAAAAGAAGGAGCACTTGATGTCAAGGATTGGGTTTCTGACCGTATACAAGCAAAGCCATTTTAAAAACACATAATCTATGTCCCCTAAATCCCCTGAAATACTCACACATACTCCAGAAGTAATATCTCCTGAGAATCTAGAGAAGGCACGTGAAGCCCTCGCAAAACGATGGTGAATGGCTCTCGACCAGATTCCAGATGATTCTCGTATCTTGAGGCTTTTTGACAAGAGTCTCGATGATCTCTCGAGCGCTATGAAGGGACAAGAAGATCCGCTTGAAAAGGCACGAATACTCAAGGAAAAGCTCGCAAGTATCGATATGGCTGAGGCTGCAGACAAGGCTCGTGAACTCGGTGCAGATGGGAAAAAGCTCCTTGCCACTGAGGCTCTCGAGCAATCTGCAGATGCTGTAAAGGTAGCAACAGAAAAGCTCAAAACTGAGTGACTCGCACACGGAAAAGAAGCTGTGGCTGCTGTATGAGCTATAGCATGAGCAACGAGCATCAATGACGCAACCAAATGAGTTCAGGATCTCACAAAGTCAGTATCCTGAGCCTCAAAAGGTATATCCGGAGTGATAGATGGATTAAAAAATACTATTTCCTCATTTTATAAAATGTCAGGACTTTCTGATCTTTTTAAGAGCTTGAAGGATCTTTTTAAGAGCATATTTGGATTCGGAAGTATTAGCTCATTATGAGATACCAAGAAGGAGGAAGAACCAAAAAAAGATACTAGAGTGGTTGATACTGTAAAAAGTGCGACAAAATGACTAGAAACACCGGAATGAAGAAAAGAATTCATAGAAAAAATATCAGGAAGTCTCGGTGAAAAGATATCAAAGACGTATTTTGGATGAGAAAAACTCTCTGAGCCCCAGATGAAAAAACTCTATGATATTCTCAACAACTCTCTCAATACAGAGTCAATTATTAAGGTACACGAGAGATTTAACAAGGGGGAGATACAGATTGGAGAGCTTTTTGATGCGATTATCAGTACTGCTGGGACGTATCCTGCAAAGGTTATGTGGGAGTTATCTTTCTCAGGAATTATACCTTTTTGGGCCATCACTCAGCATGTTGTTCTAAATCCTGCTGGAAACCTGATAAAACTCACATTCGATTGACTTGGTTTGCCAGTCACTGGAATTACCTTGGAGAATTTTGGTTCTATGCTGGAGAAAAAGACTCAAGAAGGTGACAGTCATGCATTAGATATGGCACGTATTCAGCTCTATGGGGTGAATAGTGTACTATTCCGTACGATTGGCACTATCCTTGGTTGAGCAGTTGCTGGAGGTATCATGCTCACAGATACAACAACTGGTGTTGATGGACTCAAGCATCTCTCCAGGCTCTCATATCTCAAGGAATATGATACACTTGCATCAGAGTTCGGAAGAATCGAGAATATTCTCGGTCGCTGAGCTACATATACTGATAAGGTATGAGCGTTTTCTCATATGCTCGGCGGGATCAAGGATCTCCGTGCCAATGCTCTCGTGATGGATACTGTAGCGAAGAATACAACAAATGGGAAACTCAATCACCAGAAAATAATAGATACTCTAGACGATCTTGTATCGAAGAATCCTGAATTGAAACATATTAACACACAGGCACTAAAAGCCAGTCTGAATAATGAAAATGGTTTCCGTGAAGCAATAAAAAACCTTATCAAGTGACCATCAAGTACTGCAGGTATCGCAGATGCTCTCAAGAGAGAGATAGCTAAATATGGTGGTGGACGTACGGGTGAAGCACTCAAATATCTCGAACAGATAGATAGCGTAAAAAAATGGCAACAGTCTCTTGTAGGTGATATATGAACCATGAGTGAAAAACTAAAGCGTCTCAAGCTTTCTTATGAGTCACTCAAACTCGCACGCAGTGGTGATACCGTTATCCTTCATATGGAAAATATGGATGATATATCAAAATTCCGGGCATTTCTCTCAACAATCCCTGGGGGCATTAGGGCGCTCTCTGAAGTCATACCTGCGGCTTCACTTGCTATCAGCCTTGGATCTGTTGCATGGGATGCACGAGACAAAAAAGATTGAGTTACTGGAGATAGTATTATGGATGTACTCAAGACTGCAGTAATTCCAGCATATGGAACATGGGGAATTATTCGAGATAAGACTGTGAATTTTGGGAAGATGATTGCTGATGGTGAGATGCCAGAGTTTTCTGATATGGCACTGACTGGAGTTGTAGGTGGTGTATTTGTATATGAAGTAACGCGATTATGGACTTGATTTGGACAGATTGGTGCTGGTGTATATAATATGGATTCTAAGCTCGCTGTGAAGTGACTCTCGAAACTTACCTATATGCATGATATTGCTCGTGGATTTGGTCAGGTTATCCGATGAGGACAAAATATTGCTGCACTTGCAACTCGTCCCGCACTACGCCCTGAGTTCGCCAAGTGAGTTGCGAGTATTGCCGCAAAGATGCCAAAAAAATGACGTCTTGCAATTGCTGGAGTTGCACTCGCATGACTAGCAGGAGGTGTTGCATATGCTATGTGAGAAGACTCTCCAGAGGAGATACAGGAACAATATAAAAAGGATGGACTCATAGATGATACATGAAATCCAACAGAAAAGCTCAAGAATCTTTTTTATCAAAAAACACCAACAGAGAGAAAGGAAATTCTTGATTGACTTTTTATTCTCCAACACTGATCAAATGATAATCTCCCGAAAACTCACTATGATGAGGGGGTATATTCACTGGTAGAATATGCAAAAAAATCAGAACTAGTAGATAGTTTATTTAGAAAATCTCTCCAATCCCTCTGAATAGATATACAATTTGCTTCATAAAAATCCCCAATTTCCTGGGGATTTTTCTTTTCCTCACTCTTCCACTTGCATTTTTTCCTCCTTTTTATATACTCTCCGCGTTTTCACTCTCCGAACTTATGAGTAATACCCCAGAAGTAACACACGAGATCGCATCTACAGCCGCACACGATGTAGCGACAGCTACTGCACATACGGCAGAAAAATCAGGTCCACATATCCTCGCACCCAAGGGTGATATTATCGAGGGATGGGATATTTTTGGTCTCCATATCACTACCACTGTATTTTCTACGTGGATTTTCATGGCAGTACTTTTTATCCTCGTGGCTATCCTCTATACTGCTATTCGTACGGATAAACTCCCTAGGGTCAAGGCATTCGGCCTCGATATCGTAAACCGTATTCTCGCATACGCAACTGGACTCCTCGGAGACAAGGGTATGGCACACAGATATATGTGGCTCCTCGGAGGACTCATGGTCGTCATATTCGCAGGAAACCTCTTCGGACTCATACTAGACTGGTTCGTCCTCATATCGTATCATGAATGGCTCGGGCACTATGTACGTCCTATCTACTCAGATCTCTCGACAACACTCGTATTCTCGACAACAGTTATCCTCGTAGCACAGCTCACGGCATTCTACCTGAAGTGACCTGTTCGTCACCTCGGACACTACCTCTTCAACTATCATGGAGATACTACAGCAGAAAAAGTTGTATCAGTCTTCGTAGGATGGCTCCACTTCATCGGAGAATTCATCCGTATTGGTTCGCTCTCGATGCGTCTCTTTCTTAATATCCTCGTTGGTGCCATACTCATTGCAGTTGTCGTCTATATAGGAAACCAGATACCAGCATTTGACTCAGGATTCTTCCAGATACTAGCACTTCCATTCTGGTTCTTCGAGCTCCTCGTTGCATTCCTCCAAGCGTTCATCTTCATGACACTCTCATCACTCTATATACGAGAGTCGATTCCAGAAAAGGGTCACCACTAATTACTTGAATATTAGACTCACAGATTTCTCAGGAAGTCTGTAGCCTGTTCTTCAGGAAAAAGTATTTCCTCAACTCCACCCCGGATCGTCGCTAACCGACGGGCAAGGGAGATGGGAATTCAACTACTTTTTATTTTATTCTTCACTTTTTATATATATGGAAGGACTCGCTCTTCTCGGTGTAATCGGTTCAGGACTTGGTATTGGTCTCATTGGTATGGGTGCTATGAATGCTATCGGACGCAATCCATCAGCTTCTGGAGATATCAATGCAAAGATGCTTACAGCTATCGCTCTCTGTGAGGTTCCAGGACTTCTCGCGTTTGCTTCACTCTTCTTAAAATAACTAGACATAGGCTTAGTGCATAGTCATAGAAAGGAATATTTTTATAAAGAAGTCCAATCTATGTCTATGCCTATGCACTTTAACTTTTCTCCACTATTATGGACACACTTATTGACCTGAATTCACTCATTATCCAGACTATCAACTTCGCTATCGTGGCGTTTGTATTGTCTCGTTTTTTCTTCAAGCCGTACATGAAGTTCCTCGATGAAGAGGCAGCTAAGCGTAAGGATCTCGAAGAGAAGCTCGCAAAACAAACTCATATCCTCGAAGAGGCACACAATCAGGCAGCCAATCTCGTCGACCAAGCAAAGGTAGACGCACGTATTATTGCGGCTGAGATTGTCGAGAACTCTCGCAAGGAAGGTGCTGAGATAGTTGCTCGTGCGAACAAGGATGCTGAACTCACTCGTTCAAAGGGTTTTGCAGATATTGCCTCAGAACGCAAGGAGATGGAAGGTGAGATGAAAAAGCGTGTTATCGACGTGGCTCTTGCTCTCAATGCCAAGATATTTGGTGACTCTACGTCTCATCGTGAATTCCTCGAAGCACAGTCTGGTGAGGTAAAATTCTAACATTAATTGTTAATTTTTAATTGTTAATTTTTCATTCTCACATGTCTGTGTCACTCTCTTCATACTCAAAAGACGAACTCCCAAAAGTTCTCTCATCACTCAAGCAATACAAAAAGATGCTCAAGGAGATGGGTGGACGTGCGAGTACGTATTTTTTTGCAGATAGTACAAAAAACTATCGAGCGGAATACGATGCTACTATGGATGCAACTCTTGCAGAGTCGTATATTATTGCCGCTTTTGAGAAACACTTCGGTATAAAAGTTACTCCAGCAGATATCAAGATCACGAAGAATTCATCTCTCGTGAGTGGCGCTCGCATATTTTCTGGTGATGATATGGTGGATGTTACATTTAAAAATATCGAAAATACACTCAAACAATTATAAATTGTAAATTGTGAATGGTGAATTACCAAAAACAAACTTTCCATAATTTATAATTAATAATTTATAATTAATAATTTTCTTTCCTATGTCTTACTCTCCAGTACAAGCAGTCGACTCACTCATCAAGGAGATCGAAAAAAAGATTGATTCTGCAGATTTTTCACCTGAGCGCGTGAGCTCTGGAACCGTCGTCTATCTCGGTGATGGTATCGCCAAGGTTGTCGGACTCAAAGATGTTGCCTACAATGAAGTGGTCTCATTCGAGTCAGGAGCACAGGGTGTTGCCATGAACCTCGAAGAACATTCAGTTGGTGTGGTTATCCTCTCAGGATTTAACTCTATTCATGAGGGTATGATTGCCCGTGCAACAGGGAAGATCCTCGAGATCCCAGTAGGTGAGGAACTCCTCGGACGTGTTGTCGATGCACTCGGTAATCCTATCGATGGTAAGGGAGACATCAAGACAAAACAATTCCGTCCAGCTGAAAATGTAGCAACAGGAGTAATGAGTCGTAAGTCAGTTCATGAACCACTCGCTACTGGTCTCAAGGCTATCGATGCACTTGTACCTATCGGACGTGGTCAGCGTGAGCTCATCATCGGTGATCGTCAGACTGGTAAGACACAGATTGCTATCGATACCATCCTCAATCAGAAGGGGAATGGTGTGAAGTGTATCTATGTTGCTATCGGACAAAAAGATTCTAAGGTGGTTGCAATTGCCGAGGAACTCAAAAAGGCAGGAGCACTCGACTATACTATCATCGTATCGGCAGGTGCATCAGCTCCAGCTGCGATGCAGTGGCTCGCTCCATATGCAGGTGCTGCGATGGGTGAGTACTTCATGTTCAAGGGTGAACACGCACTCATCATCTACGATGATCTCACCAAGCATGCGAATGCATACCGCGAGATGTCACTCCTCCTCCGCCGTCCACCTGGACGCGAAGCGTATCCTGGTGATGTATTCTACCTCCATTCTCGTCTCCTCGAGCGTGCAGCGAAGCTCTCTGATGAGCTCGGTGCAGGTTCTATGACAGCACTTCCTATCATCGAGACTCAGGGTGGTGATGTATCAGCATACGTTCCAACCAATGTGATCTCTATCACTGACGGTCAGATATTTCTTGAGTCAGGATTATTCAACTCTGGTGTGAAACCAGCGATCAACGTTGGTCTCTCTGTATCACGTGTAGGTGGTTCTGCTCAGACCAAGGCGATGAAGAAAAATGCAGGTACACTCAAGCTCTCACTTGCCCAGTATCGTGAACTCGAGGCATTTGCTCAGTTCGCATCAGACCTCGATGCAGATACCAAAAAGCAACTCGAGCGTGGTAAGCGTATGGTAGAGATCCTTAAGCAGGGTGTCTATGCTCCAGTACCATTTGAGAAACAGGTATGTATCATCTTCGCGGGTAATGCTGGATACCTCGATAAGGTAGATCCAAAGGATATCGGACACTACGAGCATGATCTCTATCTCGCACTCGATCGTGAAGAGAAGATCCTCGCAGCAATCCGTGAGAAGGGTGACTTCTCCGATGAGACCAAGGCTTCATTGTCTGCATTCCTCGAGAACTTCGCTGGACTTTTTACGAGCAAGAAATAAAAGAACTTAGGTCCTAGATCTTGGAACTTGGAAATACAATCTCTCGGTCTTTGATCTAAATCCTAAACCCTAAGTACTAAATTCTCAACCTATGCCAAACCAAAAAGAAATCAAAACCCGTATCAAGTCAGTAAAAAATACTGGTAAGATCACGAAGGCGATGGAACTCATCTCGACCGTGAAGATGAAAAAGTCTCAGGACAGCGTTCTTGGGCTTCGTCCATTTGCACTCGCGACTCTCTCTATCCTCGCTCGTATCGGACAGAGTGATGATGCTTTTCGTGTATTTTCTGATACTCCATCGGGTACAAAAAAAGAACTCATCATCCTCGTTGCTTCTCATAAGGGGCTCTGTGGCGGATACAATGTCAATGCATTTAAAAAAGCGACTGAGTATATCCGTGATGACTCTGATACTCCATACACTCGTGAGTATGACTATATTACTATAGGGAAACGTGCACGTGACTTCATCCTCCGTACAGGACAGAATCTCGTTGCAGATTTTTCTGATGAGATGAAGGATCCTCTCACTCCCGCAGAGTCTCGCCGTATCGTACGATTCGTCGTCGACGCATGGAAGAAGGGAACATATTCCAAGGTTGTAGTTGTCTACAATCACTACGTGTCAGCGATTACTCAACTCCCGACAGTAAAAACACTCTTTCCTATCAATCGTGCGGATATACAGGATTTTCTCACTCGCGTATCAGGAAAAGAAAAATACACCCTCGAAGAATGAACAGGCGATGTGACTATCGAGCCATCTCCAGAGATGATAGTAGACTATACTATCCCGATGATACTCGATGCTGTACTCCATGAGACACTTCTCGAGGCGAAGGCGTCAGAGCATGCTGCTCGTATGGTTGCTATGAAAAATGCAAAGGACTCTGCGAATAAAAAAGCCGCAGGACTCACTCTCGTCTATAACAAGACTCGCCAATCAGCGATTACCAAGGAAGTCTCTGAGATTGTATCTGGTGTAGAGAGTATGAAGGATGCCTAATTATATGAATTATAAATTGTAAATCATAAATGCAAGCTAAAACGAATCCCTTTCCTTTACAGAAGGGGATTTTTTATATAATAGAACATTATGTTTCACAATACCAAGAAAAAACAAATCATCCTCGTGCGTCATGCTCGTGCAGTAGAGCGTGAGGAATGGACTGGTGCTGACTATGATAGGCCACTCACCGAAGAAGGGGAACAATCGAATCAGATAGTTGCCAACTATCTCCGCCTCATCGGAGTCAAGCCTGATCAGATAGTCGCATCTCCCGCTGCTCGTACACGTATGACAGCAGAGTCTATCGCCAAGAAGTTCCACAATCATACCCTCACATTCAACAAGGCGCTCTACAACGAAGATATTGTCTGACCTCGTGATGCTATGAAGGTGCATTTTGACGTTGTGCGCAAGGCTCGACACAATTCCAATATCCTCATGATAGTTGGACATAACAATGATCTCTCAGAGTTTGCATCATACCTCGCCAATGAGCCAGTTCCATCGATGAAAAAATGATCCGTTATAGTCCTCTCACTTCCAGAGGATACTGAGTGGAAAAATGTAAAACCTGGAACACTCAAATTCATCTACTACCTTACGCCGCATTTTCTCCGGCTCGAGTCACTCGATAAATAATATGAAATACATAGTCTACACAGATGGAGGTTCTAGATGAAACCCTGGTCCTGCTGGATGCGGGGTTTTTATAAGTTCTCTCGATGGGAGTATCACTGAGCGCAGGTTCAAGTATCTCGGCATCGCCACCAACAACATCGCAGAGTATACTGCCTGATATCTCGGTATCACTCGCGCCATCGAACTCGGTGCGACTGAGATAGAGCTCCGTGCAGACTCCAAGCTCATGATCGAGCAACTCTCTGGGAACTACAAGGTAAAAAATCCGGAACTCAAAAAAATCTGGTTGCAAATCCATGAAAGTATCTCTCATTGGTGAGGGGTGATTACCTTTACACATGTCTATCGTGAGGACAATACAGAGGCAGATAGACTCTCAAATGTAGCGATGGACGAGGGTGTAAAAGTGCATAGCCATAGTGCATAGTCATAGAGTTGAGATTGAAAATAGTATTTATGAAAAATATTCTCAAGTTCATCTGAATTTTTCTCCTCATTGTTCTCTGTTTTATTGGGCTCTCTTTTTTTATGCTAAGTGGGGGGCAAGAGGACGCAAAAACAACTACCCAATCCTGAATGCTGAGTGCATCCTGAGTGACAGAGCAAGTTCAGTCTCGAGTACAACAGATACTCGATGATAGAGAAGTACAAAAAACACTGGAACGTATAGAAAAAGATGCTCCACTCTATAACAAGGATGGTGCAGTTTTTATGAATCGAGAGAAGCTTCTCCCTGTACAAAAAGACCAAAATTATTATAGTGAATGGACAGTAAAAACTCCATGAGAATCAGATAGGGGTGCACGACGTATCATAGAAGGGAAGCGATGAGAGTTCTACTTTACTGATAATCACTATACTTCATTCACTCGTATTCGCTAGCATGCTTACAAAAAATAAAATTCAATTTATCAAAAATCTCCATGAAAAATCTGGTCGACATGAGGCTGGACTTTTTCTCGTGGAGTGACGGAAGGGGATTATGGAGTGTATTGCATCAGAATATGAGA
This sequence comes from Candidatus Altimarinota bacterium, assembly GCA_023260135.1. GTDB lineage: Bacteria > Patescibacteriota > Gracilibacteria > BD1-5 > UBA2023 > JABFSX01. Next base: position 8,826 of record JALQWG010000003.1, on the reverse strand, counting down.
TTGTAGAGTGATTTTTTACTCCAAAATTTATCATTCCTGAATCAGTGAATTTTTCATATGAGATAGTATCTGAAAAAGAACTCGAACGTATATCAGCTCTGAGCTCGAATCGAGATGGACTTCTTATCGTGAATATATTATCTCATTTTTGTCATCCTGACGAAGGAAGGATATGCTCTGAATGTGTGGAGAAAAAGGAACAGATTCCTCGTGCCTCGGAATGACAAAAAAACCTCACCCTCATCCTCGATGGTATCAATGATCCAGGCAATCTCGGAACTATCATCCGTATCGCGGATTGGTATGGGGTAGGTCATATCATCGCATCACTCGATACGGTGGATGTCTACAATCCAAAAACTATAATGGCAACTATGGGATCGTGGACTCGTATACGTGTAGAATATCAGGATTTAGAGAAGTACCTGGCTTCTGTCATTTCGACTGGAGCGAGGTACGAGCAGAACGGAGAAATCCTGCCCGGGAAAAAACAGAGCAAGATTTCTCGACTCCACTCCGTTTCGCTCGAAATGACAGAAGCGCTCCCGAAGCCAAAAGTCTACTGAGCTTATCTCGAAGGGGAATCTATCCGAACAAAAAAATTCACCCCCTCATGATGATATCTCGTCATCGGAAGTGAATCGCATGGTATTCGTGAGAATCTAGAAAAATATATAACAGATAAGATAACTATTCCTCGCACATGACTCGCTGAGTCATTGAATGCTGGAGTGGCAACTGCAGTGATACTCGAGAGAATGACTAGTGAATAGTGTTGATAGGTTTTTTAGATTGTCGCATCTCACGCCTTCTACTCATGGATTCCTGTGATAGTTTTACTATAATTTGTTGAACCATAGAGGCAACACCTGATATCACATCATCTGGTCAATGATCAATATCATTTTTTCATCACCGTATTTGACGCATTCTTAGACGGTAAGTCTCTCTCATTGCATCTTTTGGTGTGCTAACTATGTCTTGAGAATTATTCATATGATGGTATATTAAGTAATTAACTTTAGTATTATAACATATAATTATAATAAAACAAATTATTATTGTGTTATGTTGTGCTGTATAATTGTATTTTTATTTGATTTTCCCGCCTTTTTCTCTATAATCCGCGGGAAATTTAGCGCATAGTGCAGAGTGCGAGAATTTATAATTTACAATTCATAATTCTTTTCTTATGACTCATACAGGTATCATCACAAAAATCATCGGTGTGGTTATCGATGTAGAATTCGCGGACGGATATATCCCTCAGATCTACGAAGCACTCGAGGTAGAAGGCGCTCCACACAAGCTCGTACTCGAAGTACAACAACAGCTCGGTGACGGTGTAGTCCGTACTATTGCGATGAACCCTGTAGATGGAGTGAAGCGTGGACTCACGGCAGTTGCAACAGGTGCTCCTATATCTGTACCTGTAGGTGAGGCTGTCCTCGGTCGTATGTTCAACGTACTCGGTGATCCTATCGATGAGATGGATGCTCCAAAATCAGAGAGAAAAGACCCAATTCACCGCAAGTCTCCAACATACGAAGAGCTCTCTACGAAGACTGAGATTTTTGAGACGGGTATCAAGGTAGTTGATCTCATTGCTCCGATGCTCAAGGGTGGTAAAGTAGGTCTATTCGGTGGTGCCGGAGTGGGGAAAACTGTGATCATGCAGGAGCTCATCCACAACATCGCGAGTGAGCACGGAGGATACTCTGTGGTTGCCGGAGTTGGTGAGCGTACTCGTGAGGGTAATGATCTCTATCATGAGATGAAGGACTCTGGTGTTATCGACAAGACTGCCATGGTCTTCGGACAAATGAACGAAGCTCCAGGACCTCGTGCTCGTGTTGCCCTCACAGGACTCACGATGGCTGAGTATTTCCGTGATGTCGAGAAGCGTGATGTCCTCCTCTTCGTAGACAATATTTTCCGCTTTACACAGGCTGGTTCTGAGATATCTGCCCTCCTCGGACGTATACCATCTGCAGTAGGGTACCAACCAACTCTCGCGACAGATATGGGTACTCTCCAGGAGCGTATTGCTTCAACAAAAAATGGTTCTATTACATCCGTTCAGGCGGTATACGTACCAGCGGATGACCTCACAGATCCTGCTCCAGCCAATACATTTGCCCACCTTGACTCAACAGTGGTTCTCAATCGTTCTATCGCTGAGCTCGGTATCTATCCTGCGGTAGATCCACTTGATTCGACTTCTACAGTACTCACGCCTGCTATCGTTGGTGAGGAGCACTATAATACTGCTCGTGCATGTCAGAAGATTCTCCAGCGTTACAAGGAACTCCAGGATATCATCGCCATCCTCGGTATGGATGAGCTCTCAGAAGATGACAAGCTCACTGTAGCTCGTGCACGTAAGATCCAGAGATTCTTCTCTCAGCCATTCTTCGTTGCTGAGCAATTCACTGGTACTCCTGGTGTATACGCGAAGCGTGATGACACAGTTCGTGGATTCAAGATGATTATCGATGGTGATCTCGATCATATTCCTGAGAGATTCTTCATGTATAAGGGTTCTATCGATGAAGTTGTATCAGTATTTGAAAAAGAGGGTACAGCAAAATAATCTATTTCCTTTTAGTTTTGCAGTTGAATTGAAAATTGTAACTTTTCCCCTCTATTTGAATTATGAAACTCCAAATCACTTCCGCATCGGGTAATATCCTCTCAGCCGATGCATTCGCTCGTATCACTATCATGACAGAAGACGGTGAAGTAACTGTCCTTCCTGGACATGAGCCACTTCTCTCAGCTATACGACCAGGAGTACTCCATACTGAGTACTATGTAGGACACAAGGTGCATACTACAGAGTATGCTACAGGAGGAGGTATTCTCAATATTGCTCCAGAGAGTTGTACTATTGTTGCTGATGTTATCCAGGATGCTGATCATCTCACAGACCTCAACTATATCGAGTCACAGAAGCAAGAAGCAGAGAAGATGATGAAGCAGTACCGTGAAGAAAATGGTGCAGCAATCGATCCTAAGAGGCTCATCGAACTCGAATACGAACTCCTCAAGTATACTGCCATGCACAAGCTCGGACAGAGAAGTCATGCAGAGAATACAACAGGCGCTCGCAGATAATCAAAATTCCCGAATATTCGGGAATTTTTTTAAAAAGTTTTGACATGAATAATTTTCTCAATATATTACAAGTGTAAATATAACACTTAATAAAAGAAAGGCCAAAAGATGGCTTAAAAATTTTCACCATAATAAGTGTAATAATTACACCTTTATATTATTAACTTTCTATATATGAACAGAGAAGCACTTATAGTAGTCGACTATCAAAACGACTTTGCAGAAGGTGGATCACTTGCAGTAACTGGGGCACGAGCACTTGCTCCTCAGATCCAATCACAGATGAATCTCACACGTACTCAGTCTGGACTCATCGTTGCTACTCGTGATTGGCATCCAGAGAAGACGATTCACTTCCAGCGTGATGGTGGTGCAATCTGGCCAGTACACTGTATTGCTGGGACTCCAGGGGCTGAATATGTGGAAGGAATCGATAAGAGTATGATAGATGTGGAGATATACAAGTGATTCAAGAATAGTGATGATGGATATTCGGGATTCGAGTGAGTGGACAGGCTCTCGGGGGATCCACAAAGTGGTTTTGAGGTAGGATCAGGTGCCAGTAGTCTCGAGCAGATACTTCGAGATGCGAATGTCTCTGTACTCAGGATAGTAGGGCTTGCAACAGACTTTTGTGTATATGCTACTGCAAAGAGCGCAAAAGAACTCTGATTCGAAGTAGAAGTACTCCGTTCCGGAATTGCCGCTGTGAATGCTCCAGGTCTCTCAAGTGGAGAAGATAAGCTCCGTGAACTCGCAAATATGTGAGTAAAAATTTCCTAAAAAATAAGTGAATAAATTAAAATCTAAAGTACCTCATATGAAAAATACTCTCCCATACACACTCTCGAATTCTTTTGCTGCTGCTCGTGATGAAGCAGAGGTGGATAACCTCCTCAATACTGATGTCTACAAGTTTCTGATGCTGGATTTTATCCTCGCGCATTCGGAATATCGCGACATGCGAGTCAGGTGGAAGATGACTATCCGCAACAAGGATGTCCGTATCGCAGATATCATACCAGAATCAGCTATCCGTGAGCAACTCGATGCAACTCGTGCCATCAAGTGAGTGAGTCAGGCATGACTCTCATATATGCGTGGTATGCAAGTAGGGAATCGAGCTATGCTCAGAGAAGAGACACTTGGATTTTTATCTGGGTTCCAGCTCCCAGAATACCATCTGGAATCAGATGGGCATGGTGGATATACTCTTGAGTTCGAGGGGACATGGGCGGAGTCGATGCTCTGGGAGATATACGCACTCAAGATAGTAAATAGTCTCTACCTCTATCACTATGCAAAAAAGGCTGAGCTCAGCCCCATCGAGTGGAATGGTGTGATGACTCGTATGTATAATAGGCTCTATGATAATATCGAAAATGTTCGTTCTGATTCTCGAATAACTTTTTCAGAATTCGGCACGCGCAGAGCGGCAAGTACAGATATCCACAGACAGGTGAATGCTATTCTCGCATGATCCCTCCCTGGTCAATACCTCGGCACATCCAATGTGATGATATCTATGGAGATGGGCAATGCGAATCCGAAGTGAACCAATGCACACGAGCTCCGTATGATTCCTATAGCTTTTGAGGATACATCAGAAGGTATCATCTCGAAGATGTATGAGATAGATAGACAGTGGCAGGCACATTTTCCAGAACTCGGAATACTCCTCCCTGATACATATGGTTCTTCGTTTTACTTCGCTCATGCCCCTGAGGATATTGCTCGAGCTCATACTGGTTGTCGTATCGACTCCAAGGATCCGATGATTGCGATTCCAGAGTATCAGGAATTCCTGAGAAAGTGGAACATCGACCCCAAGAAAAAAATCGCACTCCCGAGTGATGGACTCACCTATGATGTCATCCAGAGGGTGACTGATAGATTCCATGGTACAATCGGTACTCTCACGAATGGTTGGGGAACAGAGCTCTCGAACAATACTAAGTGAACCATACCGAGAGAACGAGAAAAGTTCTGACCGTTCGGTTCGATGTCTATCGTGGTGAAGCCTGATGTCGTCTGGCGTCCAGATAGGAATGAGTGGGTATCATGTGTGAAGCTCTCGGATAATCCGAGCAAGGCAATGGGTTCCCCTGAGCGTGTAGCACTCTTTAAGAAAACATTCTGAGTTGAGGGAATGGAGAGGCAGGAGGTGGTCGTGTAAAATAATCTCCAGAAATGGGGATTATTTTTTGAGCTTCTTGTAGAGGAGTTTGAAGAGCTTTTTTTGAAAATCTGCAATCATCGGATTCTCGATAATGATAGAATTCTCTTCTCCGAAGTCTATGAATGCAACCTTATCACCATAGATGGTCATCGTCACATTCTGGTTGAATTCATCATATTCCTGTGGAATTACGACGATATCCCGTTCCAGTCGTTTTTGCTTCGGGAGGGCTGCCTTACTCGAACTGATAACCATGCGTTCCAGTCATTTTTTATCTCTCTTCTCTCGATAATCTTTTGGGAGATAGGTATTGGATCTCTCTACATCATTCTCTGCACTCACACGATAAAAAACCGCACCACTCGGGAGACTCTCAACAATATCATCAAATACCCTACTGACTCATGTAGGTCACTCTTGGTAGCTGACAGATATATTTTTTCAGAGTTTTTCGTACTTCATCATGAGATCATCCATGATAGGAGCATTGCGTCGTTCGAAGTCTCGTATGAGTTCATGGATACGTTCTGGCGAGAGTGGACGATAGAGTGTGCGTTTTCCTCTCGCTATGCTCGTGACAAGTCTCTCTTCTTCGAGGAATGGTATTGCTCGGTAGACCTCGATACGATGGAGTGTCGTGCGTCGTGTGATATCAGCAATACTCGATGTTCAGTGTTCGAGGAGGTCGAGATAGACTCGAGATATTTTTTCTCCTATTCCGAGTCTCTCGAAGAGTTTTATATATTTTTCCATAAGTATAACAAAAAATTACATATTTATTATAGCATTATTTTATCTAATTAAAAGCAAAAATTAAATTATAATTATAAATAAATTATATATTCAGAACAATTCCTGATAATTATCTGCACATGAGTTATAGTGATCGTGCTTTACTACTAACAACTCATGTATGAACCACTCACTCTCATCCCTCATCTCATCTCAGCATGCACTCGAACTCGATGCACATGTATCTGTCGATGATGCTATCACCAAGGCCTACGAAGAAGCTCACGAACTCAGTGTCGCTATCGAGGAAAATAATCTCGAAGAGATACAAAAAGAATCTCGTGACGTCCTCATCAATGTCCTCTCAGTCAGTGGTCGATATATTCAGCTGAATGCATATGATTTTCCTCATCCTATGTTTTGAGGGGTATCATTTGAGGACTATGGCGATATGGATATGATCCTACCGTCATCCTCGGCAAATAAAGATATCCATGCACTTATCACTCTCTGGGGTCGTGAGACAGCCAGTATCAGAGGTCAGTATAGTAGGGAAAAAGTCTCACTCGAAAAGTATCGTGATACTGTTGCACACGTCATCTCTGTCCTTGTGCTACTCACTGGTGTAGATATCAGTTCTGCAGTCATGAGTTCACTGGATAAGTTCCGTTCCCGTGTCAGTGAATATCTCCCGGATATAGACCTCAGGGATCATATCGCTGAGTATAGAGACTTTCCAAAACCTGGAATCCTCTTCCGTGACATATCACCACTTCTTGCTCATCCAGAGGCACTCAGATATGCATGCTATGAGATGGCGCGACACGCACATGGTGCTGATGTCATCACAGGACTCGATGCTCGTGGATTCATCTTCGGGGCTCGTGTGGCTGAGATCCTCGGCAAGCCATTCGTCATGATACGCAAGAAGGGAAAACTCCCAGGCAATACTGTCTGAGTCGACTACTCACTCGAGTATGGAGATAACTCTATCGAGATACAGTCCGACGCTATCCGACCAGGCGACAAGGTAGCCATCATGGATGATCTCCTCGCAACAGGTGGGACACTGGCTGCAGCAGCGAGTCTCGTAGAAAAGGTGTGAGGTCAAGTCCATTCACTTATCTGTCTCATATCCCTCGATGAACCATTCCTCCGAGAACAAGGAGCAAGAAAGTCCATCGAATCAAAATACAACACTGTCTGAATTTTGCACTACGATTAATTTGATTATTTTCGGAATTTAGTTATTAATTATCACATAGTATGAAAACACTTCTCTCACATCCTGAGTTCGACCATGTCGTTGATGCACTCGTAGAACTCCATCCATGACAACTCAAAAAGGGAAAACTCGATTATAATCACTTTCCTGATTGAACTCCGAACTTCTTCGTCCATGATGTAAAAACTGACATAGAGCATCAAGACGTGACATATATCGGTGACTTCTCATCACTCGGTACACACGTCGAACAATATGCTCTCATACGCTGACTCATCGACTACTATGCAGACAAGGTACGAGTCATTGTCCCATACTTCCCAGTCGGTACTATGGAACGTATATCCAAAAAGTGAGAGATAGCGACAGCGAGCTATGTCGCAGATATCCTCTCGCATCTCCCGCCCGCGAGAAGTGGCAAGCCTTCGATTCATACTTTTGATATCCATGCACTCTCAGAACGATTCTTCTTCGATGCATTCCATGTGAATGCTGAACTCCACACAACAACATCACTTCTCGATATCCCAGAGGGTTCTGCAGTGGCATTCCCGGATGATGGTGCAGCCAAGAGGTTCCGGGAGAACTTCCCCGAGAGTGTCGACAAGCTCATCTGTATCAAGGTGCGTGGAGCAGGGGACAAGCGCGAGATCACACTGAAGGAGTGAGACCCTGTCGGCAAAGACGTCATCCTCGTCGATGATCTCATCCAGACTGGTAGTACTCTGCGTGAAGCGGCTCGTATGCTCCGTGAGAGGTGAGCTCGCTCAGTTCGTGCATTCGCACCACATGGAGTATTCCCAGGCAACTCACATATCGCACTCGCGGGTGAACTCGATGAACTCATCGTGACTGACTCTATCCCTGCCAATATCTGACGAGCTGAGTGAGTGGAGAATATGCGAGTCCGCTCGATTGCTCCACTTATAGAGAGGATACTCTTCCGCGACAAGGAATAGTGAAGAAAAAATCAACAATCAGAAATGGTTGTTGATTATTTAGTTAAGTTTAATATGATTTAAGTTAATTAATTTAAATCCCATGTTTTTAGATAAAGAATTTGAAGAGAATTTTATAAAAATATATAAATTTGTAACGACCTATGCCCTTGATTTCTATGATCAAGAATTTTGAGAAAATCCAAATTTTCATGAAGACCATGAGTGTAAACTTACGCTAAAAGTTCATGAATGATGGTGGCTTGCACAAGACTTATGCTTAGAGTTAATTTTAGTAATGGAAGCGAGACAGCGAGAAATCGATATCCTTATCAAAGATATGAGGAGAGTGGATAAAATGTATCGAGAAAATCCAGCTTGTTTGTCTTTACTGCAGGAGAAAAAAACTTTAAGAAATAGAACCATTCTCATTAATAGATTAATGGATACTATTGCATGGAAAATAGTCGGGGATTCTACCTATTTTAAATCTTCTGATACAGGAACAGATCATCATTGATATTTAGTTGATAAAAATATAGATGCCACAAAAAGATTTTGCGAAATTGAAAGAAAAAAGTGAAATTTTGTTTTGATAAATGATATTACCGCCTGTGTTTGAGAGTGATTATGAG